>NZ_FMHU01000002.1:600001-1200003 GCF_900091415.1 Micromonospora inyonensis | reverse complement strand
ATGACGATGGTCAGATACCAGAAACTGACCACCATGAGGAGCGGGATGACCTTGAAGTTGGAGCCGTAGATCTGCTGGGCGCGGGTGAGGAGGTCGCCTCCACCGATGACGGCGACGAGCGAGCTCGCCTTGAGGAGGCTGATGAACTGATTGCCCGTCGGCGGAATGATGACCCGGATCGCCTGTGGAATGACGATGGTCCGCATGGTGAGACCGCGCTTCATTCCCAGGACCTGGGCCGCCTCACGCTGGCCCGGAGGAACCGACATGAAGCCCGCTCGGATGATCTCGACCATGAAGGCACCCTCGTGCAGGGACAGGCCGATGATGGCGGCTGTGAACCCGGTGATGAGGGTGTTCGTCTCCCAACTGGCACCGCCGAGGCCGATCCGCGGAACGAAGAGTGCGGCGTTGAAGCAGATCAGAAGGAGAACAAGCAGGGGTAGCCCTCGGAACAACCCGACATACGCCTTGACGAAGGTGCGGAAGACGGGGTTCCGGGACTCGCCGAGGAGGGCGAGCAGGCAACCGATCAGCACAGCGATGAACTGGGAGAGCAGCGAGAGCTTGATGGTCATCCACAAGCCCTCCAGGATGGGATCGGCGAAGAGGTAATCGCCTACGACATCCCATTCCAGGTTCTCGTTGTTCACGAGTCCGTAGACGAGGAAGCCCAGGATCGCAGCCGCGACGAGCCCACTGATCCAGTGGCTCGGGTGTCTGCGTGGCCGGGGTTTCGCGAAAGGATCTCGCACTACGACATCGGCTGCCGGTTGTGTCACGACGTTGCACCTTCTCTTGTTTCTCGCTGGCGGTGATCCGAGAGGCCTGGTTGATGTCCGAGGCCGACGCTCCTCGTGTGCTCACGACAGGCGGTCAGCGTGGATGGCCGGGCTTGCGCGCTCGAGTCGGTCCGAACCGCAGGGTTCGGTGCGGTGTGGATGTCCGTTCCGCACCGAACCCTGGCGGCTCTCGATACCGTGGCGATGCCCCTTGCGGTTGTCGAGAAGCTCGGGGCGACGAGCTGATCGAGGCCATTCTCGACGCGGCCCGCCGGGGTGACGTCGACGCTGATATCGGCGCGTTCCCTAGGTCAGGAGCCGCACGACCCGCAGACCTTCGGCACGTCGAGGGGACGCTCGGTCGCCAGGTTGATGCCGGGCTTGTCCAACGCGATGTCCTTGAGGTCCCACTCCGCCATGATCTTGTCGTAGGTGCCGTCCTTGATGATCGCCTCGAGTGCGCCGAGCAGGGCCTTGGCGGTGTCGTCGGACTGAAGGCCCACCACGATGCCGACGTAGGTGCGCGACAGGAGCGGACTCGGAATGATCTTGAATTGGCCGTTGCTGGCCTTTGCCTGCCACACCCCGGTCGCGGTGTTGGTGAAGGCGAAGTCGATCCGGCCGGACTGCAGTGCGGTGTTCTGGTCGCCGGCGGTCGGGAAGTTGGTGATCTGCAGCGGAGCCTTGCCCTCCGACTCGCAGTTCTTCGAGAACAGCTCCGCGTCCTGGACGAACTCGGTGCCGGTCTGGACGCCTGCCTTCAACCCACACGCGGTCAGGGGATTCTCCGTGATGCCGCGCTTGTTCTCGGAGGTCGTGATGACACTCTTGGTGGCGTAGGCGTAGTCGACGAACTTCACCGTCTTCTGGCGCTCCACGTTGTCCGTGATGCACTCCATCGCGGCATCGAACCGACCGCTCTGAACTCCGGGAAGCAGGCCGTCGAAGGCGATGGCCTCCTGGCGGATTTCGACGCCGAGTCGCGGCGCCATCGCCATCAGGATGTCGTGGTTGAAGCCATCGATCTTCCCGGAGTCGTTGGTGAAGTCGCACGGCGGGTACTGCGGATCGGTGGCCACGGTGAAGACGCCCGCGTCGCGCACCTTCTGCGGCAGCAGTTCATTCAGTTCCGGGACGAGCAGAGCGCTGTCCTTCGACGTGTCGGCCTCCGTCCCGCATCCGCTCACGAGGATCGCGGTGGCGGCAAGGAGGGAGAGGGTGGCGGTCACTACACGGCTTCTCGGCATCGTTGGCTCCTTGGGGGACTCGAGACTCAACGTGAAAGAATTCATTCAGTGCTGGCGGAACGGTATCCCCTTCCATGCAGCACGGCAACCCCCCTCCCGCATGCGATCTGAGGACGTATCGGAGACGTAACACAACCGCCTTCAAGGCGCCCTTCGGGCGTTCGTTGGGTAGCGGATCGCGCGCATGGCGTAACGGTGGAACGTGTCGATGCGAGATGCTCGACAAACGGGATCATCCCGTCAGGTTGTGCGATGGGTGTCATCCGGGCACGGCGGGGACGATGCCCGCCAAGTCTCTCGCAAGCGACCGACGCGATGTGGGCCGACTCGAGCCCTATGTGCGTCCGGCCGATTCCCTCGGCGGCGAATTCCGCGCAATACTGCACCGCAGAATGCGGCGGATCGCTGGTTCACGGCGGGGCGCAAGAACGAGACACGCGACGCAATCCACGACGAGCTTCGCCGGGCCGGTGACGGGTCGAATCGACAGCATCGACCTCATCCCGGTTCTGCCTCTCCCCCGCAGGTGGGTCGTGGAGAGGCGCGTTGGGCTGGCCGAGGGCGACCAGGGCCCAGGAGCATCGCTCAAAAAGGACGTGAAGGGGGTGGGCGCGTTGTGCCCACCCCCTGGCAATACACACGTCATGCGGCAGGAGCGGAGAGCCGTCGGTCAGGCGATACCCTCCAGCGCACCACCGACGATCCCGGTGAACACCCCGTCGAGGACTTCCGCGGCGACGGCCTCCATCTCACCCGCCATGATCCGGTCGTCCTCGAGGAACTCGGCCTTGGAACGGACAAGGTCGTAGGTGGGGCGATTCGCCGGCGCTGCGGTCCCGCCGTTCCTCAGGTCCAGGCCCTGGGCAGCACACAGCAGCTCGATCGCGACGACGTACGCCGCGTTGCGGACCATGGGTCCAAGGCGCACGGAAGCATGCGTCGCCATGCTGACGTGGTCCTCTTGGCCGGCGGAGGTCGGAATGCTGTCGACGCTGTTCGGAGTCGCCTTGGCGCGGTTCTCCGCGACGAGCGCGGCACTGGTGACCTGGGCCATGATGAACCCTGAGTTCAGGCCGGCGTTGCCAACCAGGAACGGCGCCAGCCCGCTCATGGAGGCATCCATGAGCATTGCCTGGCGGCGTTCGGAGATCGACCCGATCTCACAGACCGCCATGGCGATGATGTCCGCCGCGTAAGCGATGGGCTGGCCATGGAAGTTCCCGCCCGACAGGACGACATCGTCGTCGGGGAACATCAGCGGGTTGTCGGAGACCGCGTTGACTTCCTGCTGGATCGTGTGCGCGGCGAACGTCAGGAGATCCAGCGCTGCCCCCATGACCTGGGGCTGGCAGCGCAGGCAGTAGGGGTCCTGGAGCCGACGTCCCTCGAACTCCACGTCGAGGACCGCGCTGTCGGCGACCAGGCGCCGCAGGAGGCCGGCGACCCGAATCTGGCCAGCGTGCCCGCGGATCTGCTGGATGCGGTCGTCGAGAGCGACCTGTCGGCCCGCCGTCGCCTCCAGCGTCAGCGCACCGGCGGCCAGGCCGGCGTTGAACACGGCCTCGGCGCCGAACAGCCCGCGCAGGGCGATGGCGGTGGATGCCTGGACTCCGTTCAGGAGGGCCACCGCCTCCTTGGGGCCCAGTTCGACGGGAGCCATGCCCGCCTTCGCGAGACCCTCTGCGGCGTTGTACGTGACGCCGCCGATCCGAACGCTGCCCTCTCCCATGAGTGCGCCGGCGAGGTGCGCCAGCGGCGCCAGGTCTCCCGAGGCCCCGACGGAGCCCTGCGTGGGGATGACCGGCAGCACGTCCGCGTTGATCATGTTCACGAGCATCTCCGCGGTCTCGACGCGGATTCCGGAGTGCCCGCGCGCAAGACCGATGAGCTTGATGACCATGATGGCGCGGACCGTGTCGTCGGGAAGCGGGTCACCCACCCCGACCATGTGCGACAGCACCGACCGGCGTTGCAGCTCCACGAGGTCGGACGGCGAGATCCGTCGGTCCGCCAGCTTCCCGAAGCCGGTGTTCACCCCGTAGACCACGTCTGCCCGGCTGATCGCGTCCAGAATCACCTGGTTCGCGCGTCGCAGGTTCTCCACTGCCTGCGGGGCGAGCGCCACCTGGACAGGGCCCCGGAAGACAGGACGAAGCGTCTCGAGGCTCACATGCTCGCCGGTGATCGTGATGGTGCTCACGATGATCAATCCTCCTGTTAGCTGATCTCTTGAGGCTCGCATCCGATGGTCGACCCAGCGACGGGGGCGACGGCAGCGACCGGTCGCCCAGCGGCTGGCGCCCTCGACGTCGAGCGAGGACCTTGCCCCTGGCTGTAGAAAAGCATTCATCTGGCCGGGGCACCGTATCCCGCTCTATGCAGTGGGGGCAACCTCCAGTTATGGTGCCCCGTGTGACCCAGTCCCGTGCCGTCGTCCTCGCCTCCCGACCCGTCGGTGAGGCCGTCCGCTCGAACCTTCGTCTCGAGACGCGCGAGCTCCCGGCCATCGGCAACGGCCAGGTGCTGCTGCGGACGATCTACCTCTCGCTCGACCCGTACATGCGTGGCCGGATGAACGCATCGCGCTCCTACGCCAAGCCGGTGGAGGTCGGCGAGGTGATGGAGGGCGGTACCGTCTGCGAGGTCCTCGAGTCGGCGTCGCCCTCCTTCAGCCCCGGCGACATCGTCCTCGCGCACTCCGGCTGGCAGACCCATGCCGTACAGGACAGTGAGCACCTGCGCAGGGTCGACCCGGCCAAGGCGCCTATCTCAACCGCGCTCGGGGTGCTCGGCATGCCCGGTTTCGCCGCCTACGTCGGGCTCACCGAGATCGGGCGCGTCGTCGCGGGCGAGACGCTCGTGGTGGCGGCCGCCACGGGGGCCGTGGGGTCCGCCGTCGGCCAGATCGCCAAGATCCAGGGGGCGCGGACCGTCGGCATCGCGGGCGGCGCCAGCAAGGTGGCGTGGCTGCGCGAGCTGGGATTCGACGTCGCGCTCGACCACCGTTCACCCACCTTCAAGAACGAGCTGAGCGAGGCCGTTCCGGACGGGATCGACATCTACTTCGAGAATGTCGGCGGCGCTGTGTGGGACGCCGTCTTCGATCACCTCAACGATTTCGCACGGGTGCCCGTCTGCGGTCTGATCTCGCAGTACAACGAGGCGTCCGCGCCGCCTGGACCCGACCGGCTCCCGCAGTTGATGAGCGCGATCAACATCAAGCGACTCGTCGTCCGTGGCTTCACCCAGCGGGACTTCATCTCGACCCACTACTCCGCCTTCCAGCGCGACATGGCGGCGTGGCTTTCGAACGGTCGGATCAGGTATCGGGAGGACTTCGTCGACGGGATCGAGAACGCCCCCGAAGCCTTCTTCGGCCTTCTGAAGGGAAAGAATTTCGGGAAGCTCATCGTCAGGGTCGCCGACGACCCCACGCGCTCCGCACCGCCCGTGCCGTGATGCGCTGGACGACGGCCTCGCTCACTCCTCGAAGACCACGAGGTCGGTGGCGTGTCGTTCGAAGCGCTCGAGACCGTCCTGGGAGGCTCCGGGGTTGGAATCGGCCATGGCGTGAAGGAGCGCGGACGAGGCGATGTTCATCGCTGCGGCCGTGTCGAAGAGCAACCCACTCCCGAACCTGACGGTGATGAGCTCATCGGTCTCGTGCCCGACTGTCGCAAACGACTCGTCGCTCAGAACCGCGGCCTTGAGCCCGATCTGTCTCGCGTAACGCACCAGGTCACAGGCCTCCCTCGGGTAGCGCGGAAGAATGAACGCCAGGCACCAGGTGCCCCCCTCCGCCGCAGCACGAGCAAGGCTCTCCTTGGCCTCCGTGTCGCCGCGGTCGATCACCGAGATGTGCGGGTGCACCTTGCCACCGAGGTAGGCGAAGTGCTGGGCGAACGAACGCGAGATGCGCAGCCCGATGACCGGCAGTCGTTGCGAGGACATGAGGGCGGCCCCGACCCGAGAGATCTGTTCTTCGAGGGTGGCGGACTGGCCGAGCCACTGAAGGTTGGCCACCTCGGTCCCGATCGCCTCGGCCAGAGGACTCGTGCTCTCGCCTGCGGGCGGAAGTGCCGACATCTCGGAGCGTGCCCACTTCTGGAGCGCTCGCTTGAAGTCCGAGAACCTGGCGTAACCGAGCGCGGCCGCGAACCGCGAGACCGAAGGCTGGCTGACGCCGACCTGCCGCGCGATGCTCTCGCTGGTGAGGAACGCCGCCGCATCACGGTGGTCGATCACATAGCGTGCGATCCGTCGCTGCGCAGGCGAAAGCCGAGCGCTGGTCAGGCGCTCATATACGTCGATCGGCGCCGCAGCCGCGGTGGCGGTCATTTCAAGCATCTCCTAGCGCAGATCAGAACACGAGCGGGCGGGTGCGGCGCCCCGCCAGTGGGGAAAGCCTTCTCGGGCAGGCGATACGCGCCATGTTCAGCCGCGCGAACCTCTGGTCTGGGCGCTCCGCCGAAGGAAGTGGTGTGTGCGGCAAGGGTCATGCCCATCCATCACCCTTCCCCTGGAACGCGAGTCTCAGGCTACAGTCGACAGTCGGTCCGCCGGGCCAAACCGCATAGCTTGATGCATGCTATCAGGGATTGGTATGCAAACAATCCAGTGGCTGGCCGGGCGGCGGCGCACTCGTCGGACGGCACCTACCGGACCGCTGGAGCGGCGCCCAAGCGTACGGCGTTGACGACCTTTCGGTCGAGGTCAGACCGGGCATCGTCACCGGCTTCCTCGGCCCTAATGGCGTGGGGCAGTCCACCACTCTGCGGATGCTCCTCGGCCTGGACAGGCCGACCAGCGGCGCGGCGACGGTCGGCGGGCACCGACTGGCAGAACTTCCCCACCCCATGCACGTGGTCGGTGCCGTACTCGACGCGCGCAGTCCACCCGCGCCGCGCGGCGGCCGATCATCTGGCGGCCATCGCCCGAGCCGGAGGCGCGCCCCGGAAGCGGGTGACCGAGTCCCTTGGCCTCGTCGGCTTGGCCGATGCGGCGGGCCGTCCGGCCGGCGACTTCTTTCTGGGAACGTTGGTTGCCGGATTCTCGTCGCACGCTTTGGCCGAGCAGGGTCTGTGCCCGTTCGAAGGAGGCGTCGTCGTCAGTCGCACGGACGGGTGGTTCAGGGTGCGGCTGGACAGCGCGACCGCGGACGGTAAGACAGGCAGCGAGGCTTCCGGTTGGGGCATCGGGTTTTGGTCGACTGCTGTCTTACCGGGAGCCTCGCCCTACGTCGATCCCTGCCCCACCATGCCAGTGACGCATCCCCGCCGACGCTCGCGAACTCAGCTAAGGATTGGACATGGCCGTCTCCTCGCGAGACCGGACCTGGTCGTCTCGCTCGGCTGCGGGAGGTCGGAGTCAGCGGGCTGAGGTCGAGTGCGCCCGCCCGAGGGCAGACCCCATGAGGAGGAGGTCTGCGTCGACGGCGAATCGCGCTAGCTGCGCACGGGACTGGCAGTTGAGCTTGTGCAGGATGTGCTCGACGTGAGTGGAGACGGTTCTCGGGCTGATGAACAGCTCTTTGCCGATCTGCGGGTTCGACATGCCGTCGGCTACGAGTCGCAGGATCTCTGCCTCTCGACTGGTCAGGCCGAAGGGCCAGGAGATCCGCTGTTCCACGAGCATGGTCGTGCGGCCTCGCCACGGGACCAGTTCGATGCGGTGACAGAGGCCTTCGGTGCTCGCCCAGAGGAACCGCCGGGCCCTGTAGGTGGGCTCGCGGATCAGGTCGCGGAGAACCTCAGGGTCCGAGAGGATGGGGCCCATGCTCCGCCCAGGCATATCGGTGATGGAGCCCTCCGCCGAGACGAGTGCGACGTGTGCCTCGGGACCGAGGTCTTGCACTCCGTGTTGAACGTCGCTGAGCAGGTCGCAGGCGCGGGCGAGGACGGGTCGGAACCCTTCGATGATGCGGCGTGCTTCGTCGGTCGCGTGAGCTGACTTCTTCCAGCTGACGTGCAATGCACCTGTGTACCTGCCGTCTGGCAGCCTCAGGCACATAGTTGCGCCTTCGGTGAATCCAGCGGGTATAAGGTGCTCTTCTGCGGAGGACGTTCGGGCGAACTGAATTTCCCAATCGCGAGCGAGGTCGAGCCATCGCAGGGCGTGTGGGACTCGTGTGTGAAGGACGCGGAAGCCGGGGTTCTGCTCGACGAACGCATCGTTCATGTGGTCTTGCAGATCGGTCGGGTAGCCCTCGCTCGCGAGGGTGATGTGTCGGTGGGTTCCAGTTCCGATGTCCCAGGCCGACAGGGCGTAGCCATCCCATGGGATCAGTTCGCGGAGCACTTCCATAGCGGCATTTGCTCGCGCACGTTCTTCGTCTCGTGCGTCGTCGTGTCTCGCACCGGTCGCCATGTACGGGAGAACGGGTTCGATTGTCATCTTCTGCTCCCTGGCCAAAACACCGGACCGAGACTCATCGGTCTCGGGGTGGCGGCAGGATTGGATGTTCGTCTTACGAGCGTAACCCAGGGTTCACCTGTGGGCCAGGGGGCTGTCCGGCCCTCCACGCGGGGGTCTGCGGCTTGGGATGCTCGGACGAGAGGGCCAGAGTCATCCGGCCGATTCGAGTGTCGCCGCGAGCTGCAGGAGGTGGGGCTCCGCGCCAGGGGGTCCGACCAACTGCAGCCCAACGGGCAAGCCGTCCACCTCACCAGCAGGGACACTGATCGCGGGCAGACCCATCACGCTCCAGGGGCTGGTGAGGGCGAGTAGAGCTGACCGGACCTCGACCTTCACGCCCGCGACGGACTCGACACGGCTGTTGATGGCAGGCGGTAGCAGCGGGACGCTCGGCAGAGCGAGCACTCCGTGTTTCCGCAGCAAGCCCAGTGTTCGGCGGCGGGCGAGTCTGCCGAGGTTGAGGGCCTGGATGTACTCGGTCTCGCTCACCCTGCCACCCTGCTGAAACCGCTCGAGGACCTCGGGGTCGTACAACGACGGCAAAGTCCGTAGGGACTCGGCGTGCCGTAGGTACGCCTCACGTCCCTGGATGACCCGGTACGCGGCATGCAACTCGTCCGCTCCCTGGAGGTCCAACTCGTCGACAATCAGGTGGTCGACCAGGGCTCGCGACCGGCGAGTGACTGACGGCTCCGTCGCGTGGATCGAGTCCGGGCGTACCCACGCCACCGTGCTCGACGGATGAGCCGGCCCGCTGCGAGGACGGCCCAACGCATGCCAGAGGAAGCGGCAACCGTCCAGGTCCCGGCTCAGCAGGCCGATGGTGTCCAGTGACGGAGCTAGCGCGTAGACGCCGACCACGCTCAAGGCGCCTTGGGTCGGACGCAGACCGACTACACCGCACATCGATGCCGGTATCCGCGCGGAACCTCCGGTGTCTGTGCCGAGGGCTACCGGCACGACGCCCGCGGCCACCGCCGCGGCGGATCCGCTGCTTGATCCGCCCGCCATCCGGTCTTGCCGGTGGGGGTTACGAGTGGGCCCTGTCGCTGCTCGATCGCCGGTCGGGCCATTGGCGAACTCGTGGGTGGTCGTCTTTCCGATCACGATCGCCCCGGCCTGACGCAACGCACGGACGGCCTCCGCGTCGGCGTCGGCCAGCCGCCTGTCCGTGACTCGCGAGCCCGCCGTGGTGGGCATCCCCTGCACGTCGATGACGTCCTTGATCGCGACCGGGACGCCGTGCAGGGGCCCGCGGTCGATGCCTTGCGCAAGCTCGCGCGCGACGACACGAGCTGCGCGTCTAGCGTTGAAGGCGTCTAGATCGACGAACGCGTTGATGGCCGGTTGCCATCGCTCCGCCTCGGCGAGCGCGATGTCAGTCAGGTCTGGCGCCGTGACGCGCCTTGCTCGAAGGTCTGCTGCGATCTGGCTGACGCCGATGCGCGCGAAGAAGCCGGATCCAGGCACTTGCGAGCCTGCTTCGCTCAGCGAAGACACGTCGACTCCTTCGTCAATCGCCGGGTGGCGTCGCTGGCCGTCTGAGCCATTGAACTCACGTTAGCCCGCACCGGCCGTCCGCGAGATACGTCACCTGACGGATATCTAAGGTGACGACGCTTACCTACGCTCGACCGTCATACCCCCCAAAGTCCACGGAGAAGCCCCCTGAGGTGGAGTCGCATGGAACGCACACATGAAGGTCGGCCGCAGTCAACATTGACTGCGAGAGCGCGATACGCATTTGGTGTACTCTTCGCAGCGGTGTATCTGGTAGCGCTTGCACCCCCGATCTACATCGCATTATCCGGCCAGCACGCCATCGTGGCGATGGTGCCCGTATCCGTCTGGTACATGCTGCTCATTTCAGCGGCGCCTATCGCCGTCACTTATGGACTCTGGGTCACCGAGCGCCGATACGGGGGCATGGACTGATGCTAATCACTTTCGGCTCGCTGGGCCTGTTCTTCGCCATCATCGTTTGCGTACTACACACCTCGAAGCGCCGCGCGGACGTGGCGAACTTCAGCAATTACGCTGTCGGTGAGCGCTCGTTCTCCAGTTGGTTCGTCTCCATGGCGTACACCAATTCCTGGTGGCCGGGTTCGACGTTCACCGCAGTGTTCGGTCTCGCTGTTGCCAGCGGAATCATCGGACTCTACTTCTTGGTCTACTCCGTGCTTGGGGTGATCGCGATGTACTTCATCGCGCGACCGGTGTGGAAGTGGGGTAAGGAGTTCGACCTTCGCACTCAAGCCGACCTTCTGTCTCTACGGTATGGCAGCTCGGCGCTCAAACTGGTCGCCAGTGCTATCAGCGTAGTTGCGCTGGTGCCGTGGCTGATTCTCGGTCTGATCGCCATGGGCGCGGTCGTTGAATGGGCCTCGCTGGGCAACCTGTCGGTGCGAGACTCGATCCTCATCGGAATCGTCATCCTCGTGGTGCGACAGTTCTGGACCGTGCAGATGGGCATGAGGGGTCTCATCATCACGGATATGGTGCAGGGCATCGTCGCCTACTTCGGCGCTGCCGTTCTCTGTCTCGGCCTGCTGTTCTTCTACTTCGATGGTCTCTCGAATCTCGGCAAGCTCTCGGAGAGCCAACTCAGTCTTCCTGGATTTCAATCAGAGTCCGGTGGCCTGTTCTATTTCGGGATTGTCGCGGCCGGCATAATCGGCAGTCTTTGTTGGCCGATGATCTTCACCCGGATCTACACAGCGGCCAGTGTGCAGGAGGTGAAGAAGGGGTCGTTGCAGACGATGATTATCGGTTTCGTCTTCTTCGTGCTGCTGATGGCGGTCGCCTTGTGCGCAGCGCCACTTCCGATCGCTTCCGAACAGCCGGTGTCTTCGTTCTTCGCGATCGCCCAGGACGCGGGTGGGACATGGTTGCTCGCGGCTGCGCTCGTCATCGTCTTCGCAGCAGGCATGGGCTTCGTGGATGGGGTGACACAGGCCATCGGCACACAGGTCGCGAACGACATCATCGGTGTGGTCCGTCCGCTCCGCGACAAGCAGGAGCTCTACCTGGCAAAGGCCGCGATGGCGGGGGCTGCGGTCGTTTCGGCGGTCATTGCCTACCAGATCTACGACTCACCGAACCTGGCTGGTGTCACGCAGCTGGCTTATCAGGCAATCATCCAGCTTGCGGTTCCGATCTTCGGCGGCCTTGTCTGGCGGCGCGGGAACCGCGATGGTGCTATCGCCGGACTGATCGTCGGTTCTATCGTGGCGCTCGCCCTCACGGTGCCCTATATGGACATCGGTGGTGCTGTTCCGTGGCTCGCCGGCCTCGGATCTGGCCTCGTCGGGCTGGTGGTCAACCTCGGCGTCTTCGTCGCGGTGAGTCTCGTGCGACCGAGCAGTGCAGCGGAGCTCGAGCGCGTCGACGGTCTCTTTCGGGCGGCGAAGGCTCGCGGTACCGCCGAGACCGCTGCGGACACCTCAGTGCGTGCTTCGGCGCACAGGGCCGCGGCGGCGCATGAGCCAATCTGAAAGCAGAGCAGTGACGGCTGCACGCCAGGTGTGAGCCGGATCCTTAGTCCCCCGCCTGGCGTCTACGCCGTCGCATACCGCCACCCATCACCTTCACCCGAAGCGCCCTCTATCACCTTCACCCGAAGAATGGAAAGCCGACATGAGCAAGACTGAACTGACCGTCGACATCCCCCACCTCGGCGGTTCGACTATCGGGGCCACGTTCGCCAAACCGTACAGCCCGGATCTGCCGACCCTGGTGATGATCAACTCCTACACGACGTCTGCGGAGCTGTACCGCCCACAGTTCAGCGACGAGGAGCTGAACAGCAGGATGAACCTGCTCGCACTGGAGCCCTATGGCCACGGCCGAACCAGGGCTACCTATCGGCACTTCACCTACTGGGACAGCGCAGTCGCGAACTTGCAGGTCCTGGAGGCGCTCAAGATCGACAAGGCATTCGTCCTCGGAACCTCTCAGGGCGGCTGGATCGCGACCCGCATGGCACTTCTCGCACCCCACGTCGTTCAGGGACTGATCCCTCTGGGCACGTCCATGGATCGGGAGAGCCAGCGCAGTCGGGACCTCGGCTGCTGGGACGGGCCTGCGTTCTGCACTCCCTTCATCGACCAGTTCGGGCATCCGGTGGATGATAGTTGGGTTGTCCCGGACCAGTTTGTTGACGACACCTTCGATGCTGCCCTCGGTGGGCTGACGAGCGAGGAACGAGCGTTCTGGCTGACCACCTACCGCAGCAACTTCGCGGGCGATGATGGTCGTCACCGGCTGCGACTGTGCACGATCAACCTGCGTGATCGCGATGGACTGTATGGGCGCCTCGACGAGGTGACCACACCTCTGCTGTGGCTGCACGGTACGGCAGATCAGGTGTACTCGGTCGCGAACGCAGAGCAGGAAGTGAAGCTGTTCTCCCATTCGGTGGACGCGCGGCTTGAGATCGTCGAGGGTGGGCACCACTTCCTGAGTGCTTCCAAGCCCGCTGAAGTGAACCAGGCCGTGACTGACTTCGTCAGCCGATGGTCCTGATCAGGCTGCGTTGAAAGGTCTTCCTCTGATGTCCGGACTCACGGAGATACGCGCTGCGGCCAATCAGGCGGCGGTGACGAGAATGCTCGCTACGGACCCGGTGTTGGTTGACGTGGTGCCAGCCCTGCATGCGCTGCCCGGCATGACGACGCACACCATCCTGACTTCCGGAGCGCCACTTGCCTGGTCGGAGTACCAGGGAGGGCAGCGACGCGCGATCCTCGGTGCTGCCTTGTACGAGGGTTTGGCTGCGACCACCGAGGAGGCTGACGCGCTTCTGGCCGCTGGGGAGATCGTGGTCAAGCCTTGCCACGATCACGCGTGCGTCGGGTCTGTGACCGGTGTGACTTCGGCGTCGATGCCGGTCTGGGTCGTTGAGGACCGGGCGACAGGGACTCGTGGGCACTGTGTGTTGTACGAGGGGAGTGATCGCGAACGACTGACTTATGGCGTCTGGAATGCGACAGTCCGTCAGAAGCTCCTGTGGATTCGAGAGGTACTGGGTCCCCAACTGTCGGCGGCTCTGCGGATTTGTGGGGGAGTTTCGGTTTCTCCCATAATCCGTCGGGCGCTCGGTATGGGTGATGACCTGCACAGTCGAAACACAGCCGCCTCCGCAGTTCTCTTCCAGCAGCTCTTCGATCCGATCCTCGAGGCGAATGGTCTGACTTCGAAGACGCGCGAGGTCCTTGCGTTCTTGAGCAGGAACGACCTGTTCTTCCTGCACGCCGCGATGGCGACCGGTAAGTGCATTGCCGACTCGGCGTTTGACGTGACCGGAAGCACGATTGTCACGGCGATGGCCCTCAGTGAGAAGGAGTTCGCCATTCGCACGGCAGGGACGGGGAGCCGATGGTTTCGCGCTCCGATTCCGCCGTTGAGGGCGAGGCTCTTCGCTGGCCTCCGAGACGAGGACACCGCTTTCATGGGTGGGGAAAGCCTCATCACGGAAACGGTGGGTCTCGGTGGTCTCGCGGCCGCTGCCGCATTCTCGTTGCAGGATTACAGCGGCGGTTCGGCTGACGAAATGGTGAAGATCACCAAGTCGATGTATCAGATCACGAACTCCGTCCACCCGCTGTGGAAGATCCCATACCTCGGTTTCAAGGGTGTTCCCTTCGGGATTGACGCCGCGAAGGTCGCTTCGACGGGCGTCGCCCCCCGCGTGCACATGGGGGCGGCGCTCCGAGAGGGTGGACACGCCGGGGCAGGGCTGCTGATCCCGCCTACGGAACCGTTCCGGGAGGCTGCCGAGATGGTGGACCGGCTCACCACTGAAGTCATTGGTGGACGGCGTCGAGTCCCCAGCGCCTGAGATGACACGCATCGAGTTCGAGGAAGGCCCCCGGTCGGAGCGCACCTTTCGGTCTCAGCCGCGAGGTCGTCGAGGCGCTCGCCGAAGACGCGGAGCCCCACTACGGCGTGTCCACCGGGTTCGGGGCGCTGGCGACCCGGCACATCCCGGTCGAGCTGTGCGCGCGCTCTCCGCGTGATCCTGGCTGTCAGCGACCGCGGTCACGGCGGGCGGGCGGCCGGTCGCCCTCGCGGCGGGCCTGCTCCGCCTGCGCTACGCGGCGGACCGGCGGGTGTGCCGGTTGATCAGCCGCTCCAGTTCGGCTCGCATGTCCAGCGTCGTCGCGACGTCCAGCAGCGCCCTCGCCAGCATCGGTGGCGGCTCCCGACCGGCCAGCACCAGCCCGACGTGGTGCGCGCGCTGGGGCCGGGCTATCGGAATCAACTGCATTCCGTCCGGAACACCGAACGCGTGCAACCACGGCTGCGCGACCACCGTCGACCAGCGGTGGGTCGAGACGTGCGCATAGAGCACCGAGAGGGTGTCGGACTCCAGCTTCGGCAGGATCGTCACCCCGGCCTCGGCGAAGTGCTGGTTGAGGATGCGCCGGTTCTCCATGTTCGGCGGAAGCAGGCACAGCGGCACCTCCGACAGCTCGGCCCAGCCGATGCTGTTGCGCCCGGCGAAGGGGCCACCCTCCGGCGTGAGCAGCAGATAGCGCTCTCGGTAGAGCGCCACGGTGCGGACCGCGCCCAGGGGCTCACCGTCGATGTAAGTGATCCCGACGTCGAGCTCGAACGCCGCCAGTTGGCGCACGATCTGGCGCGACGACAGCGACTCCACCGCGAGCCGCACCAGCGGATGGCGGGCGGAGAACGGCTCGGTCAGCAGTGCCACCGCTGTCAGGGCGGTCGGAATCGCCCCGATCCGCAGGACCCCCGACAACGCCCCGCGCATCGCCGTCAGGTCATGGCACAGCGCGTCGCGCTCGGCGAGCATCCGACGCGCCGATGCGACGACCCGCTCGCCCTCCGGGGTGAAGCCCTCGAACCGGTGGCCCCGTTGAACGACCTGCACGCCGAGCTCGGTCTCCAGCTTGCGGATCCCCGCCGACAGGGCGGGCTGCGAGACGTGGCATACCTCGGCAGCGCGGGCGAAGTGCCGTACCCGCGCCAGCGCGTCGAGATACTCGAGATAGCGCAGCAGCATGGCCCCTGACTATCCCACCTTCTCCTGCCCTGCCAGCTCCCGGCCCTCGGCGCCCGGCGCCGCGGGCTGCTGCCGGGCCGGCTCGGCCCGCTCCACCAGCACGCGCTCGGCGCCGGCGTAGACGTTCATGCTCGCTCCGCGCAGGAAACCGACAAGCGTCAGACCTGACTCGACGGCCAGATCGACGGCCAGCGAGGACGGCGCGGAGACCGCGGCCAGCACCGGCACGCCCGCCATCACCGCCTTCTGCACCAGTTCGAAGGACGCTCGTCCGGACACCATCAGCACGCACCCGCGCAGCGGGACCCGCCCGCCCAGCAGGGCCCAGCCCAGCACCTTGTCCACGGCGTTGTGCCGCCCGACGTCCTCCCGGACCACCAGCAGCTGCCCGTCGGCGGTGAACAGCGCCGCAGCGTGCAGCCCACCGGTGGTGTCGAAGACCTGCTGCCCTGCCCGCAGCGCAGCGGGCAGCCCGGCCAGCACCCGGGTGCTGATTCGCACCGGGTCCACGGCGGGACGGAAGCTGGAGGCCAGCTTTACCGCGTCCAGCGAGGCCTTGCCGCACACCCCGCAGGAGGACGTGGTGTAGAAGTTGCGCTCCACCCCCGGCTCGGGCGGCGCAACCCCGGCCGCGAGCGCGACGTCGAGCACGTTGTAAGTGTTGCGACCCTCGTCGTCGCGAGACCCGCAGTAGCGGGCGGTGATCACATCGGCTGCGGTGCGGATGACGCCCTCGGTGAGCAGGAACCCGTGGGCCAGTTCGACGTCGTGTCCCGGGGTGCGCATCGTCACTGCGAGCGCTCGGGCGCCAACCCGCAGCTCGAAGGGCTCCTCGGCGGCGAGGCTGTCCGGGGCGCGGTGGGCGCCGGCCGGGGTGATCCGCAGTACAGGCTTGCGGACCGACAACCTGCCCATCAGCACCCCCCGCCGGGCAGCGCGATCAGCCGTACTGGGCCCTCGCCCGGCCCGACGACCGCGATCGCGTCCGCACCGGCGGCGCCGCGCACCATCGCGCTGCCGACGTGCGTCACCGGCTCTGCGACACCCGCGAGGACCCGGGCCGGAGACAGCGCCGGGATGCCGGGACGCCGCGGCAGCCCCCTGGTGCACAGCTCGTCGCCGGGGGGCAGCGCGCCGGCCAACGGCCGCAGGTGCACCTCGAGCAGGTCGTTGCCGACTGCGGCGGCCAGCGCGGCCAACTGGGACGTGACCCGCGTGCCGACGGGGGCCAGCTGCTCCCCCCGCCGACGCTCCTCGCCCGCCCGGCGCACGTGCCGACCGAGCGGCGCCATGGCCGCCGCGGTCACCGACCGTTCGTGACGAAGGGCCTGCCCGTTGGGCAGCATCCTGTCGGTCCCCTCCGGAACCGACGCACCGGTGGCCGCCCCACGGGCCTCGCTGGGCCGCAGCACCGACCCGGCAGCCTGGCCCGCATCGACCCGACCACGGATCGTCCACCGCGGTGCGCCCCGCACGGCGTAGCCGTCCATCGCCGATCGGTCGAAAGACGGCAGGTCGATCAGGGCGAGCAGCGGCCGGGCCAGCGTCGTGCCGACCGCTGCTGCCGGGTGGGGCCGGTTGGGCGCCAGCGGCTCGGCCACCGACGGGGCCAGCGCCCGTGCCTCACCCCAGTCCGCCCTCTCCCCGTCCACCCTTTTCCGGCCGAAGCTCGCATCCGTCGTGGCCTGTCCATCGCGGCGGCAGTGGCCGGTTCGGCGGCGCGGCCCTTCGCGACGAACGTCCGGCCGCAAGAAGCTCACGCCCTCTCCGGCAGCCGGGCCGCCGCCGCCACGGCGAGCGGGTCGAGCCGGTCTCCGCCCTGTTCGATGTACACGAGGAGGGCTGCGCGCAACCCCGGTGCCCAGAACCTCCGGATGTGGTCGGCCACCGCCGCCACCGCCTCCTCTTGCGGACGGTGTTGAAACTGCCGGGAGATGTCGTTGGCCATCCGCACGTGCGGCGGGGTCGTGATGGCGCTCATCGGATGTCTTCCGTGGAAACCCCCGGCTTTGGCCGTGGGGAGGAAACGGAACCCTTGCGGAGCAGGTCAGGGATAGCCCATTCGCTGCCAAGGCGGATGGGCGTCTGGTCACACGTTGCGCTGGTTCTCGACATACCTCTTGACCACCTCCGAAGTGGCGCCGCCGGTCGTGGCGACGAAGTACGAGTTGGTCCACAGGGTCGGCATCCGGGACTTGAGGTGCGGGAACTCCTGGCGCAGCAGACGGGAGGATCGACCCTTGATCTGCTTGACCAGGCGGTGGATGCCGTACTGCGGGTCCACGACCACGAGCAGGTGCACGTGGTCGGGCATCGTCTCGATCGCCTCGATCGGTGCGTTCCGCTCGGCGCAAACCTCGCGGATGATCTCTTTGAGCCGCTCGTCCACCGTGCCGTCGATGACCTTGCGCCGGTACTTCGGGCACCAGACGACGTGGTAGTGGCAGCGGTACACGACGTTGTTGTTCGACCTGACCTCGTCCACGCCGAGACTATATAGCTTTGTGGTGTATAGTGTTCGGGGTGGACGAGACAGTGCGTTACACCTGTCGCCTGCGGCCCGGCCGTATCGCGCAGGCCGCACTGCTCGACGAGTGGGGCCGGTGCCGGTGGTTGTGGAACGAAGCTGTGCACCAGCAGAAGACCGGCCGTAAGCCGACGTTCGGGAGGCTGTCGAAACTGCTGACCGAGGCCCGCAGCCGTCATGCCTGGCTGCGCGAGGGATCGCAGGTCGCACAGCAGCAGACACTGCGCACCTATGGTGCCGCCCTGGCCCACTCGTTCACGGTCAAGGGCCGGGGCCGACCGAAGGTCAAGCGGCTCAAGGACTCGCTGCCGACCCTGGAGTACACCACCCGCGGCTTCCGGATCAAAGACGGCCGGCTGTGCCTGCCGGGCACGGTGACCGTTGCGGTCGTCTGGTCGCGGGAACTGCCGTCCGAGCCGACCAGCGTGCGCGTCTACCAAGACACCCTCGGCCACTGGTACGCCTCGTTCGTGGTCCGCCGTGAGATCACCACCGCACCCGAGTCGGACTCGCCGGGTATCGGCGTCGACTGGGGCGTCAAGACCACCGCCGCCACGACCGACCCGGCGTTCGACCTGCCGCACCTCGGCCATCGCCGCCGGTGCGCCGCCGAGATGGCCAAGGCCCAGCGCACGATGGCCCGCCGCCGTCGTCCCAAGGGACACGCCCCGTCGAAGGGCTACCAGACCGCGAAGCGGCAGGCCGCCCGGATCGCGACAAAGGCCGCCCGACAGAACACCCACGACGCCCGCGTCTGGGCCAAGAACGTCACTGACCACCACGCGCTGATCGCGGTCGAGGACTTCAAGCCGACATTCCTCGCCCGCACCACGATGGCCCGCAAAGCGGCCGACGCGGCGATCGGCGCATGTAAGAAAGAACTGATCGAGCGTGGTACGCGGGCGGGCCGCAAGGTGGTGCTGGTACCGCCCGCCTACACCACGATGACCTGCTCCGAGTGCGGCGAGAGAGCCAATCTTCGCCTCGGACTGGGTATCCGTACCTTCGAGTGCGCGGCATGCGGCTATACCGCATGCCGCGACCGAAACGCCGCGAGGACGATCCTCGCCACGGCCGAACGCGACCGTGCCAGTGCCGACGACGTAAGACATCTGATCGCCTCCTTCCGGGACGGTGGATCAGGTGCGGTCCGAGCTGGGAATCCAGGGCCTGGCCCCGGAGGAAAATCCCCCGGATTCATTCGTGGGGATCGTTAACGCTCGTCCTTCACGATCGCGACCGGGAGCGCAGGGCGCTCGGCTGCGGCGGCCGTCGCCGTCGCGCTCGCTGGTGTCACCTGCACCGCGGTCACCTTGTACTCCGGGCAGTTGGTTGCCCAGTCGGAATGCTCGGTGGTGACCACATTCGCCCCGGACTCCGGGTGGTGGAAGGTCGTGTAGCAGACCCCGACCGGCATCCGGTCCGACAGCTGGGCACGCATCGTGGTCTGCCCGACCCGGCTGGCGAGGGTCACCGTGTCCCCGTCGTGGATGCCGCGCACCTCCGCGTCGTGCGGGTGGATTTCCAGAACGTCCTCCGGATGCCAGGCGACATTGCCGGTGCGCCGGGTCTGGGCGCCCACGTTGTACTGGCTCAGGATTCGGCCCGTGGTCAGGATCAGCGGGAAACGCCGCGTGCTGCGCTCCTGGGTGGGCACGTAGTCGGTTCTGTTGAAGCGTCCCTTACCGCGCACGAAGCCGTCGACGTGCATGATCGGCGTCCCGCTCGGAGCCGCAGCGTTGCATGGCCACTGCACGCTGCCGACCCGGTCCAGCATCTCGAACGAGACGCCGGCGAAGGTCGGGGTGGTCAAGGCGATCTCATCCATGACCTGGGCCGCCGACTCGTAGTGCATGGGGTAGCCCATCGCCTGTGCGATCTCGCAGACGATCTGCCATTCCTGCTTCCCGGTGCGGGCCGGCTGCACCGGGCGGACCCGGTTGATCCGCCGCTCGGCGTTGGTGAACGTGCCGTCCTTCTCCAGGAAGGACGTGCCGGGCAGCAGGACGTGGGCGAACGTGGCCGTCTCGTTGACGAACAGGTCCTGTACGACCAGCAAGTCGAGCGCCTTCAGGGCGGCGTGTACGTGCGTGGTGTTCGGATCGGACTGGGCGATGTCCTCGCCTTGTACGTACAGGGCCCGGAACGACCCGTCCAGCGCCGAGTCGAACATGTTCGGGATGCGCAGGCCCGGCTCGTCGAGCAGCGGTACTCCCCACAGGTGCTCATAGACCGACCGCACATCGTCGTCGGCGACGTGCCGATAGCCGGGCAGCTCGTGCGGGAAGGAGCCCATGTCGCACGAGCCCTGCACGTTGTTCTGCCCGCGCAACGGGTTGACCCCCACCCCGGGACGGCCGATGTTGCCGGTCGCCATCGCGAGGTTGGCCATACCCATGACCATCGTGGAACCCTGGCTGTGCTCGGTGACGCCAAGGCCGTAGTAGATGGCGGCGTTGCCCGCGGTCGCGTACAGCCGGGCCGCCTCACGTAGCTCGGCTGCTGGCACGCCGGTGATCTCCTGCGCAGCCTCGGGGCTGTTCTCCGGGCGGGCGATGAACGTTGCCCACTCGTCGAAGTCCTCGCAGCGCTGCGCGACGAACTCGTCGTTTACCAGGCCCTCGGTGACCACCACATGTGCCATCGCGTTGACAACCGCGACGTTGGTGCCGGGGGCCAGCTGCAGGTGGTGGCGCGCCTGGACGTGCGGAGAGCGGACGAGGTCGATACGTCGTGGGTCCACCACGATCAACTGGGCTCCCCGGCGTAGCTGCTGCTTGAGCCGGGAGGCGAAGACCGGGTGCGCGTCGGTGGGGTTCGCCCCGATCAGCAGCACGACGTCGGCATCGGCGACCGAGGCGAAGTCCTGCGTGCCTGCCGAGGTGCCGAATGCCTGGCTCAGGCCGTAGCCGGTGGGCGAGTGGCACACCCGCGCGCAGGTGTCGACGTTGTTGTTGCCGAACGCCGCCCGCACCATCTTCTGGACGACGTAGACCTCCTCGTTGGTGCACCGCGACGAGGTGATCGCACCGATCGCGCCCTGGCCGTACTCGGCCTGGATCTCGCGCAGCCGCCGAGCGGTGAACGAGATCGCCTCCTCCCAGCTGACCTCCCGCCACTCGTCGGTGATCGATTCGCGTAGCCGCGGGGTGAGCACCCGGTCGGGGTGGGAGGCGTAGCCGAAGGCGAAGCGGCCCTTGACGCACGAGTGGCCCTCGTTGGCGCCGCCGTCCTTGTAGGGGATCATGCGGACCAGCTCGTCGCCGCGCAGCTCCGCCTTGAACGAGCAGCCAACGCCGCAGTAGGCGCACGTGGTGATCACGGTACGGGTGGGCATGCCGAGTTCGACGACCGAGCGCTCCTGCAGCGTCGCCGTCGGGCAGGCTTGCACGCAGGCGCCGCAGGAGACGCAATCGGAGCTGAGGAAGTTGTCGGCCGCGGTGCCCGCGGAAACCTTCGAGTCGAAGCCGCGACCCTCGATGGTCAGCGCAAAGGTGCCCTGGATCTCGTCGCAGGCCCGCACACAGCGCGAGCAGACGATGCACTTGGACGAGTCGAAGTCGAAGTAGGGGTTGGAGCGGTCGGTCGACGCGTCGAGGTGATTCTCGCCGTCGAACCCGTAGCGGACCTCGCGCAGCCCGACCACGCCGGACATGTCCTGCAGCTCACAGTCGCCGTTGGCCGAGCAGGTCAGGCAGTCCAGCGGGTGGTCGGAGATGTAGAGCTCCATGACGCCGCGGCGCAGGCGTTCCAGCCTCGAGGTCTGGGTGTGTACGACCATGCCCGGCCCGACCGGGGTGGTGCACGAGGCCGGCGTGCCGCGTGCACCGTCGATCTCGACCACGCACAGCCGGCACGAACCGAAGGCCTTCAGGCTGTCGGTGGCGCACAACTTGGGGATGTCGATCCCGGCCTCGGCGGCGGCGCGCAGCACCGAGGTGCCCGGTGCGACAGCGACCACGACACCGTCGACGGTGAGTTCCACGGTCGCCTCACCCGGGACAGCAGGGGTGCCGAGGTCGGGTTCCTTGAGCAGGCTCATCGGGTGCACTCCCCCTCGGGCCGCGTGAGGGCGGCATCGGCGCGGGCCTCGCTGCCGGCGGATTGGACGTCGAAGTCGGCGCCAAAGTGCCGGACCGCGCTGCGGACCGGCATCGGCGTCAGGCCGCCCATCGCGCACAGCGACCCGTCGGTCATCAGCTCGCACAGGTCCTCGAGCAGCACCAGGTTGCGCTTCCGCTGCTCGCCGGCCCGAATCCGGTCGATCACCTCAACCCCACGGACGGCACCGATCCGGCAGGGCGTGCACTTGCCGCAGGACTCCTCTGCGCAGAACTCGAAGGCGAAGCGGGCCATCCTGGCCATGTCGACGGTGTCGTCGAACACGACGATCCCGCCATGGCCGAGCATGGCGCCCGCCGCGGCGAACGCCTCGTAGTCCATCGGCAGGTCGAACTGCTCGACCGGCAGGTAGGCGCCCAGCGGGCCACCGACCTGGACCGCGCGTACCGGTCGGCCGCTGCGGGTGCCCGCGCCGTAGTCCTCGACCAGCTCCCGCAGGGTGACGCCGAAGTCGGTCTCGACGATCCCGCCACGGGCGATGTTGCCGCCGAGCTGGAACACGCTGGTGCCGCGCGAGCGCCCGGTACCGCGTGCGGCGTAGGGCGCCGCGCCGCCGGCCAGGATCGCCGGTACGGTGGCCAACGAGAGCACGTTGTTGACCACGGTCGGACGGCCGAAGAGCCCTTGCAGGGCCGGGATCGGCGGTTTGGTCCGGACCATGCCGCGCTTGCCCTCCAGGCTCTCCAGCATGGAGGTCTCCTCACCACAGATGTAGGCACCGGCACCGACCCGCACATGCAGGTCGAACCGCAGCGACGAGCCGAGTACCCGCTCACCCAGCCAGCCGTGGGCGTAGGCGATCTCGATCGCTGAGGTCACGGTGGCGACCGCGTCCGGATACTCCGAACGGATGTAGACGTACCCCTCGGTCGCGCCGGTCGCGTGCGCGCCGATCGTCATACCCTCGATCAGGCTGAACGGGTCGCCCTCCAGCAGCATCCGGTCGGCGAAGGTCCCGCTGTCGCCCTCGTCGGCGTTGCAGCAGATGTACTTCACCGGGTCCTGCGCCTCGAGCACGGTCCGCCACTTGATGCCGGTCGGGAATCCCGCCCCGCCGCGGCCACGCAGGCCGGAGTCGATGACCTCGGCGACGACGTCGGCCGGGGCGAGCTCCAGCGCCCTACGCAGCCCGGCCAGCCCGCCGTGGGCCTGAAAGTCCCCCACCGACAGCGGGTCGACCACGCCGACCCTGGCGAAGGTGACCCGCCGCTGGTCGCGCAGCCACGGCAGCTGCTCAACCGGACCGAGGCACAGCGGGTGGTCGGTCGGCCCGTCGGTGAGTCCGGTCGTGGCCAGCAGGCCGTCGACATCGCCCGGCTCCACCGGCCCGTAGCCGATCCGCCCGGCGGGAGTCGCCACCTCCAGCAACGGTTCCAGCCACAGCAGCCCGCGCGATGCGGTCCGCACGACCCGCCACTGTCCCGGTGCGCCCGCCAACTGCTGGGCCACCGCGTCGGCGCCCACCGAGCGGGCCGCGGTGTCCTGCGGCAGGTAGATCGTGACCGGCTCGTTCATCGTGCTTCCTCGCCGTCGCGGTCGGACCGGTCAGCCGCAGGCGCACCCGCTGCCGGAGCGGCGAGGCCGTCGGCCGGAGCGGCCGACGGCCCGCCGGGCCGCCGCCGTGCACTGGTGACGAGGCCGTCCAGTCGGTCCCTGTCGACCCTCCCATGTACGGTGCTGCCGATCTGGGCCGAGGGGCCCAGCGCGCAGTTGCCGAGGCAGAACACCTGGTCGAGGGTGACCGAGCCGTCCACCGTGGTCTGGCCGACGTCAACGCCGATGCTGGTGCGGGCGTGCTCGACGAGCTGGTCGGCACCGACCGACTGGCAGGCTTCCCCCCGGCAGATCCGCACGGTGATGCGGCCGGCCGGGGTGGTCCGGAAATCTCGGTAGAAGCTGATCACGCCGTGGATCTCGGCCCGGGAGAGGTTGAGCCCCTCGGCCATGACGCCGATCGCGGCAGTGTCCACGTGACCAAACTCGGCCATCAGTGTGTGCAGGATCGGTAGCAGGGCTGCAGGGTCCCCGCAGTGCGCGGCCACGACCGACCGCACCCGTTCCTCGTATCCAGATCCGCCCACCACGACGCCGTGTGTCATCGGGCCATGGTCTAGGGAGCCGATTGGCAGGTCAAAGCACTCCTGGCTATCAGCGGATAACTACCGTCTATCACCGGTACGAAACACCGGAAGCGATCAATTGAGCCACCCCCGCCTTCATGGCGCTTCTTGATCATGGCCTGATACCTGGGTGTGACTGCGTTCTCCCTTGTTGGTCGTGGCCGGCTGACCCGCTGTCCTCCACTGCCGCCTGCGAAACAGGCACACCATGCCGACCACGTTCCGCACCCGAACGACCACGAAACGACGTACGTCCATGTCAGCCTGCGACTGGGTCTCGGGTGTTGCGTCCGGTCCGGCCGGCGGCGGCCCGGCTGGAGTTGGTCCCGGCGGGGCCGATCGACGTCAAGCCCGACCCGTGGCAGCGTCTGGTGGCCATCGGCGGCATCCTGTCGGTGTTGTTCGTGCAGTGTCCCGATTGGTACGTTCGTCGGGATTTCGACACCGAGGGGGACGAAGATGCAGGTTCGAGGCTGGCAAGTCACCGGTGCGGCGGTCGCCATGCTCGCCGCCGGGATCGTCCTGGCGGTCACCGCGAACGCCGACGACTCGACGCGGGGCTACGAGGTCGAAGCGCACGGTTCCGCCGCGGCCGGGCCGTCGTCGCAGCCCGCACGGCCGTTCGCGTCGGCCGGGCCGTCGTCGCAGCCCGCACCGCCGTCCGCGTCGGCCGGGCCGTCGTCGCAGCCCGCACCGCCGTCCGCGTCGGCCCGGCCGCTGGCGAAGACGTCCGGGCCGCTGGCGAAGACGTCCGGGTTCTTCGTGGACCCGAACTCCGAGCCGGCGAAGTGGGCCCGCGCCAACAAGAACGATCCCCGTGCCGCGAGGATCAGCGCGGAGATCGCGACCCGGCCGATCGCCAAGTGGTTCGGCGAGTGGTTCACCGACATCGGCGCCTCGGTCGACAAGTACGTCGACGCCGCCACGGCGGCCGGGAAACTGCCGGTCCTCGTCGCGTACACCCTGCCGGGCCGGGATGCGTGCAGCGGGTTCTCCGGTGGCGGCCAGAAGACACCCGCCGAGTACAAGAGGTGGTTCTCGGCGTTCGCCGGTGCCATCGGCGACCGCCCCGCCGTCGTCATCGTCGAACCCGACGCCCTCGGCGACGCCGAATGCATGTCCGCCGAGCAGATCGCCGTCCGCAACGAGCTGCTGAACTTCGCCACCCGCGAGCTGCGCGCCAAGGCACCGCAGGCCTGGGCCTACCTCGACGCCGGCAACGTCGGCTGGGGCGAACCCGCCGAGATGGCGGCCCGCCTGCACGACGCCGGTGTCCGCAACGTGCGGGGCTTCGCCCTCAACGTGTCGAACTTCTACCCGACGGCGAAGACCGTGGAGCACGCCGAGAAGATCAACGCCCAGCTGAAGAGCAAGGGCCACCACACCGCAGGCTTCGTCATCGACACCAGCCGCAACGGCAACGGCCACGCCGGCTCCTGGTGCAACCCCCCGAAGCGCAAACTCGGCTCGGCACCGCAGCCCGGCACCACCGGTGAGGACTACCGCCTCTGGGTCAAGACCCCCGGCATCTCGGATGGCCCCTGCGGCACCGCGCCGGGCGTTCCGTCCGGCACGTACAGCCCCGAACTCGCGGTCAAACTCATCGACGGCAGCTGAGCAACACCACACCCAGATGTCACCTACCGGTGCAGCAGACCCCTCGGGAGAGCCTCACCCCGTACGTCTTGAGTGCCGTGCGTCGGACGACGAGGAGTCCGGGGAGGACCGTCCCCGGTCATGGCTGGCCGAGCTGGCTCAGGCTCGCGGCTTGGAAGTGACCGCGGACGACCTACGAGGGCTTCCGTACGAGGTGGTCTTCACCGACGCGGTGTCCCGCTGGCTCACGCCCGGCTGAGGCTCCCGGCCAGGAGTCGGTCACGGTGGTTCGCACGTCTTGTGGGTTCGCACGTTCCGCATGGGGGCAAGGCGGCCTTGCCCCCATGCGGATGGCTCAGCCGGTGAGGTAGCCGGCGAGGGAGCCGTTTCCCTACCCCAACCTCACTTGACATCCTTCCCACGGCTAAAGCCGGGGGATTCCAACCTCACGGTTGGATCTTCCTGTTTCATCGACGGTCGCCTTCCCGCGCTAGACGCGGGACGGTCTCACGCCATCTCCGCAGGCTGACACGGCGAGCCCCGCCGCCAAAATCGCCTTCGCCGCATTCACGTCCCGGTCGTGGGTCGCGCCGCAGCGACACACCCACCCCCGGACGCTCAACGGCAGCTTCTCCACAACCACGCCGCACGCCGAGCACGTCTTGCTGCTCGGATAGAACCGGTCGATCGCGATGACCGTGCGTCCGTACCAGTCGGCCTTGTACTCCAACTGTCGCCGCAACTGCGACCACGCCGCGTCCGAGATCGCTCGGGCAAGGCTGTGATTGCGGACCATGTTGCGGACCGACAGGTCCTCGATGACCACCGTTTGGTTCTCGCGGATGATCCTCGTGGACAGCTTGTGCAGGTGATCCCGCCGCCGGTCGGCGATCCGGGCGTGCACCCGGGCCACCTTGAGCCGCGCCTTGGCCCGATTGTGGGAGCCCTTCGCCGTGCGGGCCAACCGCCGCTGCGCCACGGCCAGCCGCTCCCGATCCCGCTGCTCGTGCCGCGGATTGGTGACCTTCTCCCCGGTGGAAAGGGTGACCAGCGAGGTGATCCCAGCGTCGATCCCGACCGCCCGGGTTGCCGGCGGCAGAACCACGATGGTCTCTTCCACCAGGATCGAGATGTGCCAGCGGTTCGCCGCGTCGCGGGACACCGTGACCGTGGACGGTTGAGCGCCCTCGGGCAGGGGCCGGGACCACACGATGTCCAGCGGGACGTCCGTCTTCGCCAGTGTGATCTGCCCGTCGCGGAACGAGAACCCTGACGTGGTGAACGTGGCTGACGCCTTCGACGTGCGCTTGGACTTGAACGTCGGATACGTCGCCCGCTTCGCCCAGAAGTTCACGTACGCCTGCTGAAGGTGCTGCAACGACTGCTGAAGTGCCACGTTCGACACCTCGTACAGCCAAGCCGTGTCGGGCTCGTTCTTCCATGCGGTGAGCATCCGGCAGGTTTCGGCGAACGTGACCCGCCGCTGTTCCTGTGTCCAGGCGCGGGACCGCTCGGCCAGCGCCCGGTTGTAGACGTAGCGCACGCAGCCGAACGTCCGGTTCAGCAGCTCCCGCTGCTGGTCGGTGGGGTAGAAGCGGAACCTGTACGCCCGCTTCACCACTCGACTCGACATACTGAAACACTAGCACACTACTGTTTCAGTTGGATGCGCTAACCCCACGGCTGAAGCCGGGGGCTTGCGCGCTACGCACTTCGGTCACCCCTCTGACCGCCGGCGTTGGTCGCCCGGTAGAGCAGGGTGCGCAGGTGTGCTTCGCCGAGGCCGTCGGGACGGAACAGGATGCGGTACATGATCGGCGCGACCAGTTGGTCCATGACCGCCTCCAGGGGAGGTGTCGGTTCCTGCCGTTCGGTGGCGCGGGCGAGGATGATGTTGATCTGCTCTGCGGCGTAGGCGGAGCACTGCCCGGCGTTGGTGCCGTCGGGATCGCCGAGCAGTGCGTCCCGGATGTAGGCCTTCCCCGGTGGTGAGGACATCTCGTCGAGGAAGGACTCGGCCCAGGCGGCGAGATCTTCCGCGAAGGAGCCGTGGTCCTCGGGCGCCGCCTCGGGCCGCAGCCGTTCGACGGCCACGTCCGACAGCAGTTCCTGCAGGTCACCCCAGCGCCGGTAGATGGTCGAGGGGGTGACACCGGCCCGAGCGGCGATCATCGGGACGGTCAGGTTGTCGCGGTCGGTCTCGGCCAACAGGGCGCGCACCGCGTCGTGTACCGACCTCTGGATGCGGGTGCTGCGGCCACCGGGGCGTGCCATGGGCTTGCGGCTCATGGCCACCAGCCTAAGGCAAACATTTCGCTTTAACCGGTAGCCTCCTCGTGGGCCAGACCGACGCGCAGCAGGACGTCCTCGGTGAAGGGTGCTCCGATCAGCTGCAGGCCAATCGGCAGGGCGTCGTCGTCGAAGCCAACCGGAACGCTCAGAGCGGGAAAACCGGTCAGGTTCGCGGGAGCACAGAGCCGCACGTACGCGTCCGTCACGCTCTCTACCTCCCCGTTCGGCCAGACGATGTTCTCCTGTCCGATCGGAACCGCGGTGATCGGCACGGTCGGAGCGGCGAGGACGTCGACCTCGGTGAACAGCCCTGACCATGCCTCCCGGACCAGGGTGCGGGCACGCTGGCCGCGCAGGTATTCGCCGGCGCCCAGCAGCCCGCCGGCTTCGAGCAGGCCGCGGACGTCCTCGCCGTACAGGTCGGCGGCGGCGCGCAGGGTGTGCTCGTGGTAGGCGCTCGCCTCGGCCAGCATGATCACCAACTGCGCGGGGACGAGGTAGCGCGTCATCGGGATGTCCACGTCGACGAGGGTGGCGCCCAGCGCGGCGAGCTTGTCGACGGCGGCGAGCACCGCCCTCTCGACCTGCGGGTCGAGCCGGTCGAAGTAGTAGTTCCGCGGCACGCCCACGCGAATTCCGCGCAGGTCGGTGTGCAGCGCGGCGCGGCGCCCGGTGAGGGCGGAGAGGGCGAGAGCGGCGTCGGCGACCGTACGCGTGATCGGTCCGACGTGGTCCAGGGACCACGACAGTGACGTGACGCCCTGGCGGGACACGAGGTCGTACGTGGGCTTGAGGCCCACCACGCCGTTGAGGGCGGCCGGGACGCGGATCGAGCCGCCGGTGTCGGTGCCGAGGGCGAAGGTGGCGCTGCCCGCGGCCACGGCTGCCGCGGACCCTCCGCTGGATCCGCCGGCCACCCTGTCGCCGTTGACGGCGTTGCGCGTCTGCGGCGTGATCAGACCGTAGGCGAACTCGTGGGTGTGGGTCTTGCCGAGCAAGATCGCCCCAGCGTCGCGCAGACTCGACACCACCGCGCTGTCCTTCTCGGCGCGGTGGCCGTCGCGCACCCCGGAGCCCGCACCGGTGGGTCTGCCCTCGATGTCGATGAGGTCCTTGATGCCGACCGGGATGCCGGCGAGCGGGCCAGCGTCCCGGCCGGCGGCCAGCGCGCGTTCGGCGGCGTGCGCCGCCTCGCGCGCTCCGTCGGCGTCGATCGCGGAGTACGCGTTGAGCTGGGGTTCCGTGCGCTCGGCGCGCTCCAGCACGGCGTCGACCAGCTCGACGGGCGAGAGTTCGCGAGCCTGGATCGCCGCGGCGAGTTCGGTAAGCGACAGGTCAGGCAGCTGCATGGTCATCCTTCTGTCGACGCGTGCCGGCCTCGTACACGAAGGCCGGTGGTGTGTCGCCGAAGTCGAGCTCCCGCAGGACCTTGACGGCGTCGTGGATGTGGTTGGTTGCCGCCGCCAGCCCGGCGTGCCGGGCTTCCTCGACCAGCAGCCCGGCACGGGCGGCGAGAGCGGCCGCCTCCGGGGGCGTCAGGGGGGTGGTCATGCACGTCCTCCACTTAAAGCTAACGGTTTGCGTTAGAGAACGATACGGGCTACGGTCCACTAACGCAAACGGATAGCTTTAAGTGGAGGTGTCATGCCAGCGGGACTGTTCCCCCGGTACGCGGCGGTGCTCATCGCACTGCTGGCCGCCTCCAGCGCGCCCACCCCGCTCTACCCGCTCTACCAGCAGCAGTGGAAACTTTCGGAACTCACGATCAGCGTCGTCTTCGCCGTCTACCCCGTGGGGTTGCTGCTGGCGCTACTGCTCGCCGGCACCCTGTCCGACCGCTACGGCCGTAAACCGGTCACCGTGATCGCCCTGATCGTCCAGGCGGTCGCGATGCTGCTGCTGGCTGTTGCCTCCGGGCCCGGCCTGCTGATCGCCGCGCGGGTCGTGCAGGGAATCGCCACCGGCGTGGCCATCGGGGCGGTCGGCGCCGCCCTGCTGGACCTCGAAGCCCCCGGTCGCCCGGGACGCGGTGCGGTGGCCAACAGCGTCGCACCCCCCGCAGGGATGGCGCTCGGCGTCGTAGCCGCGACCGCGCTCGTCTACCTCCGCCCTGAGAACACCGTGATGATCTACCTCGCGCTGGCGGTCCTGTTCATCGCCGGGGCAGCGATGCTCCTCACAGGGCCAGAGCCGCGACTTCGACCGCCCGGCTCCATGCGGCCGTCCGCCCCCGCCACGGCGACTGCGACGACCGGCGCAACGCAGATCAGCTCGGCCCCACCGCGCCGTCAGCTCCGGGTGCCCGCGACGGCTCGCCGCGAACTGCGGATCCTGGCCGCGGCGATGGTGGCGGTCTGGGCGCTCGGCGGCTTCCACTCCTCGCTCGGCCCGTCCCTGCTGCTGCACATCGCCCCGGCCCTGCCCCTCGCGGCAGGCGGCCTGATCTTCCTCGCTGTGACGGTCACCGCCGTACCGGTTGTGCTGCTCACCCGAGCGGCACCCCGCGCGGCAGTTCGGGTCGGCAGCCTGGCCGTACCCCTCGCCGCGGTACTGACCGTGGCCGCTCTGCACGGCGGCGGACCGCCCGCGCTGCTCGGCGGGGCGGTACTGGCCGGCGCCGCGTTCGGCATGGTCAACCAGGGCAGCATACGCATGGTCACCGCACCGGTCGGCGAGCGCCACCGAGCCGCGGTCGTCGCCGTGTGCTCCATCGTCAACTACCTGGCGATGAGCCTGCCCGCCGTCGCGGTGGGCGCCGTCGCCCGCATGTCCGGTCTCGCCACCGCCACGCACGTCTACGCCATGGGCACCGTCCTGCTCGGACTCGCCGCCTCGGTGGTGCTCGCCCTGGCTTCCCGTTCGATCCCCAACACCGAAGGACACTGAAGCGCCATGACCGCCACCTGGACCGTAGGCTCCATCACCATCCACCGCATCGACGAACTGCTGCTCGCCCCACAGACCGGGCAGTGGCTGCTGCCGGACGCGACCCCCGAGCTGGTCGCCCGGCAGGACTGGCTACGCCCCGACTTCGCCAGCCCCGACGCCGAACTGCGCCTGCACAGCCACAGCTTCGCCGTCGAGACCGAAGGACTGCGGGTGCTCGTCGACACCGGCATCGGCAACGGCAAGAGCCGCGCCAACCCGGCCTGGCACAACCTCGACACCACCTACCAGGACAACCTGCGTAGCGTCGGGTTCACGCCGGACTCCGTCGACCTGGTCGTGCTGACCCACCTGCACACCGACCACGTCGGCTGGAACACCCACGAGGTCAGCGGAACCTGGGTTCCCACCTTCGGCAACGCCCGCTACATCACCTCCCGCGTGGAGCGCGACTTCTGGGCCGGGTACGCAATGGACGCGCCGCGCCGGCAGATGTTCGAGGACTCGGTGCTCCCGGTGGAACAGGCCGGTCTGCTCGAGCCCGTCGAGGTCCCCGGCGACGGGATCGAGATCGCCCCGGGGCTGCGGCTGCTACCCACCCCCGGCCACACCCCCGGCCACATCTCCGTCCACCTCAGCAGTGCGGGAGAGACAGCACTGATCTCGGGCGACGCCGTCCACCACCCCGTCCAGTTGGCCCATCCCTCGCTGAGCTCCTGCGTCGACATCGACGCAACCCAGGCCGAGGCCACCCGCCGACGGCTGCTCGCCTCGCTCGCCGGCACCGGCACCCTCCTACTGGGCAGCCACTTCCCCGCTCCGACCGGCGGACACGTGCTGCCTGAGGGCGACGCCTACCGCCTCGGGCATCAGGCGAAAGCGGCAGTCGCGGCATCGAGTTGATCCACCGGCTGATCGGGCTCGGCTTTGCGTGCAGGACACTCGCGGCTACCGACGTGGCGACGCCGAGGGCGAGGGTGGCACGCACCGTCGCCTCGGCGTCGTGGCACTCCATGAGAACGGCTCGGCGGCGGGCCGCCGGGCCGATTGCCCGGGAACTGGCTCGATTCACGCGGCAGCTGACGTGCAGCCTTGCGACCTTCTGGATTGCGATCGATGTTCCTCGGGTCCGACGTGGAGCGAGCGGGTGATGCCGTTGGCACGCGCGGAGCACTACGGGGTCGCCGAGCCGGTGATCGACCGCGCCGTGCAGGTGCTACGGATCAAGGGGTGACCGAAACGCTTCCCGGCGTTGGCGTGTCCAGTCCCATTTTTCTCAACCCCCTGTTCGCGCTGGGTGCCAACATCGACATCAGCGGTACCCTTGAGCACGCGTCTGCGTGATGCGAAGAGGGGGGACTGTGGCCGCCACTGGATGGTTGCCGGGGATCTTGGCTGCCCGGGCCGCGGAGGAGCCGGATCGCGTTGCCTACCGGTTCTTGGTTGGCGGTACGAGCGGTAGTGCCGTGAGCTGGAGCTACGCTGAGCTGTACGAGCGGGCTTCGGCGGTTGCCCGGTTCGTGGAGCCCGGGACGCGAGTTGTTCTGGCGTTGCCGCCGGGGCTTGACTACGTGGCTGCGCTCTTCGGGGTGCTGCAGGCCGGGGCTACGGCCGTACCCGCCTATCCGCCGACGTCGCGGCGGACGGCCCGGCACGTTTCCGCGATCGTCGACGACTGTGCCCCGTGTGCGGTGATCGCGGAGTCGTGCGAGGCGGTGGCGGATCTCGGCGTACCGGTCATCGTCGCACCGGTCGGAAGGTCGGAGCCTGCCCGCCGCGTCCCGGATGAGCCGCCGTCCGCACCGGCCGTTCTGCAGTACACCTCAGGGTCGACGGATGATCCAAAGGCCATCGTGCTCACCCACGCCAATCTGGTGAGCAACTGTCGCTCGATCTCGGAGCGGATCGGTGAGGACCCGGAGCGGGTAGGGGTTTCCTGGCTGCCTCCTTATCACGACATGGGGATGGTCGGGACCCTCATGCTGGCGCTGTACGGAGGCTGGCCGTTGGTGATGATGTCGCCCGGGCACTTCGTGCAGCGACCGTCCCGGTGGCTACAGGCGGTCTCGGACTATCGGGCCACGATCTCGGTCGCGCCCAACTTCGCCCTCGAGATGTGCGACGCAGAAGACGCGGTCGACCTGTCGAGCCTGCGGCACCTCTTCTGTGGTTCGGAGCCCATCTCACCCGCCGTGCTGCGCCGCTTCCAGGAACGCTTCGAGCCGTACGGCTTCAACCCCGCCGCGTTGATCCCTTGTTACGGGCTGGCCGAGGCGACCCTGATGGTGACCGCCCGGGCCGAAGGCGACCCGCTCCGGTTCGAGCGCCTCGACGGGACCGAAGTGGTCAGCTGCGGCCGCCCGGCGAGCGACGTCCAGTTACGCATTGTCGAGCCCGAGTCCGGACGCGATCTTCCTGAGGGCGAGGTCGGGGAGGTCCGAGTGTTCGGGCCCGCAGTCGCGGCCGGCTACTACCAAAGGCCGGAGCTGACGGCCCGGACGTTCGAGGCGGGGATTCTGCGCACCGGGGATCTGGGCTATCTGCGCGGAGGCGAACTGTTCGTCACCGGCCGGCTCAACGATCTCGTCATCATCGCGGGACGAAACCTCTACCCGCACGACATCGAGCGGTCCGTCCTCGCGACCGACGCGCGGATCCGCCGGGCGGTCGCCTTCTCAGTGCCCGGGACCGAGGAGAGGTTGGTGGTCATGGCCGAAGTCAGACGCGCCGACGAACTCGCACAGCTCGAGGGCCGCATCGTCGCGGCGGTCACGGCGGACCACGGCGTAAGGCCCTCGGACGTACGGCTCGTACGGCCCGGCACCATCGCGATGACCACCAGTGGCAAGCCACGCCGCCGGCATACCCGGGAGGAGTACCTGTCGGCGGGCACCCGATGATGCGGCGGTGGGCGTACCTCCACGTCCTGCTCTCGACCGCGGGCTTCGCAGGCGCGATCGTGCTCGAGGTCCTCAGCGGCTTCCACTGGTGGCATCTCGCGGTCTTCACCGGCATGTACCTCGTGACCTCGATCGGCGTCGAGGGCGGGCTGCACCGCTTCTTTACGCATCGGTCCTTCAGGGCTGGGCCGGTCCTGACCGCCGCGCTGGGAATCGCCGGGAGCATGGCGGCGCAGGGGACGATTCTGTTCTGGGTCTCGGTGCACCGCAAGCATCACGCCTTCGCCGACCGTGACGGCGACCCGCATTCGCCGAGGCCGCGGGGTCCGGGTCTGGCCGGTGCGCTGGCCGGCTTCTGGCACGGCCATATGGGCTGGCTGTTCACGGTGGACCAGACCGGCTGGGACCGCCGGGTCACCGACCTGCTGCACGACCGGCGGGTGATGACGATCGACCGCTATTACGCCTGGTGGGTCGGTGCAGGGCTCGTCCTGCCAGCTCTGGGTGCCTTCGCGGTCACCGGCCGCCCAGTCGACGCCCTCGCGGGGCTGCTGTGGGGCGGGTTCGCCCGCATGTTCGTGCTCGACCACGTCACCTGGACCGTGAACTCGCTCGGGCACCTGATCGGCAACCGGCCGCATCCGACGCGAGACGGCAGCGGCAACATCGCCGGGCTCGCGCCGATCACCGTCGGCGGCTCCTGGCACAACAACCACCACGCGCAGCCGTCGATCGCCCACAACCGCCAGAGCTTCTGGCAGCTGGACCTGACCGGAAGCGTGATCCGGGTGTTCGAAAAGCTCGGCCTCGCACACGACGTGCGATACCGCGCGGGGAAAGGCGAGGGAGGAAGAGCTTGACTTTCTCCCCGCGCCTACAGGCGGGGGATTCCAGCGGTCGCCCGCTGGGTTTCCTGCTTCGTCGACGACCGCCCCGTCCGGACGTCCGTCCGTTGGGGTCTTACACCGCCTCCACAGGCAATCACGGAGAGCCCCTCCGCGAGGATGTTGCGGGCTGCGTTGACATCACGGTCGTGGGTCTGCCCGCATCGGCAGGTCCACGACCGCACGTTCAGCGGCATCCGCTCAGCGAGCCCACCACACGCCGAGCACAGCTTGGACGACGGAAACCAGCGGTCCACGACCACCAGGTCGCGGCCGTGCCAGTCGGCTTTGTATTCCAGCAGGGTGCGGAACTGCCGCCAGGCCGCGTCGCTGATGGCGCGGGCCAGGCTGTGACTCGTGACCATGTTACGCACGGTCAGATCCTCGACGACGATCGTTTGGTTCTCACGAACGAGCCGAGTGGTCAGCTTGTGCAGGTGGTCCCGCCTGCGGTCGGTGATCCGGGCGTGCACGCGGGCGACCTTGAGCCGGGCCTTGGCCCGGTTGTGGGACCCCTTGGCCTTGCGGGCCAGCTCCCGCTGCGCCCTGGCGAGCGCGACCCGGTCGCGGCGCTCATACCTCGGGTTGGCGAACTTCTCTCCGGTAGAGAGGGTCAGCAGGCTGTCGAGCCCAGCGTCAACGCCCACCATGCCCGAAGCCGGAGCCTGCTCGATCACGTCGTCGCAGAGCAGAGACACGAACCAACGTCCGGCCGCGTCCTGCGACACGGTGACCGTGGACGGCCTCGCGCCCTCGGGAAGCGGCCGGGACCACACGATGTCCAGCGGTTCGGCCATCTTCGCCAGGGTGAGCTGACCGTCGCGGTACCGGAACCCGCTGGTGGTGTACTCCGCCGACCGGCGCGACTTCTTCTTGCTCTTGAAGCTGGGGTACCGGGCACGCTTGGCGAAGAAGTTGGTGAACGCGACTTGCAGGTGCCGCAGGGTCTGCTGCAACGGCACCGACGACACCTCGTTGAGGAACGCCAGGTCGTCGGTCCTCTTCCACGTGGTCAGCATCGCCGAGGTGGCGTTGTAGTTGACCCGTTCCTGGCGCAGCGTCCACGCCTCGGTGCGGGCGGCCAACGCCATGTTGTAGACCAGCCGGACACAGCCGAACGTACGGGCAAGCTCGGCGGCCTGCGCGCCGGTCGGGTAGAAGCGGAATTTGAACGCCCGCTTCACGGCCCTGGTCACGGCTCACAGCCTAACAAGCTAGCTGGTAAGCAATCCGGTGGCATGGGGACGGACACCGACCCGCCTTGGCGACGGGCCGGCTTTCCCCGCCCGGCTCCGCCGGAGTTCCGTTTCCTCCCCACGGCTAAAGCCGGGGGTTTCCACGGAGGTTTGCGATGAATGTGGCTGAGGCCGGCATCGTCCGGCTCGACCCGCAGAGCCTGCGGATCAAACGGTTCTCCGCGCTTACCACCATGACACTGCCGCTGATCGGTACGGCCGTAGCGGTCTGGCTGCTCGTGACCGGCCACGTCACCGCCCTCGACCTGATCCTGTTCGGCGCGATGTACCTCGTACATCTCGGCGGCGTCACGATCGGCCTGCACCGGCTCATCGCCCACCGTGCGTTCAAGACGCGGCCGTGGGTGCGCGACGTCCTCATGGTGGCCGGTTCGATGGGCGCCCAGGGTCCGCTGCTCTTCTGGGTCGCCACGCATCGACGGCACCACAAGTTCGCCGACCAGGAGGGCGACCCACACTCGCCCAACCTCCACGGCACGGGCTTGAAGGCAAGGGCACAAGGCCTCTGGTATGCACACATGCCGTGGATGCTCAGCGAAGAGAACTCGAAGTGGTCCGTCTTCGCGCCCGACGTCCTGCACAACCGGCAACTCGTGGCCCATCACCGGATGTATCCCGCCTGGGTGCTGCTCGGCCTCGCCCTGCCCACCGCGGTCGGGCTCGTGGTCGGCGGGAGCCTCGAGGCCGCGGGGACCGCGCTGGTGTTCGGCGGCCTGGCGCGTATCTTCGTCGCGAACCAGGCGGCCTGGTGCGTCGGCTCGATCTGCCACGCATTCGGCAGCCGGCCCTTCGCCACCCGCGACCAGAGCACGAACAACTGGTGGGTCGCCGTGGTGACCATGGGCGAGGGGCTGCAGAACAACCACCACGCGTTCCCCGGCTCGTACCGGCACGCCGTGCGGTGGTGGGAGCCCGACCTCAGCGGCTGGCTCATCGCCGGGCTCGGCCGGCTGCGCCTCGCCTGGGACCTGCACGAACCGAGCGCGACGGCGGTCGCGCGCCGACGGATAGGAGATTGACGATGGCCTTTTTCAAAAAGGTGGAAAAACCGCAGGGCCCGTTGACCGCGGACACGCTGCGGACCTGGCTGACGAACTACGTAGCCGAGCGGGTCGGCGTGCCGGCCGCGGAGATCGACACCGCCAGGAACTTCGAGGACTACGGCCTCGACTCGCGCGCGGGAATCACGCTGACCGGGCAGCTCGAACGTCTCGTGGAGCAGCGCCTCTCGCCCGCTCTGCTGTTCGACTACGGGTCGATCGACGCCGTGGTGGAGCACCTCGAGTCGCAAGGGATGCTGGCCCATGCCGGCAGTTAGCGTGCCCACCTCGCCCGGGGCGGACTTCCACCACTTCATGGAGAAGTCCCGCCTGCTCGAGGGCGAGAATCTGACGACCGCGATACCCAGGGCGCTTTTCACCCCCCGTACCAGTCGGGGTCTGCTCGGATTTGGCGTCAGCCTTTCCCTGTATGCCGTTTCGATTGCCGGGATCGTGCTCGCACCGCACTGGTACCTCTACCCGCCGCTCTGGGTCCTGGCCGGACTGGGCGGCTGGGGTCTGCATTGCATCGCGCACGATTGCGGACACGGGTCCTTTTCCCGTTCGCGGCGGCTCAACACCTATGTCGGGCACATAGCGCTGCTGCCGCTGCTGTACCCGTACCAATCGTGGCGGCACGTGCACAACATGCATCACGCCCACACGAACAACCTCGAGCTCGACACCGACTGGCGGCCGGTACCGGCGCAGGTGTACGCCCGGATGCAGTGGTGGGAGCGGGCCGTGTACTCGGCGACGCGTACGTGGGCGTTCTGGGGTGGCAGCATCCGTTACTGGCTGGTGTCGGGGTTCCGTCCCGGCTTCTTCCCGAAGGCGTCGACGGCCCGTGAGGTACGTCGCTCCATCGCCTTCACCGCCCCGGCCGGCCTGCTCCTGGTCGCGGGCCTGTTCGTGCTGGCGGGGTGGCAGGGGTTCGTCGTCTGCTTCCTCGTGCCGTGGCTCGCGATCCACCTGTGGTTCAGCGCCACCACGCTGATGCACCACAGCGCCAGCGACCTGCCGTTCCTCACCTCCGAGCACTGGACCCGAAACGCCGGTCGGCTGCTACTCACCACCGACTTCGTCTATCCGCGGTTCCTCAACTTCCTGACCCACAACATCGCGGTACACACCGCACACCACGTGGCTCCGGCGGTGCCGTTCTACAACCTGCCCCAGGCCCAGGCCGCCCTGCGGCACGCCTATCCCGGCGTGGTGCGCGAGGAGAGGCTGCGCCCGCTCAGCCTGTGGCGGATCCTGCGGGACCTGCACCTGTACGACGCTCGGAACGGTTTCTACCAGACGTTCTCCGGAGCGCCAGTGCCCCCCGAGGGGAGCGGTTCGTGACGCTGGTCGGAATGGGACCGAGTGAGGCGCTGGCGCGGCTGTTCACCGCCGAGGGCAAGCGGGACCCGTACCCGTTGTATGACGCGTTGTGGCCGCTCGGGCCTGCTTTCCGCCTCGGGCCAGAGCTGGTCATGGTCCTCGGTTACGACGAGTGCTCGGCCGCGCTGCGCCACCGCGACCTGCTGGTCACCGACGCGGACGCGCACCGGCGTACCGGTCTGCTCGCGCACTCCACCTGGCAGTGCTTCACCAAGATCATGATGTTCAGCAACGAGCCCGACCACGGACGGCTGCGCCAGTTCGCCGGGGACGCCTACTCACCGCGGCAGGTCGCGCGCCTTCGGCCTGCCGCAGTCGATCGGGGCAGGACGCTGATCGCCGACCTGTCAGGACGCGTCGACCTGGTGGCGGCGTACACGTATCCGTTCACGATGGCGGTGACCGGCGACCTGCTCGGCATACCTTCGAGCGACCGGGACGCCCTGCGCGTACCCGTACTCGCCTGCACAACGGCGTTCGAGCCCATCCTCACCCAGGACGAGCTGGTTGCCGCCGACGCGGGCATGGACGTGCTCACGGACTATTTCCGCGAGCTGATCCGGCACCGGCGGCGGCACCCCTCGGACGACCTCACCGGCACCATGGTCCGGGACGGCGACGCCACCGGCGCGATCTCCGAGGAGGAGCTCGTCGCCAGCCTGGTCCTGTTCCTCATCGCCGGCACGCAGACACCGAGCGACGTCATCGGCAACGCCGTCCAGCTCGTCGTCTCCCGGCGCCTGCCCGCCCATGACCTGGTCGCGGACCCGGGAACGCTTGCGGACTTCGTCACCGAGGCCGTGCGCATCGACCCCGCCATCCACATGCTGACCCGCGTCGCCGCCCGCGACCTCGAGCTCGGCGGCGTCCACATCGCAGCCGGCTCACGGGTTCTGCTCACCCTGGCGGCGGCGAACCGGGATCCTCGACGGTTCGGGCGGCAGGACGAGTTCGACGTCGGCCGGGAGGGCAACGCGCCGCTGGCCTTCGGGCTCGGCACCCACTACTGCCTTGGCGCGAGCTTCGCCAAGCTGCTGGTCGACGTCGCGCTCGCCGAGCTGCTCGGGCGCTTTCCCGCGATGTCCCTAGCGTCCGAGCCGTCCTATCGGGAGCAGCTCGTGCAACGCGGCCTGGCCGACCTGGTCGTCAACCTCGAGGGCTAACAACTGCTGGCGTTTTGGACGGTGACCGGCACCCGCACGTCGGAGGCGACGTGCACGACGGGTTCGCCGTCGGCGTTCTCGGTGAACCGCATGCGGAGGCTGTCGTGCCGGGCGGCGGTCGCGTCGACGGCGGCCCGTAGCAGCTCGACGTTCAACGGCCCGCGCGGTCGAGTGCACGAGGTACGCGGCGGTGCCGGGTACGAGCTCGATTTCCGACGAAGGTCGTAGGCAGAATGCCGTCCTGCGCCAGATGGCACCACGCCCCCGGTCCCGCAGGCTTTTCCCAGGCACCGGGTGACGCCGCACGGATCCCTCCGGACACCCGATCGGCCTGGAAGGTAGCAGCCCGACATGCTTCGCCAAGATCCCGCCCGGCCCCGGGCGTCCCGCCTGCGCCGGCTCGGCGCGGCTCTGGCGGCGACGGTCGCCGTCGTCGCCACCGTCGCCGGGTGCGGCACCGCACCGACCGCCATGTCCGTTCCCACGCCACCCGCTCCCGGCGCGCCGGCCGACCAGGCCGCGCTGAACGCGGCCGACGTCGACGCCTGGCTCGACGGCCTGCTGCCCGCCGCGCTCCAGCGGACCGGCATCCCCGGCGCCACCGTCGCCGTCGTCCGCGACGGCGAGATCCTCACCACCCGTGGCTACGGCCACGCGGACACCGGCACCGGCACCAACCAGCCGGTACCGGTCGACCCGGACCGGCACCTGTTCCGGGTCGGCTCGGTGTCGAAGCTGGTCACCGCCGTCGCCGTCCTCCAGCTCGTGCAGAGCGGCGATCTCGACCTCGACGCCGACGTCAACGAGTACCTGGACTTCACGCTGCCCCGCCGCTACGACGAGGCGGTCACGCTGCGGCACCTGCTGACCCACACCGCCGGGTTCGAGGAGCGCGTCGCCGGGTTGATCCGCCTCGACGGCCGCACCCCGGACCTGCGCGCGGCGTTGGCCACCGACCCACCGGAGCAGATCTACCGGCCGGGCACCGTGCCCGCCTACTCCAACTACGGCAACGCGCTGGCCGGATACATCGTCGAGCACGTCAGCGGGACGCCGTTCGAGAAGTACGTCGACCGCAACGTGCTGGCCCGGGCCGGCATGGCGTCGTCGACGTTCGCGCAGCCGCTGCCCCCGGCCCTGGCCGACCGGATGGCCAGCGGCCACGACGCCGCCGGTGTCGCCGGTCCGTTCGAGATCGTCGGCACTCCCCCGGCGGGCGCGTTGAGCGCACCGGCAACCGACATGGCCCGGTTCATGCTGGCGCTGACCGGCGAACCGGTCGGCGAGGGTCCGCTGCTCAACGCCGCCACCCGCGAGCTGATGCAGCGTCCCGGGCTCGACGCCACCTCGCTCGGCACCCTCGCGGACGGCCCCCGGATGGCGCTGGGGCTGTTCGACGAGAGCCGCAACGGCCGACACATCCTCGGTCACGGCGGCGACACCATGTTCTTCCACTCGCACCTACAGATCTACCCGCGGGAGCGGGCCGGCATCTTCCTCTCGCTCAACGGCGGCGGCCGGGGCGACCGGGACAGCCACGAGCTGCGCCAGGCGGTGGTGAACGGCTTCGCCGACCGCTACTTCCCGGGCACGTCGGAGCGACCGGCCAGCGTCGACGCGCAGACCAGCGCCGCACACGCCGCCGCCGCAGCCGGTACGTACACCGACTCGCGCGGTTTCGGCAGCAACTTCCTGACCACCATGGGCCTGGTCGGTCGGACCACCGTCAGCGTCGCCGACGACCACCGGCTGCTGTTCGAGCCGGGCCCGCTGTCGGCCACCCCGGCCCTGTACGAGGAGGTGGCTCCCTGGGTCTGGCGCGAGGTGGGCGGGCAGCGCACGCTGGCCATGCGGGTCACCGACGACCGGGTGACGGCGATCAGCCACGACTCCGCGTTCACCCTGCTGCCGGTCGAGCCGGCACGGGCCACGGCGGTGGTCGTACCGGTACTCGGTGCCTCCGTGCTGGTGCTTGCGCTGACCGTGCTCTCCTGGCCGTTCGGTGCCCTCGTCCGACGAGTGCTCGGTCGGCCACGCCGTGATCCGGCGGGGCGTACCGTGCGGGTGCTCAGCCGCGTCGCGGTCGCGGGTGCGCTGCTCGCGCTGATCGGTTGGGCGGTGAACATCGCGGCCATTATGGGGTTGCAGGAGGTCTCCGCCGCCTCGCTGCGCACCGTGCAGGTGCTCCAGGTGATCGGCCTGCTCGGGGTGCTGCCCGCAGGGGTGCGGTTGGTCGACGACGTACGGCGGCGCGTCGGCTGGCACCGGGTCGCCGCCAGCGCCCTGATCCTGCTGGCCCTGGCCGGTACGGGCTGGTTCGCCGTCGAGTTCATGCTGCTCGCGCCTAGCATCTCCTACTGACGCGTCGATCCGGGACGGACCGGAGCAAGGAAGTCCACCGCATGAGCACCCACCCCGATCCGCAGGCCGAGGCGACGCCCCGGACGCCCCGGCTGACCAGGCGGCTTGACGAGCGGCTCACCCGGCTCGGCGTGACCGGCCGGTTCGCCCGGGACGGCCTGCTCGCGGCGGCCGTCACCGTGGCCACCCTGCTGCTGCTGGCGATGCTGTTCTGGATCGTCGCACCGGCGGAGGGTCTCGCCGTCGACCCGACGTGGGCCTGGCTGGTGCTGGTGCTCTGCGGTGTGCAGGCGGTGCTGCTCTGCCTGCGTCGGATCCGTCCGCTGCTCTGCCTCGCCCTGGTCGTCGCCCTGCAACTGGTGGTGGTCGGCCTGTCCCTGCCGGAGATGTCGATCCGGGGCCTCGCGCCGTTCGTCGCCGCGTACACCGTCGGCACGCTGCGGCCGGTCCGGACGGCGCTGCTGATCGCGGGGGTCGCCACGCTGGCGGAGACGGCGGGCGCGGTCGCCATCGCCGTCCTCGTCGCCCCCGACATCCTCCTCGCCACGCTCGGCAGCCTCACCGCGAGTGCCCTGACCTACCTCGGCGCGGCCTTCGTCGGTGGCTACGTCGCCACCTACCGGCGCTACCTCGAGCTGGTCCGGGTACGCGCCGAGGAGGCGGTCCGGGCACAGCAGGCCGGCGTACAGGCGGCGATCGGCGCGGAACGGTCCCGGATGGCGCGGGAGCTGCATGACGTGGCCGCCCACCACCTCTCCGGCATGGTGGTGCAGGCGGCGGCGGTGGAGCGACTGATCGACCGCGACCCGGCGGCGGCCCGCGCCGGGGTGGCCTGGATCCGCGCCCAGGGCAAGCAGACCCTGGACAACCTGCGACTGGTCGTGGGGGTGCTGCGCGGACGGACCGGGGCGGACGCCGGCGACGGCACGGTCCCGGTGCCCGGCCTGGCCGTCCTCGACGACCTCGTCCGCACCGCCGCTGACCTCGGCGGCCCGGTCGAGCTCGTCCGCGAGGGGCAACCGCGCGAGGTGCCGCCGATCGCCGACGTGGCGCTCTACCGGGTGGCGCAGGAGTCGCTCTCCAACGCCCGCCAGCACGCCCCCGGCGCCCCGGTCCGGGTGGCTCTGCGCTACCTCGACCGCCGGGTGACGCTCCAGGTACGCAACGACCCGCCGCCCCGGCGGCCCGAGCCGGCCACCCGCACTACCGGCGGCGTGGGCCTGGTGGGCATGCGGGAACGCGCACAGCTCATCGGTGCCGAGTTCACCGCCGGGCCGACCGCCGACGGCGGCTGGGCGGTCACGGTGCACCTGCCGACCGCACCGGAGGTCGCCCGCGCCGCGACGGCGACCGCGCAGGGAGACCCCACATGATCAGGGTGATGCTCGTCGACGACCAGGCGGTGGTGCGGACCGGGTTCCGGGTCATCCTGGAACAGGCCGGGGACATCGAGGTGGTGGCCGAGGCGTCGAACGGCGACGCGGCGGTCGACCTGGCCCGCCGGCACCGGCCGGACGTGATCTGCATGGACGTCCGGATGCCCGGCGGCGACGGGCTCACCGCCACCCGCCGGATCGTCGGCGAGGCCACCGAGACGCCGCCCGCCGTGCTGGTGGTGACCACGTTCGACCTCGACGAGTACGTCTTCGGCGCGCTGGAGTCCGGTGCCAGCGGGTTCATCCTCAAGGACTGCGAACCCGAGGAGCTGATCGAGGCGGTACGCCGCCTGGCCGGCGGGTACGGGCTCGTCGACCAGGCGGTCACCCGCCGGGTGATCACCGAGTTCGCCCGCCGCACCGCCGCACCGCGTACCGACGCGGTGGCCGCGCACCAGCTCACCGCGCGGGAGGCCGAGATCGTCCGGCTGCTCGCCCAGGGTCTGTCGAACGTGGAGATCGCCACCGAGCTGTTCATCGAGACCAGCACCGTCAAGTCGCACCTCGGCCGGGCGATGGCCAAGATCGGTGTACGGGACCGGTTGCAGACGGTCGTCTGGGCGTACCAGAACGGTGTCGTGCCGCGCTGACGCGCCGACGGGTGTGATCCGGACGGTCGGCACATTCACATCCGGGGATGGTCCGGGGAAAGATCGTCAGCGTGCGAAGCGCCTATCTGACCAAGCGGGGTCACATCGACCTCCTGCGCGTCGCCAGCGCTGCCTGCCGACCCTGCCGCTGACGCCGGGTTCCCCCTCTTCCGCCCGTCGCGGGCGTCGTCATCCGCGTCAGGTCTCCGGCCCTACCGTCCGCGCCGGTCACGTCCGCGCAGGTGGTGTAGGAGAGGGTCTGGTACGAAAATAACGACCGTGACTGATCGTCTTACCTGTTCACGCGGCTTTCGTGGTGGGTTCGATCGGGTTGAGGGTGACGGTGTAGCCGAGCTTGTTCAGTGCGGCGATCGCGCGGCGGCGTTCGCGTTCGGGGTCGCGGCGTAGGAAGTGGTCGGCGCCGAGGTCCTGGTAGCCGGTTCCGTCGGTGAGCATGTGCCATACGGAGGTCAGGATGGAGTGTTCCAAGGCGACCAGGGCCTTGGGTTTGCTGCCGAGTCGGCGTACGAGGCGGGTGTACTGGGCGCCGAGGTAGGTGTTCTTGGAACGGGCCGCGGCCATCGCGGCGGTGCCGAGGGCGTCGCGCAGCCACCGGTTGCCTTTGGTGGTCTTGCCGGACTTGCGTTTGCCGCCGGATTCGTGGTTACCGGGCGACACCCCGGCCCAGGAGGCCAGATGCCCGGCGGTGGGGAACCGGGACATGTCCCCACCGGTCTCCGCGATGATCACCTCAGCGACCCGGAGGCTGATCCCGGGAATGCCATCCAACCGGGTCAGCTGGTCACGAAAGGGTGCCATCACCCGCTCGATCCGGGTGCTCAACGTGGCGATGTCCCGGCTGATGGCATCGATGCGGTCCAGATGCATCCGGCACAGGAACGCGTGGTGATCACCGAAGCGGCCGATCATCGCCTGGGCCAGGTCAGGAATCTTGGACCGCATCCGGCCTCGCGCCATCTCCGCCAATACCTGCGCGTCGCGCTCTCCACGGATGAGCGCTTCCAACATGGCGCGCCCGGAGATACCGAGGATGTCGGTGGCGAAGCTGGACAGCTTGATCCCGGCGTCCTCCAACTCCTTCTCCAGCCGCTGGGCCTCCCGGGTACGCTCTTCGGTCAGTACCGTGCGGTACCGCGTCAGATCGCGAAGCTGGCGGATCGGCTCGGGCGGCACGAAGCTGGCCCGTAGCAACCCGCACTCGGCCAGTTGTGCCAGCCACACCGCATCGGCCACATCGGTCTTGCGTCCGGGCATCGCCTTGACCTGCCGAGCGTTGACCAACTCCACGTTCAGGGCGTCTTCGAGCAGGTAGTACGGGGCCCGCCAGTAGTCGCCGGTGCCTTCCATGACGACCAGGCTGACCTGCTCGGCGACCAGCCAGTCCCGCAGCGCTAGCAGGTCGTTGGTGGTCGTGGCGAACGTACGTACCTCGCTTCGCCGCTGGTTACGCCGTGTTCCCGGGGTCCGCAGGCACGCCTTCACGTCCCGCTTGCTGATGTCCAACCCGGCACAACGATCATGCAGCACATCCACGGCCTGCCGTCTCCTTCCCCTCGCGACATCACATAGCCGTCCGAGCCGGCAGCTGCGGGAGGCAAAGAATCTGGTACTCGTGCTCTTACGGCAACAATCCACGACTCCCGAAGTACGCGGCTGCCAGGGTCAAGCTGAGACACGAGCTTCAGGCATCAGTGACGGTTCGACCTCGACCCGGACGAGCGGCACCATTTTCCCGCCCCACGGCGGCCCCGCAAGGGGCAGGGGAAGCTGGTACGAAAATAACGACCGTGACTGATCGTCTTACCTGTTCACGCGGCTTTCGTGGTGGGTTCGATCGGGTTGAGGGTGACGGTGTAGCCGAGCTTGTTCAGTGCGGCGATCGCGCGGCGGCGTTCGCGTTCGGGGTCGCGGCGTAGGAAGTGGTCGGCGCCGAGGTCCTGGTAGCCGGTTCCGTCGGTGAGCATGTGCCATACGGAGGTCAGGATGGAGTGTTCCAAGGCGACCAGGGCCTTGGGTTTGCTGCCGAGTCGGCGTACGAGGCGGGTGTACTGGGCGCCGAGGTAGGTGTTCTTGGAACGGGCCGCGGCCATCGCGGCGGTGCCGAGGGCGTCGCGCAGCCACCGGTTGCCTTTGGTGGTCTTGCCGGACTTGCGTTTGCCGCCGGATTCGTGGTTACCGGGCGACACCCCGGCCCAGGAGGCCAGATGCCCGGCGGTGGGGAACCGGGACATGTCCCCACCGGTCTCCGCGATGATCACCTCAGCGACCCGGAGGCTGATCCCGGGAATGCCATCCAACCGGGTCAGCTGGTCACGAAAGGGTGCCATCACCCGCTCGATCCGGGTGCTCAACGTGGCGATGTCCCGGCTGATGGCATCGATGCGGTCCAGATGCATCCGGCACAGGAACGCGTGGTGATCACCGAAGCGGCCGATCATCGCCTGGGCCAGGTCAGGGATCTTGGACCGCATCCGGCCTCGCGCCATCTCCGCCAATACCTGCGCGTCGCGCTCTCCACGGATGAGCGCTTCCAACATGGCGCGCCCGGAGATACCGAGGATGTCGGTGGCGAAGCTGGACAGCTTGATCCCGGCGTCCTCCAACTCCTTCTCCAGCCGCTGGGCCTCCCGGGTACGCTCTTCGGTCAGTACCGTGCGGTACCGCGTCAGATCGCGAAGCTGGCGGATCGGCTCGGGCGGCACGAAGCTGGCCCGTAGCAACCCGCACTCGGCCAGTTGTGCCAGCCACACCGCATCGGCCACATCGGTCTTGCGTCCGGGCATCGCCTTGACCTGCCGAGCGTTGACCAACTCCACGTTCAGGGCGTCTTCGAGCAGGTAGTACGGGGCCCGCCAGTAGTCGCCGGTGCCTTCCATGACGACCAGGCTGACCTGCTCGGCGACCAGCCAGTCCCGCAGCGCTAGCAGGTCGTTGGTGGTCGTGGCGAACGTACGTACCTCGCTTCGCCGCTGGTTACGCCGTGTTCCCGGGGTCCGCAGGCACGCCTTCACGTCCCGCTTGCTGATGTCCAACCCGGCACAACGATCATGCAGCACATCCACGGCCTGCCGTCTCCTTCCCCTCGCGACATCACATAGCCGTCCGAGCCGGCAGCTGCGGGAGGCAAAGAATCTGGTACTCGTGCTCTTACGGCAACAATCCACGACTCCCGAAGTACGCGGCTGCCAGGGTCAAGCTGAGACACGAGCTTCAGGCATCAGTGACGGTTCGACCTCGACCCGGACGAGCGGCACCATTTTCCCGCCCCACGGCGGCCCCGCAAGGGGCAGGGGAAGCTGAGTCGAAAATGAACCTCAGGTGATTGGGGTTATGACCGCCTGGTAGCCGAGTTGATGGAGTTGGCCGAGGAGGCGGCGGGCTTGTCGGGCTGGGTCGGTGCGGGTCAGGAAGTACGCGGCGCCGAGGTCGTTGTAGTCGGTGTCGTTGCTGATCATGTGCCAGATCGCGGTGAGGATGCTATGTCCGACCGCGACGAGCGCTCGTTTCTTGCCGCGTCGGCTGGCGATTCGTCGATATCGGGCTTGAAGGTAGGTGTCTTTGCTGCGTGCGGCTCCGGCTCCAGCCTCGCCGAGTGCGCCGCGGAGCCAGGAGTCGCCTTTGCGGGTTGCTCCGCCGTGGTGTTTGCCGGCGGACTCGTGGTTACCGGGACACATCCCTGCCCATGAGGCGAGGTGGCCTGGGGTGGGGAACCGACTCATGTCGACGCCGATCTCGGCGATGAGGACCTGGGCGGTGCGGGCGTTCACGCCGGGGATGGTGTCGAGCCGGGCGACGATGGTCTGAAAGGGCCGGATCTCGTCCTCGATACGTGCCGAGAAGGCGTCGATCGTAGCGGCTGCGGCGTCGATCCGGTCGAGCATCGTGCGGCAGATGAAGGCGTGATGGTCGGTGAACCTACCGACAAGGGCGTCCCGCAGTGCGGGGATTTTCGCCCGCATCCGTGCGCGGGCGAGGGCGGCCAGCACTTGCGGGTCACGCTCCCCGGCGATCAACGCATCGATCATCGCGCGGCCGGAGATCCCGAGGGTGTGTGACGCCACCGTCGACAGCTTGATCCCGGCGTCTTCGAGGACCTTCTCCAGCCACTGGATCTCCCGGGTACGTTCCTGCACGAGGGTGGTGCGGTATCGGGTGAGATCACGCAGCCGGCGGATCCGCGGCGGAGGCACGAAACTGGGCCGCACCAGGCCGTGCTCGATCAGCCGGGCGATCCAGGCGGAGTCGGCGACGTCAGTCTTGCGGCCAGGGACGTTGCGCATGTGACGGGCGTTGAGCAGTTGCACGTCGAAGGCGTCTTCGAGTAGGTAGCACACCGGCTTCCAGTAGTCGCCGGTGGCTTCCATCCCGACGACGGTGACCTCGTTGGCGCTCAGCCAGTCACGCAGTTCCAGTAACGCCGGTGTGGTCGTTGCGAACGTGCGGATCTCCTGATGGCGGCGTCCTCTCCCGCCGGGAATTCGTACGCAGGCTTTGAGATCGGCCTTGCCGATGTCGAGTCCCGCGCACCGTTGGACCAGGGTGTCCATGTCCTCACCATCCTCGATCGTGGCGGGCGAAGCACGGACGGCCCGGGGAGCCGCACAGGCGAGAAGAGTCTGAGTCGCGTGCTCGTGGCAACAATCAAGAACGCCTGTCGCACGGCTCCAGCGTCCCGCTGTCAAACGGGCTCGAAGCACCACAGACCCACGACGTCGCCGGACCGCCCGCCCACCCATTTTCAGCCCGTCAAAGGCGCCCCCACCAGAGGGGCACTCCCGCTGTCAAACGAACAGCCCTGTCTCACATTCGGTGGTGACGGAGAGTCGTGGGGGTCGTTGACACTCGCGTGAGGGATGTCGATGAGCTTGCGCGGACGGTGTTTTCGGGTCTTTCTCCGCTGGTCGTAGAGGGTGTGGCCGACGAGGGTGAGCGGATCGTGGTGTGGGCCCGGACGTCGCAGGACGGGACTGCCCCGGCAGCCCGGCGATGTCCTCGAACAGCCCCTGCCCCACGGCCTGCCGGGCGTAGATCTCCTCGTTCATGGTCAGCACGTCGGCGACCGGCCGCTTGGCCTTGAACTCCTCGTCGAACCGTTTGGTGAGCTGGGCGCTCTGCACCCGGACCGATTCGACCTCGATCCCGGTCTTCTGTGTGAAGGCCGCTGCCAGTCGCTTCTGGGCGCTCGGTGTCAGCGTGCTGTAGACGGTGAGCTTTCTTCGGGTCGCTCGGGCCTCCGGAGGCTCCGCCCGGGGAACAGCCGGCCGCCGCCGCGGCGAGCGCCGTAGCGACGAGCGCGGCGATGAGGGATCGGTAAGAGAGCTTGGACTTCATGACGACTCCTCTGCTAGCTGCAGGGAAGGGTGGCCTTCAGGGCTACTGTCTTTATATGTAGACGATCGTCTTGATGTGGAGGCACCGATATACAGGGGTAGCCAGGGGGTCAAGGCCTGCATAAACTTGTTCCGAAGCGTCACGAGGCGGAAACCCACCGCCGGGACCAGGGACGTCGCACGCCGCGAACCGGCACGGGACACACGACGCGGCCGGCGAACCGCCGGTGACGAAGGGAGCGGGATGTCCACGACGCCGAGCGCGGCCCGGCCCACCCCGCCGCGTATCGCGGGCCGCGCCGGACACCCGCCGGGTGACCGGCGCGCCACCACCCCGGCCGCCCGGGCGGATCGACGCGAGCATCGGGGTGCCGGCCTTGACGCCGTCCCTGCGCTGACGCACAGTAACCAGCCTGACGATCCCGTTCACCACGTCCCCGAATTCAGAGGAACCGAGATGGTCCTTCCCACGCCCGATCCCGAGTCCAGCGACGGCGGCGTACGCACCGTGAAGAGCGCCGACCGGGCGCTGGCCGTGCTGGAGTACCTGATCGAGTCCCGCGAACCACGGACGCTCCGGGACGTCACCCGGGACCTGGCGATCCCGCGCGCCTCCGCCTACGCGCTCCTGCTGACCCTTCAGCGACGCGGCTGGGTGGACGTCGACGACAGCCGCTTTACCCTGGGGCTGCGCTCCCTACAGGCGGCGGTGGCGGCCATCGACCTGGACCCCACGGTGCGACGGACCGAATCGATCCGGCACGAACTCAACGCCGAACTGGGCGAGACCATCCACCTGGGACGGCTCGACGGGGCGGAGATCGTGTACGTGCAGACCCTCACCGCCCCGAACCGGATGTCCGCGCTGACCCGTCCCGGCCGTCGTCTTCCGGCGCACGCCTCGGCACTCGGCAAGGCGCTGTTCGCCGCGCGACCGTGGCGGCTGGTGTCCGAGGTGCTGCCGAAGAAGCTGGAGATGATCACGCCACACACGGTGACGACGCGCACCGAGCTGAAGAAGCAGCTCGAAACGACCGCGAAGGTCGGCTACAGCACCGAGATCGAGGAGAACACCCTCGGCATCATGTGCTACGCGATCGCGGTTCCCGCCGACCCCTACCCGAGTTACGCGATCAGCTGTTCGGTTCCCCTGACCAACCTCGACGAGGAGCACCGGGCGACGGTGCGCAACCGCCTGTTGCAGGCGGCCAACCAGTTGGCCAGCAACCGGTACTGAACGTCACCCCTGCTGGTCGGGGCGGAACCGGTAGCCCATGCCGGGTTCGGTGACGAGGTGGCGGGGGCGGGCCGGGTCGTCCTCCAGCTTGCGGCGCAGTTGGGCCAGGTGCTGCCGCAGGTAGTTGGTCTCGTTCTGGTACTCCTGCCCCACACGTCGTGCAGGAGCTGCCGCTGGCTGACCAGCTTGCCGGGATGACGCAGCAGCTGTTCCAGGACGCCCCACTGGGTGGGGGTCAGCCGGACGTCGGTGCCGTCGTCCCCGGTGACCGTACGGTCGGCGAGGTTCACAGACAGAACGTCGGGGCCGTGGCTCCACCCGTACCTCGTGTGGTGTTGAGCGCCGGCGGAGGTAGCCGCGGTTGGTGGGCGTCAGGCCTGGCCCCGGTCGTCGGTCGAGGCCATGGCCCGCACCACTCGGGAGGAACTCGGCCGTCTCAGGTGCTTCGCCATCCAGACACTGGCCTCGACGAGGTGCTCCAGGTTGACGCCGGTGTGGTAGCCCAGGCCGGTGAGCATCCAGACCAGGTCTTCGGTGGCGAGGTTGCCGGTGGCGCTCTGTGCGTAGGGGCAGCCGCCAATCCCGCCGGCCGAGGCGTCGAACTCCGTGATTCCTGCGGTCAGCGCGGCGTGCACGTTGGCCAACGCCTGTCCGTAGGTGTCGTGGAAGTGCATGGCCAGGACGCCACGCGGGATGCCTGCTGCTTCCAGGCGTTCGACGAGCGCGAGCACGTGCCCGGGCGTGCCGACGCCGATCGTGTCGCCGAGGGACAGGCTCGTCACGCCCATGTCGATGAGCCGTTCGGCTACGTGGACGACCTTGGCGAGCGACACCGGTCCCTCCCAGGGGTCGCCGAAGCACATCGAGATGTAGCCCCTGACCGCGACGCCCGCGTCGCGGCTGCGCCGCACGACCAGCTCGAACATGGTGAGCGCTTCGTCGACCGAGCGGTTCAGGTTGTTCTTGGCAAAGGATTCGGTGGCGCTGGCGAAGACGGCGATCTCCCGGACACCGCTGGCTAGCGCGCGGTCGAGCCCTCGCTCGTTGGCCACGAGGACCGGGTGCCGGGCCGAGTCCAGGTCGACGCCAGCGACGACGTCGGCGGCGTCGGCCAGCTGCGGTACCCATTTCGGTGAGACGAAGCTGGTCAGCTCGATGGTTCGCAGGCCGGCCGCCAGTAGGCGCCGGATGAACTCGAGCTTCACGTCGGTGGCGATGAGCTGCTTCTCGGCCTGCAGGCCGTCCCGCGGGCCGACCTCATAGATGCGGACGGCATCGGGCATGCCGGGCTGCGCGACCACGCTGGGCAGGTTCATGACGAGCTCGGCTCCGGGTACGTGCGGGAGGGAAAGTTCGGACGACGACGTGCGTAGAAGGCCGACATGCCTTCGCGTGCGTCGGCGGAGGTGAACGCCTTCTGCCCCAGCAGGGCCTCGTATCGGAAGGCCTGATCACTGGGCAGGTCGGCTAGGTACTGGACGGCTTCTTTGACGACGGCCATCGCCGTGCCGCTGTTCTGCGTCAGCCGCACCGCCCACGTCATCGCCGTGTCGAGCAGCGCGTCCGCGGGGACGACGTCGTTGAGCAGGCCGAACCGCAGGGCCGTGTCCGCGCTGATGCGGTCGCCGCCGAGCATCAGCTGCATCGCCCAGGCGTATGGGATCTGGCGGGTCAGCCGGACCAGCGTGCCGCCGGCCGGAACGACCCCGATGCCGACCTCGGGCAACCCGAACTCGGCGGTCGTGCTGGCGATGCGGATGTCGGTCGAGAGCATGATCTCGAACCCGCCGCCGAGGCAGAGGCCGTTGATCGCGGCGATGATCGGTTTGCGCTGCTGCACATGCTTCTGGTGGGCGTGATCCCACTCCGAGATGTCGAAGCGTCCCTCAGCCAACGCCGGGATCGATTCGGTCAAGTCGGCGCCGACGCAGAAGGCTCTTCCGCCTCGCCCGGTCAGCACCGCGACGGCAATCGCGGGGTCGGCGTGGACCTCGATCAGGGCGTCGCCCAGCTGCTGATACATCGCCAGGGTGAGGGAGTTGAGCTTGTCCGGCCGGTCGATGGTGACGACTGCGACCGCTTCGTGGCGTTCGAGGGTGATGGTCATTCAGACGACTCCCGCCGCGCGAAGTTCGGCGATGGACTCGTCGGTTAGGTCGGCCAGCGCCCGGAGCAGGACGTCGGTGTGCTCGCCGACACGCGGTGCCAGACCCCGAGGCTGAGCGGGAGTGACGCCCAGCTTGACGGGTTGCCCGAACATCCGCAGCGGACCGAAGTCGGGGTACTCGACGTCGACAATCATGTCGCGGGCGGCGATCTGCGGGTCGTTCACGACCTCGTCCATCGTCTTGATCGCCGAGAGCGGGACCTGGTCGCCGGCGAGCGCCTCCAGTTCGGCCTTTGTCCGGTCGGCGAACCAGGCCAGCAGCTGGGGCTTGATCTTCCGTTCGTAGATGTCGGGCTTGAACCGCTTCGCCATGGTGTCGGTCTCGGGATCGTCGGCCATCTCCGGCTGCCCGAACATCGCACAGGTCAGGCGCCAGAACTTGTCGGTGTAGCCGCCGAAGAAGACGAAGCCGTCCTTGCACGCGTAGAGTTCGTAGGGCTTGACGAACGGGTGGTTGTTGCCCAGCGGCGTCGGCACCGTGCCGTCCACGGTGTATGAGACGACTGCGTTCTCGGTGAGGCTCAGGACAGAGTCCTGCTGCGAGACGTCGACGAGCTGCCCTTGCCCGGTCGCCTCCGCATGGCGGAGCGCCGCGAGCGTACCGATGACGCCGTACATGGTTGCGGCGAGGTCTCCGATGATGGTCCCGACCCGGATCGGTGGCCGATCGGGGTAGCCGTTCATGGACCACAGACCGCCGGTGGCCTGCGCGGAGTTGTCGTAGGCCGGCCTGCGCCGGTACGGCCCTGTCTGCCCGAACCCGGACAGCGCCGTGTAAACGAGCGCCGGGTTGATCTTGTGCAGTTCCGCGGCGCCGACACCGTGTTTGTCCATCGTGCCGGGGCGGAAGTTCTCGACCAGGACGTGTGCCCGCTTGACCAGCGTGCGCAGCACCTCCTTCCCCTGCTCCTGGGACAGGTCCAGGGTAAGCCCGAGCTTGTTGCGGTTGAACTGGGCGAAGAATGCGCTGAAGCCGCTGTGTTCGTCACCGCCGAAGAACGGGGGGAAGCCGCGGGCGTAGTCCGGATCTTTGGGGTGTTCGATCTTGACGACCGTCGCGCCGAGGTCCGCCAGGATCTGCGAGCAGAAGGGGCCGGCGACCACGCGGGTGATGTCGAGGACGACCACGCCCGCGAGTGCGCCCGACGCGTTCCGTCCTGCCAGCAAGCCGTCCAGGCCGGCGAGCGGAGATGTCATGGGAGTTCTCCTTCTGCAGGGCCCCGGTCTGGTCGTACGCGGGGAGCTGGATCTGACGGCGGTGCGAGTGTCACCGACCGGCTCGGCGGAGGCTGCCGACCGCTGCCGGGCCGGAGCCGTCCGACGGCTCGCGCGAGCAGGATGGTCATGCTCGCGCGACGCGATCGGTCAGGTGGACGGCAGTGGCTGCTCGTCGGCGACGCGGATCCGCGTCTCGAGCAACGTTCCGCAGGTGGGGCTATAGTACTCGTCGATCAGGACCGCGGGGGCGGCGCGTCGATCGCGGACCCGGACCCCGAGCTCGCCCAGCCGCGCGGCGGCGTCGGTCGTCCGCTGGACAGCGTCGGTACGCCAGTCCTCTGCCTCGCTGATGCGTGATCCGCTGGCCGGGCAGTACCACCCGTCGGCGTCCCGTCGCGGCGCCGACGCCGAGGTGCCGATCGCCTCTGGGCGTACGGGCGCGCTCGGCTGAACGCCGCCGAGCCGGTCTGCTCGCAGCTCGGCCCGGCAGGCGGCGGTGCGAGCCTCGTCGACCTTGCCGTCGGCGATGATCACCCCGTAGACGTCCCGGGCCACTGCGGCGGTGATGTAGGCGTCGTCGAGATCGGCGGCGACGCGGGCGGGGTCGCGCAGAAGTGGATCGCCGTATCCACCGCCGCCGGCGATCCACTGCACGAAGACGTCTCCTGCCCGGATCGTCACGCCTGACTGGTTGATCGCCAGCAGGTCCTGGCTCCTCGACCTGAGCTCACCCGGGCTCGGCACGACGGCCTGATCCAGCAACTGACCGACGTTGGTCTCCCGCCAGATCTCGTGCCCGCAGCCGCCGGCGGGCAGTCCGCCACCGAATCCGTCCGGTGGGACCTGGGCGCTCGGAGAGAAGACGGTCTGGGTGACGGTTTCGGCACCGTGCAGGGTCCATGCGAAGTCGAGACCCAACCCACCGCGGAATGCGCCGTGCCCGGGGCTGGCCAGGTTGAGGCGCTTCCACAGGTAGAGCACCGGGTAGAGCATCTCATTCATCTCGACGTCCGGCAGGGCGTTGTTCACCTGGGTCATCATGCCGGCGCAGTCGAGGCCGTCCCGCTCTGGCTGGGCACCGGCGCCGATGCCGCCGCCGTCCATGTTGAACAGCACGAAGAAGTCGCCGGCGTTGGTGTTGCCGGCTGAGATGCCGCCGGTCCAACTGTCGGCCCAGACGCCCTGGCTGCGCTGCCGCATCTGCGGGTCGCTGCTGTGCTGGCATGCCTGGTTGAACAGCTTGGTCACCAGGCGGCTGACCCGAGCTCCGGTCGTGAGGTGGCCGTTGCTGATCGGGGCCGGCGGGGACGGGTTGACGATCGAGTTGTCGTCGACCAGGACGTCGAAGGCGGTCATGACACCTTCGTTGAAGGGGACGTCCCAGGCGATGATCGGCACGACGGAGGTGGCGATGCTGCCGACCAGCGCGCCGTAGCTGCAGTTGATGAAGCCGCCGGTCTGCGGGCTGGAGCCTCGGAAGTCGAGGGTGATGTGGTCGTCCTGCTTCGTCATCGTGCAGTGGACGCGGAACAAGTCGTCGTCGTGCCCGTTGTGTTCGGTCCACTCGTCGTCGGTGTATACGCCGTCGGGCAGCCGCCGGATGCGTTCGCGCACCACCTGCTCGGCTAGTTCGAAACTCAGCCGGGTGTACTCGCGGAATCGGTCGAGGCCGAACTCCTGCACCGTGGCCAGCAGTCGCTTGATCCCGGTGTTGTTGCTGGCGACCAGGCTGCGCACGTCGTTCCAGTAGAGGACCGGCACGCGCACGTTGTTGAGCAGCAGCCGGCGCACCGACTCCACGGGCTGGCCCCGGTCGTAGATCTTCACGCCGGGGGGCAGGCGCAGCGCCTCGGCGTAGCAGTCCAGTGCTGAGGGCGCGAAACCACCGGGCGTCATGCCGCCGACGTCGACGAGGTGGGCCTGGGACTGGGCCCAGCCGATCAATTCATCGCCGTAGAAGATCGGGGAGATGACGTTGGTGTCCGGTGGGTGGCTTGCACCGGCGGTGTGCGGGTCGTTGCTGATGAAGGCGTCGCCGGGGTGAAGCGGCTCTCCCTCGACAGCCTTGATCAGGTTCTGGACGGCCACGCTGCCGGACCCGATGTGAAACTGGACGTAGTCGGAGTAGGACCAGATCCGGCCCTGGGCGTCGAAGAGGGCGGTGTTGAGGTCCCCGGCCTCGGTTATGACTGGTGATCCGGAAGAACGGATCATGGCGATTCCCATCTCCTCGACGATGGAGTCGAGGCGCATGCGCACGACCTCGAGGGTCACGGGGTCGTAGCCGGCGGGGATGCTGGTCGGTGCCACGGTCTCTCCTTCGGGCGGTCAGGCGTTGTCGAGGCGGATGAGGAAGTGGCCTCCGTCGACCACCTCGACGGTCGCTCGGGCGGGGACGAAGACGGTCGTGTCGGGCTCTTCGAGCAGGCAAGGGCCCTTGGCCTTGCCGACCGTGCGGAAGCCGCGGTGCACCTCCACGGTCATCAGCTCTGCGGTGGCCGGGTCCACGATCTGCCTGCGGTCGACGCGGTGTTCCTCGACGTCGGTGTCATCCAGGATTTGCTGGGAATCGGTACGGCCGATGCCGCGAACCCGGCTGTTGACCAGGAGGATCTCCGCCTCGGTCCAAGCGGTGCCGGAACCGAACTCTGCCTCGTAGTCGGCGATGAAACGGCGCCGCAGATCGTCTTTGTGGTGCTCGCCGAAGCGGTCACCGGACAGCCGGGTGGTGACCTCGAAGATCTGACCGGCGAACTTCATGTCCGCCTCCCGGTAGAGCTCGCGCCGATCGTGCGGGATGCCCTCGGACTCAAACCACGATCGCGCGCGTTCCTCCAATGCCTGGAACGACTCCTCGAGAAGTTCGGCCGGTTGGTCGAAGGTCCACGGCGAGGTTTGGACGGCGGAGAAGACCGAGTCGGCGTGCATCAGCCCGAAGGCGGAGAAGACCGCCGCGTTGCGCGGCAGCACGATCTCGCTCACGCCCGTCTCGGCCGCGATGGCCGCCGCGAACAAACCGCAGGCGCCGCCGAACCCGACGAGCGTGAACTCTCGCGGGTCGTGACCGCGATTGACCGTGACTTTGCGCAGTGCATTGGCCAGCTGCGACGCGGTCAGCCGGTAGATGCCCGCCGCGGCCTCTTCCTCGGTCAGGCCGAGCGGTCCGGCAACCTCGGCACGCAGGGCCTCCCGGGCCTTCTCGGGGTAGAGCGGCACCGACCCGCCGAGGTAGTAGCCGGCGTTGATCAAACCCAGGACGAGCGCGGCGTCGGTGACGGCCGGCCGGTTGCCTCCCCTGCCGTAGCAGGCGGGACCGGGTGTGCTGCCTGCCGAGTGCGGGCCCACGCGCATGACCCCGCGGCCGTCGACCCAGACCAGGCTGCCGCCGCCGGCGCCGATGGTCTCGATGTCGACGGCGGTGAGGCTGGTCTGCAGCCCACCGATCTGCGCGCGGGGAAGGACCCGCAACTGGCCGTCGATGATGGCCGCCGCGTCGAGGCTGGTGCCGCCCATGTCGGCGGTGAGAATGCTGCGTCGGCCCAGTCGCTGGCCGAGCAGCCGCGCGCCGGTGACGCCACCGACCGGCCCGGAGTTGAACATGGCGATCGGCGCCTTGCCGGTCTCCTCGACGGACAGGAAGCCACCGTGTACCTGCATGATCTGTATCCGCTGCTGCAGGCCACGCGCGGCCAACTCTTTGGCGAGTTGGTCGAAGTGCTCGGCGACCAGCGGCTTCACCGCGGCATCCAGCGCGGTGGTGACCATGCGCTCGTACTCGCGGTAGACCGGTGTCAGCTCGCTGGACAGGGTATAGGGCACGCCGGGGTGGTGGGCATCGAGGTATCGGGCGATGGCCTGCTCGTGGGTCGGGTTGCGGAAGGACCACAGCAGGCAGACGGCGAGCGACTCAGCGCCCGCGGCGAACACCTTGTCCACCGCTGCGGCAATGCTCGCCTCGGCCAGCGGCACCAGGACGTTCCCTCGTGCGTCGACCCGTTCGGGCACCTCGACGATCCGGCGACGTGCGACGATCTCAGGTGCCGGGGCCATGGCGTGGGGGTTGCGCTCATCAGTGCGCGCCGAGCGGGCGATGCGCAGGGTGTCGCGGAAGCCCTGCGTGGTCAGCAGGCCCACGGGTGCGTACTTCTGCTCATCGACGGCGTTGGTGACGATCGTGTTGCCTAGCACCAGCCGGTCGACGGAGGTGTAGAAGGCCCGCTCCTGCATGCCGAGGCGCTGCTGGAGAACGCTCAGGGCGGCGAGGATACCGCTGGTGATGTCCTTGGTCGAGAAGGCCTTGCCACGCACGGCACGGCCGTCGATGACGGCGACAGCGTCCGTGAAGGTCCCGCCGACGTCGATACCCACGTACAGAGTCATGTCTCTCCTTCGGGAACGGTGCTTGGCGGAGCCGACGGTCGGGTCACTGAGCGGCGCGCAGCTCGGCGAGGACCATCTCGGCGTGCTCGCTGCGAATGGCGCGGTCGCTGATCAGCCGCGCAACGACCTTGTCGACCTCGTCGCCGCTCGCGCCCGCGGTCACCGCGATGTTGCGGGCGTGCAGCGACATGTGGCCGCGCTGAATGCCCTCGGTGGCGAGGGCCCGCATCGCGGCGAGGTTCTGCGCCAGCCCGGTGGCGACGATGACGTCAGCCAACTGCTGAGCGGTGGTGACGCCGAGGATGGCCAGGGCGGCCCGCGCCACCGGGTGGGCTTTGGTGGCGCCTCCGACGAGACCGACCGGCATCGGTAGTTCGAGGACACCGACGAGGTCGCCGTCGGCGTCCTTCTCATAGTGCGACAGCGAGGTGTACCGGCCGTCCGGGCCGACGGCATGCGAGTGCGCGCCGGCCTCCACCGCGCGTGTGTCGTTGCCGGTCGCCAGCACGACCGCGGTGATGCCGTTCATGATGCCCTTGTTGTGCGTGGCAGCCCGGTAGGGGTCGGCCTCGGCGAGCGCGGCGGCGTGCACGAGGTTGTCGACGATTTCGGGGCCGCCGAGGCTCTCGGCATCGAAGACGGCACGGGCCCGTGTGACGCGAAGATCGGCCTTGTTCGTAAGGATGCGCAGCAGCGGCCGTCCGCCAGCGATCTCACCGACGCGGCTGGCGACGGCCTCCGCCATGGTGTTCACCGCGTTCGCGCCCATCGCGTCCCGGACATCGACCACGAGGTGCGCGACCACGTAGGTCTGCACCTGGGAACGGACCAATCGGACGAGCAGCTCACGCGCGCCGCCGCCGAGCCGGATCAGCAACGGGTCCTGATCGTTGGCCAGTCGGAGGATCTCGTCTGCGGCCTCGAGTAGCCGAGCGCGAGCGGCCTCGGGGTCGACGACGTCGAGCACTTGCACCTGGGCCTGCATCAGCGGTGCCGTGCTCGAGGTGGTGAAGCCTCCTCGTACGCGGGCGATGCGGGCGGCGTTGCTGGCCGCCGCGACCACCGACGCCTCCTCGGTGGCCATCGGCACGAGTACGTCACGGCCATTGATCGTGAAGTTGGTGGCCACGCCGACCGGGAGGCTCATCACGCCGATGACGTTCTCGATGAGGTGATTGGCCTGTTCCACCTGCAGCCCAGACACGGGTTCCAGCACGTCAAGACGCGCCAGTTCCACGCCGGTGTTCTCTGCGATGAGCCGGCGCCGCTCCGCTACCGTACGGTCACGCAACCCGGCCAGCCTGCTGGTGGTGGAGGTGGTGGTCATCGTTCCTCCTCGCGCAGCGAAGGCCGCGCCTGTGGTTTGCCGACAGCGAACTGGTTCCGCCTGTCGACCCACGCTAGAAGCGAGTGATTCGCACCACCATAGATCAGAAATCCAGTGTCAAGCAGCAACAGGTAGATGTTTCATCCATGCAGGGGCGGTCAGGTGGTCACCAGGCGGTGCAGCCGCACGGCGATGGCGACGCGGAACCGCCGCTCCGGCGTCCGCCAGTCCGCGCCCAGGAGCTCGTCGACCCGATCCAGCCGCTGCAACACCGTGTTCACGTGGACGCCAAGCGCGCGGGCGGTCCGGGCCGGGCTGCCCTGCTGATCGAGGTACAGGGCCAGCGTTTCCAGCAGCTCGGTGTGCCGTTCGGCGTCCCAGGTGAGCACCGGGCCGATCAGTTCGCGGGTGAACGCCTTGACGGCCACGGCGCTGTCACCGAACAGCGCGAGGTAGGGCGTGTAGGCGTCGACGCTGGTGACGCCGGACGTCACGCCGAGACGATCCAGCAGCCGCACGCAGTCGGCAGCCTGGGACCACCGGTGCGCGAGATCACTCAGCGCGCCGGGCCGGCCGACGACGACAAGGGGCTCCCGGCCGGTCGCGGTACGCACCCGCCGAGCCACGGCCGCGCCGGCCCGCTTACCGCTCTCGTCGGGGGACAACACGGCGACCAGCGGGCCCTGCTCGCCGGCGAGCAGGGCGACAGCCGGGTCCTGCAGGGCCCGCACAGCCGCCGACCGGTCGTCGTCGCGGACCCACACGGCGATGGGCACGCGCGCGGCCTGCAGATCGACATGGCGGGCGCGGGCCCGTTGGCGCAGGTGCGCATCGTGTGGCCGTGACGAATCCAGCAGGTCGGCGAGCAGCTCACCACGGACCTGCTCCTCGGCGCGTACGACGGCGTCCTGCTGCAGGGTTTGCAGCGCCAGGATGAGCCCGGCACGCTCGACCGTGCGCTTGTCGACCGCGCCGAAGTCTTCCGCACCCGAGCCGACGATGATGGCGCCCAGCGTCGACCGCCCCGCCACCGCCGCCGCCACGCCGTACACGTCGGCCGAGGACACCTCGACGAGCTGACCCGACCAGCTGCTCTCGTCGAGCGCTGCGGCGATCGCGGTGGTGGATTGGAAGGACAGCGGGACCGGGCTGCCGTTCGCGTCGGTCGCGGCCACCGCCATCAGTGAACGGTCGGTGATCACCACGGCGCGGCGCAAGGCGCGGCTGAGGGTTACGGCGATGCCCCCGGCGTCCCCGCCGCCGACCACCACAGCAGTGAGCTCCTCGTGCACCTGCGCGGCCCGCTCCACCGCAGCCGCGTGCCGCGCGGCCTCGGCCGACGCCTTCTCGGCCTCCCGCGCCGAGCGATGGGCAATCTCCAACAGCTCGACGGTCTGCAACACAACCGCCGCGTGATCGGCGAAGGCGGACAGCAGCGCCACCTCGTCGGCGGTGAAGCGGTGGTCGCTGCGATAGGCGGCGAACAGCACGCCGAGCACCTCGTTCCCGGCCAGCAGCGGCACCCCGAGCAGCGAGACCAGTCCTTCGCCCGCCACCGCGGCGTCGATCTGCGGGTCGTGGCGGACCTGGGCGGTCGGGTAGCCGCTGATCCAGCGCGGCGCCCGGGTCTGCGCCACCTCGCTGGCCAGGCCCGCGCCCGGCGGGACACGCAGCCGCCGAAACGCGTCGGTGATCGCCCCCAACGTCGAGCTGACCCGCAGCTCACCAGTTTCTTGGTCGAACTCCGACAGGTACATCACGTCGCTGCCCACCAGATCGTGAGCGCGTTGCACCAGCCGATCCAGCAGCGGGCCGACGCTGCGCAGCTCGGCCAGCTCCCGGGCGCTGGAGAACAGCGCCGACAGCTGCTGGTCGCGGCGCCGCCATCGGCTGACCGCGGCGTGAACCTCGCCGACCCGGCGTCGCAACTCGGCGCCCTGCGCCGCCGTGCCACCCTCACTCAACCGGTCCAACACATCCGCTGGGATCTCCTGGCCAGCCGTCAACCCGTCGAGCAGGGCCAGCACGGCGTCGACGCCGCCGGCCTTTGGCCGCCGGCCCTGCCCCACCGCCAGCTTGCTAGACGGATCAACCATTAGCTGTCCCTCCCGACTGGATGACTCACACATGGTCGCACACGTCATGTCATTTCAACGTGTCCCGAAATCCGCCATCAGCCTGGGCCGCTGCTGCACGCGGTGGACAGCATCAAGCAGGTCCTGGTACTGGTGTTCCAGTGCACCGGCACCGCCCGGCAGTACGTCGAGGGCCATTCAAAGGTAGGCCGGCGTCCATGGATGTCACGGTGAGTAGGATCGGTGTGCGCTCGCGACCGGGTTCGGTCTCTTCCGGCGCCGGGCCGGTCACCGGGGCCGCGGTAGCCGTTGCGCCAGCGCGAAGCCGGCGCTGCTCAACAACAGCAAATCGGATCACCTCAAGCCGGGATAGCTGCGTGACCTCGTCACCGAGGGACTCGGGCTTCCCCGGGAAGGCTGCATCTGCTGAAGAGGTGCGTGGATGAGCGGGAGATCGCGTGGGCGCTGCTGTCGCTGCCGGCTTCGTCATAGTGGGCTTTCTGGCCTTCGCTGTGCCTGCGGCAGCGTTGTGCTGGGGAACCGCGCCGGGGTCCGGGGTGTGGCCTGGGGGTCCAGAGACGCCGCGCGCAGCGCCAAGGCCGCAGCCCGGTAGTGGGCCGCGTCGACCCGCTCGGCGGTCTGCATCCGCGGCCTGAACCCCCTCGGCTACCGGGTCACCCTCCAACCCGCCGTATAACCACATCAGCAACCCTCATCCCAGCTCCGCCTCGCTGCGCCGGGATGCTGCCGCGCGTCCAGGAACGGTCATTTTCGGATTAGGATTCGCGGCCGGGACCGGCCAGCACGAGGCGGCCCGGCCCCCGCATCGACAGGCCTTTTGCGTCGGCCAGGTAGGCGGCCTGGCCCGGGCCGAGCTCGAGCCGGCCTTCGCCGTCGATGAGTTCGACCGGCCCTTCGACACAAAGGGCGATCTGCTGTCCGGCCAAGGAGAGCGGCACGGGCTCCGGGCTCGCCGCCGTGGCGTCCAGAAGCGCGAATTCCGTCACCGCAGGGGTATAAAGCCGTCCTGCGTCGTGGTGCCGCGAAACCTCGACGGCCGCTTCGCTGTCGAAATTGACACACCGCATGAGCGCGTCCACGTCGACGAGTTTGGTCGTCAGCCCGGCCCGCAGAACCGTGTCGGAGTTGGCCATGACTTCCAGTGCCAGGCCCGAGGAATAGGCGTGGATCATTCCGGAGGGCACGAATACCACCTCCCCGGGCGCCAGGACGAACCGGCGCAGCAGGACGGCTGCGGCGACTCCGGCGTCCCCGGGGTATTGCTCGGCGAGGTCGGCCAGCCAGGGAAGCTCGCCGCCGAATCCCTCTACCTCGTCGGCGGACGCGCCGAGGGCAGTCTGCAACGCGCGGCGCCGTCGGTCGCCATCGGGTCCCGGGCCAGTGAGCTCGGCCCGCATGCGGCGAGCGAGGTCCGCGTCGAGCCGGTCGAGGTCGCGAACGCATTCGGCGACGGGGCGAAAGCCGACCAGGCCGGTGAACGGCGTCAGGGCGAAAACCATCTCGGGCTTGTGGACCGGGTCCTTGAACCGCCGCCGGGGATCGTCCCGCGGAATGCCCCACGCCTCGTCCTCGCGGAAGCCGGCCTCGGCCAGGTGCTGCTCGGGGTGGACCTGCAACGAGACGGAACGAGCCGGGGCGAGCAGCTTCACCAAGAACGGAAGCCGGTCGCCGACCAGGTCGAGAAGGGTCTTGTCACTGTCGGCCACGGGACTGGGCGCGTCCTCGTGGGCTCCGAACCACACCTCGGCCACCGGCTGGTCAGGATCGGGCGGATCGCCCAGGAACGCGGGGATGGCGGTCGGCGATCCCCAGTCGTAGTGCCGGGTGACGCCCAGGATGCGCTGCACTGCCGTGTCCTTTGAGGTTGTTGGGGTGACCGGTCTAGCGGCGGCGGACGACGTTGAAGGCGATCTCGCTGCTGCGGTGGTAGTCGATGGCGTACAGCAGCCGGTTGCCCTCGCGGGTCACACAGGTCTCCTCGACCAGCAGCCAGGGGTCGTACCGGGCCAGATCGTAGGCCTTCGAGTACTCGGCCGGGAGGTTCGCGGCGGACAGCCGGGCGATCGAGAAGGCGATGTAGTGCCCGTGCCCTTCCAGGCTCTTGGTGACGGACGCGCCCCAGTTGCGGAACTTCAGCGGTCCGGGCAGGGCATCCCGCCGGACGATGTTGATGCTGAAGACCATGGGCTGGTCGTCGCCGAGCCGCAGGCGCACGAGCCGGATGACCGGGTCGCCCTCGTTCAGCTGCAGCTCGCGGGCGACCCGGGCGTCCGCGGTCCCCTCTTCCACGCTCAGCACCACATTGGTGACCTTGTAGCCGAGTCCCTGCAGCAACGCGGTGATGCTCTCGTAGATGTTCACCGGCCGCTCGATCGGCACTGAACCCAGGGCCGACACGAACCGACCCCGTCCCTGGATCGCGGTGACCAATCCGTCCTGCTCCAGCAACTTCAACGCTTCCCGGATCTTGTTGCGGGAAACTCCGAAGTGTTCTGACAGCTCGGGTTCGGTGGGCAGCTGATCGCCCGGCCCCATCTCGTCCCGAGTGATGAGCTGGCGGATTGCCTCTTTGAGCTGGGGAGCCATGGTCGAGCGCTTGGCGGGGCCAGTGCCGGCTGGAGGCGTCAAGGTTCTCTCCTCGTAAGAGCGCGGCCACGGGGATGGACGCGTGGGCCACTGTACGTTCAGTGGCCGAACCGCCCGTCTGAAGACTGCTGCTGACTGTTGCACCAGGCCAGCGCGGCGCGGGCGAGGAAGGCAGCGGACAGGGCGATGTTCTCCAGCAGCACGCGCTCGTCGGCCGCATGAGCACGACGGACGTCGCCGGGCCCGCACACCAGGGCCGGGATCCCCATCGCCTCGTAGAAGTTGGCGTCGGACTGCGCCGCGGCCGTGACCGGCGCGGCCAGCGGATTGACCCGCGCGTCGGCACTCGCCAGACGCGCCCGCTCGGCCATCATCTGGCGGACGAAGTCGCTGTCGGGGTCGGTGTAGGCCGGGGGCCAGGTGTCGGTCCAGGTGAACTCGACCGGGTGCTCGCGCAGCCACGGGTCGAGCTCCGAGGCCGTACGGATGTGATGCTCGATCTCCGCGCGGATCTGCTCGGAGGTGTTCCCGGGCGGGAAGGACAGCAGGTAGTCGATGCGCGCCCGGTCGGGGAAGAACGGCGCCGCCTCGACGCCCACGTCCGCGCGCAGGACACCGGGATGAATGATGAAGGCGCCCGGCGGAAAGGCCGGGTGCGTCTTGCTGAAGGCCCACTGCTCCTCGAGCTGGCGCATGGCGTGGTAGACGTAGACCGCCTTGTCGATGGCGTTGACGCCGATCGCGTCGCCCGAGCCGCCGGCCCGGATGGCGAGATTACGCGCGGCCCAGTGCGCGGACTTGCCGCGAACGGTCAGCGAGAAGAGGTAGTTGCCCGCCGCGACGTTGGAGATGTCAAGGACCCGTGGCTCTGGCGACGTGGGCTCCGGCACCAGAGCACCGTCCACCGTGTAGCCGGCTTTCAGCACAGCGGTCGTGCCGATTTCGTGGCTCATCGTCTCTTCGCCGACCACAGAGTGGATGTGCAGGTCTCCGGCCAGCGTGACGCCGGTGTCCCGGAGGGCCTTGGCGGCGAGCCACATGGCCGCGTGCCCGGCTTTCATGTCGGTGGCGCCGAGTCCGTACAGGTAGCCGTCCTCGATGACCGCCTTCCAGGGGTCGTCGAAGCGGCCCTGCTGCGGGGCCACGGTGTCGATGTGCCCGTTCAGCGCCAGGGAGCGACCGCCACCGCGGCCGGGCCGCACGGCGACCAGGTTGGGCCTGCCCTCGGCCTCCTCGACCCAGTTGAGGTCGAAACCCAGGGGACGCAATGCCTCGGCCAGGACCTGGTTGGCGCGACGTTCCCCGCCCTCGTAATCAGCTGCGTCGACGCCGGGCTGCAACGGGTTGACGCTGCGGCAGGCGACCAGGTCGACGAGCAGCTGTTCGGCGTCTCCGGCGGAGGCGGCGATCGAGGCGTCGATCGCCGCCAGGGTGCCGTCAAGGTCGTTCACCGTGACTCCTTGTCCAGTGGCAGGTGGGGCCAGCCCGAGCGGTACGCGCAGGTGGCCGCCGCGAAGCGGGCCCCCGTCTCCAGCGCCTCGGGCAGGGGTCGGCGGCTGAGGCGGGCCGCGATGAAACCGGCGATGAAGCTGTCGCCGGCGCCGGTGGTGTCGACGATGATCGCCGGTAGGGCGGCCTGCTCGTACCAGCGGTCTCCGCTGAGACAGACCGAGCCCTCGGCGCCGCGCGTCGCGACGGCCACTCCCACTCCGGCGGCGGCCGCGCCGGCGGCGAGCTCGCGGGCGTCGCCGGTCTCACCCGCCGAGAGGAACGCGACATCGAGGTCGGTCAGCCCGGCGGCGACCGCGCAGTCCTGGCTGACGGTGGTCCGGCCAGCCAGCGCCTTCCGCAGCCGGGTCGCCTCCGGCAGCATGCCGATGTGCACCCAGCCGGCCTCGGCGATCTGATCGAGCTGCGCTTCCGTGGGGAAATAGTCGGCGGTCACGCCGAAGTCCTCCCGATCGAAGGTGCGGTCGCCGTTGGCGGCGACGCTGATCTCCGTGACCGCCGTGGGGCCGTCGAGCACGGTGAGGTCGTCGGTGGAGATACCGTTGACCTCGAGCCCGGACCGGATGACCGCTTGCCGCGCGTCGGTGCCCACCGCGCCGAAGTAGCGCACCGCCACTCCGGCCCGGGCGAGGTGGACCGCCACGTTAAAGGCGTTGCCCCCGGAGTAGTCGCGGTCCTCGCTGCCCCGGTAGCGGTCGACGCAGTTGTCGCCGACGACCGCGACCCAGGGCTGTCGTCCGGTGCTCATAAGGTCTGCGCTCCGGTCATGATCGCGACGGCGTCGGTCATCGAGTGGCTCTGCGGGGTGATGGTGCCGGCGCACTTCCCCAGGCGCTGAATGTGGATGCGGTCGGCGACCTCGAACACCTGGGGCATGTTGTGGCTGATCAGAATGACCGCGGTGCCCCGGTCGCGCAAGGTTCTGATCAGCTGGAGCACCTGGTTGGACTCGCGCACCCCGAGCGCGGCGGTCGGCTCGTCCAGCACGACGACTTTCGATCCGAAGGCCGCGGCCCGGGCCACCGCGACGGCCTGACGCTGGCCGCCGGAGAGGTTCTCGACCGGCACGGTCACGTCCTGCAGCGTCGAGATTCCCAACGCGGCCAATTCGGCCCGAGCCCGCTCGCGCATTCTCTTGACGTCGAGGGCCCGCAACATCGTCCCGGCGAGGCCCTTGCGCCGGATCTCCCGCCCGAGGAAGAGGTTGGAAGCGACGTCGAGCGTCGGGGAGACCGCCAGCGTCTGGTAGACCGTCTCCAGTCCCGCGTCCCGCGCGTCCTGGGGCCGCTTGAAACTGACCGGCGAGCCGTTGACGAACAGCTGACCCGAGGTAGGGGTCTCCGCACCGGTCAGGCACTTGATCAGCGTGGATTTGCCGGCGCCGTTGTCGCCGACCACGGCGAGGATCTCGCCCGGGAAGAGCTGGAGCCCGACTCCGTCAAGGCCGACCACCCGTCCGTACGTCTTGACCAGGTCCCGTGCCTCGAGGACGGGCATGCGGGCAACTGTCTCGGCCGTCATGACTTCGCCTTCCGGATCCACTGGTCGACTGCCACGGCCGCGATCACCAGGATTCCGACCGTCAGGGTCTGATAGAGGACGTCAAGGCCGGCGAGTGCCAGGCCGTTGCGGAACACACCCACGATGAGGGCGCCCAGCAGCGTGCCCCAGATGACGCCCCGGCCACCGAACAGGCTCGTCCCACCGATGACGACCGCGGTGATGGAGTCCAGGTTGAGGTCGATGCCGGAGTTCGGGCTGGCAGCGTTGGTACGCCCGATCTGGATCCACGCGGTGACCGCGATGATCGCCCCGGCGACGAGGTAGACCGAGGCGAGCACCCGGTCCACGCGGATACCCGAGAGCCGCGCGGCTTCCTTGTCGTCGCCCACGGCGTAGACGTGCCGTCCCCACGCCGTCCGGTTCAAGACGTACGCGATCAGGATGTAGAGGGCGAGCATGATGAGCACGCCGATGCTGATCTTGATGCCGAGCACCGGAAGAGTGTTGCCGGTGAGGGTGAGCGTGTCGGACAACTGCGAGCCGCGCACCGTGTTGCCGCCGCTGTAGAGCAGTGTCAGAGCGGTGAAGATGCTCAGCGTCCCCAGTGTCACGATGAACGGCGGAAGCTTGAGACGGGTCACGAGCAGCCCGTTCAGGCCGCCCGCGGCGATGCCGGCGAGGAGCCCGAGCACCAGGCTGAGCGTCGGCGGTACACCGGTGGACGACGCCGACTGAGCCATCACCATGGCTGCCAGGATCATGGCCGCGCCGACCGAGAGATCGATCCCCGCGGTCAGGATGACCAGGGTCTGCGCGATCGCGAGGGTGCCGACGACAGCGACCTGCTGGGTGATCAGGGAAAGGTTGGCCGGAGCCAGGAAACGGTCGTTGAGCAGTCCGAACACGAGCACCGAGACGACGAGGACGACGGCGGGGCTGATGGCGGGATGCCGGTGCAGCAGGTCGCGCAAACGAGAAAGAGGTGTCGAGCGGTCGAGAAAGGCCGAAGACAGATCTGGTGCCGCGGTCGGCGGCGGTACCGTGTTGGTCATCTGAGTTCTCCAGAACTGAGCCGGGCGGGGGTGCTCACGCAACCCCGCCCTCCCGCCGTCAGAAACAATCCTTGAGGCCCTCGGTCGTGTCGATGCTCTTCACGCCGTCCTGAGGGTCTTGGGTCACGAGGTTGACGCCGGTGCTGACGAAGTCCTTGCCCTCGTCCGACTTCGGCTCCGTGCCGTTGACCACCAGGTCGTGGATGGCCTTGACGCCCATCTCCGCCATCTTCAGCGGGTACTGCTGGGCGGTGGCCTGCAGGATGCCGTCCTTGACGTAGTTCACGCCGTCGCAGGCGCCGTCGATCGAGACCGTGATCAGGCCCTCGGTCTTGCCCGCCGCCTTCAGCGCCTGATAGCCGCCGTACGAGGCCGGCTCATTGATGCCGTAGATGACGTTGATGTTCGGGTTCTTGCTGAGCAGCGTCTCGGTCGCGGTGCGGCCGCCGTCCTCGGTGCCCTTCGTCGGCAGGTTGCCGACGATGGTGTACTTGCCGCCCTTCCCGCCCGTGTAGTTGCCGGTCTTGGCCTCGTCGCCGTTGACCTTGCGGTCCGCCACGTCGATGCCCATTCCGGTGAGGAACCCCTGGTTCCGGTCGTAGTCCACGGTCAGCACCTTGTCGCCGAACAGGTCGAGAAGGGCGATGGTCGCGTCCTTGCCGTCGAGCTTCTTCGCCGTCCACTCGCCGACCAGGCGGCCCGCCTCGAAGTTGTCGGTGGCGTAAGTCGTGTCGACCAGCGACGCCGGGTCCGGCACCGTGTCGAGGGCGATGACCTTCACGCCGGCGTCCCGCGCCTTGGCGATGGCGTCGAAGACTCCCGGCCCGTTCGGGGTGATGAGGATGCCCTGGTCGCCGCGGGAGATGGCGTTCTCGATGGCCTGGATCTGGGTTTCCTCATCGCCGTCGACCTTGCCGGCGGCGACGGTCAGGTCCACGCCCAGGTCCTGCGAGGCCTTCGTGGCGCCGTCGGCCATCTTCTTGAAGAAGGAGGTGCCCTGGGTCTTGATGATCAGCGAGACCGACACCTTCTTGTCGTCACCGTCGGCTGAGGAGCCGCTCTCCGACGAGCAGGCCACGAGGCCCATCATGAGGAGCGCCGCGCTGGAGGCGGCGAGGGCCTTCCGATTAACCATGGGGGTTCCTTATCTGGGTCAGTAGTCGATGCGGCGGTAGTACCGTCGGGTCGTCAGAGGGTGGTTGCGGACCTTCTCGAGGTGGGCGCTGAAGCGCTCGAGAACGGTCGCGTGCACGACGTGGCTCACGAGGGCGCGCAGTCCGGCGCCGACGCCGGGCATCGCGAAGTCGGCCGTGTCGATGACGGTGAACGTGTCGGTCACGGTCGGGACGAAGCGCTCGACCCGCTCGGCGAGCTCACGGGTGGGGCCTTCTCCCTTGAGCAGAAAGACGCTGACGCCCTTCTCGACGAGTTCCAGCGTTCCGTGGAAGAAGTCCGAGGCGTGCACCGGCCGCGTCCGGATCCACTGCATCTCCTCCAGGATGCAGGTGGCGAAGTACCACGACTCGGTCCAGGACGGGCCGGCCCCGGTGAGGATGTGGTAGCGCTCGTCGGAGAACTGGATGGCCAGCTCGGCGGCGCGACCCTCGAACGCGCGCTTGATCTCGAGCAGGTGGCCCGGCAGTGACTTCAGTCCGCTCACCAGCTCGGCGTAGTCCTCCCGCTCGCCGCGGTGCTTCTGGATCGAGAGGGCGATCAGCAGCGACTGCAGATAGAAGGACTCGGACGAGGTGTCGTCGGCGGCCCGGACGGTGAAGTTGTGATCGGCCGCCTTCGCCAGCGGGGACTCGTCGTTCCCCGTCAGCGCGACGACCGTGGCGCCCCTCTTCTGAGCGAACTCGCTGATTGCCAGGGCCTCCCTGGTCGTGCCCGACAGCGAGGGGATGACGACGATGGACTGCGGGCCCAGGTTCTTCGAGTCCACGGCCAGCAGCTCCGCCGCGTTCTCGAGGAACGTGGGGAACGCCGACTCACGCTGCATGAGCTGCGCCGCCGGTTGCATGAGGACACCGGCGCCGCCGGCACCGAGGAAGAAGAGATTCTGGGCGCCCATGTTCAGCAGCCGGCCGACGAGGGCGTCGATCGACTCGGCCAGGGCGACCGCGGACGCCTGGATGGCCACGAAACGGGCTTCGTCGAAGTTCAGCAAGGCTCTGGCTCACTTTCGTGCGGAACGCGTGGTGCTCGCGCTGAGCGATCGGGCTTCCGCCCTGTTGTCCCTGACTTGCAATGCATCACCGACCTCAGTTGTCTGATGACTCGGCAAGTCGATGGACGATAGTTTCGTGTTGTCTGATGAGCATGTCAAGAGTGTGAACGAGCTCGTAATTGGATCTAACAGATGGGCAATGCTCCGTTACGCACGGTGCCCCCGGAGCCGGAGATTTGCTCCGCAACGACGAGGGCTCTCAGCGCACACCCGGGGAACTACCGTAGACGTGGCGCCATCCGTCCGATACGACCATGTTTGGCGTCTTCAGTGCGCTCTAGATGCAACGCCGCTCGGTTAAGGCGTTGTGGTGGCTGTCGAGGGGTGTGTCGTTCGGGCATGAGGAAGCGGAGTTCCGGTATTGAGGTGAGTCACTCCAAGACACCCTCGAGACCAGGAACTCCGCTTTGGTCGATCAGATTGCCATAACCCGTACGGTGAGGGTAGCCGCGGGTGTGTTCGCACCGGGTCATCTGGGTGAGTTGACCCAGTTCATACCCTTCGAGATGGTCGATGAGATCCTCGCTGCGACCCGCCGTACGCAGCAGCGGATCCGACTGCTGCCGGCCCGGGTGGTGGTCTATCTCGTTCTGGCAGGTTGTCTGTTCGCCGAACTCGGCTACGGGCAGGTGTGGCAGAAACTGACCGCCGGTCTGGCCGGGCTGGGCCTGGCCGAGCCGTCCTCGGGGACGTTACGTGAGGCACGGCAGCGGCTCGGGTCCGCGCCGCTGCGGGCGTTGTTTGATCTGCTCCGTGGCCCGGCCGTCACCACGGCGAACCATGCCGTGCGCTGGCGGGGGCTGCTGGTGACCGCGATCGACGGGACCATGATGTCGGTAGCCGACGCCGAGGCGGTCCGGGACCGTTACCGCAAACAACGGGGTAACCACGGCGGGGCCGGCTACCCGGCAGTGAGGCTGAGTGTCCTGCTGACCTGCGGCACCCGCTCGATCATCGACGCCGTGTTCGGCCCGGTCAGCACCGGTGAACTCGACCAGGCCCGCACCCTGGCCCGTAGCCTGCGGGCCGGGATGCTGTTGCTGGCCGACCGTAACTATGCCGCCGCCGACCTCATCACCACACTCGCCGCGACCAGGGCCGACCTGCTGATCCGCTGCAAGAACGGCCGCCGCCTGCCCGTGATCACCCGCTACCGCGACGGGTCCTGGCTCTCGACCATCGGCACGGTACGGGTGCGGGTCATCGACGCCCAGATCAGCGTCACCACCACCGACGGCATCCGCACCGGTGGCTACCGGCTGATCACCACCCTGCTCGACCCGCACACCCATCCCGCCGGCGAATTGATGAAGCTGTATCACCGCAGATGGGAGATCGAAACCGCCTATCTGGAGCTGAAATCCAGCATCCTCGGCGGCCGGGTCCTGCGTGCCCGCACCCCCGGCGGCATCGACCAGGAGATCTACGCCCTGCTCACCGTCTACCAGGTCCTCCGCACCGCTATGACCGATGCCACCGACAGCCAGCCCGCCACCAGCCCCGACCGGGACAGCTTCACCATCGCCCTGAACACCGCCCGCGACCAGATCACCAACGCCGCCGGCGTCATCGCTGACACGGTCATCGACCTGGTCGGCGCCATCGGCCGCGTGGTCCTGGCCCACCTGCTACCCGACCGCCGGATCCGGGTGAAAACCCGGATGATCAAACGCTCGAACTCCAAGTACCAAGCCCGCGGACCCAACATAGACCGGCGCAGCTACAAAGCCACCATCGCAATCGACATCATCACAAACCATTGCGAAACACCCGCCGGACCTTAACCGAGCGGCGTTGGTCCTAGACCTCATCCGGCAACGCCGCCCCGCTGGTTCCGCCGTACCGGTCCGTCGCTTGCTCGGTTACGTCCCCGCAGGTGGTGTAGGAGACGGCCACTGAACCTGGAGTGGCGGCAGTCGGCTCAGGCTGCGTGATCGCGTGGCAACGCCTCTGCGGGCAGAACCAGTACCTTCCCGTCCGCCCGCTGGACGAGGCCGATCTCGACATCGGAAAGCTCCGAGGCGACCACCGACTCCTCGGCCGCCAGTTGTCGCAGGCGTCCCGGCCAGGCGAGCAGGTTGTTCACTTCGCCTTGCGTCAGCAGGCGGTCCGTGAAGCTCTTGGTGGGAGCACGGAGCCGGAGCTCCGCCAAGTCGACCAGAAGCCCGCGCAGCTCGCTCTGGAGTTCGTCCACGCTTCGCTGCTCGTCCTGCAGCATCGCCGTGAAGCGACGGAAGTCGAGCTCCGGAGACTTCTGGGCGTGCTCCACGGCTTGGAGAACCGCGACACGTCGCTTCGTGGCGATCGCCAGCGAGGCGAGCCGGAGCTCGACGCGGAAGGCGCCGTTGGGCTGGTCGATCCCGGGGAAGGCCTTGACGAGGTCAGCGATCTCCACACCTTCGGACGAGAACGCTGCGAGTTTCGCCCGCCACGCGCCGGCCCGGCGGGCGGCCGCAGCGATGGCGGTGTCCACGGTGTGCACCGCGGGTTCCAGGCCCAGGGAATGTCCAACCTCACCCTTGTCGAGCAGAAGCGCCGTCGCTCTCTCGACGGCTGTCGTCGCGCCGTTGAGGCGATCGCGCTCCGCGTCGAGATTGTCGGCGGTCAGCTCCTCGAGAAGCTCGGTGACTCTCTCCATGGCCTTACGGCGCTGCTCTTCGGCGTACACGCTCGCAGCGGTGGCGACGGCGAGGAGAGGCACACCGACTGCCGAACGGGGCGAGCGGGGCGGAGCCGCCGTAGTACTCCGAGCCGGGGAGAGCCCGGTGCATGGGGAAGGGCGGCAGCGGATTTGCGAAGGGAGGAGGCTGTAATGCCGAAAGATGCCTCGGTGAACACCGGGGCCGCGCAGGAACAGGGCTCGTCAGGGCCGTCCCGGCGGGTATCGGAGATGCAGGCCAAACTTCACCGTTGGGCGGTGGCCGACTGTGGCCGCCGGTTCGACGACTTGTTCAACCTCGTGCACGATCCGGCGACGCTGATCATGGCATTTGACCGGGTCGCCGGCAATCAAGGAGCACGAACCGCCGGCGTGGACGGCCTCACGGTCGCCGACGTCGAAGAGCGGATCGGTGTTCCGGGGTTCCTGGACGATCTGCGGGCCCAGCTGAAGGTGGGCACGTTCCGGCCGCTTCCGGTGCGGGAGAGAAAGATTCCCAAACCGGGTGGGTCGGGGAAGGTACGGCGGCTGGGGATTCCCACGATCGCCGACCGGGTTGTTCAGGCCGCGTTGAAGCTGGTGCTGGAACCGATCTTCGAGGCCGACTTCAAGCCGGTCTCTTAGAGACTGTCGGGTAACCAGACAGCTACACGGCGAGAAGTCGTTCAGCGTTGATGCGTCGGGCGGCTTCGCGGTCGATGGCGTTGTTCCACCGGATCGTCTGTCCGGCCAGGCGTATCGTCATGAGTCGAATCATCGCGACCTTGATCATGGCCTCTGAGTTGACGGTCAGCCTTTCGTAGTCCCGGGCCAGGCGCCGGTTACGGACCAGCCAACCCAGCGTCCTCTCTACCACCCACCGGCGCGGTAGGACCTTGAAGCCCTTGACGTCGTCGTTGCGCTTGACGATCTCCACCAGGATGCCGAGCTGCTCTTTCGCCCAGGTCAGCAGAGTGGAGTCGATGCTGTTGGCGTAGCCGCCGTCGGCCCACACGAGGGCGATGGTGGTGAACGCCTCGGCCAGCCGCGCCAGGATCCGCCGGCCACCGGGACGGTCGTTGACGGAGGCGGAGGTGACCATCACCACCAGGATCAGCCCCATCGTGTCAACGACCAGGTGCCGTTTGCGGCCGGTGGTCTTCTTCCCCATGTCGAACCCACGGCATTCGCCACCCTCACTGGATTTGATCGACTGCGCGTCCAGGACCGCCGCGGACGGCTCTGGCTCACGACCAGCGGCCACCCGCACCCGCCGGCGAAGCTCGTCATGGATCGCATCCCACGTCCCGTTCTTCCGCCACGTCGTGAACCAGCGATGCGCCGCGTCCGGCGGCGCCAGATCGCGAGGCATCATCCGCCACGGACAGCCCGACCGCAGCACATAGAAGATCGAATCCAGGATCAGCCGATCGCCGTACTTGCGGGGCCGGCCGCCTTTACGCAGGTCGCGTACCGGCATCAAGGGCGCGAGGACCGCCCACATCGCATCGGTCAAGCTCGACGGATAGCATGAACGAGCGTCATCCCCGCCACAGTCGCAGTTGCGCACACAACGCGATCATGGCGGGGATGATCCATTTGTCGAGCACTTGACATCGACGTGTCTCGCCGTAACGCAACGCCCCGAACTGGTTACCCGACAGTCTCTCAGTGAAACGCCCCGGGGCAAACGCGATCCCGGGGCAAGCCCGATGAGACAGATCTCAGCCACCTGTCTCACTCAACCTGCTCCAGCGCAGATCAGCGCCGACTCACCGGGGCAACTTCACTGAGACAGGACACGGGCCGCCCGGTCCCGGCCGGCGAGCACAGCCGGGGAAGCCGGCACGGAAGCCCCCGGGGAAGCCCTCACGGAAGTCTCCGGCGTGATCTGTCAGCGGGCCACCGGGGTCAGGGCGGACCTGACCCCGGCCGGTGTCGTTGGACAGGCCATGACGGATCGAGTGCGACAGACAGACCCGGGCCGCTACTACGAGGCGTTGGGGCGGGTCATGGCCGCCCTGCGCGACAGCCGGGCCCTCGACGGCGCCCACTCCCTCGACTGGTGGCCGGGCCTGGGCGGGATCACCTGGGAAGTCGAGTGGCAGGAAGGCCCGTTCGCGTACGAGGCCGTCGACGTGGTGCTGCGCGCCATCGACGGCGAGGAGGGCCCGGCCGGGCACGCGCTGCGCGGCGTCGTCCAGGAAGGGCCCGAACCGGACCGGCACTACGCGCAGCACCTGCTCGTGCTGGGCGTGCCGGTGACGCTGCGCGCGTTGACCCCGGTCGGCTCCCGGGAAGTCCTGCGCCGCATGGCCCAGCCGTCCGGGTAGCGGCCGAGTTCCGGGACTTTCGAGACGCGCCTACGCGCGCGAGGGCTGGGCGGTCATTCGCACGTGCGAACCACAAAAACGCGCGCGCGACCGGTGCCGGCCACCACCGCGGCCCCGGTGTGACCGGTCGAACCGCAAAACGCGCGTGCGCGGGGAGCTGCTCGCCGCTCCTGGGTGGTACGTCGGCCGCCACGGCGGCCCGCTCGAGGAACCGGGGCGACCGCCCGCAGTGGAGCCCGTCCGGCCGGCGACACCCGCCCCGGTCGGCCGGCTGCTGACCGAGTTTTGCGAGTTTCGCGAGGCGCTTACGCGCGCGTGCGCGAGGGCCTTGGCGCTCGTGGACCCCCGGGCCCCGGGCCCCTCCCCCGGTGCGTCGGCGGCCACCGGGACGGTCGGGCACCCGCTGTCCGTACGGGTTAGAAAACTTCGGGGGCAGGGTTTCCGGAGTTTCCGGAGCCGCCCTCCCGCGCGCGGGCGCCCGAGGAACCGAGGACGCCGCCGGCACCCCTGAGGTAAGCCGTGGAAATTCTGACTGCCGAACGGTCGGCGGCTGGTCCGGACGACCGCCAAACGCGCGCGGACATCCTTCCCACGAGGAACACATCCTCACAGGTCAGGAGTCAACCGAACCGGGGGCAGTCCCGTCCCTGCGCACAGTCCCCGGTGGTGAACCCACTGCCAGGATTCAGTCGTGGGGTAACGGGGGGGTGGTGGGATGAGCGCGTTGAGCGATGAGGAGCTGTTGGTCGAGGTGTGTGCGGCCCTGGATTTCAGGGCGAGGCGGTGGGCCTCTGTCGTTGTGTCTGGGTGAAACGGAGGCCATCGGTTCCGAGCTGGTTGCGGACATGAGTGGCGGTGCGCGGGGCTGCTTCGCGTGGGAACGAGATGGCCGAGGGCCGAGGCGTTGGTGCGCTGCTGGGTGATTGGCATTGAGTGCCCCTGGTGGGGGTGGGGAGGGGGCGTTGGCGGTGGCTGAGGCCGCGGTTCCTTCCGTGGGTCTCAGTGAGTCGTCGAAGCAGGCCCTGGAAGCGTTCACCGGGATGCGGTTGCACCGGTCGAATCTGCCGGTGTTGGCGTACGACCTGAACGCGTTGGAGGTGCTGGCGGATCGGGTGCGGACCCTGTTGGTTCCGGAGCTGATCCAGGTGATCAAGGCGGTTCGGGCGGCGGGAGAGGGTGAGGTCTACGACCGGTTCGTGGCGCAGACCGCTCCGTTCGTGGAGTTGTTGGACGGGGTCGCCGACGTGAAGGTCAACCTGGCTCAGGCGATGCGGGGCTTCCTGAACCAGATGGAGCTGACGGATCGTCAGGCGCTGGTCATGTTCATCTTCATGATGACGGAGTTGGCGGTCGCGTTCGCGATGGCGTTTGTCCTGCCGGTGGAGGCGGCGGCGCACATCGTGAAGACCCGGACGATCATCCAGACGATCCTGCGGTCGTCGATGGTGCGGGCGGCGGCGAGCAGCACGGCGATCCAGATGTTGTTCATGCCGGGGTCGTCGTTGTTGGCGCAGATCAGCATGCTGGCTGATGGTCTGGTGCCGGGGGTCGACTGGGCGCAGGTCGGTAAGCAGGCGTTGTACGGGTTGGCGGTGGCGGGTGTGACCACGGCGGCCGGGCCGGCGTTGGGCCGGTTCGCCGGGGTCGTGGGTGGTGCTCTGGCGAAGTTCGAAGTGTCGGATGCCACGCGTGACCTGCTGACCCGTTTGTGGATGGTGCCGGTGTCGGAGGTCGGCCTGGAGGTGGTCGGCGACGTCGCCGCCAGCTACATGGTCGACGGGACCTACGACCCCGGTGGTCTCGGTATGGCCGTGATTTCCGGGGCGTTGTCGGGGTCGGGTGAGTTGGGCGCGTCCGGGGCGGGGGCCGCTGCGCGTCGCGTGGCTGTCGGTTTGGGGTTCAATCCGACCCGGCCCCGGTGGAACATGCCCGCCGGTACCGGTTTCACCGCCGACGGCAGGCCGGTCGCTCCGGTCACTCCGGCACCGTCCACGTATCAGCCGGAGGTCGACGATCCGGCGGGTGCGGGCTCTGGCGGGCCGGCCCCGGTGCCCGTCCCGCCGGTGCCGGCACCGGCCCTTTCGGCACCGGACCTGTCCGCGCCGGCGTGGTCGGCACCGGACCTGTCCGTGCCGGCGTGGTCGGTGCCGGACCTGCCGGTGCCGTCGTGGTCCGTGCCGAACTTCTCGGTGCCGACGGTGCCGGTGCCGGAGTGGGTAGCGGCCGCTGGTGCGCTGGTGGTGGAGCAGTGGCAGCGGTTCCAGCGGGAACTGGTGGACCACTATGGTGGACTGCTGGCCGGGATGGGGCAGGCGCGGCAGTTCCTGGCCGCGCTTCCCGTGTCGGTTGAGCGGGTGTTCGCCGGGTGGGTCGACGCCCGGCGGGGTGATCGGGCTGTTGCGGCTTTCCTGTCCGCTGTCGCGCTTCCTGTGCCGGTTGAGCGGGTGTTCGCCGGGTGGGTCGACGCCCGGCGGGGTGATCGGGCTGTTGCGGCTTTCCTATCCGCTGCCGCGTTGACCGAGGGGTATCTGACGGGTGTCCGGCAGCGGGCGGTGGCCCGGGTGGTCGAGGCGTTGGCGTTCTCCGGTGGGCGGATCCCGGCCGAGGTGCGGGCGCGGCAGGTGATCGCCGGGCTGCCGGCGGAGTTCGACCGGCAGGCGCTGCGCTCGCTCGCGCACCTGGCCGTTCAACACCACATCGACCAGTACCTCGCCGCCGGCCTACCCACAGGCCCCGGCACGCCGACAGGCGCTGGCACGCCGACAGGCCCCGGCACGCCGACAGGCGCTGGCGTGTCGGGAGGCGCTGGCGTGTCGGGAGGCGCTGGCGTGTCGGGAGGCGCTGGCGTGTCGGGGGGCGTGGGGGCGGTGGTGCCGTCCGCTGGCGTGCTCAGGGCGGTCGAGGGCGGCGTGTGGAGCCAGGTGGACCGTGGGGTCGATGTGATCCTCGGTGCCCCTGCCGTGCTGCCGGGTGTGGTGGCGGGTCCCGACGCCGGGCAGGTCAGTGCCGTGGCGAGGGTGGTCCGGCAGGCGGTTACCGACCTGTCCGCCCGTTTCTCGGCCGTGACGGTCCCCGGTGTCACCGGGGCGGCCGCCGGTGTGGCTACGGTCGATGTCGAGGAAGGCGGGCGTGTCGGCGGGCCGACGGTGCCGGTGATGTCCGAGCGGCACACCGCGGCGGCGGCTGGTCTGGCGCAGGCCCAGTTCACCGCGCTGGCCCGCCGCTACGGTGTCGATCCGGCCGGTCATGCGGCGTTGGTCACCTCGTTCCAGCGGGAGTGGGTGGACGGGTACCACAAGGTGCTCGTGTCGGCCGGCGGCAGCGTGACGCCCGGGACGGCGGATGTGGTCGGGGCCCTCGGTACGGTGCCGGGTGGTGTCGGCTCCCGTGTCGGTGGCATGTCGATCGTCGACGTCGTCAGCGTCGGTGATACGGCGTCGGTCAGTGACGTGTCTGTGGCAAGCGGTGGAGTGTTCAGCCCCGATCTCGGCTCCCGGGACACGGATTCGACCGGTTTCAGGGACTCGGGTTCGATCAGTGGTGTGTCGTTGCTGGACGAGTCGATCAGTGCCGGCTCTGGCGGTCTCGGCGAGCGGGCCGTCGCGGCGACTGGGCCGGCCGTGGAACGAATCCACGATCTCGCCAGCGGCGGCTACGGCCGTGCCAGCGACGCTCAGCTGCGCCGGCTCGCTGCGGACCTCGGTATCCAGGCGGCGTCGCCGGACGGGGTCCTGCCGCGGCTGTTCGAGGTGTCCAGGGATGTCGTCATGGCGGACACGTTCAGCGGTGTGTACTTCGCCGACCCGGTGGTGGCGGATCTGGACGCGGCGGCGGATCGCACGGCGGCGCAGGCGCTGCCGTCGGTGGAGGGATGGTTCACCATCGCCGGGCACCGGAACCTGGCCGAGCGGCTGGCCGACGATCCGGTGCGTCAGGCCTTGTTCCTCCGGATGATCACCGCCTCGCCCGCCTGGCAACACGCCGTCGCGCAGGCGCGACAGCGGGGCGGCGGCATACCTGACATCTTGCTGGTCTGGTGCGACGGGGCATGGCGGGGACCGGGGCAGGCCACCTCCTTCGGTGGATGGTTGCGCACCCAGCTCCGTGCCCGGCGGTTGATGTCGTCCACGCACGAGGTGGACCAGATACCCGGCGAGCTGCGGCCACACGGGGACGAGCCGGTGCGGTCGGTGTTGTTCTCGGATGGTTCGGTGGAGTTGTTCGGGCCGGATCTGGTGGAGGCGGTACGGACCGCGGACATCGTCGAGAACGGTCAGGAACCCGGCGTGCGCTGGCCGGATCAGGAGGACTTCGCCGCCGCTGGCGGCCGGCACCGGTGGGCCGGCAACACCTCAGGCGGGCAGTCGCCCGATCCAGCGGAAGGCGGCGACCCGTCTGGTCCTGGCCCGGTGTCCGCCGCCCAGTGGGTGTGGGGCCCGTCGCGGGATCCAGGGGCGCAGTTGCCGGTGCCGGGCCCTGCCCTCGGACCGGACCACCCGCAGGGTGAGGACCTGTCCTGGCTGGACGACTGGGGTATGTTGCCGATGTCCGGGCTGGTACCTTCCCCGCCGGCGGGCACGGGTCTGCCAGGGCTGCCCGGGCCGTTGGACGACCCGTACGCCCCCACCGCATCGTCCTGGCCGGCAGGGCCGGCCGCGTCGTCCTGGCCGGCGGGGTGGGCGGAACCGGGGTGGCCGGTACCCGGCATGGGCGTGACCGACGGGCACGGTGCGGCGATGTCCACCGACTTCGACCAGCCGAGCATCGACAATCAGGCCAGCGACGGCGGGAACCTCGGCGACTGGGCCGGCGACGGCGGGAACCTCGGCGACTGGGCCACCTACCAGGGGCCGGACATGGACTGGCAGCCATACCTCGCGTCCTGGCCAGCGGTGGCCCGCACCGACGCCGGCACTGTCCACGCCGGCGACACCCTCCATCACCCGGCCGACGAGCCACCCACCACGCCCGCCTCGCCGCAACCCGACCAACCCCAACCCCAACCCCAACCCGCTGCGGGCAGCCGGCGGGTGCGCGACCCGGGCGAGGCCCGGGCGCTGTTCGACCAGCACGCCGGCCACATCGCCACCACAACACGGCAGCGGGAACAGCTGCGGCAGTTGTGGAACGCCCTGATCGACCGGATGGACGACAACGGGATCATCACCGCCAGCGAGTCAACCCTCGCCGAGGCGACATTCACACAGCAGCAGACGGTGCATGCCCGGATCGGGGTATTGCGCGGCAGTGCTCTGCTGCAGCTGGTGCAGGAAGGTCACGGTGGCGTGGCGGCGCGGTACGGGGTGAGCGATCCGGGTCAGCCCCAGCAAGCACCACTGCCGGCCCCTCCCGAAGGCAGCCAGTGGCTGCGCGACCCGGGCGGGGCCCGGGCGCTGTTCGACCAGCACGCCGACCACATCGCCACCACAACACGGCAGCGGGAACAGCTGCGGCAGTTGTGGAACGCCCTGATCGACCGGATGGACGACAACGGGATCATCACCGCCAGCGAGCCAGACCTCGCCGAGGCGACATTCACACTGCAGCCGACGGTGCATAACCGGATCGGGGTATTGCGCGACCGTGGTCTGCTGCAGCGGGTCCAGGAAAGTCGCGGTGGCGGGGCGGCGCGGTACGGGGTGAGCGATCCGGGTCAGCCCCAGCAAGCACCACTGCCGGCCCCTCCCGAAGGCAGCCAGTGGCTGCGCGACCCGGGCGGGGCCCGGGCGCTGTTCGACCAGCACGCCGACCACATCGCCACCACAACACGGCAGCGGGAACAGCTGCGGCAGTTGTGGAACGCCCTGATCGACCGGATGGACGACAACGGGATCATCACCGCCAGCGAGTCAGACCTCGCCGAGGCGACATCCGCACCGCAGCCGACGGTGCATGACCGGATCGGGGTATTGCGCGGCAGTGCTCTGCTGCATCTGGTGCAGGAAGGTCGCGGTGGCGGGGCGGCGCGGTACGGGGTGAGCGATCCGGGTCAGCCCCAGCAAGCACCACTGCCGGCCCCTCCCGAAGGCAGCCAGTGGCTGCGCGACCCGGATGAGGCCCGGGCGCTGTTCGACCAGCACGCCGGCCACATCGCCACCACAACACGGCAGCGGGAACAGCTGCGGCAGTTGTGGAACGCCCTGATCGACCGGATGGACGACAACGGGATCATCACCGCCAGCGAGTCAGACCTCGCCGAGGCGACATTCACACTGCGGCAGACGGTGCATGCCCGGGTCGGGGTATTGCGCGGCAGTGCTCTGCTGCATCTGGTGCAGGAAGGTCGCGGTGGCGGGGCGGCGCGGTACGGGGTGAGCGATCCGGGTCAGCCCCAGCAAGCACCACTGCCGGCCCCTCCCGAAGGCAGCCAGTGGCTGCGCGACCCGGGCGGGGCCCGGGCGCTGTTCGACCAGCACGCCGGCCACATCGCCACCACAACACGGCAGCGGGAACAGCTGCGGCAGTTGTGGAACGCCCTGATCGACCGGATGGACGACAACGGGATCATCACCGCCAGCCTGTCAGACCTCGCCGAGGCGACATCCGCATCGCAGCCGACGGTGCATAACCGGATCGGGGTATTGCGCGACCGTGGTCTGCTGCAGCGGGTCCGGGAAAGTCGCGGTGGCGGGGCGGCGCGGTACGGGGTGAGCGATCCGGGTCAGCCCCGGCAAGCGCCGTTGCCGGGCCCTGCCCTCGGACCGGACCGCCCGCAGGGTGAGGACCTGTCCTGGCTGGACCACGGGGCTACGGTGCCGATGTCCGGGCCTGCACCTGCCTCGCCGGCGGGTACGGGTCTGCCAGGGCTGCCCGGGCCGTTGGACGACCCGGACGCCCCCACCGCGTCGTCCTGGCCGGCGGGGTGGGCGGAACCGGGGTGGCCGGTACCCGGCATGGGCGTGACCGACGGGCACGGTGCGGCGATGTCCACCGACTTCGACCAACCGGGCATCGACGATCAGGCCAGCGACGGCGGGAACCTCGGCGACTGGGCCGGCGAGGGCGGGAACCTCGGCGACTGGGCCACCTACCAGGGGCCGGACATGGACTGGCAGCCATACCTCGCACCCTCCCCAGCGGTGGCCCGCACCGACGCCGGCACTGTCCACGCCGGCGACACCCTCCATCACCCGGCCGACGAGCCACCCACCACGCCCGCCTCGCCGCAACCCGACCAACCCCAACCCCAACCCCAACCCCAACCCCAACCCGCTGCGGGCAGCCGGCGGGTGCGCGACCCGGGCGAGGCCCGGGCGCTGTTCGACCAGCACGCCGACCACATCGCCACCACAACACCGCAGCGGGAACAGCTGCGGCAGTTGTGGAACACCCTGATCGACCGTATGGACGACAACGGGATCATCACCGCCAGCGAGTCAGACCTCGCCGAGGCGACATTCACACTGCAGCAGACGGTGCATAACCGGATCGGGGCATTGCGCGACCGTGGTCTGCTGCAGCTGGTGCAGGAAGGTCGCGGTGGCGGGGCGGCGCGGTACGGGGTGAGCGATCCGGGTCAGCCCCAGCAAGCACCACTGCCGGCCCCTCCCGAAGGCAGCCAGTGGCTGCGCGACCCGGGCGGGGCCCGGGCGCTGTTCGACCAGCACGCCGGCCACATCGCCACCACAACACCGCAGCGGGAACAGCTGCGGCAGTTGTGGAACGCCCTGATCGACCGGATGGACGACAACGGGATCATCACCGCCAGCGAGCCAGACCTCGCCGAGGCGACATTCACACTGCAGCCGACGGTGCATGACCGGATCGGGGTACTGCGCGGCAGTGCTCTGCTGCAGCGGGTCCAGGAAAGTCGCGGTCGCGTGGCGGCGCGGTACGGGGTGAGCGATCCGGGTCAGCCCCGGCAAGCACCACTGCCGGCCCCTCCCGAAGGCAGCCAGTGGCTGCGCGACCCGGATGAGGCCCGGGCGCTGTTCGACCAGCACGCCGGCCACATCGCCCCCACAACACGGCAGCGGGAACAGCTGCGGCAGTTGTGGAACGCCCTGATCGACCGGATGGACGACAACGGGATCATCACCGCCCGCCTGTCAGCCCTCGCCGAGGCGACATCCGCACCGCCGCCGACGGTGCATGCCCGGATCGGGGTATTGCGCGACCGTGGTCTGCTGCAGCGGGTCCGGGAAAGTCGCGGTGGCGGGGCGGCGCGGTACGGGGTGAGCGATCCGGGTCAGCCCCGGCAAGCACCACCACTGCCGGCCCCTCCCGAAGGCAGCCAGTGGCTGCGCGACCCGGATGAGGCCCGGGCGCTGTTCGACCAGCACGCCGACCACATCGCCACCACAACACCGCAGCGGGAACAGCTGCGGCAGTTGTGGAACACCCTGATCGACCGGATGGACGACAACGGGATCATCACCGCCAGCGGGTCAGACCTCGCCGAGGCGACATCCACACCGAAGCAGACGGTGCATAACCGGATCGGGGTATTGCGCGACCGTGGTCTGCTGCAGCTGGTCCGGGAAGGTCGCGGTCGCGTGGCGGCGCGGTACGGGGTGAGCGATCCGGGTCAGCCCCGGCAAGCACCACTGCCGGGCCCTGCCCTCGGACCGGACCACCCGCAGGGTGAGGACCTGTCCTGGCTGGACCCCGGGGCTACGGTGCCGATGTCCGGGCTGGTACCTGCCCCGCCGGCGGGCACGGGTCTGCCAGGGCTGCCCGGGCCGTTGGACGACCCGGACGCCCCCACCGCGTCGTCCTGGCCGGCGGGGTGGGCGGAACCGGGGTGGCCGGTACCCGGCATGGGCGTGACCGACGGGCACGGTGCGGCGATGTCCACCGACTTCGACCAACCGGGCATCGACGATCAGGCCAGCGACGGCGGGAACCTCGGCGACTGGGCCGGCGACGGCGGGAACCTCGGCGACTGGGCCACCTACCAGGGGCCGGACATGGACTGGCAGCCATCCCTCGCGTCCTGGCCAGCGGTGGCCCGCACCGACGCCGGCACTGTCCACGCCGGCGACACCCTCCATCACCCGGCCGACGAGCCACCCACCACGCCCGCCTCGCCGCAACCCGACCAACCCCAACCCCAACCCCAACCCGCTGCGGGCAGCCGGCGGGTGCGCGACCCGGGCGAGGCCCGGGCGCTGTTCGACCAGCACGCCGGCCACATCGCCACCACAACGCGGCAGCGGGAACAGCTGCGGCAGTTGTGGAACGCCCTGATCGACCATATGGACGACAACGGGATCATCACCGCCAGCGAGTCAGCCCTCGCCGAGGCGACATTCACACCGCGGCAGACGGTGCATGCCCGGATCGGGGTATTGCGCGGCAGTGCTCTGCTGCAGCTGGTCCAGGAAGGTCGCGGTGGCGGGGCGGCGCGGTACGGGGTGAGCGATCCGGGTCAGCCCCAGCAAGCACCACTGCCGGCCCCTCCCGAAGGCAGCCAGTGGCTGCGCGACCCGGGCGGGGCCCGGGCGCTGTTCGACCAGCACGCCGACCACATCGCCACCACAACACCGCAGCGGGAACAGCTGCGGCAGTTGTGGAACGCCCTGATCGACCGGATGGACGACAACGGGATCATCACCGCCAGCCTGTCAGACCTCGCCGAGGCGACATCCGCACCGCAGCGGACGGTGCATGCCCGGATCGGGGTATTGCGCGACCGTGGTCTGCTGCAGCTGGTCCGGGAAGGTCGCGGTCGCGTGGCGGCGCGGTACGGGGTGAGCGATCCGGGTCAGCCCCGGCAAGCACCGTTGCCGGGCCCTGCCCTCGGACCGGACCGCCCGCAGGGTGAGGACCTGTCCTGGCTGGACCACGGGGCTACGGTGCCGATGTCCGGGCTGGTACCTGCCTCGCCGGCGGGCACGGGTCTGCCTGGGCTGCCCGGGCCGTTGGACGACCCGGACGCCCCCACCGCGTCGTCCTGGCCGGCGGGGTGGGCGGAACCGGGGTGGGCGGAACCGGGGTGGCCGGTACCCGGCATGGGCGTGACCGACGGGCACGGTGCGGCGATGTCCACCGACTTCGACCAGCCGGGCATCGACGATCAGGCCAGCGACGGCGGGAACCTCGGCGACTGGGCCACCTACGAGGTGGACCCAGCCCGTTCGCTCGATGTGGACCCGGCCGATCTGCTCTATCTGCTTGAGGCCGTGGGCACGGAACCCGACCCCGCGCCGCAACCGATGGATCCGCCCCGGCCGCAGGCCCCGCCCGGCCCGGCATCATGGTCGCCGCCCAACGGCGACCAGCCCAGCCAGTTCCCAGGGACTCAGTCGTTCCCGCCCGGACCGGGCATGCAGGATCCGGCACCTCAGTCGCCGATGTCCGGGCTGGTACCTGCCTCGCCGGCGGGCACGGGTCTGCCAGGGCTGCCCGGGCCGTTGGACGACCCGGACGCCCCCACCGCGTCGTCCTGGCCGGCGGGGTGGGCGGAACCGGGGTGGGCGGAACCGGGGTGGCCGGTACCCGGCATGGGCGTGACCGACGGGCACGGTGCGGCGATGTCCACCGACTTCGACCAGCCGGGCATCGACGATCAGGCCAGCGACGGCGGGAACCTCGGCGACTGGGCCGGCGAGGGCGGGAACCTCGGCGACTGGGCCACCTACGAGGTGGACCCAGCCCGTTCGCTCGATGTGGACCCGGCCGATCTGCTCTATCCGTTTGAGGCCGTGGGCACGGAACCCGACCCCGCGCCGCAACCGATGGATCCGCCCCGGCCGCAGGCCCCGCCCGGCCCGGCATCATGGTCGCCGCCCAACGGCGACCAGCCCAGCCAGTTCCCAGGGACTCAGTCGTTCCCGCCCGGACCGGGCATGCAGGATCCGGCACCTCAGTCGCCGATGTCCGGGCTGGTACCTGCCTCGCCGGCGGGCACGGGTCTGCCAGGGCTGCCCGGGCCGTTGGACGACCCGGACGCCCCCACCGCGTCGTCCTGGCCGGCGGGGTGGGCGCAACCGGGGTGGCCGGTACCCGGCATGGGCGTGACCGACGGGCACGGTGCGGCGATGTCCACCGACTTCGACCAGCCGGGCATCGACGATCAGGCCAGCGACGGCGGGAACCTCGGCGACTGGGCCGGCGAGGGCGGGAACCTCGGCGACTGGGCCACCTACGAGATGGACCCAGCCCGTTCGCTCGATGTGGACCCGGCCGATCTGCTCTACCTGCTTGAGGCCGTGGGCACGGAACCCGACCCCGGGCCGCAACCGATGGATCCGCCCCGGCCGCAGGCCCCGCCCGGCCCGACATCATGGTCGCCGCCCAACGGCGACCAGCCCAGCCAGTCCCCAGGAACTCAGTCGTTCCCGCCCGGACCGGGCATGCAGGATCCGGCACCTCAGTCGCCGATGTCCGGGCTGGTACCTGCCCCGCCGGCGGGTACGGGTCTGCCAGGGCTGCCCGGGCCGTTGGACGACCCGGACGCCCCCACCGCGTCGTCCTGGCCGGCGGGGTGGGCGCAACCGGGGTGGCCGGTACCCGGCATGGGCGTGACCGACGGGCACGGTGCGGCGATGTCCACCGACTTCGACCAGCCGGGCATCGACGATCAGGCCAGCGACGGCGGGAACCTCGGCGACTGGGCCGGCGAGGGCGGGAACCTCGGCGACTGGGCCACCTACGAGGTGGACCCAGCCGGTTCGCTCGATGTGGGCCCGGCCGATCTGCTCTATCCGTTTGAGGCCGTGGGCACGGAACCCGACCCCGCGCCGCAACCGATGGATCCGCCCCGGCCGCAGGCCCCGCCCGGCCCGGCATCATGGTCGCCGCCCAACGGCGACCAGCCCAGCCAGTTCCCAGGGACTCAGTCGTTCCCGCCCGGACCGGGCATGCAGGATCCGGCACCTCAGTCGCCGATGTCCGGGCTGGTACCTGCCTCGCCGGCGGGCACGGGTCTGCCAGGGCTGCCCGGGCCGTTGGACGACCCGGACGCCCCCACCGCGTCGTCCTGGCCGGCGGGGTGGGCGCAACCGGGGTGGCCGGTACCCGGCATGGGCGTGACCGACGGGCACGGTGCGGCGATGTCCACCGACTTCGACCAGCCGGGCATCGACGATCAGGCCAGCGACGGCGGGAACCTCGGCGACTGGGCCGGCGAGGGCGGGAACCTCGGCGACTGGGCCGGCGAGGGCGGGAACCTCGGCGACTGGGCCGGCGAGGGCGGGAACCTCGGCGACTGGGCCACCTACGAGGTGGACCCAGCCGGTTCGCTCGATGTGGGCCCGGCCGATCTGCTCTATCCGTTTGAGGCCGTGGGCACGGAACCCGACCCCGCGCCGCAACCGATGGATCCGCCCCGGCCGCAGGCCCCGCCCGGCCCGGCATCATGGTCGCCGCCCAACGGCGACCAGCCCAGCCAGTTCCCAGGGACTCAGTCGTTCCCGCCCGGACCGGGCATGCAGGATCCGGCACCTCAGTCGCCGATGTCCGGGCCTGCACCTGCCCCGCCGGCGGGCACGGGTCTGCCAGGGCTGCCCGGGCCGTTGGACGACCCGGACGCCCCCACCGCGTCGTCCTGGCCGGCGGTGGCCCGCACCGACGCCGGCACCGGCACCGGCACCGGCACCGGCACCGGCACCGGCACCGGCGACACCCTCCATCACCCGGCCGACGAGCCACCCACCACGCCCGCCGCGCCGCAACCCGACCAACCCCAACCCCAACCCGCTGCGGGCAGCCGGTGGGTGCGCGAGCCGGGCGAGGCCCGGGCGCTGTTCGACCAGCACGCCGACCACATCGCCACCACAACACGGCAGCGGGAACAGCTGCGGCAGTTGTGGAACGCCCTGATCGACCGGATGGACGACAACGGGATCATCACCGCCAGCGGGCCAGACCTCGCCGAGGCGACATCCGCGCAGCAGCCGACGGTGCATGACCGGATCGGGGTATTGCGCGACGGTGGTCTGCTGCAGCGGGTCCGGGAAAGTCGCGGTCGCGTGGCGGCGCGGTACGGGGTGAGCGATCCGGGTCAGCCCCGGCAAGCACCACTGCCGGCCCTTCCCGCAGGCAGCCAGTGGCTGCGCGACCCGGGCGGGGCCCGGGCGCTGTTCGACCAGCACGCCGGCCACATCGCCACCACAACACGGCAGCGGGAACAGCTGCGGCAGTTGTGGAACGCCCTGATCGACCGGATGGACGACAACGGGATCATCACCGCCAGCGAGTCAGCCCTCGCCGAGGCGACATCCGCACCGCAGCCGACGGTGCATCACCGGATCGGGGCATTGCGCGACCGTGGTCTGCTGCAGCGGGTCCAGGAAAGTCGCGGTGGCGGGGCGGCACGGTACGGGGTGAGCGATCCGGGTCAGCCCCGGCAAGCACCGCTGCCGGGCCCTGCCCTCGGACCGGACCGCCCGCAGGGTGAGGACCTGTCCTGGCTGGACCACGGGGCTACGGTGCCGATGTCCGGGCCAAATATTTGATCTTGCAGGTAGCAAGGCGGACCCGGTCCCCTGGCGTTGTCCGGGTACGGGGTTGAGGAAGATCGATCAGCCTGCTTAGCGTTGTTTTTGGTCTGGAAACTACAACCGCCGCGTATTCGATCTGATGCGAATACAAGACAGTTCGCGTGCGAACTGCGGCTGAGGTTTGCGCTGCTGGTCGCGTGAGTAGCGGTTTCGCCGGCTGTAGACCTCGTGGATGCGGTTCCTTGCTGCAAGGGTGCGAATCCGCCCCTCCTGACCTGCACGTTTGACAAGCGTGTCGCATTGGATGCGAAGATCTCGCATCCAATGCGAGTGGCGGGAGGTCACTGTCGGTGGACGTGGAACGCGCCGCGCCGGGATCGGCGGCCCTGCAACTGGCCGACGGTGTGCGACTGCTGCGACCGGACGAGCAGGTCTTCACCGCGATGCTCGACGGGTGGCGTAACCAGCAACTCGCGCGGAACCTGTCCTTCGGCACCGTGGAGAGCCGGCAGCGGGCGGTGCGGGCGTTCGCCGAGCACGCGCAGGCGTTGCCGTGGCGGTGGACTCCGCAGCTGGTCGACGAGTGGTGCACCGATCTGCGGGCTGTGCGCCGGGTGCGCCGCTCGACGCTGCGTGGCTATCAGGAGGCGGTCCGGCTGTTCTGCGCGTACCTGACTGATCCGGCCTACGGCTGGGTCGGTGAGTGCGAGAAGCGCTTCGGTACGCACCCGGTGCAGGTGGGCCACGAGTGGAACGCCGCCGTTCACGTCGCCGCGGCCGAGGGCGACCCGGCCAAGCGCGCGTTCACGCTCGACGAGATGCAGGCCCTGCTGGACTACGCCGACGAGCAGGTCACCCGGATCCGGGCGGCCGGGCGCAAAGGCTGGCTGCCGGCGTTCCGCGACGCCACCCTTGTTCAAGGTTGCCTACGGCTACGGGCTGCGGCGCAACGAGACCCGGATGCTCGACGTGGCCGACTTCGGCCGCAATCCGCACGCCGACGAGTTCGGCGAGTACGGCGTGCTCTACGTGCGCCACGGCAAGGCGATGAAGGGCTCGCCGCCGAAACGGCGCAGTGTGCTGACCGTCTGGGCATGGGTGCCGGAGGTCCTCGCCGAGTGGGTCGAGGAGATCCGGCCGCTGCTGGCCGTCGAGGGCAACCCTGCGCTGTGGCCCTCGGAGCGGGTGTCACGGGTCGGACTGGCCCAGCTCAACGCGCGGCTGTCGGCCTACCGTGACGCCCTCGGCCTGGACGCCGCGCTGGACTTCCATTCCCTGCGCCGCTCGTATGTCACTCACCTGATCGAGGCCGGTTGGGATCCGTTGTTCGTGCAGCAGCAGGTCGGTCACGAACACGCCTCCACCACGGCGATCTACACCTGCGTGTCGTCGGACTTCCGCACCCGCACGTTGCGGCAGGCTCTCGACGCGACCATGAACGCGGCACTACGACCGGCACGGAGGGCCCGATGAGTATGAAACGCCAGGTCAGCTACCGGTGGCGGCTGCGGGAGATGATGGCCGCCCGCGGCGTGTTCACCGCCACCGAACTGGTGCCGTTGCTGCACGAACGCGGCATCGACCTGTCCTCCTCCCAGGTTCACCGTCTCGTCACCGGCACACCCGAGCGGCTGTCGCTGCCAGTGCTGGCCGCGCTGTGCGACATTTTGGAGGTCACCCCCGCCGACCTGGTCGTCACGACGGCGGCCAACGTCGCGCCGCGCAAGGCGGTCGCTGGCGCCGCCCCGGCGCCGGTGGACCTGGCCACGGTCCGGCCCCGCCGGGCCCGCGTGCGCCCCGACTGATGGACCGCCCCTACGCCACCGCCGAGCAGTACGAACGCTGGTTCGTCCGCGACTGCGCCCGCTGCGGCCGCCGAAGCAGTTCCACCGCCCGGTGGCCCGACGGGCAGGTCTGCCGCACCTGCCAGGACCGGGCGTTCCGCGCCCACGGTCGCTGCCCCGGCTGCGGCGACGACCGGGTCCTGGCCGGACGGCGCACCGAGGACCAAGCTCCGATCTGCACCAGCTGCGCCGGATTCTCCATCTCGTATGCCTGCGCCGAGTGCGGGCAGGAGGGCAAGCTGCACGCCGGCCGCCGTTGCACCCGCTGCACGTTCACCCGGCGCGTCGCCGAACTCCTCGACGACGGCACCGGCCGCATCCGCCCTGAGCTGGCACCGCTGACCGAGCTGCTGACCAGCATGAACAACCCGCTCACCGGCCTGGCCTGGATCTCTTCCCGGCACGGCCGCTGCGCCCCGGCCGCTGATCTGCTACGAGGTCTGGGCTGCGGTGACATCGAACTGAGCCACGACGCGTTCCACCGTCTGCAACCATGGCGGGCCGCCGCTCACCTGCGGGAACTGCTCATGCAGTGCGGTGTCCTGCCCCTGATCGACAAGCAGATCCTGCTGTTCGACAGATGGTTGCTCGAGCAACCTGGACACCACCACCGACGCCGAACAGCGCCGACTGCTGCGCCAGTACACCACCTGGTATCTGATGCCCTGGCTGCGCCGCCGCGCCGAACGCGGGCCCGTGAGCCGCCACACCCGCAGCGAACTCGGGCAGCAAGTCTTGCGGGTTGGTGACTTCCTCGCCGGGATCCAGGAGCAGGGACTCACCCTTGCCCGGCTCCGGCAGGACGACCTGGACCACTGGATCGTCACCCACCAGCCGCGTCAGCGGCAGCTCCTCAAACCGTTCCTCACGTGGGCCGCCAACGCTGGACACATGCCGCGGCTACACGTTGCTCCGCACCGGTCCGGCCAGCGATCCCCGATCACGCAGCACCGACGCATCGGACTACTGCGCAAGCTGATCACCGACGACACCGGCGAGCTCCGCGCCCGCGTCGCCGCGATCCTTCTCCTGCTCTACGCCCAACCGCTCGGCCGCATCCTGCGCCTGACCATCGACGACATCGACACCACCGGCTCCGACGTCCTGCTCCGGTTGGGCGACCCGCCGACGCCGGTCCCGGAACCTGTCGCCGAACTATTGCTGACGCTACGTGACCAGCGCACCAACATGCGCACCGCCACGAACCGCGACGCCCGCTGGTTGTTCCCCGGCCGCCGCGCCGGCCAACCGTTGACCACCCGCACGATCGCCCCACTCATCCGCGACCTCGGCGTCCCCACCGTTCCCGGCCGCCTGGCCGCACTGCACCAACTCGTCCTCCAATCCCCGGCACCGGTCGTCGCCCAGGCCCTCGGCTTCCACCACACCACCACCCACCGCCACCACGCCGCTGCCGGTGGAACCTGGAACCGCTACAGCCCTAGCCGCAACACACTGTGATCAGCGGACAGGGAATACAGGACAGTCGGATTACCGCACCCTGCCAGTCGGGCGGTCCTACTTGGCCGGGGCCGGCTGGCATGGGAGATGGCGCGATGAGCGAGGACGTGGTCCGGGCGGCTACGGAAATCCCACTCAGGCACCACGCTGCTGCCCCCCGGGATCGGCGGGCAGCAGCGGTCAGGAAACTAAGTGCTTCAGTTCGCAAGTCCTTCGGGGGTTGACGGTTCGGTGCTTGGATGCGGCCAGTCGGTGATCGGGCTGATGAGGACGTCGCAGACGAAGTCGAGTGCTTCTTCGGTGGTGCCGCTGAACCAGTACTGGTCTTCGTAGCTGTTGTTACTGGCCCGGTAAGTGGCGAGGCTCCAGCGGTGGGCGGATCCGCTGTAGCGCAGTCGCATCACCGGCAGTTGCTGGCCGCCGGTCAACTCGACGGTGACGTAGGCGAACTGACCCTGGTAGCGCACGTGCACCGCGGCCAACTGCGGCCAGTTCGCCCTGGCCCGTGCCCGCAGTCGCTGCGGCAGGGACGTCTTCGTGGAGGCAGGGATGACCGGCATAGGTTCACATCCTGCCGCCTCCGGCGTGTCCTGTCGGGTTGCGGCCCGCCTGACCGGCATCCTCGACCAGCCCTGAACGAGATCATCTCCAACGGAAGCTGGCCGGTGCCTGCCCCTCACGCTCGCCCGATTACCCTGACCGCCGCCGAACGGCGCGGGCTCACCGCTCTGGCCTACTCCCACACCGCCGCATATCAGCAGGTCGTCCGGGCCCGGATCGTCTGCGATGCGGCCCGTGGGCACTCCAACGCCGCGATCGCCCGCCGACACGACCTCACCGTTGATACCGTGCGGCGCTGGCGCGGCCGGTTCGCCGACGAAGGCCTCGCCGGCCTCACCGACCGGCCCCGCCCGGGACGGCCACCACGGTTCACGCCGGTCCAGGTCGCCGAGGTCAAAGCCCTGGCCTGCCAGTTGCCGGCCGAGACCGGCACACCACTGTCGAAGTGGACGTGCCCGGACCTGGCCGCTGAAGCCGTCGACCGGGGCATCGTCGCGGCGATCTCGGCGTCCACCATCCGCCGGATCCTGGCCCGCGACACGCTCAAGCCCTGGCAGCACCAGTCCTGGATCTTCATCCGCGACCCGCAGTTCGCCGTCAAAGCCGCCCGCGTGCTCGGCCTCTACGCCCGCACGTTCGACGGCGTCCCGCTCGGCGATGACGAGTACGTGATCTCCAGCGACGAGAAGACCAGCATCCAGGCCCGCTGCCGCTGCCACCCCACCCTGGCACCCGGCGTCGCCCGGATGATGCGGGTCAACCACTTACGCCCCGAACCACTAAGTACGGGTCATCGGGCATGAGGTCGCGTACGTCGCCTGGTTCTGTCTGCCGTGCGGTGGGCTGCCGGTCACGCCACGTGCAGAACCCCGACTGATTCAACCCGCGCGCCCGGCAGGTCACCGCGTGCGGCACGGCGTGCTCGGTCCTCTGGGAGGAGGCGATGAACGCCGCGACACCCACGTCGTCGCCTCCTGGGGAGCACCGCATGCAACCGGTGAATGACCTTGGGAGCGGGTACCTTCCCAGGGTTGGCCGGGACAATATCAAACAAGGCCGGCCCGGGCGGCCCGGGCATCGACGATCAGGCCAGCGACGGCGGGAACCTCGGCGACTGGGCCGGCGAGGGCGGGAACCTCGGCGACAGTTGATCTTGCTGGTAAACGACGGCGGGAAAATCTCCCCAGGGCCGGGGAGCCGGCTGGTTGACCGCACGGGTCAGCCGGTGACCGTGCCGATCACTGTCCGGATCACCAGGGGGTGTCAGGTCGGGCCTGACCCCCGCATCCCTGGGGAGAGAGTGTCCCTCCCCCGTGGAGGGTGTCTGACTGTCGCCGGTCGCGGTGACAGACGTTGACAGAGCCGGTGACCTGCGCGGTGAGCCCACGGTCAACGGCGCCCGGAATCCGGCGGCAGGCACGGCCGGGGAAGCCCTCACGGAAGGCCCAGGGAAGCCCGCACGGAAGCCATTCGGGACTTTCGAGACACGCCTACGCGCGCGGGCGCGAGGAGCCGTGGCCTGCGGTGTGAACGTCCTCGTGATTGCGCCAGGAGATGAGCTGGCTGGTCGAGTGACAGACGTGCCGGGCGTTGGACCTGTTCCCACTCCCGCCGCCGGCCGTCACCGTCACCGTGCTCGAACACTTCTTCTGCCGCCAGGTGTTGTCGGTGTACCACTCGTACAAGCAGTTGTAGACGTTAGCCGTGTTGTTGGTGCACGTTCCCTTGCCGTAGGTTCCATGACCCGAGACGTCAGGCGTCGTGTAGTGCGGATTGTCAGCTCCGTTGCCCGGTGTGCAGCCAATGAGCAGGGCACGGCCTGCTACTCGGTCGGCGTCCACCCCCCCCGCATCGACAGAACGTTGCCCTTCTCGTCGAGGTACGTGCCTTCCGCGCCGGGGGGCGCCAGTCCTGGTCGAGCCGCAGTGGGCGACGGATCCGATGCCGGTGGAGAGGCTACGGCGCTCGCTCCAGTCGACAGCAAGGCGACGGCCAGGGCGATGGCGAAGCTCCCTCCACGCATACTCCTGATCAAGGTCATTCCTCCCGTTGCGGCGCACGCGCCGTGACCGGCGCATGCATCAATGGCGCGACGATCACCGAATTTAACGAGATGAATTCCTTCAGTCAATGAATCCCAAGTGTTTCATGATAGATGCCAGCCGATATTTGCGCCACAAGTTGATTGGCGCATATCGGTCGTCAGTGATCGCTGCCCGGCCGCGATTCGCGCTGACGGTGACAGAGCCAGCAGCCTGGACAGGGCATGCCACCCGCGCCCCGCGGTTCCTCGAGAGCGGGGCCGCCGTGGCGGCCGACGTACCCAGGGAGCGCGAGCAGCTCCCCGCACGCGCGCGCGTTTTGCGGTTTGACCGGTCACACCGGAGGCCGCGGTGACGCCCCGGCGCGGTCGCGCGCGCGTTTTAGGGGTCTGAACGTCGACGTCATCGACGAGGTCGACGACGGCAACAATCCCTACAGGCAGGCCGACGTCTACTGCTTGGTCAACTAGCGGGGGGTCTATCATTGAGACGATGGCACTTCAGCCCACTGACGATCTCTCTGCTGCGGCGTGGCTGTATGCGACCGATGTCGACCCGACACGGTTGATCACGTTCGGGCCGGCCTCGTTCCCCGCGTACGCACGCCTTCGCTACCTGCCCGATCCGGGCCGTCCGAATATGCGCGAGTCGGACGTGCGGCTGCCATCCCGCCGAACCACCGAGATCGACATGGCCCGAACAGCGTTGGAAGCCCTCGCCGACTACAGCTCCTCCACGCGCGACTGCTATGTCTGCGTGTGGGAGGGCGGCGCGACGTTCCGGAATCCTGCTCTGACTGGTGGACACATGGTGGACCTTCAGCACCGGCGATACGTCCTGTTCACCGGCACCCTGGGCGACTTGATGGGGTGGAGCGACCTGTTCGACTCCGAGGTCCACTCAGCGCCGGCATTCGTCTGGCCGGCGGATCATGCGTGGTGTTTCGCCAGCGACGTCGACCCTCATTGGGCCGGCATAGGAGCCGACTGTGGGGTTGTCGACCGCCTCGTCGCGGACAGGAACCTCGACGTCGTGCATGCGGACCCGGAAGAGCGGCAGCCGACGTATTACTAATTCAGGTCGGTCCGTCGGTCAGGGCCTCTGCAGGATAGAGGTTTGACCGTTTCACGCTATTCCGAGGAAATGTAGCGGTCGGCGGGGGTTGCGGCTGTTGCGGCGTAGGACTTTGCTCCTCGCCTGGTGCGCCGGCTGCGGCGCCGTGAACAAGGCGGCCCGTGCGGGCCGGCGCTTGAGGACTAACGTTCGGGAAAGTCACGCTAACCTCAGTCTTTCATTTGGGCGGCCGTTCATGGCTGCTATTCGATGAAGTCGGTTCGGGGTTCGGGCGTCAGCTTGGTTGGCATGCTGACGGCCCGGCGCGGGGCCGGGTTCCTCCGTGTTGCTGGTCGGGGCGTGGGGTGTGGGGTCAGCCGGCGGGTCTCGGTAGTCCGGCGAGGCGGTGGAACGCGCTGGTCAGCAACGCGGCGCCGTCTTCGAGGCGCACCATGGTGCGCGAAGATTCGGCGCCGGTTGCTGGTTGTGGTCCGGCTGTGTTCGGGCGGATGGTGGTGGGGTTCGTCGTGGTCGACCCCGAATGCTCTGTGGTGCTGATGAGCCTGTAGGTCAGCATGGTGGCGGAGGGCTTCCACGGGAACCGTGGATTGGTGCCAGTGAGCCCGTGCGTCAGACTTTCGAATCTCCCTGCCCTCCCCGCGACGGACGCTGTGGTCCGCGTGTGAGGAGGCTGGTCATGGAAGTCGTTCACGCCCGCTGTGCAGGGATGGACATCTCGAAGAAGGACGCCAAGGTGTGCGTCCGGATCGCTGGGGCTGGTCGTCGTAAGACGACTGAGACGGTCACGACCTGGGGGTCGATGACCAGCCAGATCCTCACGTTGCGTGAGCACCTGGTCGATCAGCAGGTGACGTGCGTGGTGATGGAGGCGACCAGCGACTACTGGAAGCCGTTCTACTACCTGCTCGAAGACGCCGGCTTCGAAGTCATGCTGGTCAACGCCCGGCATGTGAAGACGCTGCCAGGACGCAAGACCGATGTAGCGGACGCGACCTGGCTTGCCCAACTCGGTGCGCACGGCCTGGTGAGGGGCTCGTTCGTGCCGCCCGAGCCGATCCGCCAGTTGCGGGACCTGACCCGGACACGTGCGGCGATCACGAGGGAACGTGGCCGAGAGGTCCAGCGGCTGGAGAAACTGCTGGAGGACGCCGGGATCAAGCTGTCCGCGGTCGCGTCCGACATCCTCGGGGTGTCCGGGCGGGCGATGTTGGAGGCGTTGATCGGTGGTGACAGGGACCCGGCCGCGCTCGCGGATCTGGCCCGGCGTCGGCTCCGGTCAAAGATCCCGCAGCTGACCGAAGCGTTGAACGGCCGCTTCACCGAGCACCACGCGTTCCTCGCCCGTGTGCACCTGGACCTGATCGACCGGCATACGGCAGCGATCAACATGCTCACCGAGCGGATCGAGGTGATGATGGAGCCCTAATGAGTTCTGGGAGTGAGCCATCCGGCAAACTCCTGGTGGGTAGGTAGCCGCCGGCAGGCGAGCACTCGTGGTGCCTGGACGTGGAGTCCTGATGAAAGAGCGTGCCGCTGTCGGTCGGTGTGGAGAGTTGATCGCTGATGGGATGTCGTGCCCGCCCGGTCGCGGCGTGAGCACTGCTTCATTAGGTCGCTGATGGTTCTCCTCCTGGCTACCGAAGGTGATCGGCTCGGAAGGTGGGAGACGTGTTGCTGTTCGTGGGAGATGACTGGGCGGAGGACCACCACGACGTCGAGGTGATGGACGCGTCCGGTCGCCGGCTGGCCAAGGCCCGACTGCCGGAAGGCATGGCGGGCATGACGAGGCTGCACGCGATGATCGGTCAGGCGCTCGGTGACGACATCGATGCCGAGGACGTGTCCGGGCGGGTGAGGATCGGTATCGAAACCGATCGGGGTCCGTGGGTACAAGCGCTGGTCGCCGCCGGATACACGGTGTATCCGGTGAATCCGTTGCAGGCGGCCCGTTACCGGGAGCGCCTGGCGGTGTCCGGGGCCAAGAGCGACGCGGCGGACGCGCACATGCTGGCGGACATGGTGCGTACCGACTCGCACCAACTGCGCCCGATGGCCGGTGACAGCGCTGATGCGGAGGCGGTCAAGGTCGTCTCGCGGATGCACAAGACGCTGATCTGGGAACGTACCCGCGCCGGCCAGCGGCTGCGGCATGCGCTGCGGGAGTACTTCCCGGCCGCCCTCGCCGCGTTCGAGGACCTCGACGCCGCCGACACCCTGGAACTCCTGGCGAAGGCGCCGGACCCGGCCAGCGCCGCCCGGTTGAGCCTGGCGCAGATCAGCGCGGCCCTCAAACGGGCCCGCCGGCGTGACATTCCGGCCAAGGCGGCCGCGATCCAGACCACGCTGCGCGCCGAGCACCTCGGCCAGCCCGCCGTGGTCACCGCCGCCTACGCGGCCTCGGTCCGCGCGCTGATCGCGCTGCTGTCCACCCTCAACGAGCAGGTCAAGGTCCTGCAGGGGCAGGTGGAGGCCCATTTTGGCCGGCACCCGGACGCTGAGATCATCCTGTCCCAGCCCGGACTGGGCACGGTTCTCGGTGCCCGGGTGCTCGCTGAGTTCGGTGACGACCACGCCCGCTACGTCTCGGCGAAGGCCCGCAAGAACTACGCCGCGACCAGCCCGATCACCCGCGCGTCCGGGAAGAAGAGGACCGTCGCGGCCCGGTTCGTGCACAACGACCGGCTCATCGACGCGCTGATGACCCAGGCGTTCTCCGCGTTGAAGGCCTCCCCGGGCGCCCGCGCCTACTACGACCGGCAACGCGCCCGCGGCGCCAGCTACAACGCCGCGCTGCGCCAGCTCGCCAACCGACTCGTCGGCATCCTGCACGGATGCCTCAAAACCGGCACCCCGTACGACGAGGCAACCGCCTGGTCGCATCACCTCAACGAGGCTGCTGCTTGACATTCAAGCTCCTGGGATGTCTTTCAGGGCTTCCGTGACCTGATCCGCTCCATCCCTGGCATCGGTGTCCTCACCGCCGACGTGATCATCGCCGAGACCGGCGCCGACATGACCCGCTTCCCGACCGCCAAGCACCTGGCCTCGTGGGCCGGCACGACACCAGGCAACAACGAATCGGCGGGCAAGGTGAAGTCCAGCCGAACCCGCCCCGGCAACCCCTACCTCCAGGGAGCGCTAGGAGCCGCGGCCATGGCGTGCGCCCAGAACCCCCGGACCTATCTCGGCGCCCGGTACCGGCGTATCGCCTCACGTCGCGGACCGCAGAAGGCCAACGTAGCCATCCAACACTCCATGCTCATCGCGATCTGGCACATGGGCACCACCGGCGCCTTCTACGACGACCCCGGCGCTGACTACTTCACCCGCCTGCACCCGGACCGATCCAAGAAGCGAGCCATCCATCAACTCGAAGCCATGGGGTACCACGTCACCCTGGAAAACGCATCATGAAACTACGCAACCACCTCTGACGCGAAGGGGAATCTTCGCGTCAGATCCTTTGTGATCTTGCGCGCCCGAAGGGACTCCAACCCCTAACCTTCTGACTCAGACTCCGCTCTCGCCCTGTCCGGCCGTGTCGGCTGGCGGCAAACCGATTATCGATGCTCTCCGGGGCCAGCAGGCCCCCGTCCAGCGGCTACCAGGGCAACGAGGGCGACCAGGGAGCCGGCGATCATGTATACCGCGACCGGCCACGAACTGTTCGCCCAGGCGTACAGCCCGGCCGCCACGAATGGTGCGGGACCGCTGGTCAACACGGCGTTCAGCTGGTACGACAGGGCAATGCCGGAGTAGCGTACCGGAGCGTCGAACAACTCGGCGAGAAAGCTCGTTAGGACGCTGAAGGTCACTGCCGTGCCGACTGCCAGCACCAACAACAGCGCCAGGCCAATCAGCACGGGTTCGCCTGTTTCGAACAGCCAGAAGAACGGGAACGCGATGAGTGCCATGTAAACCGCGCCAGCCTTGAGCACCCGGATCCGGCCCAGCCGGTCGGACAAGGCGCCGAGCAGCGGGATCAGCGGTACCGCCACCAGCGCCGCGACCACCGTACCGGCCAGGATCATCTGCGGCGACATGCCGAGTTGCTTCGGTCCATAGGACAGGGTGAACAGGGTGGCGATGTAGAACGGGATGGTTGCCGCCGTCAGCGCGCCCATCCCGATCAACAGGGCCCTCTTGTGGTGCCGCAGGATGACGGCGATCGGGACGCCGGCCCGCTGCCCCGACTTGCGGATCTTGTGGAACTCCGGCGTCTCCAGTACCCGCAGCCGGACATAGAGTCCGACCAGCAGCAACACTGTGCTAGCCAGGAACGGGATGCGCCAGCCCCAGCTCAGAAGCGAATTCCCGGTCAGGTGAACCACCGACAGATAGGCCGCACTGGCCAGCGCTAGGCCTGCGTTCACCCCCTGTGTTGGCCACGAGCCGTAGTAGCCGCGACGCTTGGCGGGCGCGGGTTCGACAGCTATGAGGATGGCGCCACCCAGTTCGCCGCCGGCCGACAGCCCTTGCACCAACCGAGCGATCAGCAGCAGGGCTGGTGCCCAGATCCCGATCGCACTGTAGGTGGGCAACAGGCCGATGACACTCGTGCCGACGGCCATTATCAGCAGCGTGAGGATGAGCGTCGCCTTTCGCCCGATCCGGTCCCCGATATGCCCGAACAGCACGCCGCCTAGCGGTCGGGCGATGAAGGCCACGGCGAAGGCTGCGAAGGAAGCGAGGGTGCCCGCCGTCGGATCGAGTCGGGGAAAAAACAGACGGTCAAACACGGTCGCCGTGACCAGCCCGAACAGGAAGAAGTCATACCATTCAATAGCGGTCCCGACGAAGCTTGCCGCGGTCGCCCGCCGTAGTTGCGCGGCGGTCGACGCGGACCCGCTGCGCGCGGCGGTCGACTCAGCGGGCATGCCCGAATTGTCGCATGTTAGGTAGCTTGCCATATCGCTTTTGTGGAAGGTCCCACACGTCGCGCAACCTGGCGGCGAGGCCCAGGACCCCGGCGCTGTTCCGCCGCCGACGCCGCCGAGTTCGTCCGCGCCAGCCTCGGCAACCTGCCCCGCCCGTACCGCCGGACGAGTTGGCGGTGTCGTAGAGGTTACGTGCAACCTGGGGTGGAGGCGTTAGTCGACGCGGGTAGTGATCGCCCTGCAACTCGCTCAGTACGGTCGCGTCTACCCCGACCTGGCCCGCCACGCCGACCGCGCCATGGAATGGACCCAGGCCGCGATCGGCGCGTTCGGCCCCCAGAATGTGCGCAGTACCGTGCTCAACACAGTCGGGCTGTGCAGTGCGCTTGCGCTGGCCGGCGAATCAGACCGGCCATCACCGTCGGCTCCACCGTGATCCGCCAGGGCAGCGGTTGACGTCGCGAGAACCTGCGTCGGCCAGCCACCTTCGGACAGCCGGTGTCAGGTCGGGTGCTCGTCGTGTCCTGGTCGAGATCACCGTGGCGTCGGCAGCGCAGAGCTGCGGCAGAGCGTGAATGGTGCTTGGGCGTCGGCGTCGCTGATGTTGCCCCGGACGCCGGCCATGATGACCAGGTCGGCGGGCACCGCCTGCCGGTATGAGGCGAGGTCAACGGCGTCGGTCGGCGCAACGGTCACCGTGTCGAGGCCCTCGACGATTGCTCGGGTCCAGGCCGCAGCGACGTTGCGCGCTTCATACTCGACCAGCGTGGCGCTGACTTCCCTGGCGTCCGAGCGCGACGCCGGCACGGCCAGAATGTCGTGACCTTGGCCTGCGCACATGCTGACCACGGACACCGGTTCGCCAGATCGCTCATCGAGCCACGCGGCGATGTGCTGCTGGACCAGCCTCAGTCGGCGTGCCAGGGGCGCGCCGGGACCGCGGTACTTGTCAAGGCCGGTGAGACCAGTGGGTGTTACGCCGCTTGGGGTAGTGGTTGATCGGTTGCTGGTTCGGGCGGGTTGATCCAGACGGCGTCGGGCAGTTGCAGCGCTTTCGGTCTGGGCCGGCGGGAGAAGCGTTCGGGGTGGGCGGTCCAGGCGGTGTCGAGGGCCTGCTCGCGTTGCTTTTGTTGGGTCGCGGCGTGGCCGTAGTGGATGTCGGCGGGGGTGTGCAGCCCGATCCCGGCGTGGTGGTTGAGTCGGCCTGGAGCGCGGTGCTGGTGTTGCCACCAGCCCGTCTCTCCAGGCCGCTCGCCGAACCCGCCGTGCGCCTCTCAACGCAACGGGCTCTCCACAAGTCACGTGGTCGTGTGGTCTGTCCTCATCCGCCCGCCGGCCAGGGGGTTGGGATGGCTGTTCCCCGGTAGCGGTAGCGCGTGGTGCGTACCTTCGCCGGATCGAACAGTTCCCGTTCCTGGCCGTGTGGCCACCACCGTCCGTCGCAGTAGCGGCGGCGGAGGTCCTTCCAGTTGGTCTTGGGGTGCTTGCGGCGCAGCCATCCGATAACCCGTGCCCAGGTGTAGTGGCTCAGGTAGTGGAAGGCGGCGTGCGAGACCCCGGGCCGGAAGTATGCGCACCAGCCCCGCAGTTGCCGGTTGAGTTGCAGCAGCAGGGCGTCGAGCGGCTGGTTGATGTCCAGTTCCCGGCACCACGTGCGCACCTTGTCCATTGCGGCCTTGACGGCCTTACGCGAGGGATAGGTGTAGATGTAATGCCGGTCGGTTCCTCGCTTGCGGTGGCGCTGGATGTGCCATCCGAGGAAGACGAGGCCGTCGTCGATGTGGGTGATCAGTGTCTTCTCCTCCGACAGGCGTAAGCCCATCGGTGCCAGCACCTCGGCGACGTCGCCGCGTATCTGCTCGGCGTGTTCCCGGGTGCCGGAGACCAGCACGAGGAAGTCGTCCGCATACCTCACCAGCCGGTAGTTGGCCTTCCCGTGCCGTCGTCGCTTGGCCCGCTCCACGCGGGGTGAGCTGGGGCCGCCGGGGATCTGGGCGAAGTGCTCGTCCAGGACCGACAAGGCCACGTTGCTCAGCAACGGCGAAAGGATCGATCCCTGCGGGGTGCCGGTGTCGGTGGCTCGCAGTTGGCCGTCCTCACTGAGGATGCCCGCCTTGAGGAACGCCTTGACCAGGGCCAGGACGCGCTTGTCCGCGATCCGTGCACGCACCCGACCCATCAGGGCCGTGTGGTCGATCTCGTCGAAGCACGCCGTGATGTCGCCCTCCACGATCCACTCGTAGCTCTTGGATGTGAGCAGGCGAGTCTCGGCGATCGCGTCATGGGCCCGGCGCATCGGGCGGAACCCGTAGGAACACGGGTGGAAGTCCGCCTCGAAGATCGGCTCCAGCACCAGCTTCAGGGACGCTTGGACCGTCCGGTCGGCCACGGACGCGATCCCCAGACGGCGGAGCTTGCCGTTCGCCTTGGGAATCATGCGCTCGCGCACCGGGATCGGACGGAAACTGCGGTCCTTGACCTGCGACCGTAGTTCGTCGAGGAAGTCCTCGACGCCTCGCACGTTCTCGACGTAGAAGACGGTGCGACCGTCCACGCCGGGCGTGCGCGCCCCCTTGTTGCCACGCACCCGCATCCACGCGGTCAGCAAGAACGCGGGGTCAGCAACGAGATTGAAAAGGTCATCAAACCCGCGATGAGGGTCTTCACGTGCCCAACGGTGCAGCTTGGCCTGGATCTCCAGTACCCGGCGCTCCGCCCGGTAGGCGGCGGCCTCCAGATCGTCGGTGTTCACCAACGTCCTCCCGGCATTCCAGCATCCTCACTGCCGACTTGCTGGCCCCCTTCGCCATGTGACCGGCTTTCCCAGCCTCGGACTACTACGGGGCCTCCGCCCCGCCCCACGGCCACCAGTCGGCGACAGACCTGCCCCCGAGACGGACTGGATGCCCGCACCAGGGGCGACCAGGGACGGTTCCCACGTTCACCACATGACCGATCGATCAGCACGGTGCCCAGCTCTATCCCGGCAGCATCGCCGCGGCTACGCCGCAGTCCTTCACCGCGGCCTCCGGACCGGCCGACGCATCCGGCCTCGGAGACGTCCCCTCGAACACCCAGGGGTACGAGCGCTGCAAACCGGCCCAGATCCACCAGGTTCGAGCCGGCACAACCATTACGGGACTTCAGCCGCTGGTTCACTCGCATTACACCCTCTGATCTCGCTTGCCGAACCCGGCCCGTCTGGCAGTTCCGAACCGTTCCGGCGTTGTCGGGGCCGCTTCCCGCCCTCCCCGGTGTCCCCCGGCTCAGGCTGCCCCCAGCTTCTACCGAGCCGCTGCGACGGCCCGGCGACGGTGGTCTTTCACCTCCGTACGGTCATATGGCGCCTCGTGGCGCACGTGTTCGTGGTTGTACCAGCCGAAGAACGTGTCGCAGAACGCGCGGGCGTCGGCCAGTGACCCGAAGCGTTCGGGGAACGTGGGGTGGTACTTCACGGTCTTGAACGCGGCTTCGGAGAATGGGTTGTCGTTGCTCACGCGCGGGCGGGAGTGCGATCGGGTGACGTGGAGGTCGGCCAGCAGCGCCGCGACGCGTTTGGAGGTCATCGAGGTGCCGCGGTCGGCGTGCACGACCTGTGGGACGCCGTGCATGGCGATGACCTCGGTGATGAAGTCGTGGGCGATCTCGGCGCTTTCTCTGGCGGCGACGTGGTGCCCGACGATGTACCGCGACCAGATGTCGATCATGACGTAGGCGTCGTAGTAGACGCCCTTGGTCGGGCCGGGCAGTTTGGTGATGTCCCAGGTGAACACCTGCCCCGGCCCGGTGGCGGTCAGCTCCGGGCGGGCCCGGGTGGGGTGTCGGGCCTGGCGGCGCCGGTCGACGACCTGATTGTTGGTGCGCAGGATGCGGTAGAGGGTGGAGATCGAGGCCAGGTAGACGCCTTCGTCGAGCAGCGTCGCGAATGCCTCGGTCGGGGTGGTGTCGACGAACCGGTCGCTGTCGAGCACGGACAGGATCCGGGCGCGTTCGGCGTCGGACAGTCGGTTCGCCGGCACCGGCCGAGGTGTGGGTGCGTACGTCACCGGGGTGCGGGAGCGTCGGTGCGCGGTGCTGCGGGCGATCCCGGTCAGCCGGGCCGCTGCACGCGTCGACGTCCGCGCGGCCAGCAACGCCGTGTGGGCATCGGTCAGGGCTTGGTCGGCGTGGTGTCGGTGTCCGCGCTCTCGGAGATCTCGGCCAAGAGCGCGTGTGCTGATCCGAAAATGGACGGTGAGTGGGCAGGCGGCAGCGTCCCGGCGGAGCCGGGACGGGTTCCTGATCTGGGGCGGATGCTCCTCTGGATGTCAAGCTGCGAGTTCAAGATCGTTTGATGTGATGATCTGGTAGAGCTCGCGGGCGACGTAGCGCTTCAGGCATCGAATGATCTCTTTCTTGGCAGTCCTTCTTTGGTGCGTCGCTCTGCGTAGGCGCGGGTGCGGGGATCCCAGCGCAGGCGGCAGAGCACGACGCGGTAGAGGGCGGCGTTGGCCTGCCGGTCGCCACCGCGGTTGAGGCGGTGCCGGGTGGTCCTGCCGGACGAGGCGGGGATCGGGGCGACGCCGCAGAGCATGGCGAACGCCGGCTCGGAGGTGAGCCGGTCGTGGTTCTCGCCGGCGCTGACCAGCAGTTGGCCGGCGGTGTCGGCGCCGACGCCGTTGGCCCCTCGGCCTCGCCCGCCACGTAGCCGGCCGGCTTCGGCGCCTGGTTCCCACGCCGACGTGGGAGGATGACCGCGCGGCTGGTGTGAAGCGCCAGCGGAGCAGCCAGCCGCACGGCCCCGGACGACGGCGCGAGCGGGCCCCGTGGGGCCACGCAGCCGCACTCCAACCTCAGTGAATCATCTACAAGCGGATCCGTGAGCAGCGACAGTCGAAGAGGACAAGACATGCCGAGCAGTAAAAAGCGTAAACGTCGGGACGGCTCAGTCGTGAAGTTCCGGGGAGCCGCGAGTATGACGACGAGCGTGCCACCACAGAGACGGTCTCATGAGGTGGACGAAGATGACGACTATTTCGTGGTGAGCTCCGGCGGGGCCGCGCACACTCGGTCTGCTCGACCGGCGGTCAGCATTGGCCCTGACACCCGCCGGACCCACCTCGAGAACACGGTGGTGCGCTTGACGAATCAAGCCAGAGCTAAGGCTGGCGTGCCCCCACTGAAAATCAATGAACTGCTTCGCCAGGCGGCGCGCAGCCACAGCACCGACATGGCGCGGCGCGGCTTCTTCTCCCACAACGACCCAGATGGCGTTACGCCCTTCGACCGGATGCGGTCCCACGGGTACGCCCAGCCCGCCGCAGAAAATATTGCCAAGGGTCAGCGGCAGCCGCACGAGGTGATTCATTCCTGGCTGAACAGCCCTGGACATCGCGCTAATCTACTGAATCCTGAATTCTCCGTTATTGGCGTCGGCTTGCACCTCGACGGCGGCCCCTGGTGGACACAAAACTTCGGCTACCCGGCCCAGGCGTAATTTTCAGCCCCGAGCCAACGGTAACGCTGGTCAACTGGTCGTCGGCACTACAGATCGGGAAAGACATCCCACGAGCTTGAATGTCAAGCAGCGGCCTCGTTGAGGTGATCAGACCAGGCGGTCATCTCGTCGTAGAGCGCGCGGCCGGCGCGGCCACACGCCGGTCGTGCCGGTGTCGGGCAAGGGCTCCGGTCGGGTCTCGATCCGGGGTTTGACCTGCTACAAGCCCGGCCGACGTCCTCGGTTGATCTACCGCACCGTCACCCACCGCGGCCGCAAGGGTGAGCGGCGCAGTTTCGCCGAGGCCGACTACATCGCCCTGCTCGATGCCGCGCACCAGCAACTCGGCGGCCCGATCGTGTTGGTCTGGGACAATCTGAACACCCACATCAGCGCAGCGACGCGCCAGATGATCGCCGGCCGGGACTGGCTGACCGTGATCCGGTTGCCCGCCTACGCCCCGGACCTCAACCCCACCGAGGGCGTCGCAGCCGGGCGCCCAATCGTGCGGAACTCAGCAGCGTGCCGGGAGCGGCGCCGGGGAACAGCCACCGGTTGGGTGCGGTGCGGCCGGTGGCCGCGTGTCCGACACGGCGGTCGACGGTTTCGGTGACGAGGCGGTCCAGCGGTGGTGGGAGCCGGACGGGACTGCTGCCCAGGTGGAGGTGGATGCCGTCGCCGTTGGCGTCGACGCAGTCGACGGTCAGCGCGGTGATGCGGTTGAGGGGTTGGGCGTAGAGGAGCACGACCCGGTCGACGATGTGCAGGTCCTGGTTGTGCAGCAGGCGGCGGACGAGTTGCCAGCGTTGGTCGGTCAGCGGGAGATCTCGGCGGGCCACCCGGCGTGAACCGGGGGGCGAAAGCATCGGGCTGAATACCGCTGTCGGCTGCGGTGGCGGCCGTCGTTGCAGGCGCCCGGTCGGAAGGCCGGGATACGGGCGAGCGGTCAGCCCTACCAGGGCGGTCACTCAGGACAGGATTCTCGGGTCGGGCACGAGACGCGGGGGCGACACCGTCCACTCGACGTCGGGCAGCCGCAGCCCGGTCTCCTCCTCCAGCTCCCGCACCGCGGCGGCGGGCAGCTCGCCCGGGTCGATCCCGCCGCCCGGCAGCGCCCAGCCGTGGCCGTCTTCGCGTTCGACCAACACGATCCACCGGCTGCCGTCCGGGCCGGTCGCGGTGACCAGCGCGTCGGCGGCCCGGCCCTCACCCCAGTGGCCCAGCTCGCCCCGCCCGTACCGGATGCCGGTCGGTGCACCCGGGTTGACCGGCCGCCCGTCGACGACCTGGAACGGGATCGCGGCGTCCGCGAGCCGCGCCCTCCAGTCGATCCGGGTGGGGTCGAGTGCTACCTGCCCGAGCGGGCCGCGGTGGACTCGGCCAGGTTGCGGCACCTGGGTGCGCGGCGGGCTCGGCTGGTCACCGAGGCGACCGCAAGTGTCCAGCAGATCACCGACCTGCTGGCTGCTGCTGGCCGGCGGTCCTCGCCGCCGCGGCCAAGCCCCTGGACTCCACGACGTGGCTGGCCTGCCTGCGGGTGGTCGTCGACGCCGGCGGTGACCTGCCCGGCCTGGCCCGTGGTGGGCTGGACGCGTTCACCGCCGCCGCCCGCGCCCAGCTGCCCCGTCTGGGCGCCACGCGGCTGTACTACGCCATCGTGCGTGGGTTCTTCGCCGCGTTGGCCGATCCGGCCGGGGCGGCCACGCAGCGACCCGGCGCGTTGGAACGCGTCGGGTTCCTGTTCGACGACTGGGAGCACACCGCCAGCAGGCTGGCCGAGGTCGAAGCGCGCATGGTCGGCGTGCTGGACGCAATAGGCCTGACCGCCCTGGTCACCTCGATTCCCTGACCGTCCGCGGTCGGCGCGGCGATCATCCTGGCCGAAACAGGGGACCTGACCCGATTCGCCTCGGCGCGCAGCGTGGTCAAACACGCCGGGCTCAGCCCGGCCGAGCACACCTCGGCCACCCTGCGCGGGCAGACCACCATCAGCCGCCGGGGCCGGCCAGCCCTACGACTGGCCGCCTGGCGGACGGTGTGGGGCGCCCTGCCGCACAACCCGGTCCTGGCCGCCCGGTTCGCCCACCTGACCCGCCGCGACCGCGACCGGCTCACCCCCGCCGCCGCCCGCGCCGCGTGCGCGGCCAGCCTGCCGCGCTGGCTGTACGCGGTCGTCACCCGACGCGAGGCGTTCAATCCCGACATCGCCGCCGACCGCACCCGTCGTGAGGTCCTCGCCCCGGCGGCCTGACCAGCACACCTGCATAACTACACAGACCCCCTCCCCGGCGGGGCGAGCCCGACATGACGTAGAGCCACCAAGCTCGTAACTGACCAAGGGCCGCCCCGCCCCGCCGCGCCCCGCCCAAGCTCGGTTACACGCTGTCGGGCCCCCGCACCAGCTGGGGACGAACCCGTTTGATGATCTACGTAGAGACGCGGGACGCGCGGCGGAGCCCCCACCACCCAGCAGTGGTCACCCCAACGTCGGCACAGCTGACCGGCGTCACGCCGGCCGGCTCGACCCGCAATGCCGACCAGCGTGAAACACCCAAGCCCAACCAAGCCGACAACGCCAAACCCCTGGTCAACCACCCTCACCAGCCGAGCTTGACAACCGCTGCTTACGTTGGTCAGCCCAGTCGGAGGGTGGCCGTGTACATCGGAAACGTGTCGTCCTCGTCGAGGTCGCAGAGCGTCCAGCCGGTGCCCTCGGCCAGTCCGCCCAGCTCCTGCGGGGAGAGCAAGAGCAAGTCGAACCAGTCGCTGCTGACATCCTCGAAGCGGGCCCGCATCCGGTACTGACCAAACATCCGGCCGGCGGCGACGTTGCCTTCGCCGTACCGCTGGTGGGCGGCGTGGGTGAGGCGGTACGGGTTTATTCCGGTTCCGATTATCCGGGCGCCGGACCGTGCCAGCCGGGTCAGCGAGGAGAGGATGTGACGACCCGCGGCGCGGCTGCCCAACAGACCGAGGTTGCCGCCCAGCAACAGGAAGGTGTCAAAGGTGCCCAGATCGGCGGGGAGCGCGCCCAGATCGGCGAGTTCGACATCAACGCCGAGGGAATGGGCCACGGCGACCATACCGGGCGAGTTGTCGACGCCGCGGACGTCGAGTCCCCGCCGCATCAGCGCCCGCGCATGCCGCCCGGCTCCGCAACCTAGGTCGAGGACCATCCCGGTAGCCGCCAGCGGGGCACGCCGCTCGACCTCGGACCAGGTGGTGTCCTCAGACAGGTAGACCGCGGCGTCGTTGACGGTCAGCATCCCGTCGTCGCGCTCGAGCACCGCATGGGCGATCCCGGCAGAGGACCCTGCGCGGTGACACGCCTGGACCGCCGCCCCGATGGCGTCACCGCCGGCGGGCGCGACCGTCGTTGTCGTCGTTGTCATGGCGACCTCTCTCAATCCGGAGTGGAGGTGCCAGGGCGCGCTCAGTCGCGCCCTGGCACCAGCGGGCCGCCATGATGGTCAGTGCCCGCACCTCGGCTCGGTTGTCGGACCGGACTCGGATGAGCCGGACTTAGCCGTCGATGAGGTCCTCGACCGAGGCGCTCACCTCGTTGGTCACGTAGTACTTGGCGATCTCCTCGGCGCGCCTGTCACCGGAAAAGATCTCGTCGAGTTCGGCGTCCGAGGGCGTACCAGTCGTCTTGATCATGGATCTTCCTTTCGTAGCGGCGGCCGCCGTCCGATTCCGGGGCCAACTGTTATGTGATTACTGCGTGGTGCCGTTTTTGGTAGAACCCGTGGCGGCTGGTTCCCGGCACCAGCCGGGTGACCAGTGCCGGAGGCGTCACCTGTGCGACAGGTGCGCGCCGTGAGCGCCATCGTCGGACCGAAGGGAAGTGCCGTCGCCATACCGGAAGAAGAGGTAGTACGGCTTGGCCGCCGCGATCACGCTGTCGACGGCGCCGAGACCGCGGTCCAGGGCCGCCAGAGGCAAGTCCTCGCGCGTGGTCTCCCAGCATGTGGCCACCATGTCGAGCACAAGATCGTCGTTGATCGCTGCGATGCTGAGACCGTCCCGCTGTGCGGTGATCCTGTCGTTGATCTCCCAGGCCCGGTCGTTGATGTCTCCGGCGTTCGCCCAGGCGGGCTGCGTCCGAGCCCAGGCCAGCGCCGCCTCGTCCGGCAGCACTCCCGGGCCCCAGCGATAGCTACGCACCAGGAACCTGACGAGCTGTTCCCGGACGGACAGCCGGGACCTCTCCCCCGCGGTAGTCCACTCCTTGAGGAACGGCAGCTTGGCGGCACCCCCGGGCCATCGATAGAAGCCCCGGTGCGCACCGTGCCGCAGCGCGGTCTCCGTGGTGTCGCCGGCCGGCTCGGCTCCTCGATCGCCGCACTGTGCACGACATTCTGCCTCGATCCTCTCCAGCACGAGCTCTTCGTAGCGGCGGGGATAGTCCTCCCCCATAAGCTGCATGACTCGCAACCGGTTGATATCGGCCGTACGCGCGCCCGGGTCGCCCGCCGCACGGCCGGCCGCGGCGATCTCCCAGACGTGCAGGTAACTCGTCCGTGCGCAGCGCTCCGGCAGCACCGGAGCGGTGGTGTCACGCTCCGGCATCCCGGTCATAACCTTGATCAGGGCCCAGGCGTCGTCCCGCTTGGGATCCTGGCGGTGGCTTCTGCAGAACCGCATGAGCTCCTCCGCCCGCGCCGCCGGCATCCCTATCGAGGTGGCGAGCGACGGAAGCAGGCCGTAGGACCGATCCGAGAAGTGCCGCCGAGACAACGCACTGACCAGATCGTCGCACTCCGCTTGATCGCACACGCCGTCCCCGACCGCCAGTGCGAGCGTAGCCCTCATCGCCACGAGCGTCTCGGATAGCGGCCGGAAGTCCTCCTCAGCCGGGCTGTGCAGGAGGCAGACTTCGTCGTCGGCCTCCAGCTCACCGTCCCGGTATGCGGCGAATATCCCACCGATCCCGACCATCCCGAAGGGATGCAGCTCCACGGCGCGCAGGGCGCCCATGCTCGACGCGCCGAAGACACGAACGCCGCGGTCGAGCAGTAGCAGAATCTCCTTGTGCCGGACAGCACCGACCTGGTGAAAATAGCCGTCGATAATGCCTACGACGTCGCCGGCGCGCAGGTCGCTCCGGAGCAGATCGCCGGCGACGACCGGCGGCAGCACTTTTATACCGGTGTCGCGCAACAGATCGGCCGCGCCGGGCAGGGTAGGCCCGACATGAAGAATACGTTGCACTCTTTCCTCGTCTCTCAACGTTTCCGAGACAGTTCAGTGAAGTGCCTTGTATCGCATTCCAGGGCACACCGCCAGCACCACGGGGACACCCATGTCGTCGCGGGTGAGATTCACGTAGACAGGCGGGGCGCCAGTCGAATTCAGGATTCGACTGGTGAGCTCGCGCACCTCTTCGGCGGTGTCAGAAATGCGCACAGATTCCACGGCGGTGAAATCTAGCCGGTCACTCTCGTATGACGGTCGCGCCGCCGGCGGCGTGCCTGTCGATCGGTAAGGCTTCTTGCCAAGGTCGTCGCGCGATCCGGCTATGGCGGTCGTCCGCGATTGAGCCGCCTCCGTCAGTGCCCGGGAAAGCGCGACCGCGGCGTCGAGATGCGAACCGATCCCACGAAACGATACGGGGAGGGCATCGTCCCAGATAATCGCGTCGAAGGTCGGCACGGCAACCTGACTCGGCAGCCGGCGCACGCTGACGTTCACACCCGCGACGCCGAACAGCTCCAGCGTGGTGCGGACAGACGGCGCATCGACCGTGGACAGGTCCAGCTTCTGTGGCCGCGACCCGTCGCCGCCGAACGCCGCCCGGACGATCGCGTCGCGCTCGATCACTTCGTACATGCCGTGCAGCAGCGCTTCGTCGAGCGTGTTCCCGCTGGCCAGGCCGTTGCTGCTCGGGTAGAACAGGGGTGGCTCCCAGGTCCGGGAAACCCGTCCGTCCAGGACGAGTAGTTGCGCCGGCACATGGGTGGGAGTCCCGGTGTCCACGCTCTGGGCCGGCAGCCAGGTCACGCGGCAGTCGTCGTGCAGGAAGTGCCGCTCGGCGAGGGTCAGCTCCTCCGGGTCATAACCGAGCCCCGGACGCATTTCCCCGACAGTGGCCTCCGTGGACGGCAACGCGGGGCGCTCCGCATGCCATACCTCAATGCCTTCCATGACTGCGGAGATTCGCGCGAGCAATGGAGTGACGCCTTTTCCCTGAGAAACCGACAGCGACCAGCTGTTGGGCCGTATAGCCTGATAGACTGAAATGCCGATGGTATCCAGCCAGGTTACGTCGGCAATCCTGGTGATGCCCACTCTGGGTAACACCGGCTTAATCCATTCCCAGGTCTCCTCGGGCGCCCGAGTCCGATGAGTTCCCTCTACTATGACCTTTTTTGTTCGCGCAGCCGGGACAAGCAAGTGGCCTCTCCCCCCACGTCAATGCAAGAACGAAAAGGACCCTTACGGCCGATGTTCAAAGACTATTGGCTGCGATGCGAATCCGTCAAGGGGTGTTGCTACGTAACGAACGTGCGACCAGGGATCAAAAAGTTGATCAATGTCGGCGGGATGGTCTTGGGACAATGCCACGTAGCCTAATTTGATCATGTTGTTGTGCTGGTCGTTTGTGCCCGGACGGGCTTCCGGCGGGTGTGGTGCGGCGGGCGGGTCAGCGTGTCCGGGCTGTGGTGTTGACGCCGGCTGGCTGGGCGGGTCTGGCCGGGTGTTTCTGGTAGTCCTTTCTGGCTGGTGGCGGCGGGCGGGTCCGCCGGTGGTGGGGGTTTGAGGCCCCAGAACCGGATGGTCGCTGGGCCGTCGTGGCGGATGCTGGCCGGTTCGTGGTGTTTCTTGACGCGGTAGCTGTTGTGGCGGGCTCGTTTGACCGCCCGGGGGCAGCTGCGGTGCCGGCGGGGCGGTAGCGGCTTGCGGCCCAGCTCGGCGAGTGCGTGGGGCAGGTGGTCAGTCCAGTCTCCAGGGGGGAATGCCCGCCGTCCCGGTGGCGGTACGGCGGGCGATTCGCAGCGCGCGGGTGAAGCTGATCCGGTCGGGGTCGAGGTCGGCGGCTTCGGCCGCGCGGGTGATCAACGCGGCGAGGGCGTGGTGGACGATCAGCCAGGCCCAGATTTCCTGGTAGGCCAGCTCCGGCAGCCTTGAGCGCAGCAGACGGCCCGGGCCGCGTAGGTGCGTCTTGAGCTGGTCGTTGCTGGTCTCTTCTTCCCAGCGCAGGTGGTAGGCCTCGGCCAGCTCGTCCGCGTGGGCCTCGGCCGGGTCGAGGACGGTGGTCAGCAGCACGATCAGCTCGCCGGTGCCGTCGCCGTCGCGGTCGGGCACGTCGTACTCGACCACTCGTACCAGATACGCCAGCTCAGGGGCCAGATCCTGCCCAGCGCGGGCAGCGGCGACGACGCGGTCCCGGCGGGCGCCGCGGATCTTCGGGTTGATCACCACGGACACATACGTGCCGTCGGCCAGCACCCGCACGACCGGCAGCCGCAGCCCGGTCGGCGCCCGCCACAGCAACGCCGCCCCGGTGCCCGCCGCAGCAGACCAGGCGTCGAAGGAGTAGAACCCCCGGTCGGCGGTCAGCAGCTCATCGCGGCGCAGCCGCGGGTACAGCCGCATCGCCAATGTCTGCTCCCCGGTGCCATAGCCGGACACCTCCCCGGCCAGGAACGCGTGCGTGCCGCACTCGGCCAACGCCACCACCCGCGCCTTCGGATACGCCGACCGGTTGCCCCCCGAGCCGGCGTAGCCAAACTCGGCGGCGTTACCCGGCGTGTCCGGCAGGTCCACATCGAAGCCGTCAATAGCAAGGACTCGCCACCGCCGCAGCCACGCCCCCCGCGTATCAGTCGTGCCCACCGGCTGCACCACCGACTCGAAGATCTCCTCCATGACCGGCGCGCCCAGCCGCTGCCGCGCCTGGCTGATCCCCGACGCGGTCGGCACCGACCAAGCGGCGTCCCAGCAGCCGAACCGGGTCAACGCCCCGGTGACCTTCGTGGCGACCTCTTCGTAGTCATCCTCACCGAACAGGCACAACGCCATCGTCAGATAGGCCACCACATGCGGCGGAAGCTTCCCATCCGACCGCTTGGCCCCAACCCCAAACCGGGCCACCGCCGCGTCCACCGCATCCCGCGGCACCGCGGACACCAGCACCCCCAACGACACCTGATCCGCCGTCACCGCCACCGTCTCGGACATGACCGGCAAGCACACCAGCACCCGACCTGCCGGTCACGCCACCACGCCGACCATCCACAAAGACCCAGCACAACAACATGATCAAATTAGGCTACGTGGCATTGGGTCTTGGGATGATCGTGACGGAATGATGTCGGCCTGTGTCGCGCCTTCCGGAAAGCGGCGAGGCCGGACGGCAGGGTCTTCGCAAGGTTGAGATATGACCGGATAGCCGGTTGTGGGGTAGTCACGCCGGTTCTGGTGGGTGCATAGAAGAACGCGGTCTTCTGGTGATCATTCAGGGTGTCTAGGCTGGATGATCGAGAAGGACCGCGTTCGTGGAAGCATCATCGTTGATCGGCGGGCTGTCCGCACGTCTGTCCGGCGTGTCGCCGCTGTCGGAACAGGACGCGCCGGGGCTGTTGCAGGCCCTCGCCCAGGTCCCGGACCCGCGAGACGCACGGGGTCGGATCCATCCGCTGCCGGGGCTGCTCGCGATGGCGATCGCGGCGGTGGTATCGGGTTCCAGCCGGGTCGTGGAGATCGTCGAGTGGGCCGCTGACCTGCCGGACGTGGTGTGGGACCGGCTCGGCGCCACTCGCGACGCGTTCACCGGCGTGCGGCGGGTGCCTGACGACAGCACCCCGTCGCGGGTGCTGACCGGCATCGACGCCGACTCTCTGGACGCCGCGGTGTGTCGCTGGCTGCTGGAGCGGGCGGGTCTGACCGGCGCGGGCCGACGGGTGATCGCGGTCGACGGCAAGACACTACGAGGCAGCGGCCCGGCCGGCGCCCAGGTGCATCTGCTGGCCGCGCTGGATCAGGCCGAACAGATCGTCCTGGCGCAGATCGACGTGGACGGGAAGACGAACGAGTCACCCTGTGCCGAGCACGCCGCTATGGCGTGAAAAACTGCGCTTCGGTCGCCCGCCGACGCCGATGGGATCTTGGCACTTGAAGCCGTTAACGAGTCTGGCGCGGGGCCCGACCTGGATGGGTCGCACACTGTTGCTTCGAGCACGCCGGTCAGATTTCTTGGTTCCCGACCGTGGCCCACGGGCGACCTCCCACCCCCTTCTACTCATGGAGCCCGGTGGCATGTCACGAGAACCTGAAGAGATCCACGACCCTGACCATGAGATCCGGCTCGAGCGGGTCGCCGCCATCGACGTCGCGAAGGCGTCCGGAAAAGTCTGCACCCGGTTGCCGCATCCGACTCAGCCGCACCGCAGGGTGACGCTGGTCTGGGACGTCGTGTCCACGACCAACGAGCTCTGCGCCTTGGCCCAGCGGTTGGTCACCGATCAGATCGAACGTGTCGTTCTGGAGTCGACCGGCGACTACTGGCGGCCGTTCTACTACATCCTGGAAGCCCACGGTGTGACCGTATGGCTGGTCAACGCCAACGACGTCAAGCAGGTCCCTGGCCGACCGAAGACCGACAAGCTCGACGCGGTCTGGCTGGCCAAGCTCAACGAGCACGGGATGCTGCGGCCCTCGTTCGTCCCGCCCAAGGCGATCCGGGACATCCGCGACTACACCCGACTGCGCCACGATCTCGTCGCGGACCGGACCCGATACAAGCTGCGCTTGGACAAGCTGCTGGAAGACGCTCTGATCAAGCTGTCCACGGTGGCCACGAACTTCCTCGGGCTGTCCGGGCGGGCGATGATCGACGCCCTGGTCGCGGGTGAACGTGATCCCCACCGGTTGGCCGAGCTCGCCCTGGGCAAGCTGCGGGTCAAACGTCCCGCCCTGGTTGAGGCGTTGACCGGCCGTTTCGACGACCATCACGCCACGATCGCAGCCGTCCTGCTGCAGCAGATCGATGCCCTCGACGCCGAGATCGACAAGCTCACAGTCAAAATCGATCAGCTGATCGTCGCTCTGCCTGCGGCTGGCACCGATGAAGGCCGCCGTGCCGCTGCGGCCATGATGCCTTCGGTCTTGGAACGGCTCGACGAGATCCCCGGCGTCGGGTCTCGAGTCGCTCAGATCATCATCGCGGAGACCGGCGGGAACATGGCCCAGTTCCCCACGGCTGGCCACCTGGTGTCCTGGACGAAACTGTCCCCTCGCACCATGCAGTCCGGGCCGAAGACCCGGCGCGGACCGACCGGCCACGGCAGTCCTTACCTCAAAAGCGTGCTCGGCGACGCCGCCGCCGCGGCCGCCCGCACCAACACCTTCCTCGGCGAACGCTACCGACGCCTGGTCAAACGCCGAGGCAAGGCCAGAGCCCTGGTCGCGATCGCCAGATCCATCCTGACGATCGTCTGGCACATCCTGGCCGACCCGACGGCCAGATTCATCGACCTTGGCCCGGATCACTACGCCACTCACATCAACAAGCACCGCAAGACCCGTAGCCTCATCCGCCAGCTCGAAGCCCTCGGCCACATCGTTCAGCTCCACCCCGCCTGACCAGCACCGCACCCGCCGGACAAGTTCACAACCTCGTCGGGGCTCCGCCCCGACGCTGCCGCCTGCCCACTCACGGTTGTTTTTCCGGTCAGATCAGCCGGTTCGTGCCACTGCTCGACGGTCTGGACCTGGCCGGGGCGATCGTCACGGCGGATGCGTTGCATACCCAACGTGAGCATGCCCGCTGACTGGTCGAAGAGAAGAAGGCCGGCTACGTCTTCGTCGTCAAGCGCAACCAGCCGCGACTGTATCGGCAGGTCAAGTCCCTGCCCTGGGCGAAGATCCCGGCACTGGACGAGACCCGCGAGCGTGGGCACGGCCGCTACGACATCCGCCAGTTGCGGGCCGTACCTGCCTCGGGCCTCTCGCCCTGGACTTTCCGCACGCGGTTCAGGCGTTACGGATCCGGCGCCGACGGTACAACGCGGCCACCGGCCGGTGGTCCACCGTCACGGTCTACGCCATCACCAGCCTCACCGCAGCCCAGGCCAGCCCCGACGAGCTGACCGATTGGCTACGCGGACACTGGGCAATCGAGGTTCTTCACCACATCAGGGACACCACCTACCGCGAGGACGCCAGCCGGCTACGAACCGGCAACGCACCCCGCGCACCCCGCGTACTGGCCACCCTCCGCAACACCGCGATCAGCCTTCTCCGCTTGGACGGCGTCACCTCGATCGCGCCGACCTTACGCCGAAACGGCCGAGCCCCGTACCGATCCCTACGCCTCCTCGGACTCACCTAAAACGGGCATACCTCGACCTTGCGAGAGCCCTGGGGGCTGACCTGACCCGCGCTACCCAACGGATCGCCAAGCATCAGGGCCAGATCGAGGTAGGCGTCGCGGCTCACCGGCTATCCCGCACGATCACCGCCGCTGCCCGCCGACGCTGCTTCACCGCCTCATCAGCCCAAGGCCAACACAACCGTCGTGCCCGCCATGCCCGCCGCGGCGACGGCGGAGCGCCCGGATCAGGCCGCGACCGCCGTCGCAACAGGCCAACTGATGCCGCCGCCATCACTGCTGAACCCGATCTCACAAGCCGATGACCTGCGGAAACTCGGGACTCGCGGAAAACAGGGTTAGCTAACCGCCCTGGAGAAACGTACCGGCTGGCGGTACTCGATCGTCGCCACCAACATCCGCCGCATCCACGGCGTGGCCGGCTCCCACCAGCCGCAATGGCTCGACGTGCTGCACCGTTCGCACGCAGGAGTGGAAGATCGGGTACGCACCAACAAGGCCATGGGCCTGCGAAACCTGCCCTCGAAAACCTAGACCGTCAACCGCGGCTGGGTCCTGGCCGCGAACATCGCCGCCGATATGGCCGCCTGGACCCGACTGCTCGGCCTGCACGACCAGCCCGACCTCGCCGACGCCGAACCCCGCACCCTGCGCTACCGGCTGCTGCACCTACCCGCCAAGCTGACCAGCCCCTCCCGCCGGAAGATCCTGTCCATCCCCGACACCTGGCCCTGGGCTGAGGCGTTCCTACTCTGCTGGCACCGCCTTGGCCTGATACCCCCGCCGACCTGACCCGCCACCCCGGCCCTACCAGCAGAGAGATCACCCGGACCCGGAGACCCGGCGCCCACGCAGCGACACGCGCCGACCCCGCCCCCCATCGCATGAGACAAAACGGTCAAGCTAAAACGGACGACGAGGGATCAAAACCCTCTGACGAATCGAGGCTGAAATGATCTTCAAAATGCCAGGCCAAAGCCACTAAACGAGTTTTGGCACGGTACAGCGGTCAGGTCGGTGGGGACGTGGTGTCGGGTTCTTGTTTGATGGGTTTGATGGATGGGAAATTCTCTTCCTCGTCGTAGTAGCGAGGGCCGTAGTCGGCGATGACGATGCGATGGGGGTTGATAGTGGGGTCGAATAGGTTGTTCAGACCGAAGAGCACCATGATTTCTTGTCGGCGGATTCTGTTGTTGTTGTCGGGGATCCTGGCGGTGAATTGCAGGTACACCGAGTTGGTGCGGTAGATGTCGGGTTCCCTGGCGTGGGGTTTGAGTGCGGTGTTGGCGAAAACAATGGAGTTTGCGAAGCCTTCGGCGCTCATGGAGATGGTGCGCTTGACTCGTCGTGGAGCCACAAGTCGCCGACCGCGAGACCGACGACCATGACCTCCGTAGGAAGGGCGGGAGGTTTCGAGGCTAATCGAATAGGATGGGTACAGCCGGTAGTCTCGTTCCCAGGTCGACATTTGTCGCGCATTTTCGAGTACGGCGCCGGGGTACACGCCGAGCAATTCCATAAGGAATCGTTGCGGGAGGGCGCCCAGGGTCAATCCGAACTTGCCTTCGAGTACGTCGGGTCCGCGTTCGTGAGGCTCCAGAAGGTCTGCGGTCATGCGGAGGACTTCGACTCGTGGGTTTTCCAATGATTCGCCGAGGACCAGTCGGCGGATCTCCGCTGCGACCATCTGCTCGAGCAGGGGCCACAGGCGCTCCAACTCCTCGTCCGGTACGTCGGGTAGCCGGGGATCGTCCGGGTTTCTGGCGATGTCCCTCAGGAACTGTTTGTCCGAGTCCATGCTGGCGGTGATGCGGTCGGCGTTGGCACGGACGACGGGGTGTACCTGGCCGTTCTCGTCGGCGAAGGGCGCATAGACCCGTCCGCGCGGGTCGTCAGAGTCGCGCCAGGGAAAGGCGTCGTCCATTCCCGGGACTGGTTGGACGCTGTCTGTGATCTCTCGCAACAGCACGAGGTCTCGTTCGGCCGACACTTCCGCGGGCGTGGCCCAGATGATCTCGGTCCGTACCTTGTCGAGGTGACGCCGCTGCAGTGGTGTGGTGCGTGGTTCCGGGTTCGGTTGGTCGGGGTCGGGCCGCGACCTGATAGTGGCCGTCAGCCGGGGAGGCGACGAGGTCCGCGCTGCCGGCGGCCCCTGACCGACCTGCACCTGCCACGGCTGGGTGTCGACCGGCGCGGACGTCGCGGGGGAAGCCCCGGCGCCCTGTCGACCGTCATTGACCGCGGCCGCGTTGTAGTGGTTGACGATGGTCGGGTTGTTCGGGTCGGCCGCGACGTGGTACAGGTCGGCCGGCCGGCCGGCGGCCGGACCGTACTCGTCGCTCATCGTCGGTTGCGCCCCCCACCCGGATTCCCGCCAGATGGTGACCCGGCGGCCGGTGGCGTGGGCCAGCAGGGGGCCTAGAAACTCCCCGGCCGGGGCGCTCCACTGCTGTTTCCAGTTGTCCACCACTGCTCGGACCACGGCGAGCTCGTCGGGTTCGAGCTGACGGTCGGACTGGCTCAACACGACGACCAGATAGTCACGGGCCGTGCCCGGTTCCAGGACGTCCACCGGGAAGCCTTGGCCGTGCTGCGTGAGGAAGTCCAGTTGCCGCTGCGGCGCGTCCGTCGGCTCGCCGAGATCCAGCGGCCCGCCGGACAGCATCGCCGCGGCACGCACCGCCTGGTACCGGTGCTCGATCACGGCCGTAGGCAGCATCCCGGCTTCGGTGACGTAAGGGCTGTCAAGGTAACGCAGCCAATTCAGCACCTGCTGGTCGTCCAGGGCCGCCACCTGCCGCACACGCTCTTCGCGGAAGTTGATCCGCTGCCTGGTCACATCGGCGGGCAACCGCCCGGCGTTGCTGTCCAGGTACCCCCGGACGTGGGCCTGCAACAGCGCGCTCACCCGCGTCAGCGCAGACTCGCGGGGTACCTCCGAGCCGACCAGCCCCACCACGCTGGTACGCACCCGGCCGGGATCGGACAGGAACTGGGCCAGGTCCACGGGCAGGTGCGGGTGCAGCACGTCACGGACCCCGATCGGATCGGTGGCGATGAAGGCGTACAGCATGCAGTACCCGTCACCCGGCACCGGCAACATCGGATCCGGGCCGGCCACCGACGCGACGGCCGGCCGCTGGACAGACACCAACGACGGCCTGTCCACCACCACATCCCAGAACGCGTCGGCTGGTCTCTGCGTAGCGCCAGCCTGCCCGGCCGCCTGCGGCCAACCCTCCAGCGGCTGCGGCGCGGGGGCGGCCATCGGAGTCCGCACTGCCGGTTGCCCCCGGTCGACCTGCGCGCTCGCCACCCCTGGCCGCTGCTGGCCCTGCGCCGGATTCCCGACCGCCGGACGGGCCCACGACCCGTCAACCGGTGGGATCGGGTCGTCTGTGTGGGATCCGGGGACAGGTACCGCGTCGTCCCGCACCGCCTGGTATGCCATGCCCACGGATCCGGTTGACGCGGGTATCACCGCGGCGGCATTGTCGCTGGACCCACCGGTCAGCAGCGGCGGGCCCCCCGCCGTCCACCCGGCCGCACGCTCGGTCGTGCTCTCGTAGTTCTTCAGCCTGTTCAGGTCGTCCTCGGTGGGGGCCGGGTCCAGCCACCGCCAGAACGGGCCGCCGTCCCGGTCGTTCAGGCTCCCGACCTTGATCCACGCGGCCGGCTCACCCTCAGGCGACCCGTCCGTGCGGCGGCGGCCGAACCAGACCGTCGCCTCCCGGCCCGCAGCGACCACACCGACACCCGCCGTCTTGCCGCCCAGCCTCATCGCCAGCCGCCCATACCGGTCGACCTGGACCTCTTTGGTGTACCCGCCGGTCAGCTGCGGCGGGCTCCCCGCCGTCCACCCGGCCGCACGCTCGGTCTTGCTCTCGTAGTTCTTCAGCCTGTTCAGGTCGTCCTCGGTGGGGGCCGGGTCCAGCCACCGCCAGAACGGGCCGCCGTCCCGGTCGTTCAGGCTCCCGACCTTGATCCACGCGGCCGGCTCACCCCCAGACGACCCGTCCCTGCGGCCGAACCAGACCATCGCCTCCCGGCCCGCAGCGACCGCACCGACACCCGGCATCTTGCCGCCCAGCCTGATCGTCAGCTGCCCAAGCCGGTCGACCCGGACCTCTTTGGTGTACCCGCCGGTCAGCTGCGGAGGGTCCCCCGCCGTCCACTCGCCCGCACGCTCGGTTTTGCTCTTGTAGGTCTTCAGCCTGTTCAGGTCGTCCTCGGTGGGGGCCGGGTCCAGCCACCGCCAGAACGGGCCGCCGTCCCGGTCGTTCAGGCTCCCGACCTTGATCCACGCGGCCGGCTCACCCCCAGACGACCCGTCCCTGCGGCCGAACCAGACCATCGCCTCCCGGCCCGCAGCGACCACACCGACACCCGGCATCTTGCCGCCCAGCCTGATCGTCAGATGCCCATACCGGTCGACCTGGACCTTTTTGGTGTACCCGTCGGTCAGCTGCGGAGGGTCCCCCGCCGTCCACCCGGCCGCCACATCAGCTGGGAGTCTTGCCCGATCGCCTGAATCCTGGACCATCGACTCGGAGCCGAACTCACCGGAGTCGGGCCCGCCGTGCGCTGCCGCCGGTCCCCGGCCCGCAGACCGGCGCAGGCGCCCCTGACCGGTGCCGGCACGAGCAGGACCAGCACCCTGATCGTGCCTGACGGTCTCGCTGCCGAACACCGCGATCAGGTCGTCCTCGGTGGGGGCCGGGTCCAGCCACCGCCAGAACGGGCCGCCGTCCCGGTCGTTCAGGCTCCCGACCTTGATCCACGCGGCCGGCTCACCCTCAGGCGACCCGTCCGTGCGGCGGCGGCCGAACCAGACCGTCGCCTCCCGGCCCGCAGCGACCACACCGACACCCGGAATCTTGCCGCCCAGCCTGATCGCCAGCCGCCCTCGCTGGTTGACCTGGACCTCTTTGGTGTACCCGCCGGTCAGCTGCGGCGGGCTCCCCGCCGTCCACCCGGCCGCACGCTCGGTCTTGCTCTTGTAGGTCTTCAGCCTGTTCAGGTCGTCCTCGGTGGGGGCCGGGTCCAGCCACCGCCAGAACGGGCCGCCGTCCCGGTCGTTCAGGCTCCCGACCTTGATCCACGCGGCCGGCTCACCCCCAGACGACCCGTCCCTGCGGCCGAACCAGACCGTCGCCTCCCGGCCCGCAGCGACCACACCGAAACCCGGAATCTTGCCGCCCAGCCTGATCGTCAGATGCCCAAGCCGGTCGACCCGGACCTCTTTGGTGTACCCGCCGGTCAGCTGCGGAGGGTCCCCCGCCGTCCACTCGCCCGCACGCTCGGTTTTGCTCTTGTAGGTCTTCAGCCTGTTCAGGTCGTCCTCGGTGGGGGCCGGGTCCAGCCACCGCCAGAACGGGCCGCCGTCCCGGTCGTCCAGGCTCCCGACCTTGATCCACGCGGCCGGCTCACCCCCAGACGACCCGTCCCTGCGGCCGAACCAGACCATCGCCTCCCGGCCCGCAGCGACCACACCGACACCCGGCATCTTGCCGCCCAGCCTGATCGTCAGATGCCCATACCGGTCGACCTGGACCTTTTTGGTGTACCCGTCGGTCAGCTGCGGAGGGTCCCCCGCCGTCCACCCGGCCGCCACATCAGCTGGGAGTCTTGCCCGATCGCCTGAATCCTGGACCATCGACTCGGAGCCGAACTCACCGGAGTCGGGCCCGCCGTGCGCTGCCGCCGGTCCCCGGCCCGCAGACCGGCGCAGGCGCCCCTGACCGGTGCCGGCACCAGCAGGACCAGCACCCTGATCGTGCCTGACGGTCTCGCTGCCGAACACCGCGATATTGATCCCGAACGCCTCCAGGACCAGGTGCGGCAAAATCTGCGTCAGGCCGGGCACAGACCTCTCCCTGGAATCCAACGCCTGCCGCAGCACCTCCAAGGAAGGACTGGACAACTGCAGACGCTGCCGGATATCCGTACGCTGGACGATCCGGTCAAGCTCGATGGCCAGATAATGGCGGACATCATCAACCTCCACCGTCGGCAGACCGAGCGTCTCCGCCACCTGGCCCCCCGCCCTGTCCAGCACCTGCTGAAAGAAGCCATCCCACGCCCGGGATGCCACGATCTCGGGCGGGGCCAGGGCAGTCGTCACCGGCGGTGGCACCGGCGTCCACGGTTCGGCGTCCACCTCCATCACAACAACCCGCCCGGCGCCGGTCGGTGGCTCACCGCCGGGATTCAACGGCGCGTCAGAAACCCCCGACTCGTAACCGGGGAATCCCGGTGGCACGGCGTAACCATCGCCGTCCGACAGCTGCCCGCCTGCGTCGGAGTCGGCGTCGGCCGCGGGGTGCCATTCCATCGCCGCCGGCCGGCCCGGCAGCGAATCGGAGACCTGCTCCGACGACCCCGAGTCCGACTCGGGCGACCGAGCCGGCCGGGGCGCGACCGTGGGAGCCACATACGAAGCGGCCGTCGCGCGGATCTGGTCGAGTTCCCAGCCGGTGAACCCCGGCTCGTGCAGATGGTCGTCACCCACGCTCCTGGACGTCCTGAGCAGATCATCCGGCGAACCGTCGTGCGGGACCCCGGCGAAGTGCTTCAACTCATGCCCGTAGGCGCGGGACGGAAGACCCGCAAGCCAGTGCAACTGGTCGATCCGACCCGCCGAGCCGTCCCTGCTGACCCAGACATCATCACTGTCCCGCAGGTCACTGCCGTAGGAGCTGAGCCGAACCTCCGTCCCAGCCTCCGGGTCGAACACCACCGCCACCGCCTGCGGCCCGCGCTCCGGCCGCACCCGCTGGTTGGTCTGCACCACCCACTGCTCGACCGCACGCAACGTGCCCAGGATCGAGTCCCGATCCACGTTCGGGTCAGGATTCAACCGGAGACGGAACACCACCGTCCCCGACTCACCGTGCACCCAATGGTCGACGTGGACCCGTACCCCCGCATTCTTCCCCGCCGTCTCCACCCGGAACGGACGCTGCTCCCCCGGCGTCGGCACAAACCGCAGCGGCTCCGGGCCCTGCCACGTGAACCGATCGGAATGCACCCGCGTCATCTCGCCCCACGAAGGCAAACCCTCCACGCTGCGATACGACACACGCCAACCACCGTCAACCCGCTCCACCGACGGCGCCACCCCAGCCGCCCAACCCGACGACGACCCGGCCTCCACGCCCACACCAGCCGAGAACGAGCCCACCCCAGCACCCCACCGCAACGCCGCCGGCCCGGTCGCCGCGACCGCCGGCTCCGGTGCCGTGCTGGCCGGCTCGCCGCGTCCGACCGGGTCACCACCGACCGAGTCGCCCAACGAGGACACGTCACTGAACGGAGCCCTGTCCCCGACATCGCGCCCGACCGGGGTCCCGCTGATCAACCCGTCCCGCGAAGAGGCGTCACCGAACGAGTTCGTGTCCCAGAAATCGCGCCTGACCGGCTCACCATCGACCGAGTCGGCCAACGAGGACACGTCACTGAACGGATCCCTGTCCCCGCTGTCGGGCTTGCCCGGGCCGCGACTGATCGGCCCGTCCAGTGAGGACAGGTCACTGACCGTGAAGGTGTCGTCGGGCCTGCCATCGCGGCTGAAGATGCTGTCGTCGCCGGAGGCGGACATGTCACTGACCGGCGTCCTGTCGCTGGTGTGGTCGTGGTTCGGCGTGCCGTCGGTGCGGGGGGCAACACCACCCGGCACCCTACTGGAGGCGCCGGCCGCCTCCGGCGTGGCCGGCGTCCCAGCCGTGCCCGGAGTGCCCGGCGCGCTGAGGGTGCCCGGAACCCCGGACGTGCCCGGCACGCTGGGGATGGCGGGCGCGGCGTTGCCGGTGGCCTGGGCGAGTACCTGGTGGTATCCGTTGGCCCAGTCCCGTTGGAAGGAACCGGCGAGGGTGTCGTGGCTGGCCGGGGCGACGCCGTACTTGCGGGCCAGGGCGGTGAACTGATCTTCTGCCTGGCTGGTCGCTGCTGCGGTGTGCTGCTCGGGAGTCACCGGCGGCAGGTCAGCACGCCGGTGTGCCGAGGTGTCCGTGCCGGAAGGGGTGGTGTCCGGTGCGGTGGTGTGCGGTGCGGTGGCGTCGGGGATGGCCGCGGCCGTGACACGGGCCGGCAGGTCGGTGACCGCCTGCCGGACCACGTCCGCCACGGCGCTCACCTGCGCGGCGTCGGGCCTGACCACCGCCGCCGACGGCACGGTCACTGGTGCGGTCAGTGGTGCGGCGGGTAGTGGGGTGGCGCCGAGGATCGCGTCGAGACTCCGGTCCACGTGGGCCCGCACCTCCCGCTCGACCGCGGCCCGCACGGCGTCCGACGGCGGCGCCGCCGCCCCGGAACCCCCCGGCACGCCAGCCACCCCCGGCGGGACGACGCCCCCTGGCGGGACGACGCCGCCTGGCAGGACGACGCCCCCGGGCAGGACGACTCCGCCGGGCAGAGGGGCGGTCGCCGGTGCGCCCGTGGTGAAGTACTGATCGAGGTGATGCTCGACGGCCAGGTGCGCGATCGAACGCAACGCCTGCCGGTCGAACTCCCCGGGCAGCGCCGCGACAACCTGCTCCGGGCGTACCGCCGCCGGGATCTGCCCGCCCGCCGGGATCGACCCCGCGAGCGTCTCGGTGATCCGGGCGACCGCCCGGTCCCGGACACCGAACAGGAACTGACTGGTCAGGGCGGTGGCGGGCAGACCGACCTGAGACAGGAAAACGGGGACGGCCGGGTCGTTCTGCCGGGCGTCGGCCCACTCGGTGAACACCTGCTCGACCGGCACGGGAAGCCCGGCCAGGAACTGCCGCGCCTGCCCCGTCCCGGCCAACAACCCACCGTAACGGTCCACCAGTTCCCGCTGGAACCGCTGCCACTGCTCCACCACCGGCGCACCAGCGACCGCTACCCACTCCGGCACGGGCACCACCGGCACCGTCGGCACCGTCGGCACCGAGAAGTTCGGCACAGACCACGACGGAACCGGCAGGTCCGGCGTCGACCACGACGGCGCGGGCAGGTCCGGTGCCGACCACGACGGCGCTGGCATCGGTTCAGGCGCCGCAGGTGCCGGTGGCGACAGCGACGGTGCCGGTGGTGACAGCGCCGGTGCCGGCACCGGCGGGACGGGCACCGGGGCCTGACCGCTGGAGCCCGCACCCGCCGGATCGCCGACCTCCGGCTGATAGGCGGACGGGTCCGCAGTGACCGGGATGGGCGGCGGCACCGGCGCGACCGGCTTGCCGTCGGCGGTGAAACCGGGACCGGCGGGCATGTTCCACCGGGGCCGGGTCGGATTGAACCCCAGACCGACAGCCACGCGACGCGCAGCGGCCCCGGCCCCGGACGCGCCCAGCTCACCCGTCCCCGACAACGCCCCGGAAATCACGGCCATACCGAGACCGCCGGGGTCGTAGGTCCCGTCGACCATGTAGCTGGCGGCGATATCGCCGACCACCTCCAGGCCGACCTCCGACACCGGCACCATCCACAAACGGGTCAACAGGTCACGCGTGGTATCCGACACTTCGAACTTCGCCAGACCACCACCCACGACCCCCGCGAACCGGCCCAACGCCGGCCCGGCCGCCGTGGTCACACCCGCCACCGCCAACCCGTACAACGCCTGCTTACCGACCTGCCCCCAGTCGACCCCCGGCACCAGACCATCAGCCAGCATGCTGATCTGCGCCAACAACGACGACCCCGGCATGAACAACATCTGGATCGCCGTGCTACTCGCCGCCGCCCGCACCATCGACGACCGCAGGATCGTCTGGATGATCGTCCGGGTCTTCACGATGTGCGCCGCCGCCTCCACCGGCAGGACAAACGCCATCGCGAACGCGACCGCCAACTCCGTCATCATGAAGATGAACATGACCAGCGCCTGACGATCCGTCAGCTCCATCTGGTTCAGGAAGCCCCGCATCGCCTGAGCCACGCCGACCTTCACGTCGGCGACCCCGTCCAACAACTCCACGAACGGAGCCGTCTGCGCCACGAACCGGTCGAAGACCTCACCCTCCCCCGCCGCCCCAACCACCTTGATCACCTGGGCCAGCTCCGGAACCAACACGGTCCGCAACCGCTCCGCCAACACCTCCAACGCGTTCAGGTCATACGCCAACACCGGCAGATTCGACCGGTGCAACCGCATCCCGGTGAACGCCTCCAACGCCCGCTTCGACGACTCACTGAGACCCACGGAAGGAACCGCAGCCTCAGCCACCGCCAACGCCCCCTCCCCACCCCCACCAGGGGCACTCAATGCGAATCACCCAGCGGCGCAGACCACCGCCCCAGCCCTCGGCCATCTCGCCTCCGCGGATCAACCCCGCGTGCCACCACTCATGTCCGCAACCAGCTCGGCACCGGTGGCCTCGGCGTTCACCCCGACACAGCGAACCGGGTCCGCCTCCTCGCCCTGAAATCCACCGCCGCACGCATCTCCGCCAACAGCTCCTCGTCGGTCAGCCCGATCATCCCCGTCACCCCCCTCTGTTGCCTCACGACTGAATCGCGGCAGTGGGTTCACCACCCCGACCGCACGTAGAGACCAATGGCCAAGGGTCCGCCCGAGGCCGGGACGGCAGGCTGACCTGCGGTGACCGCTCGGGCAGCAGCCGGCCTCGCCGTCGAGGTTGGCTGCCCCGTCCGACAAGATCACGAAGTATCACCGCCGTACTAGTGTGCTGAGTCGTTAATTCGTTGGTAGATTGCGGGTATGGGTGATGGCCGTGGTCCGAAGCTGGCGCCGCTGGAGTTGACCGCCGAGGAGCGGGAGGCGCTACGAGGGCTGGCTCGGCGGCCGAAGACGGCGCAGGCGTTGGCGGTGCGGGCGCGGATCGTCCTCGCCTGCGCGGAAGGCCTGTCCAACAGCGAGGTGTCTCGCCGGCTTGGGGTGTCGCTGCCGACGGTCGGCAAGTGGCGTAAGCGGTTCGTGGCCGATCGGGTGGACGGGCTGCGCGACGAGCCGCGACCGGGCGCGCCACGGAAGATCGGCGACGCCCAGGTCGAGGCCGTGATCACGAAGACGCTCGAAGAGCTGCCGCCCGATCAGGACAGTCATTGGTCGACGCGGTCGATGGCCACGGCGGTGGGGCTGAACCAGACCGCGGTCTCGCGGATCTGGCGGGCGTTCGGCCTCAAACCGCACCAGGTCCAGAGTTGGAAGCTGTCGACCGACCCGCTGTTCATCGACAAGGTCCGCGACATCGTCGGGCTGTACCTGGACCCGCCGGAGGCCGCCATGGTCCTCGCCGTGGACGAGAAATCGCAGATCCAGGCCCTGGATCGGACCGCGCCGATGCTGCCGATGATGCCCGGTGTCCCCGGCCGGGTGACCCACGACTACGTCCGCCACGGCACCACCAGCCTGTTCGCCGCCCTCGACGTGGCCACCGGCAAGGTCATCGGCCAAACCCAACGCAAACACCGCCACCAGGAGTTCCTGCGCTTCCTGCGCACCATCGACCGGGCAACCCCGCCCGACCTGGAGCTGCATCTCGTGCTGGACAACTACGCCACCCACAAGACGCCCGCCATCGGGCAGTGGCTACTCAAGCACCCCCGGTTCCACCTGCACTTCACCCCGACCTACTCGTCCTGGCTCAACCTCGTCGAGCGCTGGTTCGCCGAGCTAACCAACCGCAAACTCCGCCGATCGACCCACCGCAGTATCGCCGCACTGGAAGCCGACGTCACCGCCTGGATCGAGGCGTGGAACGCCGACCCGAAACCGTTCGTGTGGACCAAGACGGCAGACAACATCCTCGAAACGATCGCCGCATATTGCCAACGAATTAACGACTCAGCACACTAGCTTGATCTTTAACCTGGGGTCGGTTGCATCGCCCCCCGGGCGATCATGGCCGCAGCCCTTGATCGATCATTCCTCTTGTCTAGGGAAGAAGATCAGGACCAAGGGCTGCGGGATGATCAGTGTGCATGACGCCGCGCGTGGAAGCGCGGTTGGGGACCTCGCGACGTTCCGTACGGAACTGCATCGCTGTCTGAGCGCCAGAGCTGATGCGCTGTTCGAGTTGGCCGACGCGGTGTTGTGCGCGGACGGGCCGGTACGGTCGCTGCCGGCCTTGTCCCTGGTGGCGGAGCACCGTCGAGGTCACGGCGCGTTGTACGACGCGCTTGGCGCCGGTCGGATCGATGTGGAACGGTTGCGGACCGTGGTGGCCTCGATGCCGATCCCACGGGCCGCCGACGGGCGGATCGTCCTGGCCGTGGATGTCACCTGCTGGCTGCGGCCGGAAGCGCACACCGTGCCGGAGCGGATCCTGTGCCACACCTACGGCCGTGGCAAAGACCAGCACATCGGTGTGCCGGGCTGGCCGTACTCGTTTGTGGTGGCCCTGGAGTCCGGGCGCAGTTCGTGGACCGCGCCGCTGGACGCGGTCCGGCTGGCCCCGGGCACCGAGCTGGCCGCGGTCACCGCCGAGCATCTGCGCGCGGTGGTGGACCGGCTGATCACCGCTGGGCACTGGCACGCCTCGGACGACTCACGCCCATCGAGTTTGAGACAATCAACAGGCACGCACACGCGGCCTGAACCACTCAACCCCGCGAGTCAACCAAACCCGGGGCAGTCCCGTCTCGGACCAGACGGTTTCGCAGATGGCGTGGTGTCGGTGGGTGATGTCGGCGTCGGCGACGGGTGCGGGGTTGTTGGTGAAGAACGGGTGGTACCGCCAGACCGGGAACAGGGGGTCCTGGGTGTTGGCGTCGGGGACACGGCGGACGATGAGCCGGCCGGTGATGCGGTGGCGGATGTCGGCGAAGGCGGTGTAGGGCACTTCGGCGACGTGGGCGTCGGAGATCAGCTCGCCGGTGTCGGGATCGACGACCGCGCCCGGGTAGCGCACCGGCGTGTAGGCGTGGTCGCCGATGGTGGCGATCGCGGCGGCGACGGCCGGGTTGCGGGCGATGGCGAACGAGAACCGCGCTCCGGCTTTGACGACTGCGGTGATGACCTTGCCGCTGCAGGATGCGGAGTCGCCGCGTACCAGGATCTTCGCCGGGTCCGCGCCACAGGCGATGGCGGTGTTGATGCCCTCGGTGAGCATGGACGCGGCACCTTTGCCGGAGCCGGCGCGGCCGGCCCGCAACCGCACACCGGCCAGCACGGGTGCCGCCGTCGCGGTGCAGATCGTGACCGCCAGTGGGGACAGGCCCCGGCGCAGGATGGTCTTGCCCGCGATCTTCGTGTGCCCGAACGAGGCGCCCTGCTTGGCGTGCCCGTACACCGGACGCAGCAGGGAGTCGATGTCGATGAAGGTGCGGTCGTCGATGCCGTCCAGCACCGGCGTGCGCTGGGCGAGGGCGACCAGGTGCCGGCGCAGTACCGCCGACAGTTGCCGGGTATGGCCGTGGGTGAACTCCCGCAGGAAGATCCCCAACGTCGCGGCCGCGTAGACCCCGCCGAACAGTTTCTTCATCCCACCGGCCCGGATGGTGTCCAGGTCGCTGATGCTGTCCGCGCCGGCGGCCATCCCGGCGATGATCGAGGTCAGCTTCGGCGTCGGCTTCGCCGCACCGGATTTGACCCGCTCGCAGGCGAACTGGACGTGCTCGTCCAGCAACCGGGACAACCCGGCCTGCTCGGCCAACTCCAGCACGGGCACCAGCCCCGCACACGACACGAGATTGTCCTCGTCGAACACCGCGCTGTCCGCACGCCAGGCATGAGATCCTCGCACCGAGAGTGCCCTTCTGGGTTGGTGTGATCTGAGTTCTTGACAAACCCGATCATCCCAGCTCAGAGGGCACTCTCGTCACATATTCGCGCTGTTCCGGCCACAGTGGATCCCCCGTCGTCCACGGATCGAGGCTGAGTCCCTGGGGACTGGCTGGGCTGGTCGCCGTTGGGCGGCGACCATGATGTCGGGCCGGGCGGGGCCTGCGGCCGGGGCGGATCCATCGGTTGCGGCGCGGGGTCGGGTTCCGTGCCCACGGCCTCAAACGGATAGAGCAGATCGGCCGGGCCCACATCGAGCGAACCGGCTGGGTCCACCTCGTAGGTGGCCCAGTCGCCGAGGTTCCCGCCCTCGCTGGCCTGATCGTCGATGCCCGGCTGGCCGAAGTCGGTGGACATCGCCGCACCGTGCCCGTCGGTCACGCCCATGCCGGGTACCGGCCACCCCGGTTCCGCCCACCCCGGTTCCGCCCACCCCGCCGGCCAGGACGACGCGGTGGGGGCGTCCGGGTCGTCCAACGGCCCGGGCAGCCCTGGCAGACCCGTACCCGCCGGCGAGGCAGGTGCAGGCCCGGACATCGGCACCGTAGCCCCGTGGTCCAGCCAGGACAGGTCCTCACCCTGCGGGCGGTCCGGTCCGAGGGCAGGGCCCGGCAGCGGTGCTTGCCGGGGCTGACCCGGATCGCTCACCCCGTACCGCGCCGCCACGCCACCGTGACTTTCCTGCACCCGCTGCAGCAGACCACGGTCGCGCAATGCCCCGATCCGGGCATGCACCGTCGGCTGCAGTGTGGATGTCGCCTCGGCGAGGTCTGACTCGCTGGCGGTGATGATCCCGTTGTCGTCCATCCGGTCGATCAGGGCGTTCCACAACTGCCGCAGCTGTTCCCGCTGCCGTGTTGTGGTGGCGATGTGGCCGGCGTGCTGGTCGAACAGCGCCCGGGCCTCTTCCGGGTCGCGCAGCCATCGGCTGCCTTCGGGAGGGGCCGGCAGTGGTGCTTGCTGGGGCTGACCCGGATCGCTCACCCCGTACCGCGCCGCCCCGCGACCGCGACCTTCCTGGACCAACTGCAGCAGACCACTGCCGCGCAGCAATGCCCCGATCCGGCGATGCACCGTCGACTGCTGCGCGGATGTCGCCTCGGCGAGGTCTGGCTCGCTGGCGGTGATGATCCCGTTGTCGTCCATATGGTCGATCAGGGCGTTCCACAACTGCCGCAGCGGTTCCCGCTGCCGTGTTGTGGTGGCGATGTGGCCGGCGTGCTGGTCGAACAGCGCCCGGGCCTCGCCCGGGTCGCGCACCCGCCGGCTGCCCGCAGCGGGTTGGGGTTGGGGTTGGGGTTGGTCGGGGTGCGGCGAGGCGGGCGTGGTGGGTGGCTCGTCGGCCGGGTGATGGAGGGTGTCGCCGGCGTGAACAGTGCCGGCGTCGGTGCGGGCCACCGCCGGCCAGGACGACGCGGTGGGGGCGTCCGGGTCGTCCAACGGCCCGGGCAGCCCTGGCAGACCCGTACCCGCCGGCGAGGCAGGTACCAGCCCGGACATCGGCGACTGAGGTGCCGGATCCTGCATGCCCGGTCCGGGCGGGAACGACTGAGTCCCTGGGAACTGGCTGGGCTGGTCGCCGTTGGGCGGCGACCATGATGCCGGGCCGGGCGGGGCCTGCGGCCGGGGCGGATCCATCGGTTGCGGCGCGGGGTCGGGTTCCGCGCCCACGGCCTCAAACGGATAGAGCAGATCGGCCGGGCCCACATCGAGCGAACGGGCTGGGTCCACCTCGTAGGTGGCCCAGTCGCCGAGGTTCCCGCCCTCGCCGGCCCAGTCGCCGAGGTTCCCGCCGTCGCTGGCCTGATCGTCGATGCCCGGCTGGTCGAAGTCGGTGGACATCGCCGCACCGTGCCCGTCGGTCACGCCCATGCCGGGTACCGGCCACCCCGGTTGCGCCCACCCCGCCGGCCAGGACGACGCGGTGGGGGCGTCCGGGTCGTCCAACGGCCCGGGCAGCCCTGGCAGACCCGTACCCGCCGGCGAGGCAGGTGCAGGCCCGGACATCGGCACCGTAGCCCCGTGGTCCAGCCAGGACAGGTCCTCACCCTGCGGGCGGTCCGGTCCGAGGGCAGGGCCCGGCAGCGGTGCTTGCCGGGGCTGCCCCGGATCGCTCACCCCGTACCGCGCCGCCCCGCCACCGTGTGCTTCCTGGACCCGCTGCAGCAGACCACGGTCGCGCAATACCCCGATCCGGGCATGCACCGTCGGCTGCAGTGTGGATGTCGCCTCGGCGAGGTCTGACTCGCTGGCGGTGATGATCCCGTTGTCGTCCATCCGGTCGATCAGGGCGTTCCACAACTGCCGCAGCTGTTCCCGCTGCCGTGTTGTGGTGGCGATGTGGCCGGCGTGCTGGTCGAACAGCGCCCGGGCCCCGCCCGGGTCGCGCAGCCATCGGCTGCCTTCGGGAAGGGCCGGCAGTGGTGCTTGCCGGGGCTGACCCGGATCGCTCACCCCGTACCGCGCCGCCACGCCACCGCGACCTTCCTGCACCAGCTGCAGCAGACCACTGCCGCGCAGCAATACCCCGATCCGGTCATGCACCGTCGGCCGCAGTGTGAATGTCGCCTCGGCGAGGGCTGACTCGCTGGCGGTGATGATCCCGTCGTCGTCCATCCGGTCGATCAGGGCGTTCCACAACTGCCGCAGCTGTTCCCGCTGCCGTGTTGTGGGGGCGATGTGGCCGGCGTGCTGGTCGAACAGCGCCCGGGCCTCATCCGGGTCGCGCAGCCACTGGCTGCCTTCGGGAAGGGCCGGCAGTGGTGCTTGCCGGGGCTGACCCGGATCGCTCACCCCGTACCGTGCCGCCCCGCGACCGTGACTTTCCTGGACCCGCTGCAGCAGAGCACTGCCGCGCAGCAATGCCCCGATCCGGCGATGCACCGTCGGCTGCGGTGCGGATGTCGCCTCGGCGAGGTCTGACTCGCTGGCGGTGATGATCCCGTCGTCGTCCATCCGGTCGATCAGGGCGTTCCACAACTGCCGCAGCGGTTCCCGCTGCCGTGTTGTGGTGGCGATGTGGCCGGCGTGCTGGTCGAACAGCGCCCGGGCCTCGCCCGGGTCGCGCACCCGCCGGCTGCCCGCAGCGGGTTGGGGTTGGGGTTGGGGTTGGTCGGGGTGCGGCGAGGCGGGCGTGGTGGGTGGCTCGTCGGCCGGGTGATGGAGGGTGTCGCCGGCGTGGACAGTGCCGGCGTCGGTGCGGGCCACCGCCGGCCAGGACGACGCGGTGGGGGCGTCCGGGTCGTCCAACGGCCCGGGCAGCCCTGGCAGACCCGTACCCGCCGGCGAGGCAGGTACCAGCCCGGACATCGGCGACTGAGGTGCCGGATCCTGCATGCCCGGTCCGGGCGGGAACGACTGAGTCCCTGGGAACTGGCTGGGCTGGTCGCCGTTGGGCTGCGACCATGATGCCGGGCCGGGCGGGGCCTGCGGCCGGGGCGGATCCATCGGTTGCGGCCCGGGGTCGGGTTCCGCGCCCACGGCCTCAAACGGATAGAGCAGATCGGCCGGGTCCACATCGAGCGAACGGGCTGGGTCCACCTCGTAGGTGGCCCAGTCGCCGAGGTTCCCGCCGTCGCTGGCCTGATCGTCGATGCCCGGCTGGTCGAAGTCGGTGGACATCGCCGCACCGTGCCCGTCGGTCACGCCCATGCCGGGTACCGGCCACCCCGGTTCCGCCCACCCCGCCGGCCAGGACGACGCGGTGGAGGCGTCCGGGTCGTCCAACGGCCCGGGCAGCCCTGGCAGACCCGTGCCCGCCGGCGAGGCAGGTACCAGCCCGGACATCGGCGACTGAGGTGCCGGATCCTGCATGCCCGGTCCGGGCGGGAACGACTGAGTCCCTGGGGACTGGCTGGGCTGGTCGCCGTTGGGCGGCGACCATGATGTCGGGCCGGGCGGGGCCTGCGGCCGGGGCGGATCCATCGGTTGCGGCGCGGGGTCGGGTTCCGTGCCCACGGCCTCAAACGGATAGAGCAGATCGGCCGGGTCCACATCGAGCGAACGGGCTGGGTCCACCTCGTAGGTGGCCCAGTCGCCGAGGTTCCCGCCCTCGCCGGCCCAGTCGCCGAGGTTCCCGCCGTCGCTGGCCTGATCGTCGATGCCCGGCTGGTCGAAGTCGGTGGACATCGCCGCACCGTGCCCGTCGGTCACGCCCATGCCGGGTACCGGCCACCCCGGTTGCGCCCACCCCGCCGGCCAGGACGACGCGGTGGGGGCGTCCGGGTCGTCCAACGGCCCGGGCAGCCCTGGCAGACCCGTGCCCGCCGGCGGGGCAGGTGCAGGCCCGGACATCGGCGACTGAGGTGCCGGATCCTGCATGCCCGGTCCGGGCGGGAACGACTGAGTCCCTGGGGACTGGCTGGGCTGGTCGCCGTTGGGCTGCGACCATGATGGGCCGGGCGGGGCCTGCGGCCGGGGCGGATCCATCGGTTGCGGCGCGGGGTCGGGTTCCGTGCCCACGGCCTCAAACGGATAGAGCAGATCGGCCGGGTCCACATCGAGCGAACGGGCTGGGTCCACCTCGTAGGTGGCCCAGTCGCCGAGGTTCCCGCCGTCGCTGGCCTGATCGTCGATGCCCGGCTGGTCGAAGTCGGTGGACATCGCCGCACCGTGCCCGTCGGTCACGCCCATGCCGGGTACCGGCCACCCCGGTTGCGCCCACCCCGCCGGCCAGGACGACGCGGTGGGGGCGTACGGGTCGTCCAACGGCCCGGGCAGCCCTGGCAGACCCGTGCCCGCCGGCGAGGCAGGTGCAGGCCCGGACATCGGCACCGTAGCCCCGTGGTCCAGCCAGGACAGGTCCTCACCCTGCGGGCGGTCCGGTCCGAGGGCAGGGCCCGGCAGCGGTGCTTGCCGGGGCTGACCCGGATCGCTCACCCCGTACCGCGCCGCCACGCCACCGCGACCTTCCTGCACCCGCTGCAGCAGACCACGGTCGCGCAATACCCCGATCCGGGCATGCACCGTCGGCTGCAGTGTGGATGTCGCCTCGGCGAGGTCTGGCTCGCTGGCGGTGATGATCCCGTTGTCGTCCATCCGGTCGATCAGGGCGTTCCACAACTGCCGCAGCTGTTCCCGCTGCCGTGTTGTGGTGGCGATGTGGCCGGCGTGCTGGTCGAACAGCGCCCGGGCCTCGCCCGGGTCGCGCAGCCATCGGCTGCCTTCGGGAGGGGCCGGCAGTGGTGCTTGCTGGGGCTGACCCGGATCGCTCACCCCGTACCGCGCCGCCCCGCGACCGCGACCTTCCTGGACCAACTGCAGCAGAGCACTGCCGCGCAGCAATGCCCCGATCCGGCGATGCACCGTCGACTGCTGCGCGGATGTCGCCTCGGCGAGGTCTGGCTCGCTGGCGGTGATGATCCCGTTGTCATCCATCCGGTCGATCAGGGCGTTCCACAACTGCCGCAGCGGTTCCCGCTGCCGTGTTGTGGTGGCGATGTGGCCGGCGTGCTGGTCGAACAGCGCCCGGGCCTCATCCGGGTCGCGCAGCCACTGGCTGCCTTCGGGAAGGGCCGGCAGTGGTGCTTGCCGGGGCTGACCCGGATCGCTCACCCCGTACCGCGCCGCCCCGCCACCGCGACCTTCCTGCACCCGCTGCAGCAGACCACGGTCGCGCAATACCCCGATCCGGTGATGCACCGTCGGCTGCGGTGCGGATGTCGCCTCGGCGAGGTCTGACTCGCTGGCGGTGATGATCCCGTTGTCGTCCATCCGGTCGATCAGGGCGTTCCACAACTGCCGCAGCTGTTCCCGCTGCGGTGTGGTGGTGGCGATGTGGTCGGCGTGCTGGTCGAACAGCGCCCGGGCCCCGCCCGGGTCGCGCAGCCACTGGCTGCCTTCGGGAGGGGCCGGCAGTGGTGCTTGCTGGGGCTGACCCGGATCGCTCACCCCGTACCGCGCCGCCCCGCCACCGCGACTTTCCTGGACCCGCTGCAGCAGACCACGGTCGCGCAATACCCCGATCCGGTTATGCACCGTCGGCTGCAGTGTGAATGTCGCCTCGGCGAGGTCTGGCTCGCTGGCGGTGATGATCCCGTTGTCGTCCATCCGGTCGATCAGGGCGTTCCACAACTGCCGCAGCTGTTCCCGCTGCCGTGTTGTGGTGGCGATGTGGCCGGCGTGCTGGTCTAACAGCGCCCGGGCCTCGCCCGGGTCGCGCACCCGCCGGCTGCCCGCAGCGGGTTGGGGTTGGGGTTGGGGTTGGGGTTGGTCGGGTTGCGGCGAGGCGGGCGTGGTGGGTGGCTCGTCGGCCGGGTGATGGAGGGTGTCGCCGGCGTGAACAGTGCCGGCGTCGGTGCGGGCCACCGCCGGCCAGGACGACGCGGTGGGGGCGTCCGGGTCGTCCAACGGCCCGGGCAGCCCTGGCAGACCCGTGCCCGCCGGCGAGGCAGGTACCAGCCCGGACATCGGCGACTGAGGTGCCGGATCCTGCATGCCCGGTCCGGGCGGGAACGACTGAGTCCCTGGGAACTGGCTGGGCTGGTCGCCGTTGGGCTGCGACCATGATGCCGGGCCGGGCGGGGCCTGCGGCCGGGGCGGATCCATCGGTTGCGGCCCGGGGTCGCGTTCCGTGCCCACGGCCTCAAACGGATAGAGCAGATCGGCCGGGTCCACATCGAGCGAACCGGCTGGGTCCACCTCGTAGGTGGCCCAGTCGCCGAGGTTCCCGCCGTCGCTGGCCTGATCGTCGATGCCCGGCTGGCCGAAGTCGGTGGACATCGCCGCACCGTGCCCGTCGGTCACGCCCATGCCGGGTACCGGCCACCCCGGTTCCGCCCACCCCGCCGGCCAGGACGACGCGGTGGGGGCGTCCGGGTCGTCCAACGGCCCGGGCAGCCCTGGCAGACCCGTACCCGCCGGCGAGGCAGGTGCAGGCCCGGACATCGGCACCGTAGCCCCGTGGTCCAGCCAGGACAGGTCCTCACCCTGCGGGCGGTCCGGTCCGAGGGCAGGGCCCGGCAGCGGTGCTTGCCGGGGCTGACCCGGATCGCTCACCCCGTACCGCGCCGCCCCGCCACCGTGTGCTTCCTGGACCCGCTGCAGCAGACCACGGTCGCGCAATACCCCGATCCGGGCATGCACCGTCGGCTGCAGTGTGGATGTCGCCTCGGCGAGGTCTGACTCGCTGGCGGTGATGATCCCGTTGTCGTCCATCCGGTCGATCAGGGCGTTCCACAACTGCCGCAGCTGTTCCCGCTGCCGTGTTGTGGTGGCGATGTGGCCGGCGTGCTGGTCGAACAGCGCCCGGGCCCCGCCCGGGTCGCGCAGCCATCGGCTGCCTTCGGGAAGGGCCGGCAGTGGTGCTTGCCGGGGCTGACCCGGATCGCTCACCCCGTACCGCGCCGCCACGCCACCGCGACCTTCCTGCACCAGCTGCAGCAGAGCACTGCCGCGCAGCAATACCCCGATCCGGTCATGCACCGTCGGCCGCAGTGTGAATGTCGCCTCGGCGAGGGCTGACTCGCTGGCGGTGATGATCCCGTCGTCGTCCATCCGGTCGATCAGGGCGTTCCACAACTGCCGCAGCTGTTCCCGCTGCCGTGTTGTGGGGGCGATGTGGCCGGCGTGCTGGTCGAACAGCGCCCGGGCCTCATCCGGGTCGCGCAGCCACTGGCTGCCTTCGGGAAGGGCCGGCAGTGGTGCTTGCCGGGGCTGACCCGGATCGCTCACCCCGTACCGCGCCGCCCCGCGACCGCGACCTTCCTGCACCAGCTGCAGCAGAGCACTGCCGCGCAGCAATGCCCCGATCCGGCGATGCACCGTCGGCTGCGGTGCGGATGTCGCCTCGGCGAGGGCTGACTCGCTGGCGGTGATGATCCCGTCGTCGTCCATCCGGTCGATCAGGGCGTTCCACAACTGCCGCAGCTGTTCCCGCTGCCGTGTTGTGGTGGCGATGTGGCCGGCGTGCTGGTCGAACAGCGCCCGGGCCTCGCCCGGGTCGCGCACCCGCCGGCTGCCCGCAGCGGGTTGGGGTTGGGGTTGGTCGGGTTGCGGCGAGGCGGGCGTGGTGGGTGGCTCGTCGGCCGGGTGATGGAGGGTGTCGCCGGCGTGAACAGTGCCGGCGTCGGTGCGGGCCACCGCCGGCCAGGACGACGCGGTGGGGGCGTCCGGGTCGTCCAACGGCCCGGGCAGCCCTGGCAGACCCGTGCCCGCCGGCGAGGCAGGTACCAGCCCGGACATCGGCGACTGAGGTGCCGGATCCTGCATGCCCGGTCCGGGCGGGAACGACTGAGTCCCTGGGAACTGGCTGGGCTGGTCGCCGTTGGGCGGCGACCATGATGCCGGGCCGGGCGGGGCCTGCGGCCGGGGCGGATCCATCGGTTGCGGCGCGGGGTCGGGTTCCGCGCCCACGGCCTCAAACGGATAGAGCAGATCGGCCGGGTCCACATCGAGCGAACCGGCTGGGTCCACCTCGTAGGTGGCCCAGTCGCCGAGGTTCCCGCCGTCGCTGGCCTGATCGTCGATGCCCGGCTGGTCGAAGTCGGTGGACATCGCCGCACCGTGCCCGTCGGTCACGCCCATGCCGGGTACCGGCCACCCCGGTTCCGCCCACCCCGCCGGCCAGGACGACGCGGTGGGGGCGTCCGGGTCGTCCAACGGCCCGGGCAGCCCTGGCAGACCCGTGCCCGCCGGCGGGGCAGGTACCAGCCCGGACATCGGCGACTGAGGTGCCGGATCCTGCATGCCCGGTCCGGGCGGGAACGACTGAGTCCCTGGGAACTGGCTGGGCTGGTCGCCGTTGGGCTGCGACCATGATGCCGGGCCGGGCGGGGCCTGCGGCCGGGGCGGATCCATCGGTTGCGGCCCGGGGTCGGGTTCCGCGCCCACGGCCTCAAACGGATAGAGCAGATCGGCCGGGTCCACATCGAGCGAACGGGCTGGGTCCACCTCGTAGGTGGCCCAGTCGCCGAGGTTCCCGCCGTCGCTGGCCTGATCGTCGATGCCCGGCTGGTCGAAGTCGGTGGACATCGCCGCACCGTGCCCGTCGGTCACGCCCATGCCGGGTACCGGCCACCCCGGTTCCGCCCACCCCGCCGGCCAGGACGACGCGGTGGAGGCGTCCGGGTCGTCCAACGGCCCGGGCAGCCCTGGCAGACCCGTGCCCGCCGGCGGGGCAGGTACCAGCCCGGACATCGGCGACTGAGGTGCCGGATCCTGCATGCCCGGTCCGGGCGGGAACGACTGAGTCCCTGGGGACTGGCTGGGCTGGTCGCCGTTGGGCGGCGACCATGATGTCGGGCCGGGCGGGGCCTGCGGCCGGGGCGGATCCATCGGTTGCGGCGCGGGGTCGGGTTCCGTGCCCACGGCCTCAAGCAGGTAGAGCAGATCGGCCGGGTCCACATCGAGCGAACGGGCTGGGTCCACCTCGTAGGTGGCCCAGTCGCCGAGGTTCCCGCCCTCGCCGGCCCAGTCGCCGAGGTTCCCGCCGTCGCTGGCCTGATCGTCGATGCCCGGCTGGTCGAAGTCGGTGGACATCGCCGCACCGTGCCCGTCGGTCACGCCCATGCCGGGTACCGGCCACCCCGGTTGCGCCCACCCCGCCGGCCAGGACGACGCGGTGGGGGCGTCCGGGTCGTCCAACGGCCCGGGCAGCCCTGGCAGACCCGTACCCGCCGGCGAGGCAGGGGCAGGTACCAGCCCGGACATCGGCACCGTAGCCCCGTGGTCCAGCCAGGACAGGTCCTCACCCTGCGGGCGGTCCGGTCCGAGGGCAGGGCCCGGCAGCGGTGCTTGCCGGGGCTGACCCGGATCGCTCACCCCGTACCGCGCCGCCCCGCCACCGCGACTTTCCTGCACCCGCTGCAGCAGACCACGGTCGCGCAATACCCCGATCCGGGCATGCACCGTCGGCTGCAGTGTGGATGTCGCCTCGGCGAGGTCTGACTCGCTGGCGGTGATGATCCCGTTGTCGTCCATCCGGTCGATCAGGGCGTTCCACAACTGCCGCAGCTGTTCCCGCTGCCGTGTTGTGGTGGCGATGTGGCCGGCGTGCTGGTCGAACAGCGCCCGGGCCCCGCCCGGGTCGCGCAGCCATCGGCTGCCTTCGGGAAGGGCCGGTAACGGTGCTTGCCGGGGCTGACCCGGATCGCTCACCCCGTACCGCGCCGCCCCGCGACCGCGACCTTCCCGGACCAACCGCAGCAGACCACTGCCGCGCAGCAATGCCCCGATCCGGTGATGCACCGTCTGCCGCAGTGTGGATGTCGCCTCGGCGAGGTCTGGCTCGCTGGCGGTGATGATCCCGTTGTCGTCCATCCGGTCGATCAGGGCGTTCCACAACTGCCGCAGCTGTTCCCGCTGCCGTGTTGTGGTGGCGATGTGGCCGGCGTGCTGGTCGAACAGCGCCCGGGCCTCATCCGGGTCGCGCAGCCACTGGCTGCCTTCGGGAAGGGCCGGCAGTGGTGCTTGCCGGGGCTGACCCGGATCGCTCACCCCGTACCGTGCCGCCCCGCGACCGTGACTTTCCTGGACCCGCTGCAGCAGAGCACTGCCGCGCAGCAATGCCCCGATCCGGTGATGCACCGTCGGCTGCTGCGCGGATGTCGCCTCGGCGAGGTCTGGCTCGCTGGCGGTGATGATCCCGTTGTCGTCCATCCGGTCGATCAGGGCGTTCCACAACTGCCGCAGCTGTTCCCGCTGCCGTGTTGTGGTGGCGATGTGGCCGGCGTGCTGGTCGAACAGCGCCCGGGCCTCATCCGGGTCGCGCAGCCACTGGCTGCCTTCGGGAGGGGCCGGCAGTGGTGCTTGCCGGGGCTGACCCGGATCGCTCACCCCGTACCGCGCCGCCCCGCCACCGCGACCTTCCTGGACCCGCTGCAGCAGACCACGGTCGCGCAATACCCCGATCCGGTTATGCACCGTCCGCTGCTGCGCGGATGTCGCCTCGGCGAGGTCTGACTCGCTGGCGGTGATGATCCCGTTGTCGTCCATACGGTCGATCAGGGCGTTCCACAACTGCCGCAGCTGTTCCCGCTGCGGTGTTGTGGTGGCGATGTGGCCGGCGTGCTGGTCGAACAGCGCCCGGGCCTCGCCCGGGTCGCGCACCCGCCGGCTGCCCGCAGCGGGTTGGGGTTGGGGTTGGTCGGGTTGCGGCGAGGCGGGCGTGGTGGGTGGCTCGTCGGCCGGGTGATGGAGGGTGTCGCCGGCGTGGACAGTGCCGGCGTCGGTGCGGGCCACCGCTGGGGAGGGTGCGAGGGATGGTTGCCAGTCCATGTCCGGCCCCTGGTAGGTGGCCCAGTCGCCGGGGTTCCCGCCGTCGCCGGCCCAGTCGCCGAGGTTCCCGCCGTCGCTGGCCTGATTGTCGATGCCCGGTTGGTCGAAGTCGGTGGACATCGCCGCACCGTGCCCGTCGGTCACGCCCATGCCGGGTACCGGCCACCCCGGTTCCGCCCACCCCGCCGGCCAGGACGACGCGGTGGGGGCGTCCGGGTCGTCCAACGGCCCGGGCAGCCCTGGCAGACCCGTGCCCGCCGGCGGGGCAGGTACCAGCCCGGACATCGGCAACATACCCCAGTCGTCCAGCCAGGACAGGTCCTCACCCTGCGGGCGGTCCGGTCCGAGGGCAGGGCCCGGCACCGGCAACTGCGCCCCTGGATCCCGCGACGGGCCCCACACCCACTGGGCAGCAGACACCGGGCCAGGACCAGACGGGTCGCCGCCTTCCGCTGGATCGGGCGACTGCCCGCCTGAGGTGTTGCCGGCCCACCGGTGCCGGCCGCCAGCGGCGGCGAAGTCCTCCTGATCCGGCCAGCGCACGCCGGGTTCCTGACCGTTCTCGACGATGTCCGCGGTCCGTACCGCCTCCACCAGATCCGGCCCGAACAACTCCACCGAACCATCCGAGAACAACACCGACCGCACCGGCTCGTCCCCGTGTGGCCGCAGCTCGCCGGGTATCTGGTCCACCTCGTGCGTGGACGACATCAGCCGCCGGGCACGCAGCTGGGTGCGCAACCATCCACCGAAGGAGGTGGCCTGTCCCGGTCCCCGCCATGCCGCGTCACACCAGACCAGCATGATGTCAGGTATGCCGCCGCCGCGCTGTCGCGCCTGCGCGACGGCGTGTTGCCAGGCGGGCGAGGCGGTGATCATCCGGAGGAACAAGGCCTGACGCACCGGATCGTCGGCCAGCCGCTCGGCCAGGTTCCGGTGCCCGGCGATGGTGAACCATCCCTCCACCGACGGCAGCGCCTGCGCCGCCGTGCGATCCGCCGCCGCGTCCAGATCCGCCACCACCGGGTCGGCGAAGTACACACCGCTGAACGTGTCCGCCATGACGACATCCCTGGACACCTCGAACAGCCGCGGCAGGACCCCGTCCGGCGACGCCGCCTGGATACCGAGGTCCGCAGCGAGCCGGCGCAGCTGAGCGTCGCTGGCACGGCCGTAGCCGCCGCTGGCGAGATCGTGGATTCGTTCCACGGCCGGCCCAGTCGCCGCGACGGCCCGCTCGCCGAGACCGCCAGAGCCGGCACTGATCGACTCGTCCAGCAACGACACACCACTGATCGAACCCGAGTCCCTGAAACCGGTCGAATCCGTGTCCCGGGAGCCGAGATCGGGGCTGAACACTCCACCGCTTGCCACAGACACGTCACTGACCGACGCCGTATCACCGACGCTGACGACGTCGACGATCGACATGCCACCGACACGGGAGCCGACACCACCCGGCACCGTACCGAGGGCCCCGACCACATCCGCCGTCCCGGGCGTCACGCTGCCGCCGGCCGACACGAGCACCTTGTGGTACCCGTCCACCCACTCCCGCTGGAACGAGGTGACCAACGCCGCATGACCGGCCGGATCGACACCGTAGCGGCGGGCCAACGCGGTGAACTGGGCCTGCGCCAGACCAGCCGCCGCCGCGGTGTGCCGCTCGGACATCACCGGCACCGTCGGCCCGCCGACACGCCCGCCTTCCTCGACATCGACCGTAGCCACACCGGCGGCCGCCCCGGTGACACCGGGGACCGTCACGGCCGAGAAACGGGCGGACAGGTCGGTAACCGCCTGCCGGACCACCCTCGCCACGGCACTGACCTGCCCGGCGTCGGGACCCGCCACCACACCCGGCAGCACGGCAGGGGCACCGAGGATCACATCGACCCCACGGTCCACCTGGCTCCACACGCCGCCCTCGACCGCCCTGAGCACGCCAGCGGACGGCACCACCGCCCCAGCGCCCCCCGACACGCCAGCGCCTGTCGGCACGCCAGCGCCTGTCGGCGTGCCGGGGCCTGTGGGTAGGCCGGCGGCGAGGTACTGGTCGATGTGGTGTTGAACGGCCAGGTGCGCGAGCGAGCGCAGCGCCTGCCGGTCGAACTCCGCCGGCAGCCCGGCGATCACCTGCCGCGCCCGCACCTCGGCCGGGATCCGCCCACCGGAGAACGCCAACGCCTCGACCACCCGGGCCACCGCCCGCTGCCGGACACCCGTCAGATACCCCTCGGTCAACGCGGCAGCGGGCAGACCGACCGCGGACAGGAAAGCCGCAACAGCCCGATCACCCCGCCGGGCGTCGACCCACCCGGCGAACACCCGCTCAACCGACACGGGAAGCGCGGCCAGGAACTGCCGCGCCTGCCCCATCCCGGCCAGCAGTCCACCATAGTGGTCCACCAGTTCCCGCTGGAACCGCTGCCACTGCTCCACCACCAGCGCACCAGCGACCGCTACCCACTCCGGCACCGGCACCAGCGGCACCGAGAAGCTCGGCACGGACCACGACGGCACCGGCAGGTCCGGCACCGACCACGCCGGCACGGACAGGTCCGGTGCCGACCACGCCGGCGCGGACAGGTCCGGTGCCGACAGGGCCGGTGCCGGCACCGGCGGGACGGGCACCGGGCCCGGCCCGCCAGAGCCCGCACCCGCCGGATCGTCGACCTCCGGCTGATACGTGGACGGTGCCGGAGTGACCGGAGCGACCGGCCTGCCGTCGGCGGTGAAACCGGTACCGGCGGGCATGTTCCACCGGGACCGGGTCGGATTGAACCCCAAACCGACAGCCACGCGACGCGCAGCGGCCCCCGCCCCGGACGCGCCCAACTCACCCGACCCCGACAACGCCCCGGAAATCACGGCCATACCGAGACCACCGGGGTCGTAGGTCCCGTCGACGATGTAGCTGGCGGCGACGTCGCCGACCACCTCCAGGCCGACCTCCGACACCGGCACCATCAACAGGCTGGTCAACAGGTCACGCGTGGCATCCGACACTTCGAACTTCGCCAGACCACCACCCACGACCCCGGCGAACCGGCCCAACGCCGGCCCGGCCGCCGTGGTCACACCCGCCACCGCCAACCCGTACAACGCCTGCTTACCGACCTGCCCCCAGTCGACCCCCGGCACCAGACCATCAGCCAGCATGCTGATCTGCGCCAACAACGACGACCCCGGCATGAACAACATCTGGATCGCCGTGCTGCTCGCCGCCGCCCGCACCATCGACGACCGCAGGATCGTCTGGATGATCGTCCGAACCTTCACGATGTGCGCCGCCGCCTCCACCGGCAGGACAAACGCCATCGCGAACGCGACCGCCAACTCCGTCATCATGAAGACGAACATGACCAGCGCCTGACGATCCGTCAGCTCCATCTGGTTCAGGAAGCCCCGCATCGCCTGAGCCACGCCGACCTTCACATCGGCGACCCCGTCCAACAACTCCACGAACGGAGCCGTCTGCGCCACGAACCGGTCGAAGACCTCACCCTCCCCCGCCGCCCCAACCACCTTGATCACCTGGGCCAGCTCCGGAACCAACACGGTCCGCACCCGATCCGCCAGCACCTCCAACGCGTTCAGGTCGTACGCCAACACCGGCAGATTCGACCGGTGCAACCGCATCCCGGTGAACGCCTCCAGGGCCTGCTTCGACGACTCACTGAGACCCACGGAAGGAACAGCGGCCTCAGCCACCGCCAACGCCCCCTCCCCACCCCCACCAGGGGCACTCAATGCCAATCACCCAGCAGCGCACCAACGCCTCGGCCGTCGGCCATCTCGTTCCCACGCGAAGCAGCCCCGCGCACCGCCACTCATGTCCGCAACCAGCTCGGAACCGATGGCCTCCGTTTCACCCAGACACAACGACAGAGGCCCACCGCCTCGCCCTGAAATCCAGGGCCGCACACACCTCGACCAACAGCTCCTCATCACTCAACGCACTCATCCCACCACCCCCCCGTTACCCCACGACTGAATCCTGGCAGTGGGTTCACCACCCGGGACTGCGTAGGATTTCGGCCCTGTCTCACATTCGGTGGTGACGGAGAGTCGTGAGGGTCGTCGACACTGGCGTGAAGGATGTCGATGAGCTTGCGCGGACGGTGTTTTCGGGTCTTTCTCCGCTGGTCGTAGCGGACGTGGCCGACGAGGGCGAGCGGATCGTGGTGCGGGCCCCGACGCCGCAGGACACCGCGGTCTGCCCGACGTGCGGGGCCTCGTCGGAACGGGTCCACGGCTATCACTGGCGGACGGTGGCCGACGTTCCGGTCGACGGGCGTCGGGTGGTGGTCCGCGTGCGGGTGCGGCGTCTGGTGTGCCCGACGCGCGGCTGCCGCCACACCTTCCGCGAACAGGTTCCCGGGGTGCTGGAGCGATACCAGCGACGCACGGCCCGCCTGTCCCGGCACGTCAAGGCCGCGGCCAAGGAGTTAGCGGGCCGGGCAGGAGCCCGTCTGCTGGCGACACTCGCCATGGGCCTGTCCCGTCACACGGCCCTGCGCGCCCTGCTACGCATCCCGTTGCCCACCGGGCGGACACCCCGCGTGATCAGCGTGGACGATTTCGCTCTGCGCCGGCGGCACCGCTACGCCACCGTGCTGATCGACGCCGAAACACGAGCGGATCGACGTGCTGCCCGACCGCACCGCCCACACCCTCGAAGCGTGGCTACGCGAACATCCGGGCGTGCAGGTCGTGTGCCGTGACGGCCCCGCCACCTATGCCAAGGCCATCCGCCGCGCCCTGCCCGACGCGGTGCAGGTCGCCGACCGGTGGCACCTGTGGCACAACCTGTGCGAAGCCGCCCTGAGCGAGGTGAAGGCATCCAGCACCTGCTGGGCCGCCGTGCTGGACGCGCCCCTGTATGACGGGCCCCGCGCGCGGACGACCCTGCAACACTGGCACCAGGTCCATGACCTGCTCGACCAGGGCGTGGGCCTGCTGGAGTGCGCCCGCCGCCTGCAGCTGGCCCTGAACACCGTCAAACGCTACGCGCGCACCGACCGGCCCCAGCGGATGCTCCGCGTCCCCAAGTACCGGGCCAGCCTCGTCGACCCCCACCGCGAACACCTGCGCAAACGCCGAGCCGAAGACAGCGGTGCGGGCGGTCGCGGTGATGAACGCCGGAGCGACCGGGTCGATGTGTGAGCTGTCGTGTTCGCGCAGCACAATCCGACGCAGGTGGTCCTGCTCCAGGAGTGCGATGCCCCGGCCGTAGCGTCGGCGGGCCTCACGGGCGGCGGTCGTCTTCCCGCTACCGGAGTTCCCGCGAACGACGACAAGGGTCGGCTCGGTAGCGGTCACCGCTGATCCCCGGCGGTCCAGGTGATCGCGGCGGTGGTGTGGTGGCGAGGAACGAGTAGTTGTGGTTGGGCGGTGGGCGGAATGGTGACGCCGGTGGGGTACACCCTGATGTCCGGGCCGGGCTGCTTGCGGTGGTCACGGTCCCAGACGGTGATGAGGTCGACGACGAGCTGGGTCAGTGGTGCGGCGTCGGATCCGTAGCCACGGGCGCCGAACTCCCAGGTGCTGTCGTCGAGCTGGCGGATGGTGAGGTAGGCGATGCTGTCGCCCGTGAGAAGGGCAGGGCAGGAGACCCAGTTCTGCGGGTCCATGTCCGCAGCGCGGTCCCGGTCCACGGCGAGGAGACCGTACGGGTGGGGTTGGCTGGCCAGCCAGAGGTGCAGCGACTCGAACGGCGTCGCGGGTGCGATGGTCACCTCGGACCAGGCATCGACCCCGGGACCGTCCAGCGCCGGGGTCAGGGCGTCGAGGTCGAGGGCTCGGGTCTCGGGGTCGTCGATGCGCAGGGTCACGTCGTCACCGCGCAGCGCCCGCCGCGTCACGGGGTTGGCGCCAGCGCCTTGCATGGGCACGAAGCCGCAGAGGATCGCATCGGTGGCGGTGAGATGGTCGCCGTCGCGGGCGAGCGTGAGGCATCGGGTGTTGCCGCGCATCCGAAGCGGTACGACGAGGACCCCGTCGGAGGCGAGCTGATCGGTCCAGGCGGGTGGGATGTCGCTGGCCTCGACGGTAACGACGATCGCGTCGTACGGCGCCCTTGCCGGCCAGCCAGTGTCCGCGTCGGCCTGCACCACGTGGACGTCCGGGTACCCGGCGATGTCGAGGGCGGTCCGGGCATTGGCGACGATGTCGGAGTCGATGTCGATGCTGGTGACCATGCCGCGCGGGCCAACGGCCTCGGCGATGAGCGCGGCGTTGTAACCGCCGGAACCGATCTCCAGCACACGCCCACCGGGGCGTAGGCGGGCGGCTTCCAGCATCATGGCCTGCAGCCACGGCGCGGAGATGGAACTGGTCGCGCGCCCGTCCGGACCACGTTTCGTGATGACCACGTCGTCGGCGTACGCGGCGTCGACGCTGACCCCGCCGGGGGCGAACAGGTGCCGCGGCACCCGACGAAACGCCGCCTCCACCTCCGGTGAGGTGATCCGGCCGTCAGCGAGCAACAGGTCGACCAGCCGGGCCCGGGCCTCCTCCGGGCTACTGTCGATTTCCGAGATGGTGTCGAGCGCGGAACCAGCCATGATCAAAACCTCCGGTCGGTGGGGTCTCTGCACGAACGGCGCGACAATATAGGGCGCATGCGACATAAAGCGCCTTTCCCGTCGGGTCGTGGCGCTCACGTCGATGTGCCGGCAGTGAGTGCTACCCGGATGACGGCTTCGGCGGTGTCTAGGGCGTCGGCGATTTCGGTCAGCAAGCGCGCGGGTATATGGCCGGCGTCGAGTCCGCAGGCGGTGACCTGCTCGGTGAGTTGTTCGGCCTGTCGTTGGTTGAGGATGGCGCGGCATCCGGGGTGGGCGAGGACGTCTCGGGCGGCGTATCCATCGCCGTTGGCCCGCTCGATGAGGTCGGCGGTGATGGCCTGTACCGCAGGCTGCTCGACGCCGCCGAGCGCGTCGGCGAGGCACATCCCCAGGCGGGTGTGGAACACGACGAGGTTTGCTGCTGTGGTGTCCAGCCTCTGGTAGGCGGCGACGGCGTGTCGTTGGGTGGTGCTGGTGATGGCGGCTTGCTGGCACAGCAGGGTCAGGGATGCGGTGACGGCGCGTTCCCACGGTTCGCCTGGCTCGGTGTCGTGCAGTAGCTCCAGGGCGCGGGCACGTCTGCCTGCGGTGGCGTGGGCTATGACAGCGACCTGCCGGCCGTCGAGCATGCGGCGGCCGATGCCGTTGTGTTGTTGGAGCCGGCGGTAGGCGTCGTCCCATCGGCCGGCGGCGGCGAGGGCGTGCGCGCCGCTGGACAGCAGGACCGTCCAGAGCCATTGGCGGAGTTTGCGGTGTGCGGTGGGCTCAGGCGTCAGGTGTGCGGCGGGGACGGTGATGCCGTCGATGGTGGTGTCGGTGCGGGATGCGATGGCCCGGTAGAGGGTTTCGAGGAGCCGCCATGCTCCGGTGCCGTCGCCGGCGCGGGTGCGTAGCCGGGCGAGGTTGATGATGGGTTCGAGGCTGTGACTTGCTGTTTGGAAGTCGGGTGCGGGGTGGACGAGCGCGGAGCGGGCGAGCCGTGCTGACCATTGCCGGGCCAGGTCGGATCGTCCGCAGTCTGATGCGAGCAGGGCGGCGAGGTTGACCACGGCGGTTGCGGCGGCAGGGTCGTCGTTGCGGGTGGCGGCGGCAGCGCGGCGGGTCAGGTCGGTTACCCGCTCGGGCAGTGGGGTGCAGGCGGGTCGGGGCCGGGCGACGAGGGGGAATCTACGGGCTTGCGCGCCGGTCGGGTCCATTAGCCGGTTCCCGCTCTGGCTGCGGTGACCGTCGCGTGGGCGTGCTGGTAGGTGGCGTTTGTGGCTGGTTGGACGGTGGGGTCTGGGCCGAAGATGACGGTGGCGGCGTGGGTGGCGAGGACGGCCTGGGTGGTCGCGGGGAGGCCGATCCGGTTCATCGCGAAGATGACGTGGTGGGCGAGGATGTCGCGCAGCCCACGGCGGAGGTTGCCGGTGCCGGCGAGGTGGGCTAGGTCGTGGCCTGCGGTGGTGAACGCGGCAGCCCAGTCGGCACCCATCAGGTGCGGCGATGCCGGTTGGTTGAGGTTGGTCAGGTCCGTGCTCATCAGCCGGCGCAGCCTTGCCTGGAAAGCCGGGGTCTTGTCGGGGCTGGGGTTGTCGGGCGGGGTCCGGTGGTGGGCGATCTTGGACCAGACGTCGCCTTGCTCGTACCAGTCCAGGCCGGCCGCGCGTAGCAGGGTGCTGGCAAGCAGGATCGCGAGTTCGCGGCGGCGGCGGGTGGTGGGGTCTGCTGCGGTGGTAGCGAGGTAGCCGAGTACGTGTCGGCTGTCGTCGTGCCACAGTTCATGCGCGACGGCCATCGCTTGGTCACCGCCGAAGGCGCGGGTTTCGGGTTCGTAGACGGCCTCAACCGCGCGGGTGATGTGCCGTTCACGGATGAAGGCGTCGAGGCGGGTGAAGAGGTGCTCCCGCGCGAGGGTGGTCTCCTCGGTGGGGAGGTAGCGCAGCCGCCACTGGGGTGTCTTTCGATGAAGAACCAGCCAGCGATGCGCCTGTCGGCTTCCGCCTTCATGAGTACGGGGGCGAGGTGGGTGACGGCGGTGTGCTCGGCCCGGTCCGGATCGGGCAGCTCGATGGTGATCTGGAGCCATGGCGACGGCATCATCGCGTTCCTTTGGCGGTGAGTGCGGTTTGCGGGTCGGGTGTTGTTAGGCGAGTAGGAGGACTGCGTCCCACGCGGACATGGGTGGGGTGCCGGTGCCGACGGCGTGCAGCGCGAGGGCGGCTCCGGCCGCGCCGTCCATGAGTTCCGGTTCGGTTATCGGCTCGCGGAGTAGTTGGGCGGCGAGGTGGCCGGCCAGGTCGGGTAGTTCGGCGGCCAGTACCGGGCTGCGGGCGTCGACTGCCATGCGGAATGCGGCGTGGAGCAGGCCGGCTTTGCCGTGGCACAGGCCGATCTCAGGGAGTAGGGCGGGTCGGGTCGGTTCGCGCAGTGCGGCCAGGATCCCGCGTTCGGCCGTTGCCTGTCGGCGGGCGTCGCCGAGCGCGATGCCGGCCAACTGTTGGGCCCGGGCGGTGCCCGCGATGCCGTAGCACCAGGAGGGCCGGGGACGAAGCGACGGTTCGAGGCGGCCAGTGTGGTCGATGGTGAGGTAGCCGGGCCACCACGGGCCGGCGTCGTCGTCCCGGCGCCACTGATCGGTCCAGGCGCAGAGCCGGGCGAGAGCGTCGCGCAGGCTGGTGGTGGTCAGGTCGTGAAGGACAGCGAGGGAGAGCAGCGCGATGACGGCGCTGATGCCGTGGGCGACTCCCAGGTTCCCGTGCCCGTTTGGGTGGTCGGAGTCGGGTTCGCCGGACAGCCCGACCGGCATCCACCACGGCGGCAAATTGGTGGTGCCGCGTTGGCCGGGGAGAGGGCGGGTGAGGCGGACCAGGTAAGCGAGTACGTCGCGGGTGACGGGGTGGCCGGGGTGGCGGTGCAGGTGGTAGACGCCGAGTCCGGTCAGGCCGTGGATCAGGTCGAACTCGCGCATCAGCAGCGGGTCGCCCCGGTCGATGCGGGCGTTAGCGTCGGCCAGGCGCCCTCGGGTGAGGGTGATGGTGGTGTCGTCGAGCGCGGCCAGCGCGCGCCGGTACCGGGTCGTGCCGGCGGCGTGCAGGGCGAGGCCGAGGGCTGGTGTGCCGTGGAACAGGTTGGCGTTGCCGCCGGCGCTGATCGGCTGGGACGCGGCGAGTTTCAGCCAGGTGTGGGCTACGGTGTCGTCGCCGTGGCCGGTGCGGGCGCGTTCGATGTGCAGCAATGCGATACCGACCGCGCCGCCCGCGAGGGATTGTGGCCTCGCTCGCCCCTGGAATGCGGGCTGGATGGCTTGTGGGTCGGCCAGTGCCTCGGCGATGGCTGTCGATGCCGCGAGCGCGCTCGGGTCCGTGGGGCTCATGGTTGGCTCCGGGCGCGGGCGGTCCAGCTCAGCGCGGCGGCACGGGCCAGGTGCAGGCAGGCGCGTTCGCTGTCCGGATCGGGGCCGATCATGCGGGTGTGGTGCAGGTGCAGCAGGTCAGGCAAGACACTGTCCACGGCGGCTCCTGCGGTGTGCAGGGCGTCGCGGTAGGTGTTCAGCGCCTCGCGGCGACGCTGCCAGACAGTCCGCAGTTCGGTGCCGTTGCCGAGTATGTCCAGGCCGGTCTGGTCGGGGTTGGCGAGCGCGACCGTGCGCTGGTAGACGTCGCGGGGTGGGGCGGGCCGGTGCGGGCGCGTGTGGTCGATCAGCCATCGCATACCGGTCCTGGTATCGCCGATCACTGCGGTAGTGATATCCAGCAGGCTCGCCGCGGTCACCGCACGGACAGCGGGTGCCAGCCTGCTATCGATGGCGAGCAACTGCGTGAGCGCGGCTGCGGAGTCGGTGGCGAAGACCTCGTCGGCGGCGGTGCCGGCGGTGGGTCCGCCGAAGCGAGCGGTCTCCGGGTAGTCGGTGTCAACCTGTACCCGCGCGAGCAGGCCGACGCGGCGCAGGTCGCGTGTCCACTCGGCGAGCGTCGCGGTGCTCGCGTCGCCCGTCAGTCTCAGCCTCAGGTGCGGTTCCGGGTCGCCGTAGCGCAGAAACCACCACCGTGCCTGTGGGCTGAGCTGGCGGATCAGGGACGGAAGGTGTCGGGTAAGGATCGGTGTCTGCCGGTCGGGATGGCCGTACAGCTTGACGAAGAGGCGGTCACCGCCGCCGGGGAGGTGTCCGTATTCGCGGACGTCAACCACGGGTGCGGTGGCAAGCGTGCGTGGTGGTGCTGCCGGGTCGACCGTCGCGGCCAAGGAGACGACGATCTCGTGGGCGTGCCCGCCCATCCAGCCAGCCGTGTCAGGCGGAGGCGCGGCGCGCAGCACGGCGGTCGGGGTGCGACGCAGGTGGTCGCGCAGCAGTGCCTGATGAGCCGGCTCGGCGAGATCCAGGTGGATGCGTTGGTCGCTCTCGCCGAGGTACACCCCCGGCGGGCAGCCAGCCGTGTCGCGCCAGGAGGCCAGGGCCCGGCTCCACTCCTGCCAGCTCGTGGCGGGGGCGGGTAGGGCGCTTGCCGGTAGCAGCCAGCGTGCTGGCGACAGGATGCTCCGCTGGTAGCGCAAGGCGGGTAGGAACGGCAGACCGCTGGCAGCACCCCAGTCGAACCCGCCACACGGTGTCGTGAAGGCGGTGGGGGCCTCGGTGAGGAACCGCACGATCGGCAGGGTGTAGTGCACCTGCTCGACCGCGTTGAGCACGGTCGGCTCCACCACACACCGCTGGGAGACCGACACCAGGTAGACCCGGTCGGCGTTAGCAGTGACCGCGATGTCGTCCAGCGCGATCCGGTTGGGTGCGTTGACGTGGTACTCCCCGAGCGAGACATGGTGCGGCATCACTTGTGGGGCGCGGGCCACGTCCTCGGTGACCGTGTAGGGGGTCACCGCCGACACCTGGACACGCAATGCACCACGGGTCACGCCAGGTAGGGCCGCGTACTGGCTGGCGATGCGCTGCCGATCCGCAGGGTCGAGCAGGTCGATGAACCGGCCGGTGACGGTGCCGGCGTTGCGGGACACTCCGACCACCTCCAGCAGAAACTCACCCCGGTCGAGGTCCTGCGCGGTACGGGCGTGCACGGTGACGGTCAGCTCGGTGCTCGGCTGGACGTGCCTGACCGGTGCGCTGTCGGCGAGGTCGGTGATGGCGGCGTCATCGAGCACGATCTCGCGTTCGCGTCGCAGCGCCGCTTCCTGGGCAAGGGTCAGCAGCTTCCGATCACGCGTGGTCAGGGCCGGTGGCGGTGTGGGAGTGGTGCCGTGGTAACCGGCGGGGTAGCCCAGGCCAAGGTCGGCGTCCACCGCGTCACGGACCGGCACGACCGCATGGGGTCCGTAACGCTCGAGGAAACGGCGGTGCCAGGCCGCCCACCCTCCTCGACCGACAGTCGCGAGACGCACCAGGGCACCGGCCGCGCTCGCCGCCTCTACCGCGACGATCTCAGGAACACGTACGTCGGCGTCCAAGCGCAGATCGACTGCGACAGGTGACTCGTCGGCGGGGTGTAGACCGGTCATCGTCTCGGCCACCTGCGCGCGCTGCCGTGCGCCGGTCGTCGCGGTGTCCGGCGCAGCCCGCTGCGCGAGGGTGTGCAGTACGCCGAGCGTCGCACGTGCCCGGGCGAGCGCGCCGTCGTCTGGGGTGCTGTCGGCGGCGTCGGCCACCGCCTGCTGAAGGGCGGCGGTGACGGCGGACAGGGGATCAGTGCAGGTAGTCGCCGGCCGTAGCGCGCTCAGCAGGAGCCGTTGCGACACCATCTGCGCGAGCAGCGCGTGCACAACGTGAATGGGCACGGCGTGGTCGGTGGCGAGTTTGCTGGCCAGATCGTCCAGTCGAATCGGGTCCGCCGCTGCCGTCAGCGCCGCGAGTACCGGGCCGGTGGCGCGTACCTGTACCTGGGTGGGCGGCTCCCCGAGATTCTGGTGGGGGCGGTGCTCCAGCACGATCTGCCCATCCCGGCGCGCTAGGAGGTTGTTGGCGCGGACCGTCAGATGCGGCCGAAGCACCGGATCGGCCTCCAGCCGGTCGACCAGGCCCGAAAGCCACGCCGCCCGTACCCGAAGCACCGCTCGGTGTCCGTCACCGAACCGGACGGCGGCGGTGGGGGCCAAGCGGGCGGCGGCGACCCCGGCGAACAAGCCGTACGGCGTCGCCCGGCCACGCGCCCGCAGCAGGTACCGCAGGACCGACACGACTACCCGCCGCGCCTCCCCCTCCCCGACGCGGCCGGCACAGACCGCGCGGACACGGTCGGCGAGCACGGGGCTGGCCAACTCCACCGCCGCCGCGAACCGCGGCACCGCGGACACCTGCTCCAACCATCGCTGCCACGACCCTGCAGCCTCCGCGCCGGTCAGGTCCGGCCAACCGCCGACCAACCAATCGGGAGAGCAGGTCGACGCGCGCACCACCAGCGCATCCAGGTACCGGTACACATGTCCTCCCCTGGGAACGGGAGGCGTCTGGCCACGCGGACGAAACCCACCTGGCCAGACGCCCCAGGTCTCCGGCCTACGCCGGGCAGGTGGTGCTGCAGGCGGACTGGCAGGTCTTGCCGCACCCGTCGTTCGTCATGTAGATCAGCTTGTCGACGCTCTCGCCGGACTCGACGAACGTGATGTCCAGCTCCCAGTCGTCCGGCCCGAACTCGTCCTTCTTCCCGTCCACCGCCACCGGCGACGCCAGCGGAGCGGTCCGCTCCTCGGTCATGATCGACACGACAGCCTCCTTCGAAAGGGTTGTGATCCATCCGGTGCCCCGGCTGGGACGCCGGTAGCTGTCAGCGCCAGGACACCGCGACGGCACCGTGGCGCTTCGGCACGTACCAGCCGTCCGGCACGCCTGCGCTGGTGGGCAGGTACTCGATCCGCGCGGCCCCGCGACGGCGGAAGTCGGCCGCCCAGCGGCGCAACAGCCCGACATACCTGTCAGCGACCGCCTCGGCCTGCGGGCCGTAGGCGTAGACACCGCTCTCCCATCCGCCGAGGCCCTCGTTCCCGCGTTTCGTCCGGTAGGCGAAACTGCCGCCCTCGACCACGGCGGCCGTGCCGTAGGTCACCGCCGGGCTGAACACACCCTGGTCCACCAACTGCTGGCTCGCGTACAGGAACGGAACGTGGGACGCGCTGGTCACCACGAACAACTCCAGCTCGTCGGGCATGTCGAACGCCGCCCCGGACCACCGCTCGATCCTCGGTGCGTGAACCGCCTTGCGTAGCGCTGGCACGTCGAAGCCCGGGTCCGGCCCGTCCACGCGCAGCGTCGCCTCTCCGTTGATCGGCACCAGCGTCTCGGAATAGGCGCCCGCGCCCTGCATCGGCACGAACCCGCCAAGGCAGTAGCTGTGACTGACGAGGTGCCCTCCGGTCAGGTCGAAGGCGACGCAGCGGGACAGGCCGGCAAACCGCAGTGGCACCACGATCCGGCCCCGTTCGGACAGCTGGGCGATCCAAGCCGGTGGGATGTCCCACGCCCCGACCGTGACGATGATCCGGTCGTACGGTGCCTGCTCCGGTACACCGTATTCGGCGTCGGCCTGCACGACCCGCACCCGGTCGTAGCCGGCGGTCTGCAAGCAGGCGCGGGCCCGAGCGACGATCTCCGGGTCGATGTCCACCGACGTCACCGCACCCTGCGGACCGACCAGCTCCGCGATCAGCGCCGCGTTGTACCCACCCGAACCGGTCTCCAGAACCCGCATCCCCGGCTCGATCTCGGCCTGCTCCAGCATCACCGCCTGAATGTGCGCCGCCGACACCGAACTGAGCGCCGTACCGTCCGTACCGGTCTTCGTCACCAACGGGGTGTTCGAGTCGTACACCACGTCCAGAGACTCGCCAGGGGCGAACAGGTGACGCGGCACGACCGAGAACGCGGCAGCCACCGCCTCCGACCTGATCGTGTCCTCGCTCAGCTCCGCCACCATCGCCGTCCGCAGCGCCATGGGATCCCGTGCACCTCTCCCACTTGCGGTAGTCATGTGGCTCCTATCCTGGTTATGGGTTGTTGCCGTCGCCGGCCTAAGCCGACCTGCAGGCGGCTTCGCCAGAGGTTGCGAAGCAGTCGCCGTCGCACCGGCCACTTGGCATACCTCCTCCGCCCGAATCCCGGTGCGGCATCCGTAACGCAGGAACCAGTAGACGCAACCAGACGCATGTCGAACACCCTCGACATCGGTTTTCGACACGGCCCCATCGGCCCTCGAACGCCTCAACCACACACGCTGGGTTGAGCGCGGCGCGCTGGCTGACTCGCACCGCTGCATCGGCTAAGGTCAGGTCGCCGTACGTCGACCCGTTGCATTCCAGGCGACGCGCCGCGGGAATGACCGTGCGGAGGAGGGCTATCGGGGGCGATGCACGCTCGGGTGGCGGGAGGGCTCATGATCGATCGCCAGCAACTCCAGGAGGCCAGGGAAGCCCTCGGCAGAATGCTCGCCACGCGGCGCAAGGCACGCGGAATGATCCAGAGCGAGGTCGCCCGAGCCGTTTTCACCACCCGCAGCACAGTGGGGATGGTGGAGCGGGGGAGACAGATAGTTGACCGGGTGTTCTGGCAGCAGTGCGAGTCGGTGTTGAGTGCCGGGGGCGAGCTCGTCGCCGCCTATGACGCCTACCGGCAGCTCGAACGACAGTTCCGGGCAGAGCAGGAGTCGGCCGCGCGCAAGGCCCGGTGGGGTGCGCTCGCCAACACGGACGTGCCCGGACCCGTCCTCACCACGGCATTGCCTGATAAGGCCGACCTGCGCCAGCCTCCGGCGGACGCTGACCGTCGCGACGACGCGCCGTCGCGTCTGCTGGCCGAGCTACGCCGTCACCTGCTCGCTCCTGCCGCATCGAAACAGACGGTCGAGCCCACCACGCTTTCGGAGGTCCGTCAGCGGGTAGCCCACGTCCACAGCCTCTATCAGCGTGGCAACTACGCCGAGACGGTCCGCGCGCTGCCCGACACTCTGGAGCAGGCGCACCTCCTGACCCGCACCTGCACCGACACGCAACGGCTCCGAGCTGCCGCCATACTGGCGGCAGCGAACCTCGCCGCTGCCAAGCTCGCCGTCAAACTCGGCGATCCCAGCCTCGCCTGGGTAGCCGCCGACCGCGCCGCGTGTATCGCGGCCGACCAGACCGAGGACGCTGCCCTCGTCGCGGCTACAGCATTCTCGGTGGGCACTGCGCTACTGGCCATGCCGAACCGCGTCGACGACGCCGAGGAGGTGGTGCTCTCCGCCCTCGGCCGGGTCAGAAGAGACCCAGTATCGACGCGACCACGTGTCCTGTCGACCCGCGGAGCGTTGACCCTTCTCGCGGGACTGATCGCCGCTCGCCAGGCCCAGCCCGCCGCAGCCGGTCAGCACCTCGACGACGCCTACGCTCTGGCCCGGCTACTCGGCAGTGATCGCAACGACCTGTGGACCGGGTTCGGACCGACAAACGTCATGATCCACCGCATCTCCATCGCTGCGCGAACGGACAGGCCGCAGCTAGCCATCCATCTTGGAGAACGACTCGACACCTCGTCGCTGCCGGCAGCCCTGGTCAGCCGCCGCGCCCAAGTCCACCTCGACCTCGCGGCCGCCTACGCGACATCGCCCGACAACGACCCCGCAGCCGTCCTGCACCTTCTCGAAGCCGAACGAATCGCACCCCAGAAGGTCCATACGCACGGCAGGACGCGCCGCATGATCGGCGACCTACTCGCCCGCGAAAGGCGTGCCATCACTCCCGGCCTGCGGGCACTCGCTGAGCGCGCCGAGGTCACCGCCTAATGTCCGGCTCCGCGGACACCCGTCTCCTCCACCTGGTGGTCTGCGCCGCTCCACCGGCCCGGCACATCGCCGAGCTGATCGAGCCGGTACAGCACGACAACTGGAACGTGCACATCATCGCGACGGAAACCGCACACACCTGGCTTCCCACCGAACGGCTGGCCACCATCACGGGGCAGCCCGTCAGCTACCGACAACGGCACCCCGACGAGCCGAGCGTCCTATCACGCGCCGACGCCATCGCCGTCGTCCCGGCCACCTTCAACACCATCAACAAATGGGCCACCGGCATCAACGACAGCCTCGCCCTCGGCATCCTCAACGAATCCTTCGGCGCGGGCCTACCGATCATCGCCTCCCCCTACGTCAAACCCACCCTCGCCCGCCACCCCGCGTTCACCACCAACCTGCGACTACTCGCCGACCACGGCGTACGCCTCACCCCCACCCAAGCGCTACGCCCAACCCAGGACGATCAACCCTTCCGCTGGGAGATCATTCTCGACGAACTCCAGAAACTGACCGCTCCGTAGGAACAGCGCCGGTTGGCAGTCTGCCGACTTGGCCAGTCGTTGGCCGCAGGGCATGGAGGTCGGCGGGCAGGTGCTGCTGGACGAAGCAGCCGACGGTGACGACGGTCTTCTACCCCTACCCCTACCCCTACCCCGGCTACCGCTGCGGTGTCACGGCCGAGCATCCCTCAAAGCGGGAACGGCCGTCGTCCCACAACCGGAGAACCAGCCCCACCCGTTCGGCAGCATCGACCCCTAACCGGCCCCAGACAGACGGGACCGGACGAGGCGGGACGCAGGGGATGCTCGTCGCACGAGCACCCATCGAGCACTCAAACGTCCACAAGGGACGGAAAAGCAGAGGGGCCTGACCCGCGTTTCCACAGGTCAGGACCCTTGCATCTTGCGCGCCCGAAGGGACTCGAACCCCTAACCTTCTGATCCGTAGTCAGATAGGCCAACAGCGAGGCGCCTCTCAACAACCGGCGGTCCAACGTGCCCTGCTCAATGAGTGGCCAGTGCCCAATGCACTGGCCACTTCTCTTTGCCCACCAGAACGACCGGCACACGGCCAACTCTCGGAGGACATCCACCAATGGCGGCCCACCAATCCGCTACGGCACGACTCGCCGACGCATCAGACAGCCTCGCCGCCTCGCCCGCTCGCGGTGCCGGCACCAACATCCCGCCCACTCCCTTGCCCACCGGGACAGCAGAGGCTCAGGAGCGAATCACGTGCAACCACCGACCTGCCTCCCGACTGGGTCAACCGCCGGATGGAGGCGAATGAGAACGCCTCCCAAACATCAAAACCCCAGGAAGGCCAGTCTGGCAACGGCTGCGACCCACGACAAGCGACTTGACCGGACGACCGAAGACACCGGTTCATGGACGGTCGACAACGACGACCATGCCGCAACCAACGGGGTCATCTCCGTGGTGACACCCAGCGAACCAGCCGAACTGCACCCCGGGGCAGCCGCCGCCCTACTGAACCTGCTCAGACGAGTCAACGACCGCCGTACCAACACCACCGACCAGGAGAACCAATGACCACCCCTCGACCAAAACCCTTCGCCTTCTACGGCCGTGTGTCGACAGAGGACAACCAGGACCCCGAATCGTCCCGAAGCTGGCAACTCAGCCGGGCGACCGCACTCATCCAACCCCACGGCGGCCGCATCGTCGCCGAGTACTTCGACATCGGCCAGAGCCGCTCCCTACCCTGGCAACGCCGCGTCCAGGCCAGCCAACTCCTCACCGCGCTACGCACCCCGCAACGAGGATTCACCGCCGTCGTCGTCGGCGAACCCCATCGAGCCTTCTACGGCAACCAGTTCGGCCTCACCGTGCCACTGTTCGCCCACTACGGCGTCGAACTCTGGGTACCCGAGATCGGCGGCCCCATCGACCCCGACAACGAGGCCCACGAACTCGTCATGTCCGTCTTCGGCGGCATGAGCAAGGGCGAGCGCAACCGCATCAAGCTCCGCGTCCGCACCGCCATGGCCGCCCAAACCCTCCTCGAAGGCCGCTACCTCGGCGGCCGCCCACCATACGGCTACACCCTCCGCGACCTCGGCCCTCACCCCAACCCTGCCAAAGCCGCCGACGGCAAACGTCTACGCGCGCTCACTCCAGACCCCGACACCGCGCCGATCGTCCGCCGGATCTTCGATGAATTCCTCGCCGGCTACGGACTCTTCGCCATCGCCGAAGGGCTGACCGCCAACCACGTCCCGTGCCCCTCAGCCCACGACCGCGCCCGCAATCCACACCGCAGCGGCATCGCCTGGTCCAAGAGCGCCATCCGCGTGATCCTCACCAACCCCCGCTACACCGGACGGCAAGTCTGGAACAAACAACGCACCGACGAGGTGCTCCTCGACGTCGACGACGTCGCCCTCGGTCACACCGGCGTCATGCGCTGGAACACGCGCGACAAGTGGATCATCTCCAAAGAGGTCGTCCACCCGCCCCTCATCGACGACGCCACCTTCGAACAGGCACAGACCCTGCTCGGCCAACGCGCGCGACGAGAATCCGGCAACCAACGGCTCCGACGCGCCCGCAACCCGTACGTGTTCCGCGGACTCGTCTACTGCGCCGCCTGCCAACGCCGCATGCAGGGCCAACACAACCACGGCGACGCCTACTACCGCTGCCGGATCCCCCAGGAATACGCCCTGGCCAACGACGTCGACCACCCCCGCAACGTCTACCTCCGCGAAGACGCCCTCATCGCGCCACTCGACACCTGGCTCGCCACCGCCTTCACCCCCGGCCGCATCGCGGACACCATCACCGCGATGGCCAACACCGAGCCGGACCACACCCCCACAGCCACCGCCGCCGCCCGCGCCGCAATTGCCGACTGCGACGCGAAACTCGAACGCTACCGAGCCGCCCTCGACTCCGGAGCGGACCCCGCAGTGGTCACCGGATGGATAGCCCAGACACAAGCCGAACGAACCCGAGCAGAAGCCCACCTACAGATGATTCAAACGACCGGACCGCGTCCCATGAGCCGAACAGAGATCACCAACCTGGTCCACGCCCTGGGCGACATCACCACCGTGCTCCGCGACGCCGACCCCGCCGACAAGGCTAAGGTCTACCGACAACTCGGCCTCCGCCTCGTCTACCATCCAGAAACACAAACGGCCCGCGCTGAAGTGAAACTCAACGCGGACCGTGGGTGTATGGATCGTGTCCGAGGGGGGACTTGAACCCCCACGCCCTATACGGGCACTAGCACCTCAAGCTAGCGCGTCTGCCATTCCGCCACCCGGACCTGCTCGTCCAGCCTACCCTGGCTGCCGGAGGGGTCTTCGACCGCCCTCTGGCTGCCCGGCGGGCCGCACGGGGCATTACTTTACACCGCCGGACTCGATCATGCACATCGCCTTCTCCCCGACCCTTCGCACACACATTTTCCCAGCTCAGGTGCTTGAGGTCCGAGATCTTCTACGGGAATCCCACGTGACCGGAGAATCGCGGACAGGACGTCGCACACCCGGGGTGGCGTTACACGGCCGGCTACCGGCAGCATGACGGAGTGTCCCAGCCGTCTCCACTGTCCGCCGTCCGCAACCGGGCGCTCGCCCTGCGCGCCGGGGGCGACCTCGCCGGTGCCCGCCAGCTTCTCGCGGACACCGTCGAGGCGGCCCGTCCACAACTTGGCGAGGACCACCCGGACCTGCTGGGCACCGCCCACCTACTCGCCCGGTTGCATCGGGAGGCCGAAGACCCGACCGGGGCACGGCGGGTCCTGGAGGAGGCGTTCGCCGCCGGGGAACGCCGGTGGGGGCACAACGACCCGTTGATGGTCGCGATCGCGTTCGACCTCGCCTGCGTCGCGGAGGAACTCGGCAACCGCCACGAGGCTCGCCGCAACTACCAGCGGGTGGCCACCCACGGTCCCGGTGTACTCGGTGACGACCATCCGGCGGTCCACACGGCGCGTGCCTACCTGGGCCTGGCCACGGCCACTCCGGCGATACCGGGCCGGGGGGAGCCGACGGTCGCCCTGCCATCCGTTCCCACCCCCCGCCAACCCGAGGTCGCCGTCCCGGCTCCGGCCGGCGTCGCGTGGCCGCCCCCGTCTCCGACTTTTCCCGTACCTCGGCCACCGGAGCTACCGACGACGCCGATCCCTGCCCGGCACCAGGGAGAGCCGACGCCGGACACGCCTCCCGCGCACCCCGTCCCCCCGCCCACGCCGCCCGCGCCGCCCGTACCGCCCGCCGGGGATTCCACCGGCCGGACCGTCCCGCGCCCCCGCAGCGCGCCGCCGGCGCCGTCCGGGCCCCCGGCGGCGCCGTCCGCTCCGCTCGGACCACCTGCCCCTGTCCCGGCGACGGGCAGTGGGCCGGCATCCGGTGGGGCACCGCGCCACCCGACGACGTCACCGCACGCGCCGGCTGGTCCGGCCGACAGCCCACCACGGCCAGAGCCGGCGCACGGAGCGCCCCGGCCCTTGCCGGCCCGGGAGTGGGACGAGCCGACGGTGCAGGTTCGGCAGATCAGTACGTCGGATGAGGTACCACGGCCGGTGGACGGGGCGTCGGGCGGCAGGCAGGCGTCCGTACCACAGCAGGCGGCCGGGATCTCGCCGGTCAGCGGCCCGCCGAACCTTCCGACCAGCGGGGCACCGTACGCGTCGCCGGTGAGCGGTGCCCCGTACGCGCCGGTCGGTGGTCCGCCGCACCTGGACCCGGCGGGCGAGCCGCCGACGAGCGGGCCGCCGCACCTGGTCTCCCCGGTCAGCGCACCGCCCGCCGGTGTGCCCCCGCGCACCGGCGTCCCGCCCGGCGCCCCGCCGCCCGCCGCTCCCCTTCTCGGCCCACCAGCGCACGGCGTTCCGCCCGAACCGGCGGACGGTGAACGTGTCGTAGACCTCGTCGACCGTCTCGCCGCGCAGTGCCGCCCGCAGGAAGCGCAGCATGTCCCGGGTGCGCCGGAACGGCTCGGTGAAGGGCACCGCGTTCCAGTCCCGCACCACCGTCGGGGAGGACGCGCCGATGCCGAGGCTGAACCGTCCGGGTGCGGCCTCCGCCAGCGACGCCGCGCTCATCGCCAGCAGCCCGGGCCCCCGGGTGAACACCGGCGTCACCGCCGTGCCGAGGCGTAACCGGGGTTGCCAGGCGGCGGCGAGCGCCAGCGGCGTGACCGCGTCGGTGCCGTTGACCTCGGCGGACCACACGTCGGTGAACCCGGCCCGGTCCAGGGCCGCGTAGACCGCGGCGTGGTCGGCCAGCGGCACACCGGTGAGCGGGACCGTCATACCCCATCGATTCGTCACCGGACGATCGTCCCGCCGAGACCCCGGTGACGGCAAGATCCTCCGAGGGCCCGGAACGGCACCGACCGGGCCGGTCAGCCGGCGAAGAGAAGCCTCCGGAACCCGGCGGCGGCCAGCAGGGCCCGTTCCGGTTCGGTCAGCGGGGACCGCCCGGCAAGCCGCTCGACCAGGGTCAACCGGTCCCAGGCCAGACCTGCGGGGATCTCCCGGCCGCCGGTGAGCAGCCCGGCGACGACCTCCGCCGCGGTGGGGGTCAACCAGGGGGTACGCCCCAGCGCGGCGGCCAGGTCGAGGCCGTGCACACCGACTTCGACCACCCGGGTGGTCAGGAAGTCGGCCAGGGTCATCGCGTCGCCGTGCCGGGTGCGGACCAACCGTCCGGGCGGCTGCGCACGGACGGCGGCGTCGGTGGCCCGCCAGGCCCGGTCGAAGTCGGCGGCCAGGACGTCGCGGCCGGGCAGCGCCGCGGCCTCCCGACGGGCGTCGGCGACCCGGTCGGCGTCCACCGACGGGGTGAACTTGGCCGCCCCGAAGTAGTCGGCGGCGTCGACCTCCGCCCGGGGCGGGGCGGGAGCGGCGAGCATGCCGGTGAGCCGGCCGACGCCGGTGCGCACGTGCGCGAGGAGTTCCCGGACGGTCCAGGGCGGGCAGCCGGTGGGCCGGTCGAGGTCGCCGTCGTCGAGCGTGCGCAGGACCGCGCCGAGCTGCGCGCACTCGTCGCGGAACGCCATCTGCGCCGGGGTCACCGGCGTACCCTCTCACGCCGTTTCGGCGGGGACCTGGCGGGTACCCGCGGCCGGACGAGGAAGGGGAGGTGCGATGGCCGGCATCATGCTGCGCAGCACGGCGTTCAACGACCACGACCTGTTGCCGGGGCGGTTCTCCCGGGACGGCGGCAACGTGTCGCCGCCGTTGCAGTGGGCCGAGGTCCCCGACTCGACGCGTGAGTTGGTGCTGCTGGTGGAGGACCCGGACGCCGGGAGGACACCGTTCCTGCACTGGCTGGTGACCGGGATCGACCCCGCCTCCGGCGGGACGGACGAGGGCGCGGTGCCGGTGGGCGGCCGGGAGTGGCCGAACGACTTCGGCGAGACGGGCTGGTCCGGGCCGCACCCTCCGCCGGGCGAGGAGGCGCACCGGTACTTCTTCCGCCTGTACGCGCTGGACCGGGCGCTGGAGCTGCCGGCGACCCCGCACGCGCCGGACGTGCACCGCGCGCTCGCCGGTCAGGAGATCGCCAGCGGAACGACGGTCGGCACCTTCTACCGCTGATTCGCGTCCGTCCGCGACACCGCCGGGCGGGTCGGCCCGGCGGTGGTCAGCCCTTGACCCGGGGCACCAGCCGGTGCACCGAGGCGAGCACCAACGCCATCACCACACCCATCACCCCGACGATGCCGGCGGCGCTGCCGGCGTACCCGACGAAGAGGGGCCGCCGGCTGAGATCGCTCACCGGCGCCTCAGGCTGGCCGTCGAGCCAGGCCAGCGCGACCGTCGCGACGATGATCGCGACCAGGCCGGCGATGCCCAGCACCAGGGCCGGCGTGCGGTGTGAGTCGGCCGGTTCGACCTGGGCCTGCTCCCGCTGGGTGAACAACAGCAGCAGCCCGCCGAGAGCCGCCCAGCCGCCCACGACCAGGAACGCGGCGACCGCGTCGCTGGGGCGGTGCCAGCCGGCCGAGAGGGTGGCCACCCCGTTCACGGCGGCGTACCCGGCGCCGAGGAACGCACCGAGCACCCGGACCTTGCGGGGCAGGACGAGGACCAGCGCGACCGCCACCGAGGCGGCCACGCAGGCGTGCCCGCTGGGCAGGCTGTTGCCGACCTCGGCCCGCTGCGGGTCGATGCCGTACTCGGGCCGGTCGAGGCCGTACTTGAGCAGCTGGGTGGTGACGTTCGCGCCGACGACCAGCGCGGTGGCGGTGACCGCCAGGGCGATCCGCCGGCGCAGCAGCGCGATGAACCCGATCACCGCGGTGGCCGCCAGCAGGGACACCACGGACACCGCGTCGAGCACCCGGTCGACGGGCTCGTCGATGCGGTCCTGCCCGATCTGGTTACCGGTCAGCGCGACCGTGTCCAGCCACTGGCCGGTCTGGGTGTGCAGGGCGAGCCGCCAGATCGTGAGCAGCGCCAGGACGTGCATGACCGCCAGCAGCACCAGCCACGCCCCGGTCCAGACCCTCGCCGACCCTCGCACCCGGACACGGTAGCGCCTCGTCCGGTCGGCCCGACCGGTGGGCCGACGACGGCTCGGCGCTAGGTTGGGACGGTGTCGAGCAGGAGGTGACGGTGACCGGTACACCACAGACCGATCGGCCGCCCGCGCCTGACCAGCCGGGGCCGGAGTCCCTGGCCGACCTGCTCGGCGGGCGCCGGGGAGCGGTGGACGCCACCCTGCCCCCGCTCGCCTTCGGCGTGGGATGGCTGCTGGGTGGGGACTCGCTGTGGGGCGGCGTCCTCGCGGCGCTGCTCACCGGGACGGCGGTCGCCGGGTGGCGGCTGCGCCGGGGCGACCGGCCCCGGTCGGTGCTCATCGGGCTGCTCGCGGTCTGCGTGGCCGCGCTGATCGCCCTGCGGACCGGTCGGGCGACCGACTTCTTCCTGCTCCAGGTGCTCGCCAACGTGTCCAGCGCGCTGGCCTGGGTGGTCAGCATCGTGGTGCGCTGGCCGCTGCTCGGCGTGCTGGTCGGCTTGGCGCTGGGGCAGCGGACCCGCTGGCGGCGGGACCCGGCGCTGCTGCGCGCGTACGGTCGGGGCAGTTGGGCGTGGGCGGCGTCGTACGCGCTGCGGGTGGCCGTCTTCCTGCCGCTGTACCTCGGTGGGCAGGTGGTCGCGCTGGCGGTCGCCCGGGTGGTGCTGTCCTGGCCACTGGTGGCCGCGGTGCTGGCGGCGAGCTGGTTCGTGGTGCGCCGGTCGTTGCCGGCCGGGCATCCGGGGCTGCGGCACCCGGTCGTACCGCCGGACGCGGGCCCGACCCGTCCCTGAGGCGTCCTCCCCGGTCCCCGGTGGACCGGGCGGCGATCTCGCGGTCAGGGGTTCGTGAGGAGGCCGGTGACCGAAAAGGGAGAGGCCGCCACGGGGGGAGCGGCCTCTCCGCGACCTACGGTACTCCGTCGCGGGCTTCCTGTCCCCCCGCATCCGGCAGGTTTTCCGCCCCGCGGGAAGGACGCGACGCCTCGGGACGGGTGTGGCGGGCCGGCACTGTGCCGACCGGCCGGCCCACCACCGCCCGAGGGGTGGAAGTCGGGCGTCCCGCGTGGACCGGGCCGCTGTTCCCCTCGTCGGCCCGGTCCTGCTCCCGGGTGGACACCGTCCACCCGGGAGAGCCGGTGACCCGGGCGGACGCCAGAGCGCCCACCCGGTGGATCAGCCGTTCGGGAACAGGTGGCCGTAGTCGGCGTACGCCATGGCGACGTCGGCCTGCGCCCAGAACCGGTGGTAGTTGAACGTGAGCTCCGGGCCGCCCTTCAGGTACGCCTCGACCTTCGGCCAGTCGGGGTCGTTCTTGCCGATGGTGCCGTCCGGGTCGCTGGCGGTCGCGCTCAGCGGCACGTCGGCCGGCGCCTCGAACGGCCCGGCCGGCACGGACAGCGCCACCGTCGGCGGCTGCGGGTTGCCGACCCCGCCGCAGGTCACCCCGTTGATCGAGAACGACGTGGGCTTCGTGTCGGTCCCGGTGTGACTGCCGTTGAAACCGATGCTGGTGGACGCGGCGGTCGGCAGACTGCCGTTGTACGACTCGTTGGTGGCGGTCACCTCGGTGCCGACTGGCTCCACCTGGCCGACCAGCCCTGGAGGAGCTGCTGGCCGGAGGGGAAGGTGAACTTCAGCGTCCAGCCGTTGATCGGGTCACCGAGATTCTTGATGGTGACGTTGGCGGTGAAGCCGTTGTTCCAGTCGCTGGTCGCGTAGACCACGTCGCAGGCCGGAGCGGCCTGCGCGACGCCGGCCGGCAGGGCGACCCCGCCGATGGCCAGCGTGGTGGCGGCGAGCATCGCCAGGCGGCGACGTCTGGCCAGTTGTCTCATGAGCGCGATGTCTCCTCGGACCAGGCCGGGGCCGGTGGGGCCCGCGGCGGGCGCCTCCACGCGACAGGTGCGCGGGGGTGGGAGGCGCGGTGATGGGGTCGGCCCGCCCGGACCGGGCTACGGGGACGGAGAGCGAGTCGCCCGTCCCGCCGTCGGGGTGCCGTCCGGTCGATGACCGGCTGCCCTCGGCGACCCGCTCGCGCGTTCTGGCTCCGCGTAGTCGCAGTGTGGCATGGGAGCGCTCCCGTAACAAGACCGGGAGTGAACGGCCGATGGCCGGCACGCATCGCCGCAGCCAGGCGCCCCACATTGTGTCGATCTCATTTGGGGACTTTCACAAAGCGGTGACGAGCGTTACAGTCGGCATTATCGATGGGAGCGCTTCCATCGATAATGCTCACCCGCTACTCGTCCACTCCGGACCACTCTCCCGGGAATGGTCCGGCACAGCCCGACGGCTGACGGCGGGCCAGCCCGGACTCCGCCGCCAGCCGGATCTCATTCACAGTGAAGGGAGGTGAACCAGAGCCACTCGCGTCGCCCGGCTCCCGCGCGGCACGTACGACAGGACGCCCATTCCGCTCGTACGTGCACATGCACCAGAAGTGGGGACGGGGGTTGCCCTCCCCGTCCCCACACACTAGACCCCCACCCACGCAGGGAAAAGAGGCCGACGGGACTGGCGCGCGCGCCGCCCGGACGGCCTCGCTCGCTGTTGCCGCCCGGATCGGTTCCCGCACGATCCGCCACGCCGCGATCCCGCCCCGCCCCCACCTGCCGCGACCGGCACCGGAGCCATCGGGCGCAGCGCGGCCGACTCACCCTGCCCTACGCTGGGAGCGCTCCCGGTCGCTCGGTGGCGGGGCCCCATCCACGAGGAGAACGTCCTATGTCGATAGTCACGCAGTGCCCGTCGCAAAGCGTCGCCCCCGCCGGTGTTCCCGCCGGAGCCGAGCTGACCGCGACCCCGGTCGCCCCGGCGGCCACCGAGCCCGCCGGGGACGTCCCCCTCCCGGATCCCGCACCGGGCACCGCCGCGCTCACCGACACCCACCCCACGCGGCACACGGCGGCCGACGCCCGGCTCGGCCTGGAGTTCCCACCGGACTTCGGCTGGGGCGCGGCGACCTCGGCGTACCAGATCGAGGGCGCGGCCAAGGACGACGGCCGGGGCGAATCGATCTGGGACACCTTCAGCCGCACGCCCGGCCGCACCCACGGCGGCGACACCGGTGACGTCGCCGCCGACCACTACCACCGCTACCCCGCCGACCTCGACCTGATGGGCGACCTCGGGCTGCGCAGCTACCGCTTCTCCGTCGCCTGGCCACGCGTCCAGCCCGACGGCACCGGCGCGCCCAACCAGCGCGGTCTCGACTTCTACCGCCGCCTCGTCGACGGCCTGCTCGAACGCGGCATCACGCCGATGGCCACGCTCTACCACTGGGACCTGCCGCAGGCCCTCCAGGACACCGGCGGCTGGGAGAACCGGGACACCGCCCACCGCTTCGCCGACTACGCCCGTACCGTCTTCGACGCCCTCGGCGCACAGGTGCCCACCTGGCTGACGGTGAACGAGCCGAAGACCGTGGTGCAGAACGGCTACATCATCGGTCACCACGCCCCCGGCCGGCGGGACACCGACGCCGCCTACCTGGTCGCCCACCACCTCCAGCTCGCCCACGGCCTCGCCGTCCGGCAGCTGCGCGACACCGGCAGCCGCAGCCGGATCGGCCCCGCGCTCAACCTGCACCCGTGCTACCCGGCCGACGACTCGGTCGCCACCGCCGAGGCGACCCGCCTCTACGACGGGTACGAGAACCGCCTCTACCTCGAACCGATCTTCACCGGCAGCTACCCGGCCGACGTCCTCGCCGACCTCGGCCCCGACAGCCGGCTCGCCCGCGGCATCCGCGACGGCGACCTGGCGGCCATCTCCAGCCCGGTGGATCTGCTGGCCGTCCAGTACTACACCCCGATCTACGTCACCGCGACCGGGGGAACCGAACGGCGCTGGCCCACCTCGGTGGCCGCCTGGCAGCAGATCTTCCCCGACGGGATGTACGACATCCTCACCCGGGTCACCCGCGACTACGGCCCGGTGCCGATCACGGTCACCGAGAACGGGCTGCCCACTCCCGACGCCCTCGCCGCCGACGGCACCGTCGACGACGCCGGTCGGGTCTCGTTCCTCCGTGACCACCTCGCCGCCGCCCACCGGGCCATCGCGGCCGGGGTGCCGCTGGAGAGCTACCACGTGTGGTCGCTGATGGACAACTTCGAGTGGGAGCAGGGCTACGCCCAGCGCTGGGGCCTGATCTACGTCGACTACGCCACCCAGCGGCGGGTCCTCAAGCGCAGTGCCCACTGGTACCGCCAGGTGATCTCCGACAACGCGATCTGAACGCGTCTCCCGGGGACGGGTCCGGCGAACCGGCGACGGGCCCGTCACGGCCGCCCCGGCCCACGGCCACGGGCCGGGGTACGGCACCCACCGACGCCGGCCCACCGCCCCTCAGCGCGGCAGTGCCTGCTGCAACTCCGCCCGCAGCGCCGGGGTCAGCATCTCGCCGGCCTGCTTGGCCAGCCGGGCCATCTCGTACCCGACCACGCCGATGTCCGCGTCCCCCGCCACCAGAGTGGCCAGGATCGAGCCGTCACGGATCTGCATGACGAGGAAGTAGCCCCGGCCCATCTCCACCACCGTCTGCTTGACGATGTCGCCGTCGAACATCTGGGCCGCCCCGGCCGTGATGCTCATCAGTCCGGAGGTCACCGCGGCCAGCTTGTCGGCGTTGTCCCGAGGCAGGTGGTCGGAGATCGCCACCAGCAACCCGTCGGAGGAGACCACGATCGCGTGCGCGACACCGGGCACCCGTTCGGTGAACGCGCTGACCAGCCAGCTCAGGTCACGTGCCTCTTGACTCAGCGTCATCAATGTTGCTCCCCTTCGCTGCGCACGCCGGTCGGCGGCACGGGAATCTCCCGGGTGTCGTCCGGCATGGTGATCTCCCTGGTGTCGTCCTCGGCCTCGGCCCGGCGCACCCCGCGGTAGAGCCGGGACAGCATGCCGCCGACCGCCTCCGGATCCGGATCGTGCCGGGGCGGCGGCGCGGCCGGTTGCGCCGACCGGGTCACCGCGGCGAGCTGCGCCATCGGCACCCGCACCGGCAGGCCGCGTGCGTTCACCCCGCCGGTCACCGGAGTGGCCGGCTGCGTCGGCGTCCCGACGCCCGAGGTGGCGGCCGGCGGCCCCTTCCGCGACCACCAGCTGCTCGTTCCCGACGCCGCCGCACCGTTCGCCGGGGCGAGGACGTCCTCGGCCCGCGTCGGCACCGGTCGTGGCCCGGTCGCCGGGTCCGGCAGCCGTCCGGCGACCGGAAGCCCGGCCGAGCGGGGCTCGCCCCCCGGCTCGATGCCGGCGGTGCGGGTGGGACGCAGGGCCGCACCCGCGCCCCGGCCGGTGCGCCGGGTCACCGGGGCCGCGCCCGCCGCGCCGGCCACCGCGGCGGTCAGCATCCGCCGCGACGCCGGGGCGTGCACGTCCCGCTCGGGAGCCGGCGCCAACAGCACCGCGGGCAGCGTCACGCGGGCGACCAGCCCTTCCCGCCGTCCGTCGCAGAGCCGCACCTCGATGTCGTGGCGGGCGGCCAGGTGCCCCACCACGAACAGCCCCATCCGCTCGGACGCCGCCACGTCGGCCAGCGGTGGGCTGGCCAGCAGCCGGTTCGTCTGCGCCAGCACCGACGGGCTCATGCCCAGTCCCTCGTCGGCGATCTCGACGACCGCGCCGTCGGCCACCGCGCGGGCGTTCACCCGCACGACGGTGTCCTTCCGGGAGAACGCGGTGGCGTTCTCCAGCAGCTCGGCCAGGAGGTGCACCAGCTCCCCCACCGCGTGCCCGACGACGTACAGGTCGGCCACGGACTCGTGCCGCACCCGCTGGTACTGCTCGATCTCGGCGCCGGCGGCGAGCAGCACCGCGTCCAACCCGACGGGCTGTTTCCAGCGGCGGCGCGAGTCCGAGCCGGAGAGCACCAGCAGGCTCTCGTCGTTACGACGCATCCGGGCGGCCAGGTGGTCCAGCTTGAACAGGTTCTCCAGCTGGTCCGGGTCGCTCTCCTCCCGTTCCAACTCGTCCAGCAGCTCCAACTGCCGCTCGACCAGCACCTGACTGCGCCGGGCCAGGTTGACGAACATGGCGTTGACGTTGCGGCGCATCGCCGCCTGCTCCATCGCGACGCTGACCGCGCTGCGGTGCACCGCGACGAACGCCTCGGCCAGCTCACCGATCTCGTCCAGCGAGCGGACCACCGCCGGGGCGACCTCGATCTCGGGTACCCCACCGGTGACAGTCCGCAGGCGTTCCAGCGTCTCGGGGAGTTCGAGCTGGGCGATCCGCAGCGCCTGGCCGCGTAGCAACCGCATGGACCGGGCGATCGACCGGCCGATCAGCATCGAGATCAGCAGTGCCACCAGCAGCACCGCGACGATCGCACCGAGCACCAGCAGGGTCTGCCGCAACTGCGCCCCGCGCGCCTCGGCGGCCTGGGTCACCGCGTCCTCCAGCACTCCCGCCTCGACCTGCCGCAGCAGCTCGTGGCGCTGCTCGCTGGCCGCCCACCACTGGGTGGCCGGCAGGACGGCCGGATCGGCGCCGCCCACCGGCAGACTCTGCTCCTCCAGCCGGGTCGCCGACACGAAGGCCGGGTCCAGTGAGGTCTGGTCGTAGCGGCGGATCTGGTCGGGGGTCGCCGCCACCCGGAAGGCACCCAACGCGGTGAGCTGTTGGGCCCGCAGGTCGGTCAGGAGGACCTGGTCCTCCACCCCGTACCGGCCGGCGCGGCCGGCGACGTAGAGCTGGGCCCGGATCCGGGAGGCCAGCTCCTTGACCCGGGCGAGCTGTACGTAGCGCAGCACCGCGTCGCTGAGCGCGGGCGCGTCCGGACCCGGCGAGGGCTCGGCCAGGAGGTTGAGCAGCTCGTCGATGAGCCGGTTGTAGTTGCCCAGGATCGTCTCGCTGCTTAGCACCCCCGGGGCGATCGCCGATCGGATGTAGGCGACCTGCTCGTACGCCTCCAGGACCTCCGAGTACGTCACCCGCCACGCCGCGTCGGAGTCCGCAAGCGGTTCGGCGGCCCGCCGGAGCCGCTGCATCGCCGCGTCCGTCGCGGTCTGCAACGGCTTGAGCGTAACCACCGGGTCGCTGCGCACCGTCTCCGCGCCGTTCACGCGGGTCCCCGCCAGCTCGCCCGCGGAGTGGTCCCGCTCCTGCTGGAGCTGGTGCACCATGTCGGTGATCTCCCGACCGATCGTCACCTGCTCGGCGAACCCGTTGAGCACGCCGGCCTGACCGACCAGACCCCGGCTCTGGACGCCGGCCAGCACGAGGAACGCCACCGACGGGATGATCAGCACAGTGGTCAGTTTGGTCCCCATCCGCCAGTCCCGCAGACGGAACGGGGACCGACGTCGGTGTGGTACCACCCGGACGTCGAGTCGGCGTCGCCGGTGGTTCGACACCGCGCTGTCCGCCGGGTCCGGACCGGTCCCCACACACGCCTCCTACGTACCTCGCGTCCGCCGCGAGCCGGGGAGCGGAGTCCATCCAACCAGGCCAGAACCTACTGTCAACGGTCCAGCCTGACGACAGACTCAGGGACGTGATCCTCCTGCCGGCCCCGGTGACGGCTGATCATCCGTCCGGCCGATGCCCGTAGGGTCGGCCGGATCAGCCAACCGGCCGAGGGCGACCAAGGCAGCCCCCGTCGCGCCGATCTCCGGGTTCGGTTCGTGCCGGACCGTACGGGGAGCCAGCGCGGAGGCGAAAGCCCGCCGCCACCAGGGCGACGCGGTCACCGCTCCCCCACCGAGCACCACCTCGACCGGCTGGTCCACGGTGGACTCGATCGCGGCGAGGTCGTCGGCGACCCGAGAGCAGACCCCGGCCATCAACCCGGCCAGGATCTCCACGGCGGTCGTCGAGAAAGCCAGGCCGTGCAGTTTCCCCGAGGCTGCCGGGGCGAGGCCGGGCGGCCGGTCGCCGCCGAAGCGGGGGTCGGCCGGCACGCCGCCGTCGGGCGGGACCCGGTCCAGGGCGGCGTCCAGCTCCGCGCCCGACGGCAGCCGCAGCTCCCGGTTCGCCCAGGCGAACAGGTTGCCACCGGAGGAGTACGCGGCACCGGTGACCACGTGCTCGTGGTCGACCCGGTAGCGCCACAGGCCGCCGGGCAGGGGCGGCAGCGGTACACCGGCCGGAGCCGGCTGGATCAGTCGCACCGCCGCGGACGTCCCGACCGTGACCGCGGCCCGGCGGGGGTCGACACAGCCCGACCCGACGTTGGACGCCGCGCCGTCACCGATCGGCGCGCTCCACGCCGCACCGGTCAGCCCCGGCCAGCGCCGGACGAACTCCGGCAGCAGCCCACCCCGCCAGCCGGCCGGGGCCAGGGGTGGCAGTTCCCCGCCCCGCACGCCGGCCAGCTCGCACGCCTCGGCGTCCCAGTCGAGGGTGCGCAGGTCGAGCAGGCCCGTGCCGGACGCCTGCGACACGGACATCGGCGCCTCGCCGAGCAGCGCGCCGAGGACGTACTCGGCCAGCCCGACGAACCGGACCGCCGGCACCCGGGCCCGTAGCCACGGCAGGCGCACCGTCCAGTAGCAGCGGTGCCACCAGGTGCCGGTGCGCTGGTGGAACGCCTCGGCGTCGGCCGGTCCGGACCGGTCCGCGGGTGGCTCCGGGCGGGTGTCCAGCCAGGTCAGCACCGGCCCGAGCGGCGCACCGGCGGGGTCCAACGGCAGCACCGAATGCCACTGCGCGCTCACCGCGACCATGCTGACGTCGCGAAGGTGCCCGGCGGCCTGCAACTCGTCCAGACACTCCACGAGGCAGGCCAGGTAGCCGGGGCCGTCCAGCGTGCCCGCGCCGTCGTCGTCGACCGCGAGCCGCATCTTGCGCCGGGCCAGCGCGCCGGGCAGCGGGACGGTCCGCTCGTCGAGCACGAGTCCGCGCACCGACGAGGTGCCCAGGTCCAGAGCGAGAATGTTCATCGCCGGTCACCGTACCCGCCCGGCCGCCCGCCGACGCCAGACCACGTCCGCCGGGGAAGCCCGAGCTTCCCCGGCGACGCCGTCACCGCGTAGGCTGACGGGCGTGACCGCGCACCTGACCTCCTGGTGGCCGCCGACCTGGCGGTCCCCGAGCGCGGGTAACTAACTTCCCACGTGGCCGCCCCCGAGGCGGCCACCGGTGCTCCCACCGGCCCCGGACGCCCACCGGCGGCCCCCGGCCCGAGGAGCCCACCCCGATGACCGATCTCACCACCCTCACCGCTGTCGTGGCCGCCGGCGGTGATCCCGGCCCGTTCGCCCTCCTGCGCCGCGCGGGCGGCGACCACCTCGAGTTGTTCACCGGGCCGGTACGCCCGGTCGGGCGGCTCGCCGACATCCCGCTGCCCGACGACGGCCCCGGCCCCCGGACCCTCGCCCTGGTCCCGTACCGGCAGATCGTCGAACGGGGTTTCGCCTGCGTCGACGACGGCACGCCGCTGGAGTGTCTGGAGATCACCGGAAAGGGGCGCAGCACCCTGACCGAGGCGCTGCGCACCCTGCCGGACACTCCGGTGGTCACCTCCGGGGCGGCGTTCGACCTCGACGACGACGAGTACGCCGCGATCGTCGACCGGGTGCTTCGCGACGAGATCGGGCACGGCGAGGGGGCGAACTTCGTCGTCCACCGCACCCTGCGGGCCCGGGTGCAGGGGCCGCCCCTGGTGGCGGCCCTGGCCGCACTGCGCCGGCTGCTGGTCGCCGAACGGGGCGCGTACTGGACCTTCCTGGTGCACACCGGCACCCGGATCCTGGTGGGCGCCACCCCGGAACGGCACGTCAGCGTCGACGACGGGCTGGTGATGATGAACCCGATCAGCGGCACCTTCCGGTACTCCGGCGGGGTCGCCGACCGGGACGCGCTGCTGCGGTTCCTCGCCGACGACAAGGAGGTCGAGGAGCTGTACATGGTGCTCGACGAGGAACTGAAGATGATGGCCACCGTGGCGGAACGGGGCGGCCAGGTGGTCGGGCCGTACCTGAAGGAGATGGCCCACCTCGCGCACACCGAGTACCTGCTCGCCGGCCGGGGCACCCGGGACGTCCGGGAGGTGCTGCGGGAGACGATGTTCGCGCCGACCGTCACCGGCAGTCCGATCGAGAACGCCTGCCGGGTCATCGCCCGGCACGAACGCACCGGCCGGCGCTACTACGCCGGCGTGCTCGCGCTGCTCGGCCGGGACGCCGAGGGGCGGCAGACACTGGACGCGCCGATCCTCATCCGCACCGCCGAGTTCACCCGTGACGGCGAGCTGCGGGTGCCGGTCGGGGCCACGCTGGTGCGCCACTCCACCGCCGCGGGTGAGGTGGCCGAGACGCACGCCAAGGCCGCCGGGGTGCTCGCCGCGCTCGGCCTGCGCCCGGACGCCCCGACGCCCGGCCCGGAGCCGGTGGCCCGTCTCGCCGACGACCCCGACGTCCGCGCCACGCTGGCCGCCCGCAACGGCCGGCTGGCCCGCTTCTGGCTCGACCAGCGCGCCCCGGCGGCGACCCCGCCCCGCCACCGGGCGTTGATCGTCGACGGTGAGGACACCTTCACCGGCATGCTCGCCCACCAGCTCGCCGCGCTCGGCCTCGCCGTCGAGCTGCGTCCCTGGCACCGACCCGGCCCGGTCGACGGCCACGACCTCGTGGTGGTGGGGCCCGGCCCCGGTGACCCGCGCGCCGACGGCGACAAGATGGTGGCGCTGCGGGCCACCCTGGGCACCCTGCTGGACGCCGGCCGCCCGACCCTGGCGGTCTGTCTCGGCCACCAGCTCCTCTGCGGCCTGCTCGGGCTCCGGCTGCACCGCCGCGAAGCCCCCTACCAGGGGTTCCAGCGGGAGGTGGGGCTGTTCGGCACGGTCGCGCGGGTCGGGTTCTACTCCACGTTCACCGCGCTGGCCGACACCGACCGGCTGGACACCGCGTACGGGCCGGTGGAGGTGGCCCGGGACCGGGCGGACGGTGCCGTGCACGCGGTGCGCGGCCCGGGTCTGGCCGGGGTGCAGTTCCACCCGGAGTCGGTCCTCAGCACCGACGGCCTGACGGTGCTGGCCGACCTGCTCGGGCACCTGCTGCCGGCACCGGCGCATACTTCGCCGCGACGGGGGTAGGGCAGGACCCGACCGGTGGTTCCGGACGGGTCGAGAGCCCCCGTCCGGGCCACCGGTCACCGGTCATCCCGCCGTGCCCTGGCGCAGCCGGGCAGCCACCTGCACCGCCCGCTTCGCGGTGAGCGCCGTCGCGGTCAGCGCGACGTCGTCCGGGGCGGTCTCGCCGTTGTTGCTGGTGTGCGAAGCGCCGTAGGGGTTCCCGGCGACGAACTGGCTGGGATCGGTGTAGCCGGGGGTGACCACGATCCCACCCCAGTGGTAGAAAACGGTGTACAGCGACAGCAGCGTGGCCTCCTGGCCCCCGTGCGCGGTCGCGGTGGAGCAGAACCCGGTGTAGACCTTGTCGGCCAGCGCGCCCTGCGCCCAGAGCGGGCCGCTGCTGTCGATGAACTGCTTGAGCTGTGCGGCGACCATGCCGTACCGGGTGGGCGAGCCGAAGATCAGGACGTCGGCCCAGGAGAGGTCGTCGAGCTGGACCTCGGGCACGTCCTGGGTCTCCAGGTGGTGGGCGTGCCAGCCGGAGTTCGACCGGATCGCCTCCTCGGGCGCCAGCTCACGCACCTTCCGCAGCCGCACCTCGGCACCGGCCTCACCGGCAGCCTCGCACGCCGCCTGCGCCATCTGGTACGTGACGCCCGTCGCGCTGTAGTAGATCACCGCTGCCTTGATCCGGCCGTCCATCAGGGGCCCCTCCTTCTGCTGATCGGCGCGGGCGACTACCCGGTGGTCCCGGCACAAAACGCCGTGCGGGTCCCCGGGTGGGGCTGGCATGCTCGTCGCCATGCTGATCAGGGACGCCGACACCGGGGACTGGCCGGGGATCTGGCCCTTCCTGCGGGAGATCGTCGCGGCCGGGGACACCTTCACCTGGCCCCGGGACGTGACCGAGGAGCAGGCCCGGCAGATGTGGATGCCGCCGCCACCCGGCCGGACGGTCGTCGCGGTCGGCCAGGACGGCACGGTGCTCGGCTCGGCGAAGCTCCTGCCGAACCAGGCCGGGCCGGGGGCGCACGTGGCCAATGCCAGCTTCATGGTCGACCCGGCCGCCGCCGGTCGGGGGGTCGGCCGCGCCCTCGGCGCGCACGTGCTCGACCTGGCCCGCGCCGACGGCTACCGGGGGATGCAGTTCAACGCGGTGGTCTCCACCAACACCCGGGCGGTCGGGCTGTGGCGGTCGCTCGGTTTCGAGGTGGTCGGCCGGGTGCCGGAGGGCTACCACCTCCCCGACGGCCGTTACGTGGACCTGCTGGTGATGTACCGACCCCTCGGAACGCACCTCCGGCCTTGACCTTCATCGATGGAATTGTGCTCAAGTCTTGCGCACGTTCCGCCCCGCGCGGCAGTCGGCCGGCACCTCCGGCGCGATGCTTTCTGCATCGACGTCGGTGAACGTCACCCACCAACCGCACGTCGGCAAACCTGAACGGGGGATCGCGCTCCGCCAGCCCGGGTGCCGGCGGAGCGCGATCAGGGGACGCCCGCGGCCACCCCGCCCGCTCAGGTCCGCGTCGACCAGAGCCTGGGCCGGTTGACCGGACCGTCGACGGCCGCCATCGCCAGACCGATCGCGAAGAACATCACCGACAGGTTGATGTCGGTGTAGCCGTAGAACGGGGTCACCCCCAACGCCACCACGGGCACCGCACTGAGCCAGACACCCCCCGGCGAGACGGCGGTGGCCAGCCGCCGCGCCACGACGAGGAAGAACAGCACCAGCGCCAGGAGCGCGGGAATGCCGTGGCTGTACATGATCAGCCAGATCTGGCCCTGCGTACCGAGTGGCTCCGCCACCTTGATGGTGTCCACGAACTGCGGGGCGCCGTACCCCAGCAGCGGTGACTCCGCGACGGCGACGAGCGTGCGGCGGTAGATGTCCAACCTGTCGGTGGTCGAGTCGGTGTTCTCCACCCGGTTGCTGATCAGGTCGCCGACCGGCACGAAGAACGTCACCAGGACGGCCAGGACCGCCACCCCCGCGATGGAGGCGATGATGCGCACGTCGCCACGGAGCAACGCGCGCACGCCGACGTAGCACAGCCCGATGCCGACCCCGACGAACATGCCCCGGTTCAGGGTGAGGAAGGCCGGCACCAGCGCCAACGGCAGCGACACCATCAGCGCGGTCCGCATCAGCCCCCGCCGGAAGGACGTGATGTACGCCAGCACACACGGCACCATCACCGCGAAACCGGTGCCCCAGTTGTTGGTGTACGGGTACGGCGCCGCCGTCCGGTAGTACGGGTTACGACTCAACGGGTTGTGCTCGGTGGCCTTGAGGTGGGTCAACGCCTGCACCATCCGCTCCGCCGAGATGCTGCGGGGCAGCAACATCTCGACCGGGGTGGTCAGGGAGAGTTTAGGCGCGATCACCGCGAGCCAGCCCAGAGCCACCACCGTCAGCCAGAACAGGCAGAGCGGATGGAACAACGCCTGCCACGACACCCCGTTCCGGGCGGCGTTGTAGACGTAGAGGTAGACCACGAACGCCGCCACCACGAACCCGAACCGCAGCACGTAACCGACCAGCCCGTTGCCGCCGAGCCGGAGGAAACTGAGCGCGATCAGCGCCACCAGCAGCATCCAGAGCGCGGACCCGGTGGGCAGGCGTACCCGGCCGTGGACCAGCAGGACCGCCGCCAGCACCACCGCCAACGGCGCCCAGAGCAGGTAGAGCCCGCCGAGCAGCCACCAGACCAGCGCCAGCCCGAACATCAGGTACAGGGGCCAGACCGGCAGGCCGGGACGACTGGACGGCTCGGCGTCGGGGTCGACCGGGGGCCGGGCCCCGATCGGCGGCGTCGGACGGGGAGCGGTCACAGGAGGCAACCTATCCCGCGCCCGACAGCCGGACCACAGTGCCGGTCGTCGGGCGGGCGTACCGGGACGTCCCGCCGGGCGTGGGTGCCGCCACGCCCCGGCGACGTCGACTCAGCGGGGCAGATCGTCCCGCAGGTCGGTGACCCGCCGTTCGAGGCGGTCGACCGCGTTCTCGTTGTTGAGGAAGGTGCTGATGCCGGCGGCCAGGGCCAGGGCGAGCAGCACGGCCAGGATGCTCAACACCAGGCCGCCGATCGCGACCCCGCGTCCGGTCACTCCGGGTCGCGTGGCCATCCGCAACCCGACCACACCGAGGACGATGCCGATGATGCCGAGCACCAGACCGACCGTCGCCAGGATCGCGGTCAGCACGCTGATCAGCGCGGAAACGCCGAACACCAGGGCGAACGTCGCCGCCGCGCTGGTCTTCACGCCAGCCGCGGGCTGGGCCTGTATCGGGTGGTCGGGCGGTCGGGGAGCGCCACGGACGGGTCGCTTGGACGTGGTCATGTCTGTCCTTTCCTCGTGTTCACCGCAAGCCTCTCGGCGCGGCGGATCCCCGTTGCGGTGACGCTTATGCGTCCGGGCCCCGGGTGCGCCGCCACCAGCAGCGGGGCCGATCCGGCGGCGTCGGCGGGTGTGGCCCGATCCGGCGGCGTCGGCGGGTGTGGGCCGGGGCCCGCCGGGTACCCGGGCCGTGAACCCGAGAGGAGGACGACCAGTGAATCTCACCGAACAGCAGATCCGTTCGCTGTACGGCCAGGACGTCCAGGACCGGTCGGGCGCCCGGATCGGCAGCGTGGGCCAGGTGTGGGCCGACGCCGCCGGGGAGCCCACCTGGGTCAGCGTGAAAACGGGTGTCATGGGGCATCACGAGTCGATGGCCCCGCTCACCACGGCCCGGATGCAGGAGGGCCGTCTGTCGGTGCCATACGACAAGGCGACCGTCAAGAGCGCGCCGACGGTCGACGCCGGCACCGACGAACCACTGGGCGCCGACCAGATCGCCCAGCTCTACACGCACTACGGCATGGGCCAGCAGTCGGCGCCGAAGCCGAAGCCGCAGCCGCCCAAGCCGGGACCGCAGGGGCGTCGTGCGGCGCACGACCAGCAGGACCTCATCCGCTCCGAGGAGCGGCTGCGGGTCGGCACGGAGAGCGAGCCGGCGGGCACCGCCCGACTGCGCAAGTACGTCGTCACCGAGGACGTGCACACCACCGTGCCGGTCGAGCACGACGAGGTGCGGGTGGAGCGCACGCCGATCACCTCGGCCGACCGGGACGCGCGCCCGGACATCGGCGAGGCGGAGCGGGAGCTGACGCTGCGGCGTGAGCACCCGGTGGTCCGCAAGGACCAGATCCCGGTCGAGCGGGTCCGGCTGGCCCGGGACGAGGTCGTCGAGGACCAGCCGATCGACGAGCGGGTACGCCGCGAGCGGATCGACGCCGAGATCCCGCAGGCAAGTCGCCGGCGCGCCTGACCGACGCCGGCACCTCGCGCCCTGAGTCGGGTGTGAGGAGGGGCCCCCTGCTCACCAGAAAGCGTGAGCAGGGGGCCCCTGCAGGCACCTCAGCCACCGAGCACGCGCAGGGCACCTCAGCCGCCGAGCGCACCCCCCGAACGCCCCTCGTGCAGGGTGAGGTTGCGCCCGTTCGTCGGGTCGAACAGGTGGATCTTCTCCAGGTTGAACCAGACCCGCCGGTTCTCCCCCTCGGTCACCGTCGACTCGGCCGACAGCCGGGTCACCAGACTGGAGCCGGCTCCCGCGAAGTCCGCGCCGCTGTCGGCGGCCAGCTCCTCCAGCTCGGCCGCGCTGGCCCGCTCCCCCTCGACGGTGAAGTAGACGTACTTGTCGGAGCCCATCGACTCGACGATGTCGACCGGCGCCTCGAACTCCATGCCCCGCTGACGGGTGTCGTCGTCGACCAGTTCGGCATCCTCGAAGTGCTCCGGTCGGATGCCGAGGTTGACCTGGAAGGCGCCGTTGCCGGACTGGAACTCCAACCGGACCGGGTCCTCGGTGGCGTTGCTGAACGACGCGGAGACCACCCCCGAGGTGGCCAGCCGCTTGAGCTGTTCGAGGGCGCGCACCGCGCCGGCGTCCAGCACGGCCTTCTCGCCGTCGGAGCTGACGATCTCGCCGCCCGCGCTGGCGACCATGGTGTTGTAGAGGACGACCAGGCCCTCGTACTGCGCGCCCATGGTGAGCACCTGGTACGGCTTGCCCTGGTCCTTCAGCGCGCGGGCCTGCTCGATCATCTCGTCCCAGGTTCTCGGCGGCTGCGGCACCAGGTCGGCGCGGTACCACAGCAGCTGGACGTTGGTGTTCTTCGGCGCGGCGAAGAGCTTGTCCTCGTAGCGGGCCGTCGCCAGCGGGCCCTCCAGGGTGCCCCGCTCGACCTCGGCCCGGTCCTCGCCGGTCCACTCCCGGATCCAGTCCGCGCTGGCGAACTCCTGGGTCCAGGTCACGTCGAGGCCGAGCACGTCCATGCCGCTGTCCTGCGCGGCGAGCCGCCGGACCATCTGCACCCGCTGCTCGTCGGCCTGTCGCGGCAGCACCTGGTACGCGATGCGGTACCGGCCCTGCGCCTGGGCGTTGCAGTCGTCGACCACCTTCTGCAGGTTCTGCTCGGGCGGGTAGTACAGGTTGATCGTCGGCGGTCCACCGTCCCCGCCGGAACTGCACGCGGCGGTCGGCGCCAGCAGCGTCAACGCGGTGGCCACCGCCACCGCGCGGGCCCGGGACCGGCGCCGGACGCCGGCACCGTCAGGCTCGCTCATTCGCCCCTCCCCCTCTCCTACGGCCGTACCGGGGAGGGAAACCGCGCCCCGGCGCGCGGCGAGACGATGCGGGACGGCAGCGGTTGCGGATCGCAGTCGCCCCGCGGGCGTTTCGTGGCCCCTCACTGCCCGTAACGTCGCGTAGCGAAACCTGAGTGATCCCGGTCCCCTGATAACCGGACAGGAGCGGACGAAACCTCAGACCTGCGGGGCGTTCCGGAGGCGTCTACGCTCGGCCGATGGACGTCACCTTCTTCTTCGACCCGGCCTGCCCGCACACCTGGCGCACCTCCCGGTGGCTGGTGACCGTGGGTCAGGCGCGCGACCTGCGGATCGAATGGCGGGCGTTCAGCCTCGCCATCCTCAACGAGGGGCGGGTCGCCCTGCGGTTCGCCGAGGCGCTCGCCGCCTCCGGCCGGGCCCTGCGGCTGGTCGAGGCGCTGCGCGCCGAGGGACGCGGCGACGACATCGCCCGCTTCTACGCCGAACTCGGCGCGCGTAGCCACGACGTCGGCAGCCCGCTGGCCGACCCGGCGGTCACCGGGGCGGTCGAGGCGGCCGGTCTCCAGGCGGACGCGCCAGCCCTCGACGACGACCGCTGGGACGAGGCGGTACGGCAGTCGCACGCGCTGGCGTACGCGTCGGCGGGCCCGGACATCGGCTCGCCGGTGCTGACCCTGCCGGACGCCGACCGGGGCGTGCACGGGCCGATCGTGACCGAGGTCCCCGGCACCGACGAGGCCCTGCTGCTGTGGGACTCGCTGCTCCCGCTGGTGCGGATGCCCGCCTTCCACGAGATCAAGCGGGGTCGGCGGTGACCGCCGCCCCCGGCCGGGCCCCGCAGCGGGTCTCCGGGGGAGGCGAGTCGCCGCTCGCCCGGTTCAAGGACCTCTGCCTGGACGCCGTCGACCCGCACGCCCTCGGTGACTTCTGGGCCCGGATCCTCGGCGGCGACCTGGTCGACCTGCGCGACGGGGACACCCGCGTCGACGGACGACCCGGCCGTCCCGGACCGGAGTCGATCTGGGTCAACCGGGTCCCGGAACCGCGTACCGGCACGACACGTGTCCACCTGGACCTGCGGATGGACCGGCCCGACCCGGGCGGCCTGCTGGCGGCCGGGGCGCGGCTGGTCCGGGAGCCCGACGACGAGGTCGCCTGGTGGGTGCTCGCCGACCCGGACGGCAACGAGTTCTGCGCCTTCGCGCCCCGGCCGGACACCGCGCCCGGTCCGTTCGAGAGCACGCCCGGCCCGTTCGAGCTGGTCGTCGACGCCCGGGACGCCACCGCCCAGGCGACCTGGTGGGCGGGGGTGCTCGGCGGACGGGTCGACCACGACGGCGACGGAGCCGCCTCGGTCGTCGGCGCTGCCGGCTTCCCCTGGGAGTACTGGGTCTTCGCCCCGGTGCCCGAACCGAAGTCGGTCAAGAACCGGCTGCACTGGGACGTCGACCTCACCGGCGCCGACTGCACGGCGCTGCTCGACGCCGGGCGACCCTGCTGCGCGAACCGGACGACGACATCGACTGGTGGATCCTGGCGGACCCGGAGGGCAACGAGTTCTGCGCCTTCGCCCCGCAGCGCTGAGCGGCGCCCCCTCGCCGGCCCGAACGGTGGATGATCGCGGAATCGTCCGTCCCGCGCGCCTCCGGTTGGGCAGGATCCCAGCAGAGGAGGTGCCGACGTGCAGGACACCCGCGCTCTCGCCCTGACGTTCGAGGTGAGCGGCCTGCCTCCGGTCCGGGCCGAGGCCCTCTCGATCCTCGCCGCCGGTCACCGGCAGGCGGTCCGGGTACGCACCCTGCTCCAGGCCGCCTGCGCCGCCGCGCAACGCACCGGCTGGACGCCCCTGACCGGGCCGGTGGAGGTCGACCTGGCCCTGCGCTGCCCACCCGGGCACCGCACCGCGGACGTCAGCACCCTGCTCGGTGGGGTCTGCGCCGTCCTCGCGGACAAGAAGCGCGTCTCGACCATCGGCCTCGCCCACCTGGGTGTGCTGGTGGACGTCGCCCTCTACACCGACGACCGGCAGATCCGTCGCCTGGCGTACACCGAGGAGCCGGCGGAGGATTTCTCCTATCGGGTACGGGTCGCCGAGATACCGACCGTGGTTTGACCGACGCCCGCGGTGGGGTACCGCGGACGCCGACGAAGGGAGCGCCGATGTCGGAGCCACACGTCACCCTCGACCCGAGAGGGCTGGACCCGGTTCAGCAGAAGCTACGCGGGCCGCTGGAGGAACAGCTCACCTCGGCGTTGCAGGCCGCCACCGGACGGGTCCGCGCCGACTACGCCGGTGAGCCGGTCGAGCAGGTCTGCCAGCGGCTGCTGGACGAGACCCGCGCCGGGCTGCACCCGGACATCGCCGCCGGCTTCAACCCGGACATGGACGAGTTCTGCCGGGTCGCCGTGGCGATCGTCCGCGGCGACGAGGGCTGACCCTCAGCCCTCTGACCCTCAGCCCTCGATCGGCGTGGGCTGAGTCCGGCACCGGGCAGCGGCGACCGGCAGGGCCAGCCCCGGCTCCCCGCGCCGGTCGCGCCGCCGCTGCCCGGGCACCGTGGCCACCTCCACCGCGTACTCGCGTACCAGGGCCGGTAGCCGGTAACCGTCCGACCCGGCCCGGCTCGCCAGGTGGGTCTCGACCAACTCCTCCAACGCCCGTCGCGCCCGCGCCGGGGAGACACCGAGCTGCGCCGCCGCCCCGTCCGGCACCGCCGGTTCGTCCGGCGCACCGCCCAGCATCTCGACGATCCGGCCGGCCACCTCGTCCCCGGCCCGGACGGCGGCACACGCGGTGGCCAGCCGCTCCCGCACCGACAGGTCGTCACAGGCCAACCAGTCGAGCCGGTGCCGGCCGTCACGAAGCCGCTCCACCAACGCCCTGACCGGCGACTCCGGCCGGCCAGTCAGGCGCGATCCGACGATCCGCACGGCCAGCGGCGACCCGGCGCAGATCCGTAGCAGGCCAGTGGTGGCCTGGGGATCGTCGTCCAGCCGGTCGCGGCCCACGAGTGCGCCGAGCAGGGTCCGCGCCTCGTCGGGCAGCAGGCCGTCGACGGTCACCTGCGGTACCCCGTCGAGACTGGGCAGGTGCCGCTGCCCGGCCACGATCAACGCCGGGCCGGGCCCTGCGGGCACCAACGGGCGTACCTGGGCGGCCCGGGTGACCCCGTCCACCACCAGGAGAATCCGCCGGTCGGCCACCAGCGAGCGGAACCGGCCGACCCGCTCGTCGGCGCACTCCTTGACATCGGCGGGCGGGACACCGAGCGCCCGCAGCACCCGCCCGAGCACCTCCTCCGCACCCACCGTCGGCCGGTAGCCCAGGTCGACGAAGACCTGACCGTCCGGGAAGTCGGCGGCCACCGTGTGGGCCGCGCGTACCGCGAGGGCCGACTTGCCGTAACCGACCGGCCCGGAAACGACCACGGCGGCCGGCGTCCCGCCGGTCACGGCCGCCACCACGGCCGCGACCTCAGCGGTACGCGCCACGAAAGTCACCAGGTCCGCCGGGAGTTCCCTGGGCACCGGAGCGCCCCTTCCGACCGGTGGCGACTCGCCAGTCGGGGCGGGCATCGCGCCGGCCGGCACCGTCAGGTCCGGTGACCGGTCGAGCATCGCCCGGTGCAGGGCGACCAGCTCCTCGCCCGGCTCGAGACCGAGCTGCTCGTCGAGGATCGACCGGGCGTCCCGGTACGTTGTCAGCGCCGCCGTAGTGTCGCCACAGCGGTAGAGGGCCAGCATCAGCTGCGCCCAGGCGCGTTCCCGGAGCGGGTGGGCGGCCAGGTGCTGACGGAGGCCGGCGAGGAGGTCGGCGTGCTCGCCGAGATCCAGCCGGGCCTGGGTCAGCTCCTCGAAGACCTGGAGGCGCTGCTCCTCCAGGGTCGCCCACCGGTTGTCCAGCGCCGTGCCGGTCGGCAGGCCGGAGCCGGCAGGCCCACGCCAGAGGGCGAGTGCCTCGGTGAGCTGCCGGACCGCAGTCACCGGATCTGCGGAGGCGAGACTGGCCCGCCCCTCCCCGGCCAGGCGCTGAAATTCCGTCACGTCCAGCCCGGCGAGCCGCAGTTCGTACGCGTGGGAACGGGCGATGATCCGCTCACCGAGGGCCTGGCGGAGCGCGGAGATGTGCGAACGCAGGTTCGCCACCGCCGAGGCGGGCGGAAAGTCGCCCCACACCATCCGGGCCAGCCGGTCCAGTGGCACCGGACGATTGGCCTCCAGGGCCAGGGCGGCGAGTGTCGCCCGTTGCTTGGCACCGCCCGCCTTGACGGACTGGCCGTCAACGCTCAGCTCCACGGTGCCCAACAGTCGAATCTGAAGTTGCATGTCACCGCTCCCCCGTTGAACCTTGAAAGCGAGCGGCGCCGGCGGCCGGTGCAGGACGATCTTCTCCTTCACCGCGGTGGCGGTGACGTCGTAGACGACGTCCGCGCCACCGGCCACACCCGGGTAGGTGACCGTCGAGCCGGCGACCCGGGGCGTGACGCCCTTCGCCGCGCCCACCAGGCCCAGCTCGACACTGCGGCCCTGCTGCTCGAACCGCACCAGATCGTCGGAACTGTTCCCGAAGAGACTGGTGAAGCTGTTCGTCGTGTTGCCCTGCACGTAGCCGTCACGTCCGGTCGGCCGGACCCGGGTGTCGATCGACTGCCAGCGGCCCTTCGCGTCCCGGTAGTGCAACGGCGCGGCCGAGATCTCCGCCTGGAGGCGACCGTCGGAGAGCTGGTACACCCGGCTCGTGGCGGTACGCCGGTCGGTGATCTCCCGGACGCGCTTCTGCGCCGGCCACACCTTCCCCGGCAGGGCCTTCTCGTGCACCGCCAGCCCGGCGGTGACCGGCTCGGTCCGGCCCCGGGAGCCGCCGTCGACCAGGTTCCGGGCCGCCTTCCCGAGCTGGTCCAGAAGGCCCTCGTCGTGCCCGTCGGCACTCGCCGTGCTCTGCGGCCGGTCCCGGGCCGCCATGGTCACCACCCCGCCGAGTGTGGCCACCAGGGCCAGCACCAGCACCAGCACCAGGATCAGGGGTCCCCGAACCCTCGCCCTCACATCACTCTCCGTCCACCAGCCCGTTACGACGAGTGGAGAGTAGGAATGACGTATATACAAGCACCTATGGCCGCACTATGGGCACCGGGAAAAGAGGTCGCCTTCGCGCGCCGCCGCGGCAGGAAATCCGGAAAGGAGATTCGGAAATAGAATCGGTCAGGACCGGGTCCGCAACTCCCCGGTCCTGACCTCAGCCGTCCGGCGTGGCAGCGGTTTCCGCCTACCGGACCCACGGGTGTGGCACGACACCCGGTGCAGGGTCCTGTGGCGAGCCGGCCCGCATGCACTCAGCTCCACGGTGCTCCACCACCGGACTGCTGTCGCGTCTCCGGCTCACCCCGACGAGCCGTCAACGCGGCCCCAAGACTAGGCAGAGAACGATTCATCGGACAAGGAGATCCGATCGCGTGAAATGGTGATCGACGTCTACCGCGAAAACCGGCAGGTCGATGTAACAAAATCGGTCGCCCCGACGCTGCTCGTGGTTGGGAACAGCACCCGTGACAGTTCTGAAGAAAGTGGCCAGCGATTCTACGATCGCACGTCCCCGGCCGGGAACCGCCACCATCCCGGAATTCAGAAGTGCCGGAGCAGGTCGGGAAAGGCGGTGAGGTGCAGCACCCGGTCGTCGGCCGGGTCCACCTCGTCGTGCTCCAGCACCCAGGTGTTGTCGTTCGGGATGAACACCGCGCTCATCCCGGCCGCCCGGGCCGGCAGGATGTCCGACTTCGGCGAGTTGCCGATCATCCACGCCACCGCCGGGTCGAAGGGGTGGTCTCGCGCCAGCCGGCGGTAGGTCTCCGCGTCCTTCTCCATCACCACGTGCGCGGCGCGGAAGTGGTGCAGCAGGCCGGAGGCGTCCAGCTTGCGCTGCTGCTCCTCCGGGTCGCCCTTGGTGAGCAGGAGCAGTTCGTGCCGCCCGGCCAGTTCGTCGAGGGTCTCGGCGACGCCCGGCATCAACTCCACCTCGTGGTGCGCCAGGGCCGCCGCGAGGTCGTCGATCTCCCGGCGCTCCCGCTCGGTGGCCGGACGCTCCCGCAGCCGCTCCAGGCACTCGGCGAGGCTGCGCAGGAAGACCTTGCTGCCGTACCCGTGGACCACCGTGTTGGCCCGCTCGATGTCGTCGAGGATGGCCCGGATCTCGACCCGGTCGAGGGTGGGATGGTCCACCCAGCCCAGGAAGTCGTCGATGACCCGCTCGAACAGGACGTTGTTCTCCCAGAGTGTGTCGTCGGCGTCGAAGACGAGCACCCTGCCGTGGTGACGCTGTCCCTGGTCCACGTTCCACCCCTCCCGCATGCGGCCCGGACACCGTACTAGCCGGGACCGACCCGACTCATCCCCGTTTCGGGCCGCACGCGGGTCCTCAGCGGCGCAGGGTGAGGATCAGGTCGGCGACCAGGGCCGTCCAACCCGTCTGGTGCCACGCGCCCAGCCCCGCGCCGTTGTCGCCGTGGAAGTACTCGGGGAAGGCGATCAGGTCCCGCCAGTCGGGGTGGGTCTGGAAGAGCTGGCAGGCCCCGTAGATCGGTCGCCGTCCCCAGCCGTCCCGGGTGAACAGCGCGATCAACCGGGCGGAGAGGTCGTCGGCGATCTCGTCGAGAGTGCGCTTCACCCCGGAACCGGTCGGGTACTCGACCTGGAGGTCGTCGCCGAAGAAGCCGGCGTAGTCCCGCAACGCGCTGATCAGCAGGAAGTTCGTCGGCATCCAGATCGGCCCGCGCCAGTTGGAGTTGCCGCCGAACAGTCCGCTGGTCGACTCGGCCGGCTCGTAGCCGACGCTGAACTCCTGCCCGCCGAGGGTGACCGAGAACGGGTGGTCGGCGTGGGCGCGGGAGAGGGTGCGCAGCCCGTACTCGGAGAGGAACTCGTCGGGATCGAGCATCCGGGTCAGCAGCCGGACCACCTGCTCCGGACCGACCATCGACAGCAGGCGCTGCTGCCCGCCGTCCGGGCCGATCCGGCGGGCGCCGACCACGTCGGCGTACTCGGGGCGGTTGGTGAGGAACCAGCGCAGCCGCGCGTTCAGTTCCGGCAGGCGGCGCAGGGTCCGCGCGGTGAGCCGGGTGGTCGCCGCCAACGGCAGCAGCCCCACCACCGACCGGACCTTCAGCGGCACCTTCGTGCCGTCGGCCAGCCGCAGCACGTCGTAGAAGAACGCGTCCTCGGCGTCCCAGAGCCCCTGGTCGTACGCGGCGGCGGCGATGTAGGCGAAGTGCTCGAAGAACTTCGTGGCGACGTCCACGTAGGCCCGGTCCCGCTCCGCGAGGATGATCGCCATGTCGAGCAGGTTCAGCGCGTACATGCCCATCCAGCCGGTGCCGTCGGACTGTTCCAGCACCCCGGCCACCGGCAGCGCGGCCGACCGGTCGAACGGGCCGACGTTGTCCAGCCCGAGGAACCCGCCCTCGAAGACGTTGCTGCCGCCGGTGTCCTTGCGGTTGACCCACCAGGTGAAGTTGAGCAGCAGCTTGTGCAGCACCCGGGCGAGGAACTCGTGGTCCCGGCTGCCGTCGATCTCGAACACCTTGAGCGCCGCCCAGGCGTGCACCGGCGGGTTCACGTCGCCGAACGCCCACTCGTACGCCGGGATCTGCCCGTTGGGGTGCATGTACCACTCGCGCAGCAGGAGCAGCAACTGTTCCTTGGCGAAGCCGGGGTCGACCCGGGCGATGCTGACACAGTGGAACGCCAGGTCCCAGGCGGCGTACCAGGGGTACTCCCACGGGTCCGGCATGGAGATGACGTCGAAACTGTTCATGTGCCACCAGGCGCTGTTGCGCCCGTGCCGCCGTCCGGCCGGTGGCGGGGTGGAGCCCGGGTCGCCGTCGAGCCACCGCTTCACGTCGAAGTGGTAGAACTGCTTGCCCCACATCAACCCGGCGATGGCCTGCCGGGCCACCAGGGCCTCGTCCTCGCTCGCCCCGGCCGGGATGACACCGGCGAAGAACCGGTCCGCCTCGAACCGCCGGGTCCGCAGCGTCGCCTCGAAGTCGGCCCCGAGGTCGAGGGCCGGGACGGGGGTGCCACCGGGCGGCGGCGCGGTCCGCGTCAGCCGCAGCCGGATCTGCCGCTGCCCGCCGGCCGGCACGTCCAGCACGTAGTGCAGCGCGCCCTTGGTGCCGGTGCGGTCGGGGTTGACGGTGTCGGCCCCGTCGACCACGTGGTCGTTGATGCCGTCCTTCGGGTAGCGGGACCGGCCCGGCAGTCCCCAGAGCCGCTCGGCGTTGCTCTCGTTGTCGCAGAGCAGCGGGGTGGGCGTGCCGTCCCCGGCGAGCACGAGCTGACCGAGCACCCGGTGCTCACCGACCAGCCGGCCGTCCGCGCCGGCCATGGTCGGCATCCGGTCGCTGCCGGGCAGCCCCCACGACCAGGTGTTACGGAACCAGAGGGTGGGCAGCACGTGCAGCTGGGCGGCCCGGTCGCCCCGGTTGGCCACCGTGACCACCATGCACAGGTCGGTCGGGGACGCCTTGGCGTAGTCGACGGTCACCGCCCAGTACCGGTCGTCGTCGAAGATGCCGGTGTCGACCAGCTCGTACTCGGTGTCGTCCCGGCTGCGCAACGCGTTCACCGCGACCAGTTCGTCATACGGGAAGGCGGCCTGCGGGTAGTGGTAGCGCCAGCGCATGTAGGAGTGGGTGGGGGTGGAATCCTCGTACCACCAGTAGTCCTTGGCGTCCTCGCCGTGGTTGCCGCCGTCGCCACCGAGGCCGAACATCCGCTCCTTGAGGATCGGGTCCCGGCCGTTCCAAAGTGCCAGCGCGAAGCAGAACGTCTGCCGGTCGTCGCAGACGCCCGCCATGCCGTCCTCGCTCCACCGGTACGCTCGGGACCGCGCGTGGTCGTGGGGAAAGTAGTCCCACGCCGTACCGTGTTCGCTGTAGTCCTCCCGCACCGTCCCCCAGGCCCGTTCGGAGAGATAGGGACCCCATGCGCGCCAGTCCTGCTCCCCCGAGTCGGCCCGGGTCAGGCGGCTCCGCTCGGCGTCGGGAGACGGCGGGATGGGAGGGGACACGTCAGTGATCACCTGCACATCTTTAACGCCGCGCGGCCACTTGACCACCGCGGCCACCGTCGTCGTGGCGTGTAGCACGTCGCTGCTGGAGGAAAGTTGATCGACATCGGTTTCGGTCCGCAGGTCTGTGGCGACCTCACCGGCGGGGCCACCCGCGAGTGGCTGGTGCCCGACGGCCGGGGCGGGTACGCCATGGGCACCCTCAGCGGGCTGCGTACCCGCCGCTACCACGGGCTGCTGGTGGTGGCCGGCGAGACCCCGGCGACCCGGCGGGTCGGGCTGGCCAGCCTGGACGCGTCGGTGCTGCTCCCCTCCGGCGCGCGGGTGCGCCTCGGCACCCACGAGTGGTCCTCCGGCGAGGTCGACCCGCGCGGGTACGAGCTGCTGGAGCACTTCGCCCTGGTCGACGGCCTGCCCCGCTGGCGCTGGCGGATCGGCGACGTGGTGGTCGAGCGGGAACTGGCCATGCTGCCAGGTCAGCCCTGCGTGGCGGTGGTGCACCGGTTGGTGTCCGGTCCGCCGGTCCGCCTGGAGCTGGCGGCGGTCTGCACCTGGCGGGACGCACACGGCGAGCGCCGCGCGGACGGCCCCGCGCCCCGGATGGAACCGGTCGACGGCGGGGCCGTGATCGAGGGCGCGTTCCGCCTCGCCGGTCCGGACTGGACGCCCGAGGGCCAGTGGTGGCTGGGCGTGCACCACCGGGAGGAGGCCGCGCGGGGCCTGACCTGCGAGGAGGACCTCTGGTACGCGGGCCGGTTCGCCGGGCGGTTCGAGCGCCCCGGCGACACGGTCTCCGTGCTGGCGTGGGCCGACCAGCTCGACTGGCAGCCGCCACCGGCGACCGAGGTGGTGGCGACCGCCCGGCGACGCAACCGGCGGGTGGTGTCCGCCGCCCGACCGGCCGACGCGGTGGAGGCGACGCTGACCCTGGCCGCCGACGCGTTCGTGGTCCGCACCGACCGGGCACCGGTCGACGTGGTCGCCGGCTACCCGTGGTTCGGGGCGTGGTCGCGGGACACGATGATCTCGTACGAGGGGCTGTTCCTCTGCACCGACCGGGCCACCGAGGGCCGGGAGCTGCTGCGGTCGTACGCGGCGACCCTGTCCGAGGGGATGTTGGCGAACACCGCCGACACCGGGCGGGTCGAGTACAACACGGTCGACGGGACGCTGTGGTTCCTGCACGCGGTCGCCCGGCACGTCGCCGTCACCGGGGACACCGACCTCGCCGACGAGCTGCTGCCGGCGCTGCGCGGGGTGGTCGACGCGCACCTGGCCGGCACCCGGTACGGCATCGCGGTTGATCCGGCCGACGGGCTGCTCACCCAGGGTGGCACCCCCGGCACCGCGCTGACCTGGATGGACGCCCGGGTGTACGGGGTGCCGGTGACCCCGCGTACCGGCAAGCCGGTCGAGGTGAACGCGCTCTGGGTCAACGGGCTGGCCGGGCTCGCCGAGCTGACCGAGCTGGCCGGGCAGGACGCCGGGGAGCTGCGGCGACTGCACGAGCGGGCGAGGACCGCGTTCCGGGAGCGGTTCCCCGCCCCGACGGGCTGGCTGTACGACGTGGTGGACGGGCCCGCGCCGACCTACCCGTTGGGCGGTGCACCGCACCACGACGACGACCTGCTCCGCCCGAACCAGCTGCTCGCCTGGTCGCTGCCGTACGCGCCGCTGGAGCCGGACGAGGCGACGCTGCGCCGGGTGGCGGCCGGGCTGCTCACGCCGCTGGGCCTGCGCAGTCTCTCCCCCGACTCCACCGGCTTCTCCGGGCGGCACCGGGGCGGACCGGCCGAGCGGGACGGCGGGTACCACCAGGGGACGGTCTGGCCGTGGCTGCTCGGCCCGTACGTGGACGCCTGCCGGCGGAGCAAGCTTTCAGTTGATGAGGTTTTCATGGCTATTGAGGCACATTTGACCGAATATGGCCTAGGCTCGGTCAGTGAAACGGCTGACGGCCTGCCGCCGCACGGCGCGACCGGCTGCCCGTTCCAGGCATGGTCGGTCGCCGAACTGCTGCGCTGCCGGCGCACCCGATAGGGCCGCTTTACAGAGCCGCAACGGCGATGTCGCCGCGGGTTATCGAGCCGGCGGCAGGATTGGCTCCGACCAGGGCGCGGTGACGGGATTCCGGGCAGCGGAGGCCGTCGCCGCGCGCAGGGGACAACTCCAGGGGGCAGCATGTCACCGAACGCCGATGTGATCGACATCCACCCCGCCCGGCAGCAGCGGGTGCTGATGCTCTCGTGGGAGTACCCGCCGGTGCTCGTCGGTGGACTCGGCCGGCACGTGCACGCCCTCTCCGTGGCCCTGGCCGCCGCCGGTCACGAGGTCACCGTGGTCACCCGGCACGCCGAGGGCGCGCCGTTGGAGGAGTACGCCGAGGGGGTCCGGGTCCTGCGCGCCCCCGAGGACCCGGTGGCCTTCCCCCTGGCCACCCCGGCCCTGCTCGCCTGGACGATGGCGTTCAACCACACGCTCACCCGCACCGCGCTGCGCGCCGCCGAGTCCGGCGAGTACGACGTGGTGCACGCCCACGACTGGCTGGTCGCACACACCGCCGTCACCATCAGCGAGCACCTCGACCTGCCCCTGGTCACGACGATCCACGCCACCGAGGCCGGCCGGCACCAGGGCTGGCTGCCCGAGGAGATGAACCGCACCATCCACGGCGTCGAACACTGGCTCAGCACCTCGTCGGCCCGGGTGATCGCCTGCTCGGGCTACATGCGCGACCAGGTCACCACCCTCTTCGACGTCCCCGCCGGCCGGGTCGACGTGGTCCCCAACGGCGTGGACGCCCGCGCCTGGCAGGCCCGCCCCCGCGCGGTCACCGCCGCCCGTGCCCGGTTCGCCGCCGACGGTCCCCTGGTCGGATACGCCGGCCGCCTCGTCTACGAGAAGGGCGTCCAGCACCTGGTGGAGGCCGTGCCGCACCTGCGCCACCGGCACCCCGGCCTGCGGGTGGTGATCGCCGGGGACGGCCCGTACAAGGACGAGCTGCGGGCCAGAGTGGACGACCTGGGGCTGACCGACACGGTCCGCTTCACCGGCTTCCTCACCGAGTCGCAACTGCCGGCGATGCTCGGGGCCACCGACGCGACCGTGGTGCCCAGCCTCTACGAGCCGTTCGGCATGGTCGCGCTGGAGGCGGCGGCGGCCGGCGCGCCCCTGGCGGTGGCCGCCACCGGCGGGCTCGCCGAGATCGTCGAGCCGGGCGTGACCGGGATGACCTTCCCGCACAGCGACCCCGACGCCCTGGCCGGGGCGGTCGACCGGCTCGTCGGCGACGAGGTCTTCGCCCGCCGGGTGGCCCGCCGCGCCCGCACCATGGTCGGCGAGCGCTACGGCTGGCAGACCATCGCCGCCTCCACCGCCGCCAGCTACGCCACCGCCTGCCGGGAACACGTGCCGCTGCGGGTCCGCCGGACCGCCACCCCGCTGCCCGGCGTACGGCCGAAGTTCGCCATCCCGGAGGGCAACCTGCTCGCCGTCTGACCTCCTCGGCAGGGGGCCGTTCAGCCGGACGCGCGCGGGTCACCGTCGCAGGTACGGTTCGGTGCCGGCCGGCGCAGGTGCTCGACGTAGGCCATCGCGACGGTCACCGCCACCGGCACGGCGAGCGCCCACCACGTGCCGTACACGGCTCCGACCACGATGGCCACCGGAATGCCGAGTCCCAGCGCCAGGCAGCCCGCCAGAACTCCGGGTGGCATGTCCTCGTCGGCTTCGGCAGGAGCCTCGGCGGACGGCAACTGCGGACGGGGCGCCGGAAGGTCGGCGAAGATCCTCAGCAACTCGGTCTGGTCGACCGCCTGCTCACATGCCGCGACCCTGCGCGCGAACCCGTCGGCGTCCAGTCGTTCCGCGTCGAGATGAACCTGGAGGGCGTCCCGGGCCACCTGACGCTCGGGGCACCGATACGCAGGGCCGGTGGGGGGTAGGTTCCGGGCCCGTCGGCGTTGGTCACGGCGGGAGCGTAGCGACGCGACCGGGCCGGGGCGAGGGGAGTCCGAGGGCCCCGCCTGGCAGCGACAGGGCGCGCCGGATCGCGGCGCGGGCCGTCACCCGCCCCGGGACCTGGGCGGGGCGACCAGTTCCACTGACGACGGACGAGAACCCGACAGGCACAATGTCACCCGGGTGCCGTAACTTGTCGATCACGATCTCCGGGGAGGATGACCGACATGATGGGACCGTCGCACGCGCTGTCCGGCGCGGCGGTGTGGCTGACCGGGTCGTTGGCGCTGGAGCACTTCGCCGGCTACGAGCAGTCCACCCTGGCGCTCGCCGTGGGCACGGCGGTCTGCGCGGGTGGCGCGCTCTTCCCCGACCTCGACCTCTCCGGCAAGGTGACCCGTAACCAGGGTGGCGCGACCGTCGCCCGCACCTTCGGGGTCTTCTCGCTCTTCGTGGCCGAGGTGATCGAGAAGCTGTCGCTCGGCGTCTACTACGCCACCAAGCTCAGCCGTGACCCGAAACGCAGCAACGGGCACCGGACGCTGACCCACACCCTCCCGTTCACCGTGCTGGTCGGCTGGGGCACCACCGCGCTCTGCGCCGCGTACGGCAAGTGGGCCGTGGTCGGCATCCTGTTCTTCATGATCGGCCTGGCGCTGCGCGGTCTCTTCGACCGGTGGGCGGAGCGGGCCGGCTGGGTGATCGTCACGCTGACCTCGGCCGCCGCCGCCTGGTACACCTTCGCCAACCTGCCCGGCGACCGGGGGTACCCGCTGATCGGCCTCGCCGTCGGGGTCGGCTGTTTCGTGCACATCCTCGGCGACATGGTCACCAAGGCCGGGGTGCCGATCCTCTGGCCCATCCCGATCAAGCGCCGGATGTGGACGATGATCGGCCTGCCCAACGGCATTGCACTGCGCGCCGGCAGCAAGACCGAGGTCGTGGTGGTCCGCTCGGTGCTCACCGTGATCTCGGTCCTCGCCGCCATCGGCCTGGTCGCCCCCTCGGTGCTGGACCGCTTCACCACCGAGGTCTGAGCCGAGGACCGCGTCAGCGGCCGCCGATACCGTGATTTCTGTCGAACGGGCACGCGCCGCTTGCCCCTTGGTTAGATAACTGTCAAGCTAGGCGCATGTCGGCTCCTTCCGCCCGCGAAACCACGGTGACGCGCGACTGCTGCCCCTCACTGGGGGCACAGGCGCTCGCACCGCAGGTCGCCGGCGAACTCGCCCCCCTGTTCAAGGCGCTCGGCGATCCGGTCCGCCTCCGTCTGCTGTCGCTGATCGCATCTAACCCCGAGATCTGCGTCTGCGACCTGACCGGCGCGTTCGACGTCACCAGCGCGACCATCTCCCATCACCTGCGGGTGCTCCGCGAGGCCGGCATGGTCGACACCGAGCGGCGCGGCACCTGGGTCTACTACCGGGCCCGCCGGCAAGCGCTCGCCCTGCTGGGCAACCTGCTCACCGGCACCGCGCCGACGCCGGCCCCCTCCGGCGTTCCCGGCCCCCTCCCGGCGGACGACAGCCGTCCATCCGCAGATCAGGTTCCACTGATATCAGCCAAACCTGATGTTGTGCGGCTGCTGGCCGACCCGCTGCGGGCGCGGATCGTGCAGATCCTCGCCGACGGCCCGGCCACCACCTCGCAGCTGGTCGCCGACACCGTCGCCAAGCAGCCGAACGTGTCCGGGCACCTCAAGCAGTTGCGCGAGGCCGGTGTCGTGGTCGCCGAGCCGCGCGGCCGGTTCACCTACTACCGCCTCGTCCCCGAGGCCCTCCAGGGCGCCGCCCTGCGCCTCGCCGACCTCGCCGCCCACGCCCGGGCCACCTCCGACACCCTCAGGACCTGCTGACATGACCCACACCGCCACCGCCAGCGGCGAAGCGCCACCGGCAGTCGTCGCGCGCCTGTCCCGCCTGGACCGGTTCCTGCCCCTGTGGATCGGCCTGGCCATGGCCGCCGGGCTGCTGCTCGGCCGGCTCGTGCCCGGTCTGGACACCGCGCTGGAGGCGGTGGCGATCGGCGGCATCTCCCTGCCGATCGCCGTCGGCCTGCTGATCATGATGTACCCGGTCCTCGCCAAGGTCCGCTACGACCGGCTCGACACGGTGACCGGCGACCGTCGCCTGCTCCTGTCGTCGCTGCTGCTCAACTGGGTGCTCGGTCCGGCCGTCATGTTCGCCCTCGCCTGGACCCTCCTGGCCGACCATGCCGAGTACCGCACCGGCCTGATCATCGTCGGGCTCGCCCGCTGCATCGCCATGGTCATCATCTGGAACGACCTGGCCTGCGGCGACCGGGAGGCCGCCGCCGTCCTCGTCGCGCTCAACTCGGTGTTCCAGGTCCTCGCGTTCGGCCTGCTCGGCTGGTTCTACCTCTCGGTGCTGCCGGGCTGGCTCCACCTCGACGGTGCCCGGCTGGAGGTCTCCGGCTGGGAGATCGCCGGCAACGTGCTGGTCTTCCTGGGCGTCCCCCTGCTGGCCGGCTACCTGACCCGTCGCCTCGGCGAACGGGCCCGAGGCCGCGCCTGGTACGAGTCGTCCCTCCTGCCGAGGATCGGCCCGGTCGCCCTCTACGGCCTGCTGTTCACCATCGTCATCCTGTTCGCGCTCCAGGGCGACGCCATCGCCGACCGACCGTGGGACGTCGCGCTGATCGCGGTGCCACTGCTCGCCTACTTCGCGATCATGTGGGCCGGCTCCTACGCCCTCGGCCGCGCCATCGGCCTGGGTTACGAACGCACCACCACGCTCGCGTTCACCGCCGCCGGCAACAACTTCGAACTCGCCATCGCCGTGGCGATCGGGACCTTCGGCGTGACCAGCGGCCAGGCTCTCGCCGGGGTGGTCGGTCCGCTCATCGAGGTCCCCGTGCTCGTCGCCCTCGTGTACGTGAGCCTCGCCCTGCGCCAGCGCCTCTTCCCCGCCACCAACCGATAGGGAGCCCCGGTGTCCGACAAGCCCAGCGTCCTGTTCGTCTGCGTCCACAACGCCGGCCGTTCCCAGATGGCCGCCGGATGGTTGCGCCACCTCGCCGGGGACCGCGTCGAGGTGCGCTCCGCCGGATCCGCCCCCGCCGACCAGGTCAACCCCGCCGCCGTCGAGGCCATGCGCGAGGTCGGCATCGACATCACCGACCAGAAGCCCACACTGCTCGGGTACGACACCGTGGAGTCCTCCGACGTCGTCATCATGATGGGCTGCGGCGACGTCTGCCCGGTCTTCCCGGGCAAGCGCTACGAGGACTGGAAGCTCGACGACCCCGCCGGCAGGGGCGTCGACGCCGTCCGTCCGATCCGCGACGGGATCAGGGCCCGCGTCGAGGAGTTGCTCGCCGGCCTGCTCCCGGCCGACCGGCCGTGACGGCTCCCCCCGCTCAGGCCGGGCAGCCGCAGCTGGCCCGGATCACCATCTCGGTGTCCAGCTGCACCGTTGCCGGGGTCCGGGCTCCACCGATCTGCTCGAAGAGCAGCCGCGCGGCGGCCGCCCCCAGCTCACGCATCGGCTGACGCACCGTGGTCAGGCGCGGCGAGAGGTGGGCGGCGTGGGTCACGTCGTCCCAGCCGGTGACCGCGAGGTCCCCGGGGACGGTCCGCCCGACCTCGGCCGCGGCCCGGTAGACCCCGGAGGCGAGTTCGTCGTTGGCGCAGAACACGGCGTCCACCTCCGGGTCACGGAGGACATCCAGGCCCGCCCGGTAGCCGCTCTCCGCTTCGAGGCGCTCGCAGGCGACCGGCCCGGCGGTCAGCGGGACGCCTGCCGCGGCGTGCGCCCGGCCGAACCCGGTCCACCGTTCCTGCACGTCCGGGGTGCCCTCCGGGTCGCCGACGAAGCGCAGCCGACGCCGCCCGTGGTCGAGCAGGTGCCGGGTCAGCGCCTCCGCCGCCTGGACGTTCTCGCAGCTCACCGTGGTGACGGCGGGCAGCGCCGGCCGGGCCAGCAGCACCACCGGCACCTGCGCGACCACCTCGTGCAGGGTCGGCTCGGGGACGCTCTCGCCCATGACGACCAACCCGTCGATCCGGGACGCGAGTTCACGCACCAGGCGCTCGGAGGCGGCCCGGCCGTGGGTGGCCAGCACCATGACCACGCTGTCCCGTCCGACCACCTCCGACTCGAACCCCGCGACCACCTGGGCGTAGTAGGGACCGGCGAGGTCGGGCATGATGATCGCCACCGCGTCGTGCGCCTCCCCGGCCAGGGTCTGCGCGGCCCGGCTCGGCCACCAGTTCAGAGCCCGGGCGGCGGCCAGCACCCGTCGCCGGGTCTCCGGTGCCACCGGCTCGTCGGCGCGCAGGGCACGGGAGACCGTGGCGATCGACACTCCCGCCCGCTCCGCCACCTGGTAGACCGTCGGGCGACGGCGGTGCGGGCCATCCGCCCGTCCGACCGCCTCGTTCTCCGGTTTCGTCACCCAGCACTCCGCGTCGTCGAACACTCCCGTCGTCCAGGCTACGGCGTCCCGCCGGGTCCGCCCCGGTCACGGTGGCCACCGGACCAGCCGCCGGTGCGGCGGTCGCCGGGACCGGGGAGCCGTCGTCGTACGTTCAGTCGAGCGGCACGAGTTCCAGCAGCGAGAAACCCGGCATGGGCAGCGGGAAGGCCCACTCGAGGACGCCCCCGGCCGGGCGTGCCTCGGTGTCCGGCTCGTACCGCTCGAGGCCGTCGGCCGCCCGCAGCAGCGGCCACTGGGCGTCGCCGGGCCAGTCCCCGCCGCCGAGTCGCGCCCAGATCGCCTCGATGTTGGAGTGCGTGGCGTCGACCCGCCGGTGCGTCATCCGGTACGGTCGGTCGGCCAGCCCACCGACGTCGACGCGTACGTCCCGGTCCAGCACCGGCGCCCCGTCCGCCTTCGACTGGTCCAGGGTGCCGTTCCAGACCAGCACGTGCACCCGGCCGTCGGGGTGCCGGGCCGCCCACGACTCGACCAGGGAACCCGCCCCGTCGCCGTCGACGGTCACCGGCAACTGGTCGTCGCCGAGCCGATCGAGCGCGGCCAGCGCCCAGAACCGGGGCTTGCGGAGATTACCCACGGTCAGCAGGCCGAAGCCGCCGTGGAACAGCCGGGGCGGCCGGCCCAGCTCCTCGAAGTGGTCGGAGACCACCCAGTAGGCCAGCGCCTCGATCCGGCCGGCTGCCGAGCGCATGCCCCGCAGCAGGAAGGTCGCGGCGAACACTCCGTCGGTAACCGGGTCGAAGTGGGTGGGGGTGATGCCCCACTCGGTCCAGAGCAGCTCCAGGTCGGGCCGGCCGGCGGCCGCACAGAGCGGGCGCAGGTCCAGCGGTGGGCTGCCGTAGGTGTGGGTGGAGAGGAAGTCGATCGGGGCCCCGGTACGGGCGACGTGCTCCAGCAGCGCGCCGTTCCCCGCGGCGGCGGCCGACCCGGGGCCGCCGACCCGCAGTGCGGCGTCGACGTCCCGTACGGCACGGGCGGACACCTCGTACAGGCGCAGGTACTCCTCCCGGGTGCCGGCCCAGAACACCTCCAGGTTCGCCTCGTTCCACACCTCGAACTCCCAGCGGCGGACCTCGGCCAGCCCGTACCGGTCGACAAGGTGCGTGACGAGGGCGCGGACCAGGTCGGCCCAGCGGTCCCAGTCCCGGGGCGGGGAGATGATCGCGCCGTAGGCGAACACCGTCCTGGCCGGGTCGCGGGCCAGGTCGGCCGGCATGAAGGACAGCTCCACGACCGGACGCAGGTCGAGGCCGAGCAGTGCGTCGTAGATCTCGTCGACACGGGAGAAGTCGTACACCGGTTCGCCGTCGACCTCCCGGTAGACCCCGACGTCGTCGTGCAGGATGGCGTGCGCGCGGACCGACTCGACGCCCAGTTCCCGGCGCGCGATCGACAGGGCCTCGGCGAACTCCACGCCGATCGGCCGTCCACCGGTGGTGTCGGCGCAGCGCAGGTGGCTGAGGCGTTCGGAGCCGACCATGCGTCGCCACGGGCGGTGCACCGGTCCGTCGGAGCCGGCGGCGTCGACGGTGACCCGGACGGCGGCCGGACCGTCGGGGGTCGACGCCCCGGCCACGCCGGCTCCCGGCTGCCCACACACGTCCACGTCGGCGAGCGCGGCCACCGCGTAGTGGTAGGTGCGGCCCGGCTCACCCGTGGTGTCCGCGTACGGCGGGTGCGGCACCGCCAGCACGTCACCGCCCTGGTGGTCCAGGGGCAGGTACGGCCCGTCCGGCCGGTCCGACCGGTGGACGAGGTAGCCGACCGCGCCGGGCACCGGCTCCCAGTCGAGGGTCACCTGCCCCCGCCCACCGGTGGCGCGCAGCCCGGTCGGCGGCGGCAGCGGGTCCCGGTCGCCGCCGCCCTGCCGGCGCAGGCCGACGCGGGCCGCCCAGTCGGCGCGGGCGTTCCCGGCCGTCGTGGCCACCTGCTCGTCGCCCATCCTCGTCCTCTCCCTCGTGGTGGTGTGCCGTCAAACTCCGGATGCGTCCTCCCTCGGGTGGTGGTCACCCGACCGGTACGGCGAACTCCTCGATCCCGAGCAGCGGGCGGAGCCGTTCGGTCGCCGGGCCGGGTGCGAACCGACGCCGCAGCACGTCCCCGGCGAGCAGGTTGCCCAGCGCGCCCAGCACCATGCCCTGGTCCAGGGCGAGGTGCCGGTGGGCGACGGCGCCGCTGCGCACCGCCACCGCGTCGTGGAAGCCGCCGGGGCCGTAGCAGTCGAAGTCGGCGCGGAGCCGGGCCAACTGGTCCACCGCCTCAGCCGGCGCGTACGGCAGGGCGAGGAAGACCGCGTGCGGGGTCACCACGCCGTCGCCGTAGCCGGTCGGGAGCGGTTCGGCGTCGCGGCACCCGTCGAACCCGAGGTTGACCCGGGTGCGCTCCTGGTCGCTGGGGTAGCCGTCGGGGTCCAGGCCCATCGGGTCGACGCCGTACTCCCGGTAGCCGCCGGCCGGGTTCGACGACGGCGAGAAGCCCCAGTGCCCGTACCGGGCCTCGTGCAGGCCGTGGTCGATCTGCCCCTGAACGAACACGGGGTGGTTGCGCCCCCAGCTGTCCGGGGCCCACCGGGCCTCCGGCACGAGCAGGTCCGGCATCAGCGCCTCGAACATGGAACCACCCCAGCTCGGCACGTACTGCCGTCCCCGGTGCCGGTACGCGCCCTCGAAGACCCGGATGCCGAGCAGCTCGCGGTCCTCGCCGACCGGTTTCAGCTCCTGCCACGACCAGTCGCAGTTCGGCTCGAAGGTGCGCCACATGGCGAAGTAGTGCTCCCGGGGCACCTGGCCGAGCGCGATCGCGACGTAGCTGCCGATCCGGGTCTCGCTGTTGAGCGTGCCGTAGTGATGGCCGGTGTACCAGACGTTCGGGCCCCGCCCCCGGTAGTTGTCCTCGACGCCGCCGTTCGGCGGGCGTTCCGGCCAGAACCCGCCGCGCAGCAGGCCGGCGCCGAACTCGGCGCCCCGGGCGTTCGCGTCGTAGTAGAAGCCGAAGTCCATCCCGGCGAGGAGCCGCCCGGCCGACGCGCGCAGCGCCGGGTCGTCGTTGCCGGCCACGATCAGCGCGGCGGCGAGCCAGGCGTTGTCCACGCTGGACAGGAAGGGGTGCACGGTCGAGCCGTCCACAGGCCAGGTGCGCAGCAGCTGCCCGGTGGCCGGGTCGTACCAGTTGTAGAACATCCCGGAGTACGGGTGCCGTTCCAGGCAGGCCAGCGCCTCCAACGCGGCGCGGACCCGACGCCGGGTCTCGCCCCGGGAGACCAGGCCCAGCTCGCGCGCGACGACCGCCGACCAGATCAGGCAGCCGATGTTGGTCGGCGAGGTGTACCGGGACCGGCTGGTCGCGCTGAGGTCGGCGTCGACGTTGTCCGCCGGCAGCCCGGTGCCGGGGTCGACCATGGCGGTCATCGAACGCCAGGTGTCCTCGGCGTACCGCAGCAGCAGCTGTCGGGGCGGGTCCGCGAGCGGCGGGGCGGGAACCCCGACGGGCGTGCCGGCGCGGGCGGCGGGCGGGGTGAGCAGCGCCGCCGGCACTCCGGCCGCCAGCGTCAGTACGGACCTGCGTCTCATCGCGGACCTCCGCTCGAAGGGGTACGGGGTCATTTCAGGCCGGTGGTGGCGATGCCCCGCACGAAGTGGCGTTGCAGGACCAGGAACACGAGCAGGACCGGCAGCACCACCACGACCGAGCCGGCCAGCAGCAGGCCGTACCGGGACTGGTTCTGCCCGACGCTGTAGAGGGCCAGGGCGACCGGCAGCGTGTACTTGTCCTCCGTGGTCGCCACCGCGAGCGGCCAGAGGAAGTTGTTCCACGAGCCGAGGAAGGTCAGGATGCCGACGGTGGCCATCGGGGCGCCGGAGAGCGGCAGCACGATCCGCCAGAAGACGCGCCACTCGGAGGCGCCGTCGATCCGGGCCGCCTCGAGCAGGTCGTCCGGGATGGAGAGCATGAACTGCCGCATCAGGAAGACGTTGATGGCCTGGGCGATGTTCGGCAGCACCAGTCCGGCGTACGTGTTGACCAGGCCGAGGTTGCTGACCAGGACGAAGACCGGGATGAACCACACCACCGGCGGGACCATGACGGTGCCGACCACGGCGGCGAAGAGCCCGCCCCGGCCCCGGAAGGGGAGCTTGGCCAGGGCGTAGCCGGTGGCCGCGCAGATGAGCACGTTGCCGACGGTCACCCCGACGGCGACCAGCGACGAGTTGGCGAAGTACTGCGGGAAGTCGAGCCGGCTGAACAGCTCCCGGTAGTTCGCCAGGGTCGCCGCCTCCGGCCACCAGGTCGGGGGCACCCGGCGGACCTCGGCCTCGGGCTTGAACGACGAGACGAGCATCCAGACGAACGGGCCGATCATGAGCAGCAGTCCGCCCCCGAGGAGCAGGTGCAGCAGGCCCGCCACGAGCCGGTCCCGACGCCGGCCCGGATGCGGGACGGACGCCGCCGGCGCGGGGGTGCGCCGCCGTCGGTGCGGGGCGTACGCGGGCAGGGCCACCGTTCCTCCTCACCCGTCGCTTCGCAGCAGGCGGAACCACCCCACGCCGAGCACCGCGACGGCGAGGAAGAGCACGTAGCTCATCGCGGAGGCGTAACCGTAGTTGCCGAAGCCGAACTGGCTGTAGACGTACTGGGAGACCGAGACGGTCGAGTGCAGCGGACCACCCCGGGTCATCACGAAGGGTTCCTCGAAGACGAGCATCAGGCCGACGGTCCCGATGACCGCGGAGAGCAGCAGCGTGGGCCGCAGCGACGGCAGGGTGATGTGGCGGAACTGCTGCCAGGTGCTGGCCCCGTCGAGCCGGGCGGCCTCGTACAGGTGGGCGGGGATGGCCTGGAGGCCGGCGAGGAAGATCACCATCTGGAAGCCCAGGCCCCGCCAGACGATCATCACGATCAGGGCGGGCAGGGCCAGCGTGGTGTCGGCCAGCCAGTTCGGCCCGTCCACGCCGACCAACCCCAGCGCCCCGTTGAGCAGCCCGGAGTCCTGCTGGTAGACGAATCGCCAGACCACCGAGATGGCCACGATGCTGGTGACCACCGGCAGGTAGTAGCCCACCCGGAAGAGCGCGGTGAAGCGGGTCAGGCCGGAGTTGAGCCCGAGCGCCACGGCCAGACCGAGCCCCACCGTCAGCGGCACCCCGACGAGGACCACCACGGCGGTGTTGCGGACCGCCCGGCCGAAGAGCTCGTCGTCGAGCAGCCGCAGGTAGTTGTCCAGGCCGACCAGCTCCACCGCGAGCGGGTCACGCAGGTCGGCGCTGCGGATGTCGGTGAAGCTCATCGCCAGTGAGACGAGCACCGGGCCGACCATGAAGATCGTGAACGGGATCGCGAACGGCAGTGCGAAGCCCCAGCCGGCGAGGGTCCTGCCGGGACGCCGCCCGGGTGCCCGCCGCTGGTGCGGGGAGCGGACTTTCACGTCAGGACCCCGCGCCGATCGCGGTCGCCTTCCGTTGCATCTCCCGGGCCGTGTCCTGCGGGCTCGCACCGGTCCGGGTGAGGCGCTCGATCTCGCTCTCCAGGCCGGCGGCGACCTGCTCCCAGGTGGCGATCGCCGGGGGCGACTTGGCGTCCTCGAGTTGCGCCCCGAAGGCACGCAGCTGCGGGTCGTCCCGCAGGACCGGGTCCTCCCAGGCCCGCTTCACCGACGGCAGGTCGCTCGCCGTCCGGTACCAGGTGACCTGCACGTCCGGCCGGGACAGGTAGGAGACGAACTTCCAGGCGCCCGCGCGGTTCTTCGCGTCGGAGAAGACGGCGAGGTTGCCGCCGCCGACGAAGGAGGTGGCTGCCTTGCGGCGGGGCATGTGCCAGAGCTGGAAGTTGTCGCCGGCCCCCTGCTCCTTGAGGACCCCGATGTGCCAGGGGCCCGAGACGAAGGCACCGATCTCGCCCTTGACGAACCCGGGTTCCAGGGCACCCTGCGCCAGGTCCTTCGGGGCCAACCCCTCGTCGAAGAAGGACCGGTAGTAGGCGAGCGCCTCGACGGTCTCCGGGCGGTCCAGCGTGAATACCCCGTCGGCGCGCACGTCCCCGCCGTTCTGCCAGACGAAGGGCAGGACGGCCTGCCAGGAACCGGGGCCGCCCGGCGGGAGGGAGACGGCCCACTTCGCCCCGCCCCGGGTGCGCAACGCGGTGAGGGCCGACTTCAGCTCCTCCCAGGTGGTCGGCGCGTGGGTGATCCCGGACCGGGCGGCGACGGCCTTGTTGACGTAGAGCAGCCGGGTCTCGACGTACCACGGGACGCCGTGGGACGTGCCGTCGACGACCGTGGTGTCCCAGGCGCCGGGGAAGAAGGCATCCTTGTCGACCAGGTCGGCCGGGGTCGGGTCCAACCCGCCGGTGCCGGCGAACTCCCCCATCCAGGTCGTGCCGACCAGGCTGACGTCGGGGGTCTGCCGTCCGGCGATGGCGGTGGCGATCTTGTCGTGCGCCCCGTCCCAGGGAATCGGCGTCACCGTGACCTTGGCGTCCGGGTTCTCCTTCATGAAGGCGTCGGCGAGGACGGAGAGCTTCTCCCCCTCGGTGCCCATCGCCCACACCGTGAGCTCTCCGGTGGCCGGGCCGTCGCCGATGCTCCGGCCCGGGCCCGTCGGGCCGTCACTGTCGTCACGTCCGCACCCGGCGGCCATCACGACGGCGGCCAGGCCCAACGCGACCAGGGATCGTGTCCACTTCGCCATTGGTTCGTCCTCCCGGGGGACCGCCCTCGACAGGCGACCCGGACCGGGCCGTGAACTGCGGTGAGAGCGAGGACTGAAAGCGCTTACAGGATTCTGGAATAATGGTAAAAACATCTATCGATGTCAAGGCTTGCAATCAGGAAAATCGATGCGGATGGTCGAGGTGCCGGGATGCCTGCGACTCCGCCGGGGCGGCCGGACGTCAGCCTGCGCGGCTGAAGTGCTGGTAGTCGGGGTTGGACCAGACACCACCCCACGACCATCCGACCGCCGCGAAGGCCCGGACGAGCACGCCGTCCGGCACCGCCATCCCCGGCCGGTACGCGCCCCGGTCGACGTACGCGACGCCGGCCGGTGGGAGCACCCGGTCGCCGAGCAGGTACGGATTCTCCACCGGGTTGACGTCGATCGCCCGCCCGTACGCGTGGGTCGACCAGCTCGCCGCCCCCTCGGTCACCGCACGGCGGCAGTTGAACCCGGAGGTGTTGTCGGCCGCCATCGACGCGGCGTCGTCCCCGTCATAGACGTCCACCGGGCGCATCTGCCGGATCGGGAACCGTTGCCGGAAGAGGGCGTCGAAGACGGTGACCACGTCGACGGCGACCGCCTCGTGCACGACCAGGGTGCCGGTGCGCGACTGTCCCGCGAAGTCCCAGTGGGTCAGCCGGACGAGCCGCAGCCGGTCCGGGGCGACCGGGCAGCCCGGCCGCCAGCTGCCCGCCAGGTCCGCCCCGGTCACCGGCCGGATCTCGCTGGCGAAGGCGGGTGGGGTGGGCGACGGCACCGGGGCCGGCGGCGGCCGGCGGGTGCAGGCGGCCACGGTCAGGACGACGACCAGCGGCACCGCCCCGCGGACGGCCTCAGGCACCCATCCGCTGGGGCGGGACGGTGAGGCCGTAGAGCGTCATCAGCTCCGGGGAGTCGACCCGACTGCCGTCGGCCACCGCGTCGCAGGCGATGTCGACGATCAGGTCCTTGTGCGCGAGCAGGTACGGCCGCGCGCCGACGTCCGCGCGGGCCAGGGTGGCGATGCCGGCCCAGTGCCGGCGACCGAAGAGCATCGGGTAGCCGCGCAGACCGCCGTAGGTCGCGCAGACCAGCACGTCCGGGTACGGCAGGGCGACCACCCGGCGCACCGCCTCGACGGTGAGGCCGGGCATGTCCACCGGGACCACCACGACGGCCTCGATGGCGTCGTCGGTGAGCGCGGCGAGACCGGCCCGGATGGAGGATCCGACCCCGGTCCCCCATGCCCGGTTGACCACCACCGTCGCCCCGTCCAGGTCGGCGGTCCGGCGCACCTCGTCGGCGGCCGCGCCGAGGACGACCACGGTCGGGGCGCAGCCCGCCTCGGTCATCGTGTCGATCATCCGGTCCACCAGGGGTCGCTTTCCGAGCCGCAGCAGCGCCTCGGGTCCACCGATCCGCCGTCCCCCGCCTGCGGCGATGATCATTCCTGCGATTCGCACACCGGGTGCAACGACCGCGCCGGCCGATCGGTGGCGGGAGCGAATAGGATATTTAGTACAACGCAGGCAGATTGGCCCCCGATCGACCCGCCGGCACGCCCGCCGCGGCCCTAGCGCTCGCCCACCACCGTCACCGCGTGCACGACGACATCGGCGCAGCCGGACCCGTACCCGCCGCCGGGCACCGGGGCGTCGACCGGGACCATCAGCGGGCCGTACCAGCTGATCCTGCCGCCGGCCGGATCGGCCGGACACCTCATGCTGGGTGCGACCTGGCCGGAGCGGTTCGCCGTCCGCGACGCGGAGCGGCTCTCGGCCCGGACCGGTGGGCCCGTGCTGGTCTGTCGCGTGCTCGACCACCAGCACTGGCACTGACCGTCGACCCCGTCACCATGGCACCCGGCACCCGGCACCCGGCACCCGGCCGACGGTCAGTCGGCGTCGGCGTAGCAGTCGACCACCGACAGGTCCAGGGGGAACCGGACCGGGGTGTCCCCGAACAGCAGCGCTCCCGCCCGGGTGCCCGCCTCACCCACCGCCTGGACGACCGCATCCGCCTGATCCGCCGGACAGTGCACGACCACCTCGTCGTGCTGGAAGAAGACCAGCTCCGCATCGGTGCCGGCCAGCGCGGTCCGCAGCATGGCGAGCAGGGTGGACGCCCACTCGGCGGCGGTCGCCTGGATGACGAAGTTGCGGGTGAACCGCCCCCGTGACCTCGCCGCCCGGGACCGGGGACTCTGCGGGTCGCCCCCGGGCTCCTCCCCCGGCCCCTCCTCGGCGAACCCCGTCGACCCGGGCGGCGGGCAGGTCCGGCCCAGCCAGGAGCGGACCAGCCCGCCGGCCTCGCCGGTGCGCGCCGCCGCCTCGACGTACCCGAAGGCGGTGGGATAGTGCCGACGCAGGGCGGCCAGCGCCGGGACCGCCGCCCCGCCGGTCTGCCCGTACATCGCGCCGAGCAGGGCCAGCTTGGCGCGGCCCCGGTCTCCGCCGAAGGCGTCCCGGGCCAGGGCGGCGTAGAGGTCACCCGCCCCGCCGGCCGCCGCCAGCCGGCGGTCGCCGGAGACCGCGGCGAGGACCCGGGGCTCCAGCTGACCGGCGTCGGCGACCACGAACCGCCAGCCCGGGTCGGCCACCACCGCCCGGCGGATCACCTTCGGGATCTGCAACGCCCCGCCGCCCCGGGTCGCCCAGCGGCCGGAGACCACGCCGCCGGGCACGTACTCGGGGCGGAACCGGCCGTCGCGTACCCAGGCGTCGCACCAGGCCCAGCCGTGCGCCGTCCAGATCCGGTAGAGCTCCTTGTGTTCCAGGACCAACGGCACCGCCGGATGCTCCACCCCGCGCAGCACCCAGGCCCGGGTGTTCGGCAGGTCGATGCCGGCCCGGGCGAAGGCGCGCAGCAGCTCGGCCGGGGAGTCGGCGTGCAGCTGGCGCAGCCCGAACGCGTCGGCGATCCGGGTGGCCAGCTCGGCCAGCCGGCGCGGCAGCCCGCCCACCGGGGACGGCTCGCCGAGCAGCGCGGTGAGGATGGCGTCGTGCACGTCGACCCGCCAGGGCAGGCCGACCGCCGCCATCTCCACCGCGATCAGCGCGCCGGCCGACTCGGCGGCCACCAGCAGCCGGAACCGGCCCGGATGGGTGGTCGCGGCGATCCGGGCAAGCTGGTCGGCGTACACCCGGGTCAACGCGTCGATGCCCGGACCGGGCGGCCCGGACGGCGCGTCGAAGAGCGCACCCTGACCGTCGCCGGGCGGCGCGGCCTGACGCGGCGGCGGGTCGGACGGCACCTGCGCGCCGGTCAGCCGGGCCCAGGCCGCCGCCAGCGAGCGCGGCTCGCCCCAGCGGCCGGCGTAGCCGAGCAGCAGGGCCTCGGTCAGCTCGACGTCGTGGCAGCGCTCGACCCGGACCCCGGCGCGCAGCAGCGCGGGGTAGAGCGTCGCGCCGGACGCCCAGACCCAGCGGGGCCGGGCGGCGGCCTCCCGCGCGGCGACGGCGGCGGCGAGGTCATCGACCGGCTCGGGCGGCCCGGCCGGCTGCCCGTCGGGGCGCAGCGGGCAGAGCACGCCCGCGCCGTCCTCCCCCGCCGTGACCGCAACCAGCACGCCCCCATCCTGCACCCGCCCACCGACACGCCTTCCGGTCCGGTGGGGTGGCCCGCGTACGGCGGCACTTCGACACCGGCCCTAACGATTTGCGGGGGTGGCGCATGTGACCACCCATGCGCCAGGTCAGGGCTTGCTCGGGGCCGGCGCCGACCAGCATGTAGGGCCAGTTCCAGTAGCGCGACACCCTGGGAACGTGGGGGAAGACGACGTCGTGGGCTCCGGCGGTGAGGATGACCCCGGACGAACGCCGCCGGTACCCGGGGGGGCGGCGAACCACTGGGAACCAGGGTGAACCCATCGCCACGGCCAGCCGTGCAACAACTAAGGAGGTATTGGAATGAGCACCTTGTTGAGCGAAGAGGAACTGTTGGCGGAGATGCGATCGGCCCTGGCGGACGTGGAGGCCACGGCCGATCAGGTAGGCCGACGCGGAGCCCGGGGGAAGACCGCCGTGGAGGACAAGAAGAAGCTGCTGTCGGTGACCGTGGGCGGGCACGGCGTGACCCGGATCACCTTCAACGGGGACGCCTACCGGGAACTCGCGCTGGCCGAGCTGGCCGAGCTGGCCGATCTGATCGTGACCACGGCGCGTACCGTCCGCGAGGAAGCCCAGCGCAAGACGGTGGCCGGTGCCGCCGAGTTGATGGGTGACCTTTCCGGGCTCGGCGTAACCGTCGAGGTGCGGTAGGGCCAGACGGGATGCCCACCCCTCGGCGACGGCCTGCGGACCTGGCTGCGCGACGGGCGACAGTCGGTCGCACCTGGCGGCGATCGGGCAGCCGCCGCCGCGACCACGGTGGACTACTTGACCGCCCCGGCCGTGAGGCCGGACTGGATCTGCCGCTGGAAGAAGGCGTACACGATGATCATGGGCAGGATGGAGAGGGTGAGCGCCGCGAAGAGCGCCGCCCAGTCGGCCTGGTAGCCGGCGGACGTGGAGATGCTGGCGATGCCCTGGGTGAGCACCCACTTGCGGTCCGCCCCCTCGCCCTGCATCAGCGCCACCGGCAGCAGGTACTGGTTCCACTGCCCGATGATGTTGAAGATCGCGATGCTGACCAGGGCGGGCCGGGCCATCGGCATCATCACCTGGAAGAACAGCCGGGTGTGCGAGGCGCCGTCCATCATCGCGGCCTCGGCCACCGACTGCGGCAGCGTCTTGAAGAACGCGGCCAGGAAGAACACCGTGAACGGCAGCGAGTACGCGATGTAGACCAGGATCAGCCCGGTGTACGTGTTGAGCAGCCCGAGGTTGTTGACCACCAGGAAGAGCGGCACCAGGGCGAGGAAGACCGGGAACGCCAGCCCGGAGACGAACAGGTAGTAGATCACCCGGTTGCCCGGGAACGGGTAGCGGGCCAGCACGTACGCGGCCATCGCACCGAGCAGCATGGTGCCGGCGGTGCTCAGCGTCACCACGAACACGCTGTTGAGGAAGTACCGCCCGACGTTCGCCTCGCTCCACGCCCGGCGGTAGCTGCCGAAGGTGAACTCCCCGGGCAGCGCGAACGGGTTGCCGAGGAAGATCTCGGTGTTGCTCTTGAACGAGGCGAGAACCGTCCAGAGCAGCGGGGCGATCACCAGGATCGCCCAGACCAGCAGGGCCAGGTGGCCCAGCCCGGTCAGCAGCCCCACCTCGGAACGTTGCCGGCGGGCGGCGGTGTGCTTACGGCCCGCCGGGGCGGACCCGGCCGGGGCGGCCGGCGCGCTGGGTGCGATCTCCGTGGTCATCGGTGCCGCCTCTACAGCTCGATCGTGTCACGCTTGCTGACGCGCAGGGTGAGCGCCGCGAACGTGATCGTCAGGAAGAACAGCGCCACGCCCATCGCCGAGGCGTAGCCGAACTGGGAGTAGCTGAACGCGTTGCGGTAGATCTCCATGCCGAGCACGGTGGTGGCCCCGTCCGGGCCACCCTGGTCGACCGAGAGCACCTGCACGATGGCGAACGCGTCGAAGGCGGCGATGCCCAGGTAGACCCAGGCCACCTGGAGGGTGTCCCAGAGCAGCGGCAGGGTCACCCGGAAGAACATCGCCGCCCGTCCGGCCCCGTCGATGGTGGCCGCCTCGTAGATGTCCTTCGGCACCGAGGACATGCCGGCGGAGAAGAGCACCACGTAGAAGCCGACCGCCTGCCAGACCAGCACCGCGATGATCGACCAGAGCGCGATGTCCGGATCGGCCATGAAGAGCACCGGGTCGATGCCGACCGCGCTCAGCGCACCGTTGAGCAGGCCGCTGTCGTCCGGGGCGTAGACCCGACTGAAGATGACCCCGACGATGACCACGGCCAGGACCTGGGGGAAGAAGAACACCACCCGGTAGAACCTCGACCCCCGGACCCCGGTCATCACCCCGCCCCGGCTCCCTCCGCCGACGTTGAGCATAAAGGCGAAGAAGAGCGCGATGGCGATGGTGAGCAGCGGCAGGGCGAGCAGCAGGAGCCCGTGGTGCCGGATGGCCTTCCAGAAGACGTCGTCGTCCAGCAGTCGGCTGAAGTTCTCCAGACCGATGAACTCCGGGTTCGCGCTGACCCCGCGCCAGTTGGTGGTCGCGAGGTAGAAGGCCTGGGCGTACGGCCCGAGGACGAAGGTCACGTAGATCGCGACCGGCGCCGCCAGGAAGCCGACGATGAACGGGTACCTGCCATGCCGCATGGTTGTCTCGTCTCCGCTCGCCTCGCTACGCCCGGGTCACCGCTTGAACTTCTCGATCGAGGAGTCCTTCTTCACCGCGTCGGCGGCCTTCTGCATCCGGTCGCAGAACTTCTGCGCGGAGCCCCCGGAGAACATCAGCTCGTTGGTGGCGGCACGGGCCTCGTCGTCGAGCTTCTTGTACCAGGTGTCGAAGCGGTAGCTGAAGTAGTCCTTGCCGGCGGCGCCGAGCATGGCGTTGCCGCTGGTCAGGCCGGGCGAGATGTCGAGGCCGTCAACGGCGCCCTGGACCACGGTGAGCACCTTCGTCAGCTCGGTGAAACCCTTGGCCCCGGCCTTGGAGAGCATGTGCCGCAGGTACTCCATGCCACCGCGCGGGTTCTTGCCCTTGGCGGGCACGAAGTACATCTCGCCGGCCGCCGCGTAGATCGCGGTCTGCGGCAGCGCGTCGGAGGCCGTCACGCTCGGGACCGGCGTCACCGCGTACTTGAAGCCGGGCGGGGTGTCCTTGGCCTGCTCGTTCTCCAGCCAGGACCCGCTCGGGTAGAAGGCGACCTTGCCCTGGTTCTGCTGGAGCTGGACCTCGGTGTGCTTCAGGCCGAGGTGCGCCTTGTTGCCGTACTTCGCGCCGATCTCGGCCCACGCGGCGGCGGCCTGCTTGACCGGCTCGGCCTGCCAGGCACCGTCCTCCAGGTTGTCGATGTTCTTGAGGACGTCCGGCCCGCCGATCTTGGCAGCGCTGGTGAGCAGGACCAGGTACTGGTAGTAGGCGGCGTTCGCCCCCGCGTACGAGTACGGGGTGATCCCGGCGGCCTTGATCTTGTCGCAGAGAGCGGTGAAATCGGCCCAGGTCTTCGGCGCGGCCCAGCCGTTCTTCTCGAACAGGGCGGCGTCGTACCAGAGGCCGAAGACGGTGAAGGCGTAGTTCAGCACGAACGGCTTGCCGTTGAAGGTGCCCTGCTCGACGGTGCCGGGGACGAGCAGGTCCCGCACCTTCTTCGACGGGTCGTTGAGCGACGGGGCGTCGAGGAGATCGGTGAGGTCCTGCACCTGGCCGGCCTGCACCAGGGCACCCTGGTCGAGCAGCTTGGAGCCGGCGTTGTTGACCATGTCCGGCGGGGTGTTGCTGGTGAACCGGGGCTGGAGGACGGTGCCGACCTCCTCGGTGGCCGAGTGCTTCACCTCCGCCTTCGGGAACGCCTTCTTGTACGACGGGATGTGCACGTCGGTGGCGTACTTGGTGCCCAGTCCGCCGTTGAAGATGACCACCTCCAGCGGGGCGTCCTCCTTGACGCCCAGCGGGTTGGTGGCGGACTTCTCGCCGGCGGCCTGCTCGACCGGCTCGTCGTCGCCGCCGCCGACGCAGCCGCTGAGCAGGCCGACGGCCGGAGTGGCCAGCAGGCCCGCGGCGGCGGCGCGGCGCAGCACGGTACGGCGGCTCAGCTCGGCCGGAAGCTCGGGGGTAACGGACATCGTCGTCTCTCCTTGACATGGGAGTCGGATCGGGCCTGGCGTGGAAGTCGGATCGGGACGAAGGGTCGATCGCCCCCGGGTCGGGTCAGTCGGTGCGGCGGGCCGGCCCGGTGGGGCACCGGTCGTGGGTCATGGCAGGGCCCCCCGCGCGGCCTTGTGCCCGTCGACCGCCTGCGCGGTACGTCGGAACGCCGCGTGGGCGCGGGCGTGGGTGCGTTGCGCGACCGCCACGTAGAGCAGGTCGAGCACGACGAGCTGGGGGTGGCGGGCGGACAACGCGTCGGGACGGAAGGTGGTGGCCTGGCTGGCGGTGAGCAGCACCACGTCGGCCAGTTCGGCCAGGGGTGAGCGGGGGAAACCGGTCAGCGCGACGGTGGTCGCGCCCCGGCTGCCCGCCTCGGCGAGCATCTCGATGGTCTCCCGGGTCTGCCCGGTGTGCGAGATGCCCAGCGCCACGTCGCCGGGGCGCAGCAGCGCGGCACTGGCCAGCCCTTCGTGCACGTCGTTCCAGGCCCACGCGGCCACGCCGATGCGGTGCAGGCTGAACTGCATCTCCTCGCCGACCAGCGCGCTGCCGCTGGCCCCGAAAATGTTCACCCGATCGGCTCCGGCGACGGCGACGGCGGCCCGTTCCACCTCGGCCAGGTCGAGCCGGGCGGCGGTGTCGTGCATGGCCCGGGTGTCGGCGGCCATGATCTGCCCGAGCACCCGTTCGAGCGGGTCGCCGGGCTGGATCTCCCGGCCGATGTCGACCGTCCAGCCCGCGGAGCGGGCCCGGCCGGTCTCGGCGGCGATGCCGAGCCGCAGGTCGGCGTAGCCCTCGAAGCCCATCGCCCGGCAGAACCGGGTGACCGTGGCCGGTGAGGTGCCGCTGCGTTCGGCGAGTTCCACGATGGTGGCCCGGGCCGCCGCCTCCGGGTCGCTGAGCACGTGCTCGGCGACCCGGCGCAGCGCCCCGGTCAGCTCGTCCACGCCGGTGCGGACGCGGGCGAGCACACCGTCGGAGGCGACCCCGAGCGGAGCCCGGCGGTCGGGCCCCTCGGTGTCGACCACCGCGGCCGCGGTGGCGTCCACCTCGTGACCGACCATCGGAGCCCGCCTTTCCGAAAAGAGTGTTAACTGTTATTGGTAAAAGTTCTTACTAAAGGGCCCTCCGTGTCAAGACCGTGGGCGAAGTTTTCAAACTGTTACCCGGGCCACACGCTCCGTGGCCCGGCCGCCCCTTGCCAGCCGCACGCCGGTCGACCAGCATGAATCGCCCCCGTCACGATCTCCCGGAGGTTCATCGGCATGTCCGCCAGCGTCGTGGTCGGTCTGGACGTCGGCGGCACCTCCACCCGGGCCACCGTGGTCACCACCACCGGTGATCGCCTGGGCACCGGACGTGCCGGCGGCGGCAACCCCACCAGCCACGGCGCCGACCGCGCCGCCGCCGAACTCCGCACCGCCCTGCGCGCGGCGCTGGCCGGCACCGACCCGGCCGGGGTCGCCGCCGGGGTGATCGGGCTGGCCGGGGCGGGGCGGCTCCTCGCCGACCCCGCCGGGCGGGACGCCTTCGACCGGGCCTGGCACGACGTCGGGCTGCGCTGCCCGTACACGGTGCACAGCGACGCCCTGATCGCCTACGCCTCCGGCAGCCCCGACCCGGACGGCACGGTGCTCATCGCCGGGACCGGAGCCATCGCCGCCCGGGTACGCGGACTGCGGCTGGACCGGGTCGCGGACGGACACGGCTGGCTGCTCGGCGACGCCGGCTCCGGCTTCTGGCTGGGGCGTGAGGCGGTCCGGCGGGTGCTGGCCGACCTGGACCGGGCCCACCGGCCGGGGCCCCTCGGCGTCCGCGTCCTCACCGAACTGCTCGGGCACGCCGAGATCGCGCCCCGCCCCCGGGACACCGTCGACGCGCTGGTGCAGGCGGTCACCCGACGTCCCCCGGTCGAGCTGGCCCGGCTGGCCCCGCTGGTCGTCGACGCCGCCCGGCGCGACGAGGCGACCGCCGTCGCCCTGGTCGGCGAGGCCGCCGGGCACCTGGCGGAGAGTGCCTCACGGATCCGCCCACCGGACGCCACCGGTCCGCTCGTCCTCGGCGGCGGACTCCTCACCGGGGACACCCCGCTGGCCACCGCGCTCCAGGTCGAACTGCGCCGCCGCTGGCCGGAGGCGCTTCTGCGCCGGGCCGGCGACGGCGCGGGGGCCGCCGCCTGGCTCGCCGCCCGCGACCTGCCCGGGGTGACGGATCCCGAGGCGCTGCACGGGCTGCTTGTGCCACCGGTGGCGGGACCGGGTTTCGGCGCACCGGACCGGTGTCCGGTGGCATAGCCTGACGCCATGCGCCGCCTGCGGCAGCTCGCGGAGCGGACGCCGGCCGACCGGGAACGCCTCGTCGACCTGCTCCGGGCCGTGGCGATCGCCATGGTCGTCCTCGGCCACTGGACGGTCACCGTGCTCGGCCACGACGCGGCGGGCCGCCCGACCGCGCGTTCCGCCCTGCCGGAGCTGCCCTGGGCGTACCCGCTGACCTGGCTGGCCCAGGTGATGCCGGTCTTCTTCCTCGTCGGCGGCTACGCCAACGCCGCCTCGCTGGCCGCCCGCCGGGCCCGGGGTGGCGACGCCACCGACTGGTTGCTCGACCGCAGCGCCCGGCTGATCCGGCCGACCACCCTGCTGCTCCTGGTGCTCACCGGCGGGGCCCTGGTCGGCCGGCTGGCCGGTGCGGAGCCCTCAACGGTGCGTACGGTGGTGTGGTTCGCCACCGTGCCGCTGTGGTTCCTCTCCGCGTACCTGGCGGTCGTCCCGCTCGCCCCGCTCACGTACGCCCTGCACGAGCGCTCCGGCTTCGCCGTGCCGGTGGCGCTGGCGGCCCTGGTGGCGCTGGGCGACCTGGGCCGGGCCACCGGTCCGGCCACCCTCGCCCTCGGCAACTACCTGCTCGGCTGGCTGGCCGTGCACCAGCTCGGCTACGCCTGGTACGACGCCCGGCACGGCGTCGACCGGCCACTGCGCCGGCTACCGCCGACCCCACGGGTGGGCTGGGCGCTGCTGCTCGGCGGGGTGGCCGTGCTGGTGCTGCTGACCACGGTCGGTCCGTACCCGGTGAGCATGCTCAACGTCCCCGGCGAGCGGCTCGACAACGCCGCACCGCCGAGCCTGGCGCTGCTCGTCCTCGCCACCGCCCAGCTCGGGCTGATCATGGTGCTCCGCGCCCCGGCCGAACGCTGGCTGCGTCGCCCCGGCCCGTGGCAGGCGGTGATCGCGGTGAACGCGGTGGTGCTGACCGTCTTCCTCTGGCACCTCAGTGCGGCGATCCTGCTGGTCGGCGGGCTCGACGCGGTGGGTCTGCTGCCCACCCCGCCGGTCGACTCGCCGGCCTGGTTGGCCTGGCGGGTGCCGTGGCTGCTGATGCTCGTCGTGGTGCTGGCGGCGCTGGTCGCGGTCTTCGGCCCGGTGGAGGCCCGCGCCGGCCGGCGCGGCGGCGGCCCGACCGGCGCGCGGCACCGGGCCGGCCGGGGCCTCGTGGGCCGGCGCGTCCGGGGCGGATTGACGGTGGCCGGGTACGGGGCCGTGGTCGCCGCCCTCGTGGTCAACGCGGTGACCCCGAAGGACGCGCCCGAGCCGCTGGGCCTGCCGGTCACCGCGCTGGTGGCGTACCTGGTGGGGGCGGGGCTGCTGCGGCTGCTCCGCTCCGCGACAAAGCACCGTACGTAACATCCCGGACAATTAGAGTGGAGGCGTGTCGCGGCTCAGGCAGATGATCGGGGCGCGGATCCGGCGGGCGGCGGCCGACGACCACGACCTCGTCCGACTGGCCGCGGTCCGGTGGCTGCGACCACACGAGCTGACCCGGACCGGCACCAGAGCGCTACTCGCCAGCATCTTCGGCCAGTACGCCGACAAGCGGGAGGCGCAGCAGGGGGCGGCGTTCGACCAGCCGGTCTTCCGGCACGACCAGGGCACCGGCGACTTCTGGTTCGACTACGTCGCCGACCTGGGCGACGGCTTCGACGCGACGTACTCGGTGGCCAGCCTGATCGCCAGCGACCTGCCGCTGGACACCGACGGCGGCGTCCTGCCCCGGGGCACGGCGCTGATCATGGGCGGCGACCAGGTCTACCCGTACGCCGACGCGACCGGCTACGAACAGCGCACCACCCGGGTCTACACCGCCGCGTACCCGTGCCCGCCGGACGGTGCCGACGGCCACCGTCCCTGGCTGTACGCGGTGCCCGGCAACCACGACTGGTACGACGGCCTCACCGCCTTCCTGCGGGTCTTCGGCCAGCAGGACCAGATCGGCGGCTGGCGGACCCGGCAGAGGCGCTCCTACTTCGCCCTCCGGCTGCCCCACGGCTGGTGGCTGCTGGCGATCGACATCCAGCTCGACACCTACATCGACCGGCCGCAGCTGGAGTACTTCCGGCAGGTCGCCGCCGGCATCGAGCCGACCGCGTCGATCATCGTCTGCACCGCCGTGCCGAGCTGGTACCAGGGAACGGGCACCTCCACCGACCGGCTGGCGCACTTCCTCAGCGCCGGCCTGGGCGACCGGGCCCGCCAGGTCCGGGTCTTCCTGACCGGGGACACCCACCACTACGCCCGCTACCAGCGGCGCAGCGGCGACGGGCCGATGCTGATCACCGCCGGGATCGGCGGCGCGTACACCGCGGCGACGCACCTGCTCCCGGAACGGATCGCGGTGTCGGCCCGCCTGCTGGATCCGGACGCCGACAAGACCGCGCAGATCGGCTACGTCCGGGTCGGCGGGACCTGGCCGTCACCGGCGGACTCGCGCCGGGAGGCCCGCCGGGTCCTCTGGCGACTCCCGCTCCGCAACGTCGCCCTGCTACCGGTCTTCGCCACCCTCTACGGGCTGCTCGGCATCTCCGGCCTGACCCGGTCCTGGCTGTGGAGCGGGGCCCTGCTCGCGGTGGCGTTCGCCGGCTGCCTCGCCTTCGCCCGGCCCCGGTCGGGCGGGCGGCTGCGCCGGCTCGCCTTCGGCACGACCCTGGCACTGGTCCAGGTGCCGCCCGCGCTGGCGGCGGTGGTCGGCTTCGCCACGGTGGTCACCGACTGGCGGTGGCCCGCCCGGGCCTGGGCGGTGGCCGCCGTCACGGTCGTCGGCGCGGTCCTCGCCGCGGTCCTGCTGGCCGCCTGGCTGCTGGCGGTCTCCGCGTGGCGGGTCAACGAGAACGAACTGTTCGCCGCCCAGGCCATCGAGGACTACAAGGGCTTCCTGCGGCTGCAGGTCGGCACGGACGGCCTGCTCACCGTCCACCCGATCGGGGTACGCCGCTCGGTCCGCGCCTGGCGTCCGGCAGACGGGGACGCCGGGCCCCGGCTGGTCCCCGCCGGCCCCGGGCGGCTCGAACCCCAGCTCATCGAAGCCCCGGTACGGATCCCGCCCACCCCCGGCCGGCCGCACTGACCGGTCGGCCGTCCACCCACTCCCGGCCGGCCGCACTGACCGGTCGGCCGTCCACCCCCGAGCCGCCACGCTGACCGGTCGGCCGGCGGGGGCCGACGTGCCGCCGGCCCGTCCCGGTCAGGCAGTCCGGCCGACCGTCACCCGGTCGCCGTAGACCTCCCACAGCTCGCCGAGGAAGAGCCGCCCGAAGCGGGCCAGCGCGGCGGCCGGCTCGGGGCCCTCGGTCCGGAAGGTCGTCAACTGACGCAGGAAGTCCGGCAGGTGCAGGGCCAGCCGCCCGGCGGCCAGCACGTCGCCGTCGTCCCGGCCGGGCCCGACGTGTCCGCGTACCAACCGGGTCGCCAGCGTCGAGGTGTCCCGCCACACGTCGAAGCCGGCGTCGTCGTGCACGTCCTTGCGGCCGAGCAGGGTGAGCGGCATGTCGTCCGGGCCGCGCAGGTGCAGTCGGTAGCACATGCTGCGGCGCCCCGGCCCCCCGTCGGACACGAAGAGGTTGAACCAGCCCTGTAGCACCGGCAGCCGGCCGCCCAGCGCCGGCGCGTCGACCCAGCCGGTGGCACGCGCCTCGTGACCCGGGTCGGCGACGAACCAGTCGATGTCGTCGGCGGTGATCGTCAGATGGAACCCGAGCGACTCGTCCCGGGCCCGACCGACCTGCTCGCCCCGTACCGGGTCGGCCACGCCGCGGGCGACGTGGCCGCGCATCTCCTCGGTGAAGGAGAGGCTGGTCGCCACCCGACCGGTCAGCGGGGTCACCGGACCCGGCGCCCCGGGCCCGGCGGCCACCGACCGGCCGGCGGGCGCCAGGGCCCGCTCGGCGAGCCGGTCCGCCCAGGCGGCGATGGTCAACGAGGGGTTCGCGCCCACCGCACCGGGCATCGCGGCCCCGTCGGCGACGTACAGGCCGGGATACCCGAACACCTGGCCGTCGGCGTCCACCACCCCCTCGCCGGGGTGCCGGCCCATCGGCGCACCGCCCAACGGATGCACGGTCACGGTCTTGCGCAGCAGGCTCAACGGGTTGTCGTGGAAGTCACCGCGCAGGGCGTCGGCGATGTCCCGCATGGTGGCGCGCAGCGCCGTGAAGTACCCGGTCGACGTGGCGGTGGTCCAGTCGACGTCGAGGTGGCCCCGGCGCAGGCGCATCACCCCGTCCGGTACGTCGCGTCCCATGCCGAGCAACGGCAGCGACCCGTCGGACAGCTCACTGAGCCCCATCAGCGCGGCCAGTCGGGCCGACACGTTGGTCCGGGCCGAACCGAGGACGAACGCGCCGAGCCGGTGCAGCGCGAAGACCACGGCCCGCCGGACCTGCCCGGAGAGCTGGCTGGACTCCGCCAGCCAGTCGGCGAAGACCGGGTAGCCGGCGTCCTCGACGTAGTAGCCCCGGCCGGGCGGCCCGCCGTCGAGCTGGTCCGGCACCCGGATCCGGCTGGTGATGACCGGGCCGTTCGAGCCCTCCAGGGACCGGTGCCCGTCGCCGACGTGGTGGGCCCGGGTGACGAAGCTGAGCAGGTCGCCGTTGCCACTGAACCGGGTGCCCAGCGCCCGGCTCAACCCCGGAAACGCCGCCCGGTTGCGCAGCAGCAGCCAGGTGGTGCCGAGGGTGCCGGCGGCGAGCACGAGACGGTCGCAGGTGAGGGTACGCAGCGGCAGTCGCCGGGTCGCGGTGCGCCGCCCCTGGCGGGCCGGGTCGTGCACCACGTACGACACCCGGTAGCCACCCTCCGGGCGGGGGGCGAGTTCGCGCACCTCGCACCGGGTCCGCAGGTCCGCGCCGTGGTGCCGGGCGGCGGAGAGGTACGTGTGGTCCAGGGAGTTCTTCGCGCCCTGGTTGCAGCCGATGTCGCACTCGCCGACCAGGGTGCAGGTGCGCCGGGGCAGGCCGTGCAGGTTGCCGTACGGCGGGTCGGGGATCGGCGCGCCCGGCACCGGAGGGTCCCCGGGGCGGGGAGCGAACAGCACGGCCAGCGGCGGTAGGTCCCAGTCCAGTCCCAACCGGGCCGCCGCGTCCCGCATGGCGACCGTCTTCGGGGTGTCGTGGTACGGGGCGACGGCCAGCGGGTAGCGCTGCGGAGCGAGCATCCGCTCCACCTCGTCGTAGTGCGGGTCCAGGTCGGCCCGGCTGATCGGCCAGTGCTCGTAGCCGCCCCGGGGCAGCGGGGACTCCTGGACGAACCACTTCTCGTCCTTGCGCAGCAGCACGTTCGCGTAGATCAGTGATCCGCCGCCGAGCCCGCTGCTCACCACGGCGTCCAGCCCCCGGAAGCTCCACACGTCGAACAGGCCGTGCAGGCCCTCGCTCGGGTCCCACAGGTTACGGCCGAGGCCGGCAGGCGCGCGGGGGAAGCTGCCCGGCGGGTACGCCCGGCCGCGTTCCAGCACCACCACCCGCCGGTCCGCACGGGCGAACCGGTAGGCCGCCACCGCGCCGCCGAATCCGGACCCGACCACGACGACGTCGACGTGTTCGTCCTGTCCCATTCCCGCCCACCCGCCCTCTCCGGCCGCGTCCGGTCACCGGTGCCCGTTCCGCTGCCCGGTGACACCATTCGGCGGGCCGCCGGATCTCCTGTTGTGCCGGTACGGACAACGACCACAGAATATGGTTGGCAGCAGCCCCGAGTGGCGATTTCCGACACCTCCGGGAGTGACTGTGCCGCACCTCAGGACCACCGATCACGTCGTGCCGTTCCAGGCTGACGACGGCCGTCCACTCAATCTCGTCAACGTTCGTGGCGACCGCCCGCCCAGCCGAGGCCCGGTGCTGCTGGTGCACGGGGCCGGAGTCAGCGCAGAAATCTTCCGCGCTCCGATACGCACCACGCTCGTCGATGCGCTGATCGCCGCCGGATACGACGTGTGGTTGGAGAACTGGCGGGCCAGCACCGCCCTGCCACCCTGCGAGTGGACGCTCGACCAGGCTGCCCGCCACGACCACCCGGCCGCCGTCCGAACGGTCGTGACCAGGACCGGAGCGGACCGGATCAAGGCGGTCATCCACTGCCAGGGATCGACGTCGTTCATGATGTCCGCCTGCGCCGGGCTGGTCGGGCAGGTGGACACGATCGTGGCCAGTGCGGTCAGCCTGCACACCGTGGTGCCGGCCTGGTCGCGGGCCAAGCTGCGGTGGGCCGTGCCGGTGGTGCGCCGGTTCCTCGAATACCTGGACCCGTCGTGGGGGCGCGTCCGCCCCGACGAACCGCTCGCCCGACTGCTCACCGCACTCGTCCGGCTGACGCACCACGAATGCGACAACCTGGTGTGCAAAATGGTGAGCTTCACCTACGGCAGCGGTTTTCCGGCACTGTGGCGACACGAGAACCTCAACGCCGCCACCCACGACGAGTTTATTCCGTACGAATTCGGAAAGGTGTCGATGGCGTTCTTCCGGCAGATGGCCCGCTGTGTCGAACGGGGACACCTGGTGTCGTACGAGCGGCTGCCCGGCCTGCCCGAGGACTATCTGCGGCAGCCGCCCCGGACCGACGCCCGGATCGTCTTCATCGCCGGGGAACGCAACCGGTGCTTCCTGCCCGAGAGCCAGATCCGCACCCACGCGCTGTTCTCCCGCCGGGACCCGGGCCGGCACGCGCTGCACGTGCTGCCCGACTACGGCCACCTGGACCTGTTCTTCGGCCAGGACGCCGACCGGGACGTCTTCCCGTTGATCCTGCGGGAACTGGCGGCTCCGATCCACGTCTGACAAGGAGGCACGATGTCGTTCTCCCGCCGGGAACGCCGGCTGCGCGGCCGGTACGCGAACGTCGACGGGATCCCGTTCCGGATGCCGGTGGCCACCGGGAGCAGCCCGTCGCTGACCGCGCTGTTCCGGGCCGACGCCGACGCGGTCCGGAAGCTGCTGCCCGGCCGGGAGCTGCGTCCACTGCGGATCGGCCGGCACGCGCTGCTGCTCGTCACCGTGGTCGACTACCAGGACACCGACATCGGCCGGTACATCGAACTCTGCGTCGGCGTGCCCTGCCGACGCGGCCTGACCGGTCTCGGTGTCTACATCCACGACCTGCCGGTGAGCACGGAGATCTCGGTCAAGGGCGGCCTGGGCATCTGGGGCATGCCCAAGCGACGGGCCAGCCTCGACTTCCTCGTCGACGCCGACACGGTGAGCAGCCAGTACGACCTGGACGGGCGGATGGTGCTGCGGATCGACGCGCCCCGCCCGGCGCGTACGCCGCTGCCGGTCCGGTTCCGGACGGTCGGCTACGGCTCTTTCCGCGGCCTGCTCGTCAGGTCCCGGATCCGGCTCGCGGGCCGGGTCGGGCTTCGGCGGGGCGGCCGGCTGACCCTCGGCGATCATCCGCGCGCCCGCGTACTGCGCGACCTCGGCGTCGGTTCCCGGCCGTTGGTCACCGCGTTCCTGCCGGCGATGGTCGGGGTGCTGGACGACCACGTCGAGTCCTGGTTCCTCACCTTCGACGCCCCGGTGCCGCCCGCCGTCCCCGGCCTGCGCGACGTGGTGGACCTGGGGTTGGGCCAGGAGTGGCCGCCGCCGCCGGACCGGGCCGCCGCCGACCGTCGGCGGCAACCACCCGTCGGGCAGGTGCCGGGCCGGTGAGACGTCCCCGTGCCGGCCGGCCGCGTGGCAGGCGGAATAGGGCTCGCGGGCGACGACCGGCCGGGCCTAACATCGGCCGGTGATCGACCACGGGCTCCACGACCGGACCGGACGACGCGTCACGCTGCGCGACGTCGACGACGAGAACTGGCGCGCCGTCGCCGACATCGCGCCCCGGGACGACCAACGTGCCTACGTCGCCGCCCTGGCGGCCCGCTACCTGCTGCTGTCCACGCGCGAGAACGTCTGGACCTCGTTGGCGGTCTGTGCCGACGACACGGTGGTCGGGCACGTCATGTGGGGCGTGGACGACGAGGACGGTGCGTACTGGCTCGGTGGCATGCTGATCGACGCGGCCGAGCAGGGCCGGGGACTCGGGCGTGCCGTCCTGCGGACCGTCACGGCCTGGCTGGCCGCGCAGCCGGAGTGCCGGGTGATCCGGCTGTCGTACCACCCGGAGAACACCGCCGCGCGACGGCTCTACGAGTCGGCGGGCTTCACGCCCACCGACGCGGCCGAGGGCGACGAGGTCGTCGCCGAGTTCACCCCGGCCGCCACGCCCGCCCGACCCTGAGGTCGGCGTCCACCGGCTCAGGTGAGCAGGCGCAGCAGCGCGGCGGTGCCCGCGCCGAGCGCGACCACCAGCAGGAAGGGCGCGCGCAGCAGCACGGCCACCAGGGCGACCGCGAAGCCGGCCGCCCGCGCGTCCAGCACCAGGTGCCCTCCGGTGGCGAAGGTCTGCACGGCGACGAGGGCGGCGAGCAGCGCCACCGGGAGCACGGCGGAGGCCTCCTCCACCTGCGGCTTCTCCAGCACCGACCGCGGGACGGCGAGGCCGGCGAGTTTGAGCAGGTAGACCCCGAGGGTGCCGAGCAGGATCGCGGTCCACATCAGCGGTCACCACCGCGACCCGCGCCCGGTACCGGTGCAACCTCGGCACTCTCGCGCGAATCCGCGCGGCGGGTGGCAGCGTCAGGCCGGTCCCGCCGGCCGCGCAGGGCCACGACCACCGCGACCAGTCCGGCCGCCAGGACCGGAAGACCCGCGGGCAGCACCGGAACGGTGAGCAGCGCCGTCGCCGCGGCGGCGACGGCGACCGCCCACAGCCGCCGGTCGCGCAACCGGGGCATCAGCAGGGCGAGGAACGCCGCCGGAGCGGCCACGTCGAGCCCGAGCGCCTCCGGGTCGGGCAGGACCTGCGCACCGAACGCACCGGCCAGGGTGGCCAGGTTCCAGAGCACGAAGACCGAGACGCCGGTGGCCCAGAACGCCAGCCGGGCCTGCCGGGGCTCGTCGCGGGCCAGCGCCATCGCCGAACTCTCGTCGATGACGAGTTGCGCCCCGAACAGCCGGCGCAGGCCGCGTACCCGCAGCAGCGACGAGAGGTTCAGCCCGTACAGCGCGTTGCGCACGCCCAGCAGGGTGGCCGTGGCCGCGCCGGTGAACGCTCCTCCGCCGGCCGCCAGCACACCGATCACCGCGAACTGCGACGCCCCGGAGAACATCAACAACGACAGCGCGCACGCCTGCCACACCGAGAACCCGGACACCACGGCCAGGGCCCCGAACGACAGCCCCAGCGCACCGACCGCCACCCCGACCCCGGCCGCGTCGGCCAGCACCGCCCGCCGGGCCTTCGGCCAGTCCTGGTCGACCACCGCGACGCCCACACCGTCCCCCTCCCGCCGGAACCGCCAGGTCTCCCGGCGCCCGACCGCGCCCATCATGCCGGAGGGCGGAAAGGGCAGGTCAGGCGGTGTCTCGGACGGCCTCCGCGAAGACCTCGGAGCGGTGTTCGAAGTTACGGAACCGGCCATAGCTGGGCGCGGCCGGGGACAGCAGCACCACCCCGTCGGCGGGGGTGAGCTTGCGGGCCAGCCGGACCGCCGCGACCAGGTCGTCGGCGAGTTCGGTACGCACCCGGGGCAGCCCGGCCAGGGCCTCGACGATCCGGGGACCGCTGTCGGGAATGCCGATCACGGTGATCTCCCGCTCGGCCAGGTGCTCCCGCAGCGGGGTGTAGTCCAGTCCCCGGTCGGTGCCGCCGACGATTACGGTCAACGGGCGGGCCTCGTACGCGTCGATCGCGTGCATCGCCGCGTACGGGCTGGTGGCGAGGGTGTCGTCGACGAAGGTCAGCCCCGACGGGTCGGCGATCTCGGTGAGCCGGTGCGCGAGTCCCCGGAACGCGGCGACCGCCGCCGCGACCTCGTCGGACCGGGCCGGCACGTCCACGCCGAGCGCGTCGAGCACCGCCAGGGCCACGCACAGGTTGCCCTCGTTGTGCCGCCCGACCAGCGGCAGCGTCGTACGGCCGAAGAGCGGACGGTCGGCGGCGTGGAACCACGGCGTGCCGTCCGGACCGGGGGCGACGTGGAAGCCGTCGGGACGGCCGGCGCGCACCGCCGGACGGTCGCCCAGCTCGGCGGCGAGCCGCTCGTCGGTGCCGTTGACCACCACCGTCTCCGGGCCGTGGGCGAGCAGGTTGAGCTTGTCCCGGTAGTACTCCCGCTCGCCGCCGTGCGCGTCGAGGTGTTCGGGGAACAGGGCGGTGACCACCGCGACCCGGGGCGAGTCGGTCAGGTCGCTGCACTGGTAGCTGGACAGCTCCAGCACGTACAGCTCGGCCTCGGGCAGGTCGAGCAGGGGCACCCCGATGTTGCCGCCGAAGACGTTCGGCCGGCCGAGCGCGGTCAGCAGGTGGCTGATCAGACTGGAGGTGGTGCTCTTGCCCTTGCTGCCGGTGACCCCGACGGTGCGCGCGGCGTGGTCGGCCATCCAGAGCGCGCTGCCGCCGGTGACGGTCACCCCCCGGCGGCGCAGCTCGACCAGCCACGGGTGGGTCTGTGGCACACCCGGCGAGCGGACCACCACGTCGGCGGCGGCCAGCCGGGCGAAGCCCTCCTCCCCGGTGACCAGCGGCGCGGCCTCGGCCAGCGGCCCGGACCAGTCCAGCGAGAGGAAGTTCGCGCTGTCGTCGACCGCGACCAGCTCCGCCGGGCCGTGGGCGGCGACGGCGGTCACCGCCGCCCGGCCCTCCCGGCCGGTGCCCCAGACGGCGACGGAACGTCCGCGCAGGTCAGACAGGCGCACAGGGGATCTCCTCCAGCCGGGTACGGGCTCATTTGTCACGGCCTAGTATGGCGTGTGCCCAACGAACAGCTCCGGCGGATGGACGCCTTCACCTTCCCGTCCCGCTCGATCGACCCGGCCACCGGCGAGGTACGGCTGGACTACGCGCTGACCGGCCCGGACGGCGAGCTGCGCTTCACCGAGGTGATCACCCTCCCGCCGCCGCCCGAGCCGCCGTCGCAGGCCACCCTCGCCACCCTCGACCGGGTGCTCGACCTGCTGCACCTGGCCGCCGGGGTGAGCTACTACAAGGCCGCCGCCCCGCCCCGCCTGGTCGCGCCCGCGCCGCTCGGCCCGGCCGCCGCCGCGCTGCTCACCGCCGTCTACACCAAGGGCCTCGCCGAGTACGCCTACCGCAACCAGCTGCCGTACGTGCTGGAGCTGGCCCCGGAGATCCCGACCGGCTCGGTGCCCCCGGTGGCCACGGTGGACACCACCGACCGGCGTCCCCTCTCGGCGGTCGGCGGCGGCAAGGACTCCATCGTCAGCCTGGAGGCGCTGCGCCGGGCCGGCATGGACCCGGTGCCCTTCTCGGTCAACCCGAACCACGTGATCGACGCGGTGAACGCGGCGTCCGGCCTGGCCCCGGTGGCCGCCCGGCGGCGGCTCGATCCGGCGCTGTTCGCGCTGAACAAGGCGGGCGGGCTCAACGGCCACATCCCGGTTACCGCGATCAACTCGCTGATCGCCGTCGCCACCGCCGTCCTGCACGGACTCGGGCCGGTGGTGATGTCGAACGAGCGCTCCGCGTCCGACCCGAACCTGGTCTGGAACGGTCACGAGATCAACCACCAGTGGTCCAAGGGCGTCGAGGCGGAGGGGCTGCTCCGCGCCGCGCTCGCCGAGCACGCCGGGCTCACCGAGCCGTACTTCTCGCTGCTGCGCTCCCTGTCGGAGCTGCACATCGCCCGGCTCTTCGCCGCCTTCACCCGGTACGACGACGTGGTGACCAGCTGCAACGCCGCGTTCAAACTGCACGACCCGAGCGCCCGCTGGTGCCGGAACTGCCCGAAGTGCCGGTTCGTCTTCCTCGCTCTCGCCCCGTTCGTGCCCCGGGAGCGGATCACCCACATCTTCGGCGGCGACCTGCTCGCCGACGACACGCAGATCCCCGGCTACCGGGAACTGCTCGGCGTGGACGGGCACAAGCCGTTCGAGTGCGTCGGCGAGGTCGAGGAGTCGGTGGTGGCGTTGAGCCTGCTGGCCGAGCAGGAGCAGTGGCGGGACGCGCCGGTGGTCCGCGCTCTGGTCGAGGCGGTCCCGGAGACCGCCTGGTCGGCGGCGGCGGACTCCGACGTGTTCACCCCGGGCGGGCCGAACTTCGTCCCCCCGGCGTACGCCAAGGCCCTGGACGCGCTCACCTGATCAGGTGCGGTCGGTCAGAAGGTCGTCGAGGGCGGCGATCGACTCCCGCCAGCCGGCGGGACGGTCGTAGGCGACCCAGTTCCGCTCCGCCAGCGCGTGTAGTACCTCGTGGACATCCAGCCGCCGGTGCTCGTCAGGGCCGTCGACGCCGTACCCCTCGACCAGGACGGTGGTGTCGGCGGGTCGGTGCTGGCGTACGTGCAGCCGGGTCTGGGCCAGGTCGCTCAGCGGGTCGTTCCAGGACGCGCGTTCCAGGTCGACGGCTCCGCAGAGCAGGGGCTCGCCGGTGGCCGGGACCAGCAGGTTGCTGTCGATGAAGTCGTTGTGGCACAGCACCGGCCCCGGGCATGAGGCCATTGCCGGCCGGTGGCGCTCGACGAAGCGTCGGATCCGGTCGGCCAGGTGCGGCGGGCCGCCGGAAGCCAGGTGCTCCGCGATCAGGTCACCGGTCCGGGCCGCCACGCGGTCCCACGCGGTGGGCCACCACGGGCCGTCGTCGAGCAGGTCACCGAACTGTCGACCGGCCACCGTGTGCAGCCGTCGTAGCGCCCGGCCCACCTCGCGGGTCAGCGCCGTCGTCTGCGCCGGGTCGAGATCCGCGCGGCGGTCCGCCCACCGCACCCCGTCCAGGCGGGTCATGAGCAGGAAGCTGACCCCCGCCGCTCCGTCGAGCTGTCCGTGCCCCACCGGTCGAGGCCCCACGATCCCCGGTACGTCACCCAGCAGTCGCTGGGCCAGCAGCTCGGTGTCCCGTCGTCGCCGGGCGGTCGCGGGATAGACCTTCAACACGTACGGCGACCCGACCCCGTCGCGCACGCCGACGACCTTCCCCACCGCGCCCTGCACCGACGGCGCCCACCCGTCCCCTCGAGGCCCGGCACCTCCGGACGTAACCGGTCCAGAACGTCGGCGAGCACCAGCGGATCAATGGCCATTGGCACCATCCTGCCGCTCGGCCCGCCGGCCGACCCCGCCAGCCCGCGCACACATCGACGGATGCCAACGACCCACATGGCATTGACAGCATCCGAAACATGGATGAAGTTTCTGCGAAACAGGACGTCAATTCGCTGGCAGTCGAGCGGGGCGGGGTCTTGTGGATGCCATTCTCATGTTGATGCCGCCGGGGACGCGACTGCGGCCGCCTGCGCCGTCGCGGTCGGTGTCGCACCGCCGCCGCGCCCGCAGTCCGCGTCGTCCCGGTTCCGTCCCGACCCACGTGAAGGAGAATTCGTGGAAAGAGTGAACCGGCGGGCCGTGTTGAAGATCGCGGCGGCAGGGACGTTCGGTGTCGCCGCAGCGCCATGGATCGGCGCCGCCACGATGGCGGGCACGACAGCCGCCTCCCCGCAGCAGCCGCAACCGCGCACCGAAGCAGTGAGCCGGCCGGACCAAGGCCCTCGACCAAGATCCGACTGGCTCAAAACTGCTCTACAGGATTCAAGAGCGGCCCCGGCCGAAGCCGGGGCCGCGCGCACGCGCTACAGGCCTACGGCCCCGCGCGCACGCCCGCCACTACCGAGTCGATCAACTACTGTAGCCGGGGACGACCCACAGGTAGTGGCCGTAACGATCCCTTCACAATGCAACCTGGACGAGTGGTTCCGGGGATCGACGCCGCACCGCTACGCGGCACGGCACCGCACGCCCCTCGGGCAGTCGACTCCGGCGACTTCCCATCGCTAGATTTAGATGCATGCGATGTGTGTGACGGCAACCCTGACGGCAACCGGGACAAGCATCGGCAGACGTGAGCGCCCGTGCAGGCACCCTGGGTAAGCAGCGCCAGTGCGAGTTCAACGTCAATTTCTTGCGATCGGCACCCACTCCGCTCGCAAGTCTCGGCACGCCACCACTATTGTTCCACCCGTCATCTGCACCTCATGCAAGCATCCGTTAGGCGCTGGCAGCACTTCATCAAGCTGTACGTCTCCTAGGCGACGACTCTCTGGCCAGATACGCACACCCTCGCCGAGAATGCCTACTGATATCTCCCACCGGGTCACGTCCGCATACCGAATCAGTAGAGATGCATCGTGCTTGAATTCGTTAGCCTTGAAATCAATATCGATGCTGATCTGCGCATGCCCAGCTTCCCGCAGAGCTATAGACCCTATCCTAAGATCCTTAACACAGCGCAGCGAGGCGAAGTCGTAGTGGCCCGGGTCCGATGCATAAGCACGTGCACCCGCGGGGAGCTGCGGCAGGAGCTCCGGCAGAGCCTCTAGGTACGGAGCCGGATCGAGAACATTAGAAGGCCAACCCTCGGGCTCTGATCGGATGTTCACGAACTGCATCAGCAGCCACCACCCGTTCCGATCATCGGGCGCTTCCAAGCATCACCCTTGATGTCAGCCCCAGGAGGAAGCTGGCCAAGCTTCCGCATCTGGTATACCGCGATACCCCTTGAGTCGATTGTGCACCTGATCGGGCACATTGACCTTGCTGGCATCTACTCCATGCTTATTGAAGAACCCGTTACTGCCATAGATGCCAACTTCAGAGCCGCAGTGGTATACGTGAACTCCAAAAGATGCCTGTCCTCGCACGTTAAATTGATCCACTCGCGCCGTGTAATCGCCGTAGAGGCGGATGTCGTCGCCGAGGCCCCCGCCGCCCGCGTTATGTACCAACACCGGCGTGTTGCCGGCCATCACATAGTACGTGTGGCGTTGTTACGGCGGCTGCGGCGATGTCATGGCTTCGATCTTGGCAGGGAGCTGGGCTTTCGCTTAACCACCTGCCGACACCTCATCGATGGTCGGCGATTTTGACAGCAGTCGTGACAGCAACGTGGGCGGACGTCGGGCTGAGCGCGGCGTCGGTCGGCCGTCTACTCGGTCGATCGTCTCGTGCTGGTTGCGTGCCTCTTCTGTGCATGGCGGTCGATGAGGCGGTCGACTGCGGTGATGCGGCGGTGGAGGCGTGCGGACCCGGTGTCGATGGCGGTGGCGTCGATGCGGTGCAGGACCTCACGGGCGGCGTCGAGGTTGCCTGCTCTGGCGTGGCCTTCGGCGAGCCAGGTTTGGTAGAGGGCGACTTCGCGGGCGTGGTCGTGGTTGTAGCCAGCGAGGGCTCTTGTCAGCAGGGGTTCTGCGGTGGCGGGTTGGCCGAGTTCGATGAGGCAGCGGGCGGCCATGACGTCGATCTCGGTGCGGTTGAGCCAGTACACCCATTCGGGTTCGACCAAGCCGTCGGAGCGCTGGTCGTAGACGTCGTTGACGGCGTCGAGGGCGCGGCGGGTGGTGTCGGTGTCGCGAAGGCGGGCGGCGGCCCAGGCGAGGCGTTCCAGCAGCAGGGCCCGCACAAGTGGACTGGCATCGGGGACACCGGTGACGGCGGAGCGGGCGATGAGCAGCGCGTCTTCACGTTTGCCGACGTTGGTGATCTGGTAGGCGAGGCTGGACAGCAGTTGCGCGCCCAGCGCCCTGTCTCCTGCCGATTCGGCGGCGGTGACGCCGGACAGGTAGAGCCGTTGGGCGTCGGGGTAGCGGCCGGCGTCGCTGGCGACCCAGCCGGCGAGTTGGGCGAGTTCTCCGATCACGGTGTACAGCCGTTTACCGGCGGCATCGGTGTAGGAGGCGGTGCGGGCGAGGTGTTCGGCCTGGTCGAGTTCCGTGCGGATGACGGGGAGCAACATGCGGCTGCCGACGGTGTCGTCCAGGTGCCGAAGTTCGATCACCCGGGATTCCAGCGTCTCGATGAGCCCGGTGCCGATACGACGGCCGGCGCGTAGCTGCCTGGGGACGGGTGGGTCGCCGATGAGCCATTCGTGGGTAAGCCGGACCGGGTCTGATGGGGTGCCGATCGGCACGCCGAGGGCGTGTTCGTAGCGTTCGACGACGTCGGGGGTGGCGGGGCGGCGGCCGGTTTCGACGAGACCGAGATAGGGCTTGCTGAAGTGGGTGAGCGCGGCCATGCCGGCAAGGCTGTGCCCGGCGGCCTCGCGGGCGGCCCGCAGCTTCGCGCCGAGGTCGGCGGTGTCGGGTGTAGACGGGGGAAGACCCTGCGGTGGTTCCATGGTCATCTCATTCCGCTGATCCTGGTGGCAGGCCCAGCGGGGACGTGCATCGAGTCCGGACCTGGCTGGTGCTGTTCCGGGAGGGCCGGGACGGGCACGAAGATCGGCATTCTTCATACCCGGGTGCGTGCCCGGCCCTCCCACCGTAGACCACGTACGTTCCGGAGGGTTGAGCAGCGATGTCGATGCACCTGCCGGTTCGCCCGGCCTGGACCTGCGCGGGGTGTGGGCAGGCGTGGCCGTGCCTTACCCGCAAACGTCAACTGTTGGCCGAATTCGCCGGGGCGCGGGTGTCGCTGATGCTCTACCTGTCGCGGTTCTTCGTCGCGGCGTGCGTGGACATGCCGGCCACCACGTCGGGGACCCTGTATCGCCGGTTCTTCACCTGGCCGTACGAGCCATCCGACGGCCGCCACAGTAGCGAGAGCGCCCCGCCGGGGCGGTGATCCCGGCGGGGCGCGTTCTCGGTTGGTCGGGTTCAGTCGTCGGAGCCGTTGTCGGGGTCGTCGTCGGGCTGGTCGGATTGCAGCGCCTGGTCCATGGATTCGACGGCGTGGCGTTGCAGGCGGAGCCGGACGTGGGAGTAGATGTCGGCGGTGGTGTGGATCTGCGCGTGGCCGAGCAGGTCCTTGATCGTCACCAGGTCCACGCCCTGTTCAAGCAGCAGCGTGGCGCAGGTGTGTCGCAAGTCGTGGAACCGGATGTAGCGGACGTCGGCGAGTTCGCAGATGGCCTGGTGGTGGCGGTGCACCGCGGCCGGGTCCATCGGCCCGCCCGTGCTGGTGGTGAACACGAGCCCGGTTTCGGTCCAGTCGTCGGCGGCCTCACGCCGGTCGATGTCCTGCCGTGTGCGGTAGCGCTTGAGCGCGGTGATGCAGTCGCGGGGCATGACGATGCGCCGTGCGGAGCGGTGGGTCTTGACTGGTTGGAAGGTGGGGCCGCCTCGGGTGCGGGCCAGGGTGCGCCGCACGTACAGGTGGCCGGCGTCGAGGTCGATGTCGTCCCAGCGTAGGCCGAGCAGTTCGCCCCGACGTAGTCCGGTGCGTAGTGCCAGTTCGAACAGGGGGCCGTGGCGGTGGTAGGCGGCGGCGAGGAGGTAGCGGCGGGCCTCGCCGGCGGTGAACGGTTGGAAGTCGCTGCGCGGGGTGGGTAGCCGTACCGAGCTGGCGACGTTGCGGCCAAGGAGGTCTTCGCGGACGCCGTCGGCGAGGGCGGCCGAGAGGACTGCCCGGATGTAGCGGACCGTTGCCGGGCGGATGTGCTTGCGGCAGCAGTTGCCGATCGCGCAGCAGCGCGGCCGGCGGGCCTTGACCGGATGGTCCGGGTTCCGCTTGGCGTCCCAGCCCTGCGCGCAGCACTGGCACACGCCCGGAAGCCGGTCAAGGAAGGTCCGCACGTCCCGGACCGTGAGCGTGCCGAGTTTCCGCGCGCCGAGACCGGGGATCAGGAACCGACGGACCAGGGATTCGTAGGTGACGTACGTGGTGGCCCGGAGCCGGTGCCGGGCCAGGCCGGTCAACCACGCGGTCAGGTAATCGCCGACGGTGAGGTTGGGGTCGGCGGCCACGACCAGGCCCCGGTTCGAGTCGGCCAGCTTCTCGGCAAGCTTGTCCGCCGCCTGGCGGCGGGTGGCGCCGTAGACGTAGATGCGCTTGCGGCTGCCGTCGGCGGCGAGGACGTAGCCAGCGCCGCACCAGCGGCCATCGGCCCGCTGGAAGATGGTGCCTTCGCCGTTGGCCTTTCTACCGGCCATGGTCGGCCTCCTTGTTCAGTGAGTCGAGGTAGCCGGCCAGGGACCGGGCCGGGATGCGGCGGCAGCGGCCGATGCGGACGGAGTGCAGCCGGCGGGAGCGGATCAGGTCGTAGACGGTGTGCCGGCCGACTTGCAGACGGGCCATCACGTCGGTGACGGTCAACAGGTCGGGGCTGCTCACGCGTCCTCCCCGAGTTGGCCGGTGTAGCGCCAGTCCCCGACGGCGAGCAGGTCGGTGGTCAGGTCGACACCGACAGCGGCGGCGTGTCGGGTCAGCCGCCACCGGCGCCGTTCACCGCGTAGCGCGGCGAAGGTGGTCGAGTAGGCCAGTGACTTGCTGGTGACGTGGCCCCGGTAGCCGAGCTGGTGCGCCCAGCGGCGCAGCCGCAGCCCTCGCAGTTCGGGCAGTCCGCCGAGCCGCCAGCAGGTTTCCACCAACAGGCGGCCGTGCGCCGGGAGCTGGTCGAGGCTGACGCCGGGACGTCTGCCGGTGCCCGAACACACCCGGCACCAGAGTCGGAGCCCGTCGCCGGGGCGTAGGCCGTCGCCTCGGCAAGCGCGGCAGAACAGCGGCGGCAGGTCGACGCCGACGGCCTCGGCGGTCTTCATGGCGTACTTCGCCACATACCGGGCCACCACCACATCCCCTGCGGGAAGCGGCTGAATGTCAACCTGCCGGCCCCACCGCAATACAGGCCCGCCGACCACCGCTGGCATGGGGACGGCGACGACGGGGACCGCCCGGCGGATCGAGCTTTCCAGCACGTCGCTGGTCGCCCAGGTCGGCGGCGGGGTGGGCAGGCCGTCCGGTCCGTCGAGCCGGACGATCGCGTGGAAGTGGACCACTCCCCGCGCCTGGAACTCGGCGACCTTGGCGAAGGCCATCCGGACCTGCCGGGCCGCCTCGCGCCGGGACAGGCCAGCCACGGCGTTCATGAACAAGGACACGGCCGCCGCCTGGCAAGCCACCGAAGAACTCGCCACCCTCCAACAGACACACACCGACCTCGCCGACGACCTCGCCGCCTACGAAGCCAACCTCGGACGAGCCGCCGGCACCACCAGCAGCGCCCCTGCCGCCGACAGGCCAGCAGTGAAGCGACGCCGCAACCCCAAGGCGTAGCCCAGCAGCCCCGCCACCGACGGAGCCACTGGGCTAAGAACTGCTTCACCAGATCAAGACGGCCCGGCTGACGCCGGGCCGCGCGCCCGCGCTACAGCCTTCGGCCCGCGCGCACGCGGCCGCCGCGAGCGGAGCGGCCAATCGACGCCTCCCAGCCGACGCGATCAAGGCCGTGACGATCCCTTCACGGGCCAACCACGGCGATGGGTTCCGGGGATCGACGCCACGCCGCTACGCGCCGTGCCACCGGAGCCCTGCGCCGGCAAGGTGTCGCTTGAACGAGCTTCACGCCTCGGAAGGACAACCCGCAGCTTCATCGAGATACTTGCATGTATGCCAATTGCCTGACATCGACAGTGACAGCAACGCAGGCAAACGGCCGCACCCTTCAGCGCCCACCGCAACGACGAAAACACGTTCCGCAAGAGGGCTCAACCAAGCTGACGCCCCTCCTTATCACACGAGGTCGATGTTAATGCCGTAAGTCTGACTCAGCTCTTCAACCAAACGCGCGCCAGCGTAACTTACGATTCCACGATTCCACCATTCATCCATAGGGGCCCTTGGAAAAGCATCAGTGCGCAGGATTCTGCGGAACTCTTCATCTATTTCTAAGACCGCCCGCCGCAGATCATCCAGTTCAGGAAAATGAGCAAGGGCCGATTCTCGCATCGCGCGCTCCAGGCCATCACGCGCCGTCAAATCATTGAAATAGTCTTCAGCGTCACCTTTATAGCCACGGATACAGGACTCTACGAATCCCGACCATCGCGCTAGGAGGGCATCCGGCTCGCAGTCTCGCCAGCGCCCTGTGTCACGCATGAACTGGGCGAACACCTGGGCGAAGCTCGCATCTCGCACCGTCATCTGGCAGCCTCGCGAGCGAAGTACGCCGCTGGGTCATCAGGACGGAAGTATGTAGTAATCACGTTACCTTGCCTAATTCCGACCCTGCCGGACGAGTCAAGTCGAATGATGGCTCCGTCGCTGCTTCGTACAGCCTGCCGCGCTCCCGCTGGGCAGGAATTGCCGCACATCAGCTTCTGCGCATCGGATACGAAGTCCTCGAATCCGCCGTCATAGTCATACTCTGACATATCCGGCTTGCGCGTTGCATTGCCGGCATCATCGAGGCCAAGAACATGCTTGTCGTATTTCTCGTCAGCCACCCCGGGCTTGAAATTGCAGTTGTGAACGAGCACCGGAGTTTCGCCGGCCATCACATAGTACGTGTGGATGTCGTCGATGGTGAGGTTGTGGACCTGTTGGGGTTGGGTCCATCGGGCGATGGAGGTGATCTGGACGTGGGTGCCCGCTGAGGTCTGGAGGAGTTGGCCGGCGTGGAGGTTGGTGGCGTCGATCCACTGGTGGAGTTCGGGCACCCAGAACGGGTGGTTGTCGGTGGCCACGACGGACGCGGTAGCCGTGCCGGCCTCGCCGTCGAGGTCGATCGTGACCTTGACCAGGTGCTTCTCACCATCACCGGTGATCGTGGCGACCACTGTCTTGGCGACGGTCTCGCCGGTTTCGGGATCGGTGGCGAGCACCTGCTCCCCGGTGGTGATCTCCTCGATGGGTTTGCGTGAGCCGTCGGCCATCAGTACGAGGGTGCCGGGGAGGAAGCTGTTCTTGCATGATTTCGCCGTGATGAGTTGTCTGACTCCGCTGACGAGGTCGCCGAGCAGGCCCTTGACCTTGTTGCCCAGGGCGACCCCGTCGTCCCACTTCCACGGGGGCCCGTACTTGCGGGCGAATTTGGCGACCAGGCCGCCCACGAAGGAGGTGGCGAGGTCGATGGCGGTGTTGAGACAGCCGTCGAGGTCGCCCTTGGTGAGGCAGTTCAGGGCGTCGGTGATGCCGAGTTCGTCCATGGCCACCTTGGCCAGGGACTTCGCGGCCTCGAGGATCTTCTGTTTCGCTCGGGCGATCCGCGCCTGACGCTCCCGCTCCGCCGCTTCGGCCGCCGAGTCGTTCCCGCCGTCGTTTCCACGATCGCGCTTGGTGGTGGAGGCTGGGGGGAGGTTCAGCGGCTTCCCGGTCACGGTGATGCCGGTGTCGGTCTGGTAGCCCTGCTGTCCGTCGCCGTCGTTGCCTTCCTCGTGGTAAAGGCCGGTCGGGTCGGAGAAGGTTGCCGGGCTGTTGTTCGCGTACGCGTACCCGTGCATCTGTTGCGGGTCGTTGACGTCGATGACCGGGTCGACCGAGATGAACCGCCCGATCTTCGGGTCGTACTCGCGCGCCCCGATGTTGATCAGACCGGTCGTGGGGTCCAGGTTGCCGCCGACGAAGCCCTTCTGTGTGGGCCACTGCCCCGGTGCCGGCTGGGTGCCGCGTGGATTGCCGAACGGGGTGGAGCGGCGGTGGACGATTGCGCCGGTCTTGTCGATCGTGGCCTGTCCGGTGCCGTGGTGGTCGGGCTGGACGTAGTGCAGGCCGTTGAGCTTCCGGACCATCGTCCCGCCGCCGGGCAGACCGTAGAAGTGGGTTCCCTCGGTAGCGCGGGTGGTGTGGTTGAGGCGTACTTCCATGCCCGGCAGGTAGAGCGTCGTGGCGTCCGGCTCCTTACGGAGGATCCGGGACCCGTCGACGTCGTAGACGAAGCTCGTCTTCGCACCAGCGGCGTCGGTGACCGAATCGAGGTTGCCCTCGGCGTCCCAGACCAGGGTCTGGTCCTCACCCACCTCGGTACGCGTCGTGGTGTTCCCCGCGTTGTCGTACTGGTAGGTGTGGAGCCGCGTCCCTTGCACGGTGGTCTCGGTCATCTGGCTGAGCGTGTGCGGCCGGGGCTGGCCGGGCGCAGGGTACTTGTACTCCCGCTCGGTGAGCAGGCTGCCGCCGACCGCGTGCTGGGTCTCGGTCTTCCGGTTGCCGACCACGTCGTAGGTGTACGAGTGGCGGTAGGGGGCGATCCCACCGACACCGGTGGTGGCCGCGCCGCCCGCGCAGGGATCGGTCGCCGTGCTCGCCGAGGTCCACGCCTCGGTCATCCGGCGCAGGTAGTCGTACGTGAAGCACTGCACGTCACGGACGTTGCCCGGAGTGTCCGCGATCTGGGTGACGTTGCCCGCCGGGTCGTACGAGTAGAGAGCGTCGACGTCGTAGGTCGGCCCGCTGGTGCGGCTCAGGGTGTGGCGGCTGAGCCGCCGCGTGCCCTCCTCGTACGCGTAGGTGGCGAAGACGTTTCCGGTGCCGAGTGGTGCTTGCACCCGGGTCACCTCACCGGTCGCCTCGTACTCGGCGCTGAGGAGGTACGCGGTGGAGCCCTCCATGGCGGTCAGTCGCTCAAGGTTGTCGTACGTGTAGGCGATCGACTCGAAGGGCAGGCCGCCGCCGTCGGACACCCCGATAGCGTTTACGGTGCCGTCCGGGTTGTACTCGGTGCCGAAGGCGTACATGGTGGCGAGTTCGGCACCAGCGTGCGGTGGTACGTAGTACTGGGTGCCGTGCGGCCGGTAGAACTCGTCATACCCGACGTAGTACGTGGAGTAGACGGCATCGTCGACGTACCGGTTGGTGCCGGAGAGCGTCCCCAGCAGCTCCAGATCCCAGGTCCAGTCGCTGAGCAGCTCACCGGTGGCCGCCGAGCCCTCGTAGGTGGCGAGCTTGCGCCCGATCAGGTCGAAGGAGTGACTGACCGTGGCACCGGCCCCGTTCGTCGTGCTGGTCAGGCGGTCGAGGTCGTCGTAGCTGAAGGACGAGGTGCCGGCGTCCGGGTCGACGGATCCGGTCTTCCGGCCCCGCTGGTCGTACGTGTGCCGCCACACGTTGCCCGCAGGGTCGGTCACGGTCTGCAAGTGACCTGCCGGGGTGTACGTGTACGTGGTCGTGTCGTAGGCGGTGCTGGGGTCGGCACCCTTGTGCTGCCGCAACTCGGTGACCTGGCCGAGGGCGTTGGTGACGGTGGTGCGGGGCGTGCCGCCCTGCGGCGGGTCGACCGCGACCCGGTCTCCGCCGTAGGTGGTCGTGGTCCGCCACTTCTCAGCGCCCCGGACGATGAAGACTTCGGCCTTGACGCGGTCCGCGCCGTCGTAGAGGTATTTCGTCTGCCGCTCCACCGAGCTGAGGACCGTGCCGACGATCTGGTCGCTCGGGGCTCCGGCAGCCTGGTACGTGGCGTACGTCCGGTCGAGCTTGCCGGTCCCCGTGTAGAAGGTGTCGGCGACCATGCGGGTCCCGGTTGGCCCCTCGTTCTGGATCTGCCGGGGACGCAGGAATCCGTCGTAGAGCGTGTACTGCACGCTGTAGGACTGGTCGTTCTGCCTCTTCTCGGTCTTCACCGCGACCGGCTGGTCGGCGCGGACCAGGTAGGTGTACTTGATGTTCGGCGCGGCGGCCCCGCCGACTCCGCTGGTGTCCGGCAGCCAGACCTTGGTCAGCCGGCCGAGCGGGTCGTACTGCAACTCGGTGAGCAGGTCGTTCGGGTCGCTCTGGCTGACCGGGCTACCCCAGGCCGGGGCGTACCGGGTGGTGGTCTCGTGTCCCAGCGGGTTGCGCTCGACCAGCGTCGTGGTCAGACCGTTGGTCTCCGTGTAGGTCATGTGGGTGACCGAGCCGACGGCGTCGGTGGCGGTCTTCGGGCGGCCGTACTGGTCGAAGGTGCCCTCGGCGACCCGGACGTAGGTCGCGGTGGTGCCGTCGTGGCTGGCCAGCCGCTCGGTGCGGGTCGGGTTCCCCAGGGTCGGGGACACGCCGAACGCGTTTCCGTCGTACCGGGTCCGGTCGTCGGAGATGACCTGCGTACTCCGGTCCGGGGTGGCCGAACAGAGCACGGACACCGACTCCACCCGCGAGACGAGCGCGTAGAGGTAGACGGTCGAGCTGTCGGCATAGCTGGTACGGACGCAGGACTCGTCGCCGGTCTTGCCGACGTCGCCCTCGTGTTCCGTGCGGATCGGCCGGCCACGGACGGAGTCGAAGGTCGTCGAACTCTTCGTCTGCCTCCATCCGCCGGCGGCCAGCGCGGTGAAGTTCCGGGTCGTGGCGGTGTTGACGAAGGCCGCCGTCTTGCTACCCCACGGATGCGACTCGGTCGCGCTGACGTAGCGCCAGGGCGTCGTGATCGTCTTGTTGACCTCGGTGGGGCCGTCGAAGGTCGTGCCCTCCAACTGGAAGCCGACGAGCTGGTCGTGATCCGTGTAGCTGGCATTGGTGGAGTCGCTCACGGTCACCGAGCGGGTACCGCCGGTCGGTGACTTGTCGCCGTGCATGCCGCGGAAGTACCGGAACTCGTCCTTGGTGGTCATCACCGCGCCGTCGCCCCGGATGACCTGGACCCGGCCGTAACCGCGCCACTCGCTCCACGTCTGGTCCTCGACCTTGCTGATGCCGTCCGGCTCCGCGTGCCGCCAGGCGGCACCGTCGAGGTAGTCGTACTGGGTGACCATGTTCGGCGCGGCACCGGTGCGGTCGACTTCCTTGACCTCGGCGACGACGTACTTGTGGAACCAGTCGGTGGTCTGGCCGGCGCTGCCGAGCGGGTTCCACTTGACCGGGAAGCAGCGCCGGGTGCTGTTGCCCTCGGTGGGCAGGGTGCTCTCCGTGCAGTCGGGATCTTCGTAGAGGATGTCGATCTGACCGCCGGTGTCGGTGTAGATCGTGCTCATCCGGGGGCGGATCAACGGCGCGATGAAGTCGCCGGTACGGTCGATGCGATTGGGCAACTGTTGCGCCTCGAGCTTTACGACCGGCATGGCGGCGCTGCCGTTGACCAGGCCGGTGTGCGTGATCTTCTCCAGCCAGAGGCTGCGGCTGCCATCGGAGTTGTCGAGGAAGATGTGGCCGAGCTTCCACTGGTCGACCGGGATCCAGGCGGTCGCACCCCGGATCTCGGTGGTGATCGTGGTGAGCCGCTTCCGGGTCCAGAAGGTCGGGGTGATCTGGTCGGCCCGGCAATGGGTGTTCGCCGCGCAGTTCCGGTCGAACGGCACGTCCGGCCAGTGGGACGCGGTGGCGTCGGTCAGGTCCGCCGGGTCGCAGTCGACGCCGGTGGTGGGCAGGCAGCGTTCGTCGGTGCCGAACTGCACCCGGGCCGGGGCGTTACTCGTGTAGACCGCGCCGTCACGCTGGCCGTAGTCGATCCGCTTGAGCCACCCGCCACGGTGATAGGGCACCCCGTTGACGTCCGTCCGCTTACCCCGGGCGTAGTGGTTCGTCTCGCGCCCGTAGAAGTAGGAGGTGACGTTCCCGTGGCGGTCCTTGACGTAGTCGAGGTTCCACCGCCAGCCCTGGTCGCAGTACGACTCGGTGAAGGTCGCCTTCTTGCAGGGTTCGTCGGCATCGTCGCCGTAGATCGGGACGGTCCAGGTGGAGCTGGTCTCCTCCTTGCCGGATGTCCAGCCGGGCAGCCGGTTGAGGCCGAAGTAGTACTGGGTGCCCTCGGGGGTCGTCACCCGCCAGTGCTCGCCGGTGTCGCCAGCGTCGCCGACGTTGGGGCTACCGCTGTCCCCGTTGACCGCGCCGCGCAGTCGTTCGACCTTCGAGTTGTCGTCGTCGGCGAACCGCCAGGTGTGCGCGCCGACCTTGACGAGTTCGGTCGACTTGCCGTTGATCAGGATGGTGGCGTTGTCGTACGCCCAACACTGGTCGGCGTACTGGGTCTGGCCGTCGTCCGCGCAGGGCTTGTAACGGCGCTCGATGTATCCGGGTTCGTAGGTGAACCCCTCGCCGATCCAGGAGCCCTGGTTGTTGGTGGTGGTGGTGCGGCCGTCTACCGCCTGGGAGGAGTAGCTGAGCGCGGTCCCGGGTCCGCCGCCACCAGGCACCGGGGGCGTCCGCATCGGGTACGACCAGGAGAATCCGCCGGTCGACGGGGCGACGGACCACTTCGAGGAGGGCGCCAGGCTGGTGGCCGCGTAGCTGCCCTGGGCCGACGAGTCCGTGGCCGTCAGGGCGAGGAGGGCGTTACCCGTCGCGGGGGTCGTCAGGTCGGCCGAGACGGTCCGGTTCTCGCCGTCGTTCACGGTCGGCAGGGACTGCGCGGCGCAGTCCGGGCGGTCCGGGGTGCTGAGCGCGCACTCCGGGAGGCGGACCAGGCGCAGCCGGGCGCCGAAGTCACCGCCGTAGGCACCCGCGATTCCCGCGTATCCCGCGCCGAACCGGATCGCGCCCGCATCTTCCCGACCGTCCGAGCGGCTGACCCGGAACACCGGACCGTTCACTCCGGCCCGTGCCGACCACGCCCGGTCCAGGACCTGAACCCGAACCTTGCCCGGAACCGACGGCTCCCGGTCGGTGGTACGCGGCGACCGCTGTTCACCGGGCACCGTCACCGAGACGGCGAGACCGCCGACCGTGGCACCGGTCGAGGTCGGGACGGCGATCTCCTCGGTGGCAGGAGTTGGCCAGGTTACCTTCACCGGCGGGGCGGCCGTCGCACCGCTGGCTGGTGTGCGGGGCTTCACCGGCAGCGGCGGAAAGGCGGGGGGAGGTTTGCGGTCCGTGGCCTCCGGACGGCCTGGGCGGTCCGGGGTGGCGTCGGCGGGTGGAGCAGTGACCTGCATGAGGCTGACCGCCATCACGGTGGCCATCGACCAGGCAACCGGCCGGACCAGCCGACGGCGGAGCATCCCGGGCACGGTCATGACGCGGGAGAACATCAACCCTCCAAGGGGTCCACGACGGGATGAAGGTTGAGGGCGTCCGGGACAGGGGGCCCCGGACACCGGTCGTCAGATGGTCGGCTGTTCCCTGATCGAGATGGTCAAGCGCTGTACGAGGGTGGTGTCGGCGACGCCGTCGTAGACGCGGACGTCGTCCACTGCCGCGGAGAGGTGTTCGCGGTAACCGTCGTCGACAAAGGCCCGGCCCAGTTGCAGTCCGCCGGTGGCGGTGAACGGCGTGATCAGTTCGATCGCGTCGGTGGGCACGCCGTTGACGTAGAGCAGCATCTCACGGGTGTAGCCGTTGTAGACCAGTGCGAGGTGGTCGCCCTTGCCCAGGGTCCTGGGCCTGGTTCCGGTGTCCACCGCCGTCGAGGTCGCGCCGACCGTGTCCGTGCCCGGAACCGCCATCTCCCAGGTTCCTGCCGCGTTGCAGCGGACGATGACGGAACTGTTGTGCGTGCCCTTCTGGGACAAGACGGTCATGGGCGTACCAGCACAGTTGCTGGTCAGCTTCACCCGAGCCGCGATGGTGAAGCTGCCGGCCATGTCGGCGGAGGTCGGCGTGCTGGCGTAGCTTCCCGGCTTGGCGGTGAGGGCGAGGTGACCGCCACCGAGCAGCGACAGCGCCGGGTGCTGGTAGATGGTCGCGTCGACGCCGAGGGTCATACCGGCACCGTTGCCGTGTTCCGGGCTGACCTTGCCGGACTCCGCGTTCAACCGCCAGTACGCCTTCCGGCTGGGCGCGGTCTTCTTCAGGCCGGTGACCTCGCTGGCCAGCACCAGCCGGTCGAACACCGAGATGTCGGCCATGTCCCCGGCCCAGTAGTCGGCATAACCACCCTTGACGATCCGTCGGCCGAGCTGGACCGGACCCAGCGACCGGGCGAGGGAACGGCGCTGCGCGGTGACCGGGGCCGCTGCCCCCACCTGCAACGACATGACCTTCTGGACCGCGTCGAAGCTGGCTGCCACATACGTCCACCCGGTGGTGGCACCCGGCGCGGTGACCTTCCACTCGCCGAGGGAGTCGACGGCGGTGACCGGCATCCGGAACACCCAGGAACCCGCCTCGACGCCGAGGGTGAAACCGGGTTCACCGACGCCGTCCTGGCTCACCGCCGTCTGTCGCCGGGTCGTGTCGTCGACCTTGAACCAGCCACTGACGGCGAAGCTCGCCGAGGTGTTGAGGACGTTCGTAGTGGTGGCCAGGTAGCCGTTGGCCGTTCCGTCGAAGCTGGCGGCGGAGTCGGAGGCGCCGCCCGGCCCCTCCACCCCGAGGGTGACGCCGCTGCCCACGGTCGCGTCGTGGCCGCCGAACTGGTCGTCGGCGACCGGGTCTCCGGCGACATCCGACAGGGACCACTGCGCGGCCGGCGGACGCTTGCCGACCCGGAAGGTGCAGGAGGCGATGCTGCTGAGCCGGCCGGCCCGGTCCACCGCCTGGACGTTGATGCGCTGCGGCCCCTCTCCGGTGGGCGTCCAGTTCGCGAGGGTCACCGGACCGCCATCGGTGGCTGGGCGCAGCACGTTGGTGGGCGATGGGTTGACGTTGAAGCCGTACCGGTACTCGACCACGTCGGTGGCGGCGGAGTCGAAGGTGAAGCTGCCCGGCACGCCGATCGACCCGTGCCAGTCGTCGTCCTCGATGCATGCGGACGCGTTCGCGGTTCCGTTGTCGGCCGTGTCCGCGGGCAGGTAGGTCACGGAGTCGACGTCCGGCGCGCTGGGGTTGGTGGTGTCGTACCGGAACTGGCAGACCTCCCGGGACCCGTCCGAGCTCCACGGTCCCCAACTCGTGCCGTCGCTGGCGCGGACCTCCCAGGAGATCGGAACGTTCTGGGCGATACCAGGTGGTGCGGTGACGGTGAAGGGCGACCCGCTGCTCAACAGCCCGGTAGTCAGGGTGTGACTCTGCAACGTGCCGCCAGCCGGCGTCCAGGTGACCCGGAACTCGGCTTTGATCTTCTCGGTGTGTGCCGAGGAGTGGTCCGGGTCACGGAGCACCGCGACGAGCTTCGGCGGCACGTCGACGTACGGCGCCGCAGAGCCGTAGACGCACTGGCCACCGGGGGAGGTGGTCAGCTCTGACTGGTTCGCGATCAGCGGTGCGCGGTTGTAGCGGACGGAGAGCAGACCGTTGTCGCAGAACCGCTTGCTGTGGGTCGAGTCGGACTCGTTGGCCGCTCGCAGGCCAAGTGTGATCGTGCTCCACCGGTTGACGACGGCGAGGTCCACGGCGGCCTTGACGTTCCAGGCGACGTTCTGGTTCGTAGCGGTGCAGGTCGACTGGGTACTCGTGGGAGACTTCGTGTCCTGGAGGATCGCCCCGCTCCAACTCGCACCGCCCGGCTGGTTGCTCCAGTTGGTAGCGGTGCTGATGCCGGACGACATCAGGTAGACGGCCGCCGCCCGGGCGGTGGAGTTGTAGGCGTGCTGCATGGTCACCCGGAACTCGGCGCTGAGGATGGTGGTGCCGGCGTACGGGGTGGCCAGGCGATAGAAAAGCCGCTTCACCTGGGAGTTGTCGCAGAGGCTCGGGCACCGGCCGATTCGTTCGTGCCGCTTTCCGTCGAACTTCCAGTACTCCTCGGACGGGTAGCCGCTGTCCACCATCGCCCACGCGCTGTTGGTGCTGCTCTGCCATACCGGGTCGATGTACACGGGGAAGGTGGTTTCCGGATCGTCGAGCATCCCGGCGTCCGGTGTAAGGGTGAGATTGCCGCTCGCGTACTCCAGATCCACCGAAGCCACCGCCGAGCTGTCGCCGGGACCCCGTGGCGAGGCATCCTCCGGGTCGGACGCGGTCGACAGAGACCGCAGCGTCCCACCCTCGCCGCTGCCGCTGTCCCACATGGTCGGCGCGTCCGCCTCCAGCACCGGGTTGCTGGTCGCCGGGTCGAGCGCCACGACCCCGCCGCCCTCGGTCTCCTCGACGGTCAGTCCGTCGGCGGTCACGCCGAGCCGGAGATCCTGCAACTCCGGCAGGTTGGCCGCCTCCGGGGTCTTCAGCACGAGGACGTTGGAGAAACCCTCCACCGACACGTTCGTGACCAGGTCGACGTCCTGGAGGACGTCGGGATAGACAGCCTGGTCACCGCTGAGGACTGGGGTCGGCAGCGGGCCGTGCGGCCAGGTGAGGGTCATGCTCTGCTGGTCCCGCATGACCACCATCAGGGGCGTGGTGCCACCTGGGGAGAGCCGCATGTCGATGAGCGCCGCAGTGGGGGTGATCGAGCCGTCCGGCTGCGTGACCAGGGCCGCGTCCGCCGGTACCCAGGCGTCGCCGCGAGTCACGCGGACCGGCTGCGCGTGGTCGTTGGCGATCAGTGTGCCGTCCGGCTGTGCGAACACGTCCCGGTACTCGCTGCGGTGCGCGAGCACCTCGACCGGCTGGTTCAGCGCGGCGGCGGCGACCAGGGCCTCGGCCTCGGTGTCCCGGACCGGATTCTCCTCGACCTGCGCGATCGGGGTGGTGGCCGGAGACGTGTGTTCCGGTACGAACGCCACCGTGAACATCAGGCCGGTGAGACCGACCATGAGGCCGAACGTGACGAGTCGACCTCGCTTCCGGCTACGACTGGCCACGACCTGGTCGCCTCCACTGGAGATGTGTGTGTTCATCCGTCTCATCACCCGATCGCCGCGCCAAAGGCAGTTTCCCCGGCCGGAATGCCTCCGGAACCGGGTGCCCAGGTCAGCACCGGAACCACCGACCCGCCGGCCAGGTCTGCCCAGGTGAATCCGTAGACGGCCGGGGTGCCGTACGGCGTGCCGACGTAGAGGCGTTGGCTGGTGCCGGCGAGTGACGTGCCGATCAGTTCGTGCTGACGGGGCTGGCCGGGAATGCTCGACGACCGACGGTGGATGCTCAGCGGTGTGCCAATCGGGTCGGCCAGGGCCGGGATGACCCTGATCTGCCCCGAGTCGGGCACGGACCAGACGTCATCCCCGGGTACGCCTACCGCGATGAACATCGTCGACAGGTTCGCCTCGCTGGCCGGTGCGGTGTTGATTACCAACACCCGCTCACCGAGGTAGGTTCCGTCCTGTGAACCGTAGATGGACGGCAGTTCGGTGACAGTGTTGTCCGGCTTGACGTGGAAGCGGTGGACCAGGCCGGCGTCGATCCGGGGACTGCCGCTTGACGCGGTCAGGTCCTCGCCGGGCACGCCGACGACCACGAGTGACTCCGCCTGCCCAGCCGGCGTCCCGGCCGGACGGTAGGGCGCGATCGAAACTGCCTTGCCGAAGGTGTCATCGGCCTCGGCGGCGTTGGATACGTTCACCGCGTCCTGGTGCAGTGCGCCGACGGCGGTGGGCTGCCCGGAGGCCAGGGTGTGACTGAATACGCTCACCGCTCCGGCGAAGCCCGCGCCTCCGATCGACTCGCCCGGCGAACTCGCCGCCCAGTGGTACGTCGACGCCGCCACCGCGTACCCGGCGCGGTCATCGGTCTCCGCCGTTCCGGGAATTCCTGCACCCTGAGCGAGGGCCACGCTGACCGGTCCCCGAAGGTAATGCGCCAAGCCGGCATCCGTGACGGTGCCGACGTCCTCACCGGGCACACCGACGACCAGGTAAGGCTGCCCGGTGACGGTCCGGTTGCCAGCGACCGAGAAGCCGAACCAGTCGCCGGGCTCCGCGACGTCGGGTACCGAGGAGACGCCCTGGTGGTAGACGTGCGAGGCCGGACCCTTGGCGAGACCGGACGGAGTGCCGAGCAGAACGTAGGCCAGCCCGGCATCTGCCTGACCGTTGACATCCTGGTATGGGACGCCGACGAGGAGGTCGCCGCAGCCGTCGTTGTTGGCGTCGTAGGCGGAGACCGAGGTACCGAAGCCGTCATCAGGCTCGGCGGTTCCCGGTACCTGCTCGACGCCTTCGTGGAGGGTCTGGACCGTGCCGGTGCCGCCGTACGTGACGTGGATCAGGCCTGCCTTTGCCTGCCCGCTCGCGGTGGCCTGCGGGTCGGCGATCGCGATGTCGCTGACGCCGTCACCGTTGAAGTCGCTGTCCGCGCCACTGGTGCACCCCAGGACGGGCGGAACCGTTGCCCAGACGGTCATCTCACAGAACGACGACCAGCGGTCGCTCCCGGCGACGCCATCGGCGGCCTTGACCCGCCACTTGTAGGAGCCGCCTTCGGCGAAGGAACCGGCCGTCACAGTCGCGCTCGCGGTCGCCCCGGATGCCACACCGGTGAAGGTACGAGCTCCGATGGCGGAACCGCCGTCGAGCGCCCACCACTCGAAGACGACCGACATCGCCGTGCCGTCGGCGTCGTTCACCGTCGCCTTGAGCTGCGGGGTCAGGGTGTTCACCACCGGCCGGCCGGCACCGGTCGCGCAGGTGGTGGCCGGGACGGTCTCCCGAGCGGTGACTGTCGGCCAGGAGTTGTAGGTGACCGACGCCCTCGGATCATGGGACGGGTCGGTCCCCTCCCGGGACGCGAACTGCGTGAAACCCGTGGGCGACGCCTCGTCGGCGGCGCGGAGACCCATGCCGGCACGCGTCTTGTTCTCGTCGGACGCCCGTTGGAAGAACGCGACGCCGTTGATGGTGGCCCACCCGTCGGCGCAGTCGGTGGAACCGTGCGTGGCTGTCGAGCTCGCTTCGGGTGCCGTTCCCCACGTTGGTTGGTTGGCGAAAGTGGTCGTGTACGTAGCGGGATCCGTCGACCAGATCTCCCATGCCGTGGGAGCGCAGGTGTGCGACCACCAGTTCCACAGCGAGACCGTGGCGGCCGTAATGTGCTTGCCGGCGAACAACGTCGTGTCCCAGGTGATGAACGACCTGGTCAGTTTCGCTGGTGATTCCGGGAGGAGACCGATCCGCAGATCCTTGGCCCCGTTCAGGTCGGCGGAGACCCCCTCCTCGACGTACGTGTCGAAGGTGGTGCCCACCGGGTCGACCGTCGGGTCGATGGTGACCGGAAAGGCCGTGGAGCGGCTGTTCAGCCAGGCTGCGTCGGGGAGGAGTGCCAGCTCCGTCCGCCCCTCGCCGTGCGTCAGGTCAGTGCGGACGGACCTGCGCGCCAGCGGCTCACCGAGTTGGTTCTTCTTCGCATCCCACATCAACGGCGCCGGGATACGGAAGGTGACCTGGCCAGTCCGCCCGGTCAGGGTGATCGCACCGTCCGGCTCCCGGCTGGCTCGGGCCGCCCCGGGTCCAGTGAGCGGAAGCGTCACCTGTCGGACCTGCGCGACAGCGGCGCGCTCCTTCACCACGAGGAACTGCTCGAAGCCGAGTCGGGTCGCCTCGACGACAAGGTCCACACCCGGTAGGGCGTCCACGTAGACAGCCCGGTGCTCGTCGAGCACCGGGGCCGGAAGCGGGCCCCGCCACCCCATCGCGATCCTTCGGTCATCGGTGCCCACGGACGCCAACTCGTGCCCGCCTGGCCCCTTCGCGCCGGAGACGCGCAGGTCGTTCGGGTGCGCCACCGGTGCCACCGAGCCGTCGGGAGTGGACCGAAGGGTGAGGTCCACCGGCACCCATTCGCCTGCGCGGCGGAAGCGCTGCACGCCGGTCGAGATGTCGGCACGGAACTGTCCGTCGGGCAGTGCCCACACCTCGGTCGTCTCCGAGGTCAGGCTGTCGATCCGGACCGGCTTCCCGGTGGACTGGGCGATTCGCAGCGACCGGGCCTCATTGGACCGGTTCTCGACGCCGCCCGCCACTCCATCGGGCCCAGCCGCCAGGTGCACCCGCGGCTCACCCGTTATGCCACCCAATGTCACTGCCGTCAGCACGATCGCGCCCACCGCAAGGCACGAACGAACCGTGGCAGTCCTACGACTGGCCACCGATCCTCCCCCGCGTATCCATGTATCGAGCTTCATCAATCTAGCGGCACCGAGACTGTTTGCACAAGATTGACTACATTCGGTGGAAAAGAACACACCCGAGGCCGCCACCTCGGCTTCGCCGGCAGGAGGACCGATCTCCCAACCGGCGTAACGGTCCGTACATTTTGGTGATGAGGGGTGCCCGGCGGTCAGCGGGTGCGGACGGCGTCCAGGGCGAGCAGGGCGACGTGCAGGGAGAGGCAGGCGTCGACCGAGTCGAGATCGGCGTCGAGGATCCGGGCGATCCGGGCCAGCCGTTCGTAGAACGCCGGCCGGGACAGGTGCGCGGCGACCGCCCCGGCGGACTTGTTCCGGCCCTGCTCCAGATAGACCCGGAGTGTCCCGAGCAACTGGTCCCGGGGGTGCCGGGCGTCGTACGCCAGCAGTGACCCGAGTTCCCGCTCCACGAAGACCTGCACCCGGGGATCCTCCCGCAGCAGGTGCAGCAGCCCGGCCAGGCCGACGTGCGGCAACCGGAACACCGGCAGGTCCCGCCGGTCCCGACGGGCGGCGTCGGCGACCTGCCGGGCCTCGACCAGTGACCGGTGGGCCTCGCGGAGGCTGCCCACCCCGGAACCGGCCGCCACGATCACCGCGCCGGGCGTGCCGGGGGCGGGACGGGCGTCGACGCGTGCCCGGCGCAGCGCGGTGGCGAACGCGGCCAGGGCCTTCGCCTCGGCCGCCGGGCCGGCGAGCGCGAGCAGCGCCCCGACCGAGCGCACGGGCCCGCAGGGCCACCTCGTCGACCGGTCGGGAGTGGTCGAGCAGGGCGGTGAGCAGGGTCCGGTGCAGCTGCCGTTCCAGCCCTTCGGCGTCCCGGCGGATCAGCCGACCGAGCGCGAGGGTGGAGGCGGCCCGTTCGACCAGGATGGTCAACCGGGTCGGCGGAGCGGTTCCGCCGGGCGGGGCGGTGGCCGCCTCCCCACCGGGCCAGCGCAGCAGCAGCCGACCCCAGTCCTGTTCCCGCGCGCCGACCGTGGTGACCAGCCAGCCGCTGTCCACGTCGTACGCGGTCCGCCCGGCGGGCTGGATCCGCCGGGAGTGCTGTTCCCAGCCGTCCAGCAGCAGCTCGGCGCTCTCCCCCGCCGGGTCGTACGCGAGCACCTGGCGGGCCAGGTTCTCCAGCACCACCGGGCAGCCGGCCAGCTCGGCGGCCTGCCGGACCACCTCCTGCGGCCCCGCCCCGGAGACCGACAGCTCGGTGAACCGCTGGTGGATCTCCTCGGTGGCGCGCAGCTCGTGCAGCTGGGCGTCGACGATCAGCGCATGCACCGCCTCGGTGATCCGGACGAACGGGGTGGCCCGGCGCAGTTCCACCAGGGGCAGTCCACGCCGCGCGGCGGCGGCCACCATCACCCGGGGGACCCCGCCGAAGTACCGGCGGCCCAGCTCGACGACGAGGCCGGAGACCTCGACCTCGGCGAGCGTGTCGATGAACGCGCGCAGGCCCGCGTCGTCGGCGGGCAGTCCGATGCCGGTGGTCAGGACCAGCTCGCCGCCGCGCAGCAGGGTGGCGATGTCGGGCACCTCGGCGACGTGCACCCAGCGCACCCGCCGGTCCACCGCCCGCTCCCCGGCGACCAGGCGCGGCGCACCGTGCCGGACCGGGTCCAGCGCCAGAACCTCACGGACGGTAGGGAACACGGGCGACACGCTACCGTGCGTGACACGGCCCGGCTGGCCAGGCCCGACGGCCTCAGAGCGGGTCGTCGCGGCCCAGTTCCCAGCAGGCCACCGCAGTGGCGGCGGCGACGTTGAGGGAATCGACGTTGCGGCGCATCGGGATCACCACCCGGACGTCACTGGCGGCCTGCGCGGCCCGGCTCAGCCCCGGGCCCTCCGCGCCGAGCAGCAGGGCGGACCGGGCACGCTGGTCGGCGGTGAGCCGCTGGATCGGCACCGCGTCCGGCGCGGGCGTCATCGCCAGCACCGTGAAGCCGGCCGCCCGGACCTGCGCCAGGCCGTCCGGCCAGGGCTCCAGCTTGGCGTACGGGACGGCGAACACCTCGCCCATGCTGACCCGGACGCTGCGCCGGTAGAGCGGGTCGGCGCAGGACGGGGAGAGCAGTACCCCGTCCACCCCGAGCGCGGCCACCGCCCGGAAGATCGCCCCCAGGTTGGTGTGGTTGTTGACGTCCTCGAGGATCACCACCCGCCGGGCGGCGGTGAGCAGCTCCGCCGGGCTGGGCAGGGGCAGCCGCCGGAACGAGGCGAGCACCCCCCGGTGCACGTGGAAGCCGGTGGCCCGTTCCAGCACGTCCGGGGTGGCCGCGTAGACCGGGGCGTCGCCGGTGTCCAGGTCGGCGAGCTGGTCGACCCGCTTGGCGTCGACCAGGAACGACCGGGGCGGGTAGCCGGCCCGCAGCGCCCGGCGCAGCACCAGCTCCCCCTCGGCGATGAAGAGCCCGTGCGGCGGCTCCCACCGGGTGCGCAGCTCGACGTCGGTCAACGCCCGGTAGTCGGCGATCCGGTCGTCGTCGGGGTCGGTGATCTGGTGGACGGGCACCGGAGGATTCTGCCCAATTCCCACGCCGGCCCGGTCACCGGGCGGTCACCGGACATCCGGGAATTGAAATGCGTTGCCGGCGACGGCATGATTGCCAGCCACGCACCAAGGGAAGCGGGATCGGGTTGGGCGCACCAGCAGAGGTGGACCGGGCGTGGGGGGACCTACGGCTCGTGGCCACCGCACACGCCGTGTCGACCTTCGGCAGCTTCCTGAACCTGGTGGCGCTGGGCCTGTTCGTCCTGCACCTGACCGGTTCCACGGTGCAGACCGGCGCCTTCATGGCCGTCCGCCTCGCTGCCGGGTTCCTCACCGGGCCGGTCGCCGGGCGGCTCGCCGGCCGCCACCGTCGCCGTACCTGATGATCGGTGCCGACCTGGTCCCAGCCGGCATGCTCGTCCTGCTGGTCACGGCCCCCGCCGACGCGCGGACCGCCGTCCTGTACGGACTCGCGGTGGCGCTCGGTGCCGGCCAGACGCTCTGGGGTATGGCGATGCGCGCGCACCTGCCCACCATGGTCGGTCCGGACCGGTTGACCCGGGCCAACGGCCTGGTGGTCACGCTGCGCTCGGCGGGGATGCTGCTCGGGTTCGCCTCGGCGGGCGTGCTCGTCGGATGGCTCGGCTACCACGTGGCGTTCCTGGTGGACGCCGCCACCTACCTGCTCTCCGCCCTGCTCCTGCTGCCGGTGGCCCGGCGTACCGCCGCCGTCGGTCGGCCGGCCACCGCCGGGCGTCCCGCCGTCGAGGGCCGCGCACCCGGTCGGTTCGGGCTGCTCCGGGCCGTCGCCCCGGTGGTGCCGGCGATGATCGCGGTACGCGCCGCGGACGCCCTCGGCTCCGCGTCGCACAACGTCGGGCTGCCGGTGTACGCGACCCTGGTCCGCCCCGACTCCCCCGCCACGTTCGCCGCCGTCTTCACCACCGCCTGGGCGGCGGGCAGCCTGCTCGCCGGCCGCTGGGCCGCCCGGCGGGCGAAACGCGCCGGGCGGGGCCCGACGGAGCTGCCCTTCGGCGTGGCCACCTGCCTGATGTCGGTCTGTTTCGTGCTCGCCTTCACCGGCCTGCCGGTCTGGCTGCTGGTCCCGGTGACCCTGGCGGCCGGCGCGGCCGACGGCTACGCCGAGATCAGCTACACCACCCGCCTCCAGGCGGTCGACGGCGACCTGCGGCCCCGCCTGTTCGGCTTCGCCAGCGCGGCGCAGAACGCCGGCTTCGGGCTCGGCATGATCATCTGCGCCGTGCTGCTGGACCGGTTCCCGCCATTCCCGGTCGTCGGGGTCGCCCACGGGCTGGCGCTGGCCGCCGCGCTCGCCTTCCTCGTCGTCCACGTCCGCCTCCGGGCCGCTGCACGCCGACCACCAGCCGAGGTAGCCCCGTGACCGTTCCCCACCCGTCCGGCCGCCGTCCCGCCGTCAGCCACGGGGGTGACCTGCCCGACGACCCGGAGCATCCGCGGACGCTGGGCGAGGCGCTGGCCCGCGCGGCACAGCGGTTCCCGGACGCCGGTCTCCACCTGGTCGCCGCCGACGGCGGCACCGACTTCCTGGCCCACCCCGACCTGCTCGACCGGGCCCGCGCGGTCCGCGACGCTGCGGGCCCGGGGCGTGCCGCCCGGCGGGTACGCGATCCTGCGCGTCGGCGCGGCCGTCGAGTACTGGCCGGCGTTCTTCGGCTGCGTGCTGGCCGGGGTGGCGCCGCTGACCACCGCCGCCCTGCCCGAGGGCACCGGGCACTCCTCCCCGGCGCTCGACGCGCTCCGGCACGCGTGGCGGACGCTCGGTGAGCCGGTCGTGATCACCGGGAGCGCCGACGCGGCGGGGCTGCGCCGCCTGTCGCTGGCCGGGCGGGTGGTCACCGTGACCGAGCTGGCCGACGGCCACCGGCCGGTGCCGGACGCCGACCACCGCGCGGCGCGCCGACCCGCCCGGCTACCGGCTGCCGCCACCATAGAGCCAGCCGGGCGACGTCCGCGAGAGCGGGGGATGCTCTCCAGCCGCTCCTCGACGACGCTGGTCCGGTCCGCCAGCGGGCGGCGCCGAGCAGGCGCGGAACTCCGTTCAGCGGGGCGTACGGAGACGGTCGAACCACTCGCGGAGGTCGAGGTCGTTCTCGTCGTCGCCGGAGCGGGTGGGCGGTGCGCGCCGCTCGGGTTCGTCGCCGAGGGCGAGATCCCGGCTCGGCGGGGTGAAGTCCGCCTCCGGTCTGCCCTCGGTCGCGGCGACGATCACCCGGGCCACCGCCTCCACCACGCCGGACTGCGCCGCGATGCCCACCCGGTCGGTGGGGTCGTCGGGGTTCGCCGCGATGCCGGCGACGGCGACCTGCGGGGTGTACGCGACGAACGACTTGGTGGCGTCCTGGTCCGAGGTGCCCGACTTGCCGGCCAGCGGGCGGCCGTCGACGATCCGGTCCGCAGCGGCGGCGGTGCCGCCGGTGCACCGACCGTACGCGGGATCCTGGCCGACCGGACAGCGGGCCGCGTCGGTGGCCGCCCGCGCCACGTCGGCGTCGAGCACCCGGCGGCAGGACGGGTCGCCGACCGGCAGCTTCGTGCCGTCCGGGCCGGCGACCGAGAGCACCGGCAGCGGAGCGCAGTACGTGCCCTCGGCGGCCACGGTGGCGTACGCGGCGGCCAGGTCGAGCGGGGTGGTGGCCGACACGCCGAGGGTGAACGCCCCCCAGTCGGCGGCGTCGGTACGGGCCAGCTTCTCGTCGAGGTCCGAGCGGAACGTGATGCCGAGCCGCTGCGCCATCTCGACCACCTTCGCCGGGCCGACCTGCTCGGAGAGCCGGACGAAGTACGTGTTCACCGACCGGCCGAAGGCGTCCCACATGGTCCGGTAGCCGTTCATGCTGGCCGGGTCGGCGTTGGCCGGGCACCACCGGTCACCGCAGACCGCCGTCGACCCCTCCGCCGGGTACCGGGTGGGCAGCCGGGTCGGCGCGTAGTACTCGGTGTCCAGCGGCAGCCCCGACTCCAGGGCGGCGAGCATGGTGAACAGCTTGAACGTCGACCCGGCCTGGTAGCCGTCGATGGCCCCGCCACCGGCCACGAGCTGGTTGACCGTGTTCGGGCGGTTGTCCTGCCCGGCGGGATTGGCGGCGAGGCTGTAGTTCCGGTTGACCGCCATCGCCAGCACCCGGCCGGTGCCCGGCTCGACGGCCGCGATCGGCAGGGCCCGGGGTTCGTCGGAGTCGAAGACCGCCAGCGACTGGCGTAGCGCGCTCGCCTGCACCGTCGGGTCCAGCGAGGTGACGACGGTGTACCCGCCCCGACGCAGGGCCTGTTCGCGTTCGGCGACGGTGCCGCCGAACGCCGGCTGCGCCAGCCACCAGCTGCGCAGGTAGTCGCAGAAGAAGCCCCAGTCCGCGTGGCTGCCGGGGATCGCGGTGCAGCCGTTGGGCTGCTCGGTCGGGTCGAGCGTCAGGTCCTCGGCGCGGGCCCGGTCCGCCTGTGCGGTGGTGATCGCGCCGGTGACCACCATCGAGTCGAGCACGTACGAGCGGCGCACCAGGGCCGCGTCGCGGTCGCCGTCGATCGGGCTGTACTCGTTCGGCGACTGCACCAGACCCGCCAGCAGGGCGGCCTGGGCGAGGGTCAGCTCGGCCGGGGTCACGCTGAAGTACCGTTCGCTGGCCGCCGCGATGCCGTACGCCCCGGAACCGAAGTACGCGATGTTGAGGTAGCGGGCGAGGATCTCGTCCTTGTCGAGGGTCTGCTCCAGCGCGGCGGCGTACCGGATCTCCTGGAGCTTGCGCCCGGCGCTCACCTCGGTCGCGCTCTGGCGTTCCTCGGCGGTGCGCTCCGGGTCGCTCTTGAGCACGTTGCGGACGTACTGCATGGTCAGCGTCGAGGCGCCCTGCGTCGTCCCCTCCTTGGCGTTGGTGACCAGTGCGCGGGCCACTCCCCGCAGGTCCACCCCGCCGTGGGAGTAGAAGCGCCGGTCCTCGGCCGCCACGATCGCCTGGCGCATCACCGGAGCGATCTCCGTCAGCGGCACGTCCCGGCGGTCGACGTCGTAGAAGTTGGTGATCAGCGTCCGTCCGTCGCGGGCGTAGACCGCGGTGCGCTGGGCGGTGGCGGGAGCACGCAGTTCCTGCGGCAGGCCACCCCAGGCGTCGCTGGTCGCCTTCACGGTCAGGCCGAGGAAGAGGTTGCCGGGGAAGGCGGCAGCGGCCAGGACGAGCCCGGCGAGGACACCGCAGAGCACCACGGCGGCCAGCCGGCCCACCAGCGATCGGGAACGCATTTCTCCAGGTTGACGCGGTTTTGCGAGCATCGCCCACTCCCTGGCGCGGGTTGCCAGGAAACTCACGGCGACCCGCCGGTGCCGGCCCCACCGGTCGGGGCGCGGGGCGGGGCGGTGTCCGGTCCGTCCCGGATCCCCGGTCATCGGGTGCCGGCCGGGGGCGTGGGGGTGGCCAGACTCGCGGCGGCGGCGTCCCGGACGATCTGCCGGGGCACCAGCCGGCCCGCGCGGTAGGCGACGCCGATCCCGGCCACCAGCGCGAACATCGCGCCGAAGGTCTGCAACGAACCGACCAGCGCGCCGCCGAGGCCGAGCAGGGGCGCGGCGATGACCAGCATCGCCCCGTCCCCGATGCTGAACACCCCGGAGCGGGCGACCGCCCATCCGGTCAGCGCCCAGCCGGCGCTGTAGCAGGTCGCTCCGACCAGGACCAGACTCCGCGCGGTGGTGCCGAAGACCGGGGTCTGCTCGGTGAGCCCGGCGAACGGCAGCATCAGCACCGTCCCGGCCAGGCTGACCAGCAGACCGGCGGCGGCGCTGCGCCGGCTGCGGGTGGTCACCAGCAGACCGGCCAGCGCCAGCAGGGCGAGCAGGCCGATCCACACTGCGCCGACCCAGCCGATCAGGTAGAGCGGTCGGCCGTCAGCCGGGTACGGATCGTTGCCGGCGCCACCGTCGCTGGCCAGCGCCACCGTGCCGTAGAGGATCGCGTACGCCGGCAGCAGCCACACCGACGCACGGGCGAGCCGTCGCATCGACCAGGCCCAGGTGGCGTCGGTGGCCGGGCCGGCCGGGGTCGGTTCGACGACGAAGGGCAGCACCCCGAACCCACCACCGGTACGACGCGAGCCGATGGGTCCTGTCGGGTCGTGCGCCCCGGGCACCGCCGCGCGGGAACGGACCGGTCTCGTCGGATCGTTCATGCGTCACCTCGCTCACTGCTCCGGGGCCGGCGGGCCCACCGACCATACGGTCGGCGAGATGGACCGGCCCGGCGGCCAGGGACGCGTACGGCGCCCCGGCACCTGGTCACCTTCGGTCCTCGAACCGATCGTGGCAGGCACCGGAGCGCCGTATGAGCGATATTCGCTTTTTGCCCCCGGAGCCGGAGGCGGCGCCGTTCGCCCTGGTCAGCCCCGTTCGCGCTGGTCGGCCGGGTCCTGGAGCAGGCTGTTCGGGGACACCGGCTCCGGCGCGGGCAGCCCCTGCGGGCCGTGGCCGCCGGTGGCCTGCGCCTCGGCGACGCGTACCTCGTCGTGGATCTGCCGGGCGGCGGCCGCCGCGGCCTGCGCGGCCTCGGCGGCCTCCCGCTCCACGTCGCTCGCCCCGGACGAGGCCTGCGCCGTCGGGGCGTCACCGACCATCTGGCTCAGCCCGCCGAGCGCGCCGCCCATGCCCTCCAGGGCCTTGGTCAACTCGGCCGGAACGATCCAGACCTTGTTGGCGGTGCCGTTGGCGATCTGGGGCAGGGCCTGGAGGTACTGGTAGGCGAGCACCTTCTGGCTCGGGTTGGCCTGGTGGATCGCGTCGAAGACGGTCCGGATCGCCTTCGCCTGCCCCTCGGCCTGGAGGATCCGCGCCTGCCGGTCACCGTCGGCCCGCAGCACCGCCGCCTGCTTCTCACCCTCGGCGGTGAGGATCTGCGACTGCTTGTGCCCCTCGGCGTTGAGGATCGCGGCCCGGCGGTCCCGCTCGGCGCGCATCTGCTTCTCCATCGAGTCACGGATGCTCGGCGGCGGCTCGATCGCCTTGATCTCCACCCGGGTCACCTTGATGCCCCAGCGGCCGGTGGTCTCGTCCAGCACACCGGACAGGTGCCGGTTGATCTCCTCCCGGCTGGTCAGCGCCCGCTCCAGGTCCAGCGAGCCGATCACGTTCCGCAGCGTGGTGACGGTGAGCTGCTCGATCGCCTGGAGGAAGTTCGAGATCTCGTACGTGGCCCGCGCCGAGTCGATCACCTTGAAGTAGAGCACGGTGTCGATCGAGACGACCAGGTTGTCCGAGGTGATCACCGGCTGCGGCGGGAAGCTGACCACCTGCTCGCGCATGTCGACCTTGGTACGTACCGCGTCGATGAACGGGACCAGCAGGTTCAGCCCGGGGTTCAGGGTGCGCTTGTACTTGCCGAGCCGCTCGACCACGTCCTGACGCTGCTGCGGCACGATGCGCACCGCCTTGGCCAGAGCGATCACCGCGACCAGCGCCATGGCGCCGAACAGCACCGCGATCACCAGTTCCATACGTTCTCCCTTTCGACTGGGGAGAGTTCCCCGAAGAAATGTCGTCCTGCCGGGCCAGGGCGGTCGCGCCCCGTGGCCCGGGTCACCTGGATGCCGTCCCCCGCACCGGGCGGGAGGACGCGGACCCGCCCGTCACCGTCGGCGCGCATCTGCTTCTCCGTCGCGTGAGGGATGCGCGGGCGACGGCTCGACCGCCGTGATCTCCACCCGGGTCACCGTGACGCCCTACTGGCCACTTTGACCAGAGCGACCAGCGCCACCGCGCCGAGCAGCACCGCGATCACCCGGTCCATACCCTCACCCTCCCGACCGGGGAAGCTCGCCGGGGGAGATGTCGTCCTGCCAGACCAGGGCGGTCGCGCCCCGGACCTGGATCACCTGGACGCGCTGCCCGGGCACGAAGACGTGCGTCGCGTCGTACGAGCGGGCGCTCCACAACTCGCCGTCGATCTTCACCAGGCCACCCTCGGCGTCGACCTGCTCCAGCACCAACGCGTTGGTCCCTTCCAGGGCCTCCACCCCGAACGGCTGCTCGCCGGTGGAGAGCGCCGAGCGGCGGTGCCGCTGGATCGTGGGACGGGCCGTCAGGACCGTCAGTGCGGAGACCGCCGCGAAGACGATCGCCTGCACCCCGACCGGCGCGCCGAGCGCCGCCGCACCCGCCGCGGCGAAAGCTCCGGCCGCGAACATGATCAGGAAGAGCGTCGTCGTGAAAATCTCCGCGACAGCGAGCAGCGCACCCAGCACGATCCAGAGCAACGTGTCCACGTCACCGATCGTGCCACGTGCGTGCACCCCACCACGAACGACGAAGATCAGTAAGCTCGGGCCAGCCGGTCAGACCGGCATGTCCCCACCGAAAAGGAGCGAAATGTCCCTGCTGCCGGAGACCGCCCGCCAGGTGGATGCCCTCGTCACCACGGCCCAGTCCACCGGGCGCACCCCCTCGCTGGTGATCGGCGTGGTACGGGGCGGGACACTGGCCCATCTCAGCGTGGCCGGCGAGCATCCCCGCCCCGACGCCGACCTCCAGTACCGGATCGGCTCGATCAGCAAGACCATGACGGCGGTCCTGGTCATGCAACTCCGCGACGCCGGGCGACTCGCGCTCGACGACCCGCTGGAACGGCACCTGCCCGGCACCGGAGTCGGCACCCTGACCCTGCGTCAACTTCTCGGCCACGCCAGCGGCCTGCAACGTGAGCCGGACGGGCAGTGGTGGGAGCGCGCCGAGGGCAGCGATCTGGCGACCCTGCTCACCGGGGTGACGGCGGAGAAGCTGGCCTACCCGCCGCACCGGGGCTACCACTACTCCAACCTGGCGTACGGGCTGCTCGGTGGGGTGCTGGAGGCGGTCACCGGTACGCCGTGGTTCGCCCTGCTGCGGGAGCGGATCCTCGACCCGCTCGGCATGCGCCGCACCACGTACCAGGCCACCGAGCCGTTCGCCCGGGGCTACGTGGTGCATCCCTGGCACGACACGCTGCGGGAGGAACCGCGGACCGACACCGGGGCGATGGCCCCCGCCGGGCAGCTCTGGTTCACCGCGACGGACCTGGCGACCTGGGCGGCCTTCCTCGCCGACCCGGCACCGGAGGTGCTCGCCCCGGAGAGCCTGACCGAGATGTGCGCCCCCGTGGTGATCAGCGACCTCGACTCCTGGCGTAGCGGGCACGGCCTCGGGCTGGAGCTCCACCGCCAGGGCGACCGGGTGTACGTCGGGCACGGCGGCTCGATGCCGGGGTACGTCGCCGCGCTGGCGGTGCACCGTCCGTCCCGCACCGGCATCGTCGGCTTCGCCAACTCGTACGGCTTCCGGAACGGCGGGATCGGCACGCTCGGCCTGGAGGTGCTCACCACCGTGCTGGACGCCGAGCCGACCCCGGCGGCGCCGTGGCGGCCTGCCGCCGCACCACCGCCAGCGGAGGTGGCCGAGCTGACCGGGCGCTGGTGGTGGATGGGGCACCCGACCGACGTCACCTGGGACGGCGGCGCGGGTCACCTGGTGGCGTACCGGCGGGGCGAGCGGATGCTCCGGTTCGCGCCGGAGGCGCCGGACCGCTGGCGGGGCTGCTCCGCCGAGGAGGACGGCGAACTGCTCACCGTGCTGCGCGACGGCAGCGGACACGCGGTCGCCCTGGACGTGGCGACCTTCGTCCTCACCCGCAGTCCGGACGAGGAGCCCTGATCGTCGGCTGCGCCCGGTTCTGGTGGAAGCAGGGGACCCCTGCACGACAAAAAGCGGTAACAAGGGGCCCCTGCTACCACCCCAACCCAGCCCAGCCCGCCCCACCCCAGCCAGCCGACGCCTCAGCCGGGCTCGGTGACGAAGTCGATGAGGCGTTCCATCGCGTTGATCAGTGGAGTCTCCACGTCGGCGAAGCTGTCGACCCGGGAGAGGATGTGCCGCCACATGTCGGCGGGCCCGGCCACCCCGAGCGCGGCGCAGACCCCCTCCTTCCAGGGCCGCCCCGGCGGCACCACCGGCCAGGCCCGGATGCCGAGCGCCGCCGGTTTCACGGCCTGCCAGACGTCGACGTAGGGATGCCCGGTCACCAGCACGTACGGCGAGTCGACCCGGGCGACGATCCGGCTCTCCTTCGAGCCGGGCACCAGGTGGTCGACGAGCACCCCGAGCCGTCGGGTCGGGCCGGGGGCGAAGGCGCGCACCTCGGCGTCGAGGGCGTCGATGCCGTCCAGCGGCTCCACCACGACCCCCTCGATGCGCAGGTCGTCGCCCCAGATCCGCTCCACCAGGGCGGCGTCGTGCACCCCCTCCACCCAGATCCGGCTGGCCTTTGCCACCTGGGCGCGTACCCCCTCGACGGCGATCGAACCGGAGGCGGTGCGGCGGCGGGCGGCGGGCACCGGCGCGCGGGTCGGCCGGCGCAGCGTGACCGGTTCGCCGTCGAGCAGGAACGCCGCCGGCAGCAGCGGGAAGTTGCGCCGTCGGCCGTGCCGGTCCTCCAGCACCACCGCGCCGGCCTCGAACCCGACCACCGCGCCGCAGAAGCCCGAGTCGGCCTCCTCGACCACCAGGTCGGGTTCGGCGTCCACCTCGGGCACCGCCCTGCGCCGCCGCCAGTCCCCCGACAGCACGTCCTCGCCGTATCGCCTCCCCATGGTCGTGACGGTAACCGCCGGTCCGCCCCGGACGACGCAGGCACGCCGCCCACCGCCCGGGTCACCGCGGGTCGGAACGGGGCAAGCTGGGGCAGGCGGTACGGCCCCCGCGACGGTCGAGACAGAGCCGCCGTCACGACGTACCCTTCTCTGCATGTCTCCCGCAACGGGCGCGGTCGCTCTTGCTCCGCGCCGGTCGAGCCGGTTCGTGGCCTGGGTGCGCGCGTGGCGCGCCGGGCTGGTCCCGTTCGACGAGGTGCCCGACGCGGTCGCCGGCGACGAGGAACATCTCGTCGCCGACGCCCCCGGCACCTGGACGGACGTGCCGTTGCGCGACGCGCTGCCCACCCTGGCCCGGCTCTCCCCGGACGAGATCCGACTGGTGCTGCCCGCACCGGGCGACCCACGGGGCCTGCCCGGCCCGGGCGACTTCACCGGTGCGGCGCTGCTCGCCGGTGAGGCGGTGGTCGCCGGTGGGCTGGGCCTGATCCCCCAGGTCCGGACGCACACCTCGGGCTCCGGGATGACCTGGGAGACGGTGCTGTGGCGGTTCTATCCGCTGCCGGCCGAGGCCCCCGCCGCGTCGCTGACGATGCCCTGTGCCGCCGAGGCGGAGGCGGAACTGGCCACCGCGCTGGCCGAGACCACCGCCGCGCTGACCCGGCTGGACGTCGCCCAGTGGCGGCCCGAGCTGGCCGGCGCGCTGGCCGCGCTGCGCCGTCCGGATGGCGCGACCGACCTGCCACCCGGCTTCGACCCACGGTCACGGCGACTGTTCGCCCGCGCCGCCGTGCTCGACCGGGTGCTCGCGCTGGCCGAACACGCCGCACCGGGCGGAGCGGTCAACGGGTACGAGGCACAGCAGCGCGACGCCGCCCTGCGCCCACTGACCACCGCGTGCCGGCGCGCCCTGGTCGCCGCCTGCAACGCCCCACTGCGTCCCTGATCCGGGACGCACGGCCCCACCGACCGCCGGCGGATCAGATCTCGTCGATCAGGTCGACCACCGAGCCGACGATCCGCGACGGCCGGTACGGGTACCGCTCCGCCTCGGCCCGGGTGCTGATGCCGGTGAGCACGAGGATGGTCTCCAGCCCCGCCTCCAGGCCGCAGAGGATGTCGGTGTCCATCCGGTCGCCGATCATCGCGGTGCTCTCGGAGTGCGCCTCGATGGTGTTCAGCGCCGACCGCATCATCATCGGGTTCGGCTTGCCCACGAAGTACGGCTCCACCCCGGTCGCCTTGGAGATCATCGCCGCGACCGAGCCGGCCGCCGGCAGCGCCCCCTCCACCGACGGGCCGGTGACGTCCGGGTTGGTGCAGATGAAGCGGGCACCGCCGTTGATCAGCCGGACCGCCTTGGTGATCGCCTCGAAACTGTAGGTGCGCGTCTCCCCCAGCACCACGTAGTCCGGCTCGAAGTCGGTGAGCACGTACCCGACCGCGTGCAGCGCGGTGGTCAGCCCCGCCTCACCGATCACGTACGCGGTGCCGCCGGGGCGCTGGTCGGCCAGGAACTGCGCGGTGGCCAGGGCCGCCGTCCAGATCGCGTGCTCCGGCACCTCGAAGCCCATCCGGTTGAGCCGGGCGCACAGGTCGCGGGGCGTGTAGATGGAGTTGTTGGTCAGCACCAGGAACGGCTTGCCCGAGGCGCGCAGCCGGTTGACGAACTCCGGGGCGCCCGGCACCGGCTGGCCCTCGTGCACCAGCACGCCGTCCATGTCGGTGAGCCAACTGGCCACCGGCTTCCGCTCGATCATCGGGTTCCTCACGGCTGGTCGGGGCTGGCGTCGGTGACGGGTCGGGGGCGGCGGGGCGGGACACAGCACGCCGTCGGGCAGGTGTCCCAGCAGGGCACCTCCCCGAGCCGGCGGCGGGCGGTGGTGTCCGGGTCGAGCCGCTCGGTGACCAGTTCGCGGACCATGGCCACGAACCGGGGGTCGGTGCCGGGGGTACCGGCCCGGACGAAGTCCAGGCCGAGCTGCCGGGCCGTGCTCAGGGCCTCGGTGTCGAGATCCCAGACCACCTCCAGGTGGTCGGAGACGAACCCGACCGGGCTGACCACCACGCTGGTGACGCCCTCTCCGGGGAGCTTGGCCAGGTGGTCGTTGACGTCCGGCTCCAGCCACGGCACCTGCGGCGGCCCGGAGCGGCTCTGCCACACCAGGTCGTACGCCAGGTCCGGGGCCGCCGCCGCGGCGACCAGCCGGGCGGTCTCGTGCAGTTGGGCCTCGTACCGGCCGCCGTGCGGGCCGGCGGTGGCCGCCATCGAGGTGGGTACCGAGTGCGCGGTGAAGACCACCCGGGTGGTGGCCCGCTTCGCCGGGTCGAGCCGGTGAAGCGCCGCGGTGACCGCGTCGGCGTGCGGCTGGACGAAGCCGGGATGGTCCCAGAACTGGCGGAGCTTGTCGACCACGGGCGCATCCGGGCCGACCGCCGCCCGGGCCGCCGCGATGTCCTCCTGGTACTGCCGGCAGGAGGAGTAGCCGCCGTACGCGCTGGTGACGAACGCCAACGCGTGGCGCACCCCGTCGTCGCGCATCTGCGCGACGGTGTCGGCGAGCATCGGGTGCCAGTTGCGGTTGCCCCAGTACACGGGCAGGTCGAGCCCGTGGGCGGCGAAGTCGGCCCGGACGGCGGCGAGCAGGTCGCGGCACTGCTGGTTGATCGGGGAGACCCCGCCGAAGTGCTGGTAGTGCTCGGCCACCTCGGCGAGCCGCTCCGGGGGGATCCCCCGGCCCCGGGTCACGTTCTGGAGGAACGGCATCACGTCCTCGGGCCGCTCCGGACCACCGAAGGAGACCAGCACCACCGCGTCGTACGCCATGGCCCCATTGTTCCCCGAGCACCGGGGCGACCTCGCGACGGCCCCTCGTGCCCCCGCGCGACGACGTCCCCGCTGTGGCGCAGCCGACAGCGGGGGCGTCGTGCGAAGGGTCAGGCGGCCCCGAGGGCGTGGTACCCGCCGTCGACGTGGACGATCTCGCCGGTGGTGGCCGGGAACCAGTCGGAGAGCAGGGCAAGGCAGGCCCGCGCGGCCGGCTCCTGGTCGTCGAGGCTCCAGCCCAGCGGTGCCCGCTCGCTCCACGTCGTCTCGAACTGCTCGAACCCGGGGATGGACTTCGCCGCGATGGTGCGCAGCGGGCCGGCGGCGACCAGGTTGCTCCGGATGCCCTTCGGGCCGAGGTGCAACGCCAGGTAGCGGGAGGCGGACTCCAGCCCGGCCTTGGCCACGCCCATCCAGTCGTAGACCGGCCAGGCCTTGGTGGCGTCGAAGGTGAGGCCGACCACCGCACCGCCCGGGGACATCAGCGGCAGCGCCGCCATCGCCAGCGACTTGTAGGAGTACGTGGAGACGTGCAGCGCGGTGGCCACGTCCTCCCAGGGGGCGTCGAGGAAGCCGCCGCCGAGGCAGCTCTGCGGGGCGAAGCCGATCGAGTGGACCACCCCGTCCAGGCCGTCGACGTGCTCGCGGACCTTGTCCGGGAGGCCGGCGAGCTGCTCGGCGTTGGTGACGTCGAGTTCGATCACCGGGGCCGGCTGGGGCAGCCGCTTGGCGATCCGTTCGACCAGCGAGAGCCGGCCGTACCCGGTGAGCACGACCTGCGCGCCGTTCTCCTGGGCCAGCTTCGCCACCGAGAAGGCGATCGAGGCGTCGGTGATGACGCCGGTGACCAGCAGCCGCTTACCGGCCAGCAGTCCGGACATGGGGATATCCTCCGTCGTTGTGTCGGTGCGGGTGGCCGGTGTCAGTGGCCCATGCCCAGGCCGCCGTCGACCGGGATGACGGCGCCGGAGACGTAGGCCGCGCTGTCGCCCGCCAGCCAGGTGACCACCCCGGCCACCTCCTCGGCGGTGGCGAACCGGCCGGCCGGAATGGCGCCTAGGTACTGGTCGCGCCGCTCCTGCGGCAGCGCCGCGGTCATGTCGGTGTCGACGAACCCGGGTGCGACGACGTTGGCGGTGATGTTGCGGGAACCCAGCTCGCGGGTGATCGACCGGGCCACGCCGACCATGCCGGCCTTGCTGGCGGCGTAGTTGACCTGGCCCATGCCGCCGTAGAGGCCGACCACCGAGGAGACGAAGATCATCCGGCCCCAGCGGGCGCGGAGCATCTTGCGGGAGGCGCGCTGGGCGCAGCGGAACGCGCCGGTCAGGTTGGTGTCCAGCACCCGGGTGAACTGCTCCTCGGACATCCGCATGAGCAGCGTGTCGTCGGTGATGCCGGCGTTGGCCACCAGCACCTCGACGCCACCCAGTTCCGCCTCGACGGCGGTGAACGCCTCGTCGACCGAGGCGGAGTCGGTGACGTCGCAGCGGACCCCGAACAGCCCGTCGGGAGCGTCGCCGGAGCGGTGGGTCACCGCGACCCGGTCGCCCTGCTTGGCGAAGGCCTGCGCGATGGCCAGGCCGATCCCCCGGTTACCCCCGGTCACCAGCACGGTACGGGCCACGAGTCCCCCTTGCGCGAAAAACGAGTGCACAGACGGGTTGGAGACTAGGGGTTACCGGCAGGTAAGCGTGAACTCGGGAGGGGCCCTGCGCGTGGCGCGACCCGGCGGGGACCACACCGGACGCGGGTGTAAGATGATCCGCGTTCCGGGCCCCGTCGACCGCTGGAGGTGATCGCTGTGCGAGATAGCGATCCTCCCAGTCGTGGCCGGGCCCCTCGTCGGCTCCACTGAGTCACGACTCAGTTCACGCTGACCCGCTTTCGCTCCCCGCGTTCCGCACCACCGCTGCGGCCCATCCGGCCATGGCACCGGTCGCTCCGCCCTTCCCCGGGCGGTCGCGGGTAGAGTCCCCCGGTCACGACTGGTGTGCGCGTCCTGTCCCCCTCCCCCGGTCCGGCCCCCGCCGCCGACCGTCGAGTCGCCACCGGAGTGCGTCCATGAGCCGCTACGTCGCCCCGCTGGGCTTCACCCTCGCCGCCGTCTGGGTCGCCGTCCTCTTCGTCCTCACCAGCGGAAGTCACTGAACCCACCAGCCGAACCTCCGCCACCGGCGCGTGATCGCGGCACGGTGGCGGGACCGCCGTCGGCGCACCGCGTCGACGGCGGTCCCGCACCGGCGTGCGTGGCCCGGTTCAGAAGATGCGGGAGGTCCAGAGCAGACTCGCCCCGGCCGCCACGAGGGCGAGCAGCAACGCCACTCCCGCGTACCACTGGGTGATCTCCCGGGGTTCGGTCCGGAAGCCGATCGAGCTGCCCATGTCCTGGTACACCTGCTTCAGCTCGGTCACCGACGCCGCCTCGTAGAAGTACCCCTCGGTGGTCTCCGCGAGGTCCGCCAGGGCCAGCCGGTCCACCGGCACCCGCTGCACCTGGCCGCCGATGTCCACCTGCCCGGAGTCGGTGCCGAAGGCGATCGTGGAGACCGGCACGTTCGCCGCCTGCGCCGCCGCCGCGGCCTCCTCCACGGACCGGCCGGCGGTCCGGAAACCGTCGGAGAGCAGCACGATCCGGGCCGGCGGGATGCCCGCCGCACCGTCGGCCGGCACCGAGCGGATCGCCTCCAGACAGGTGAAGACCGCCTCCCCGGTGGCGGTCGCCTCGGCCAGCACCAGCCCGTCGATGGCGGCGGTCACCGCCGACCGGTCCTTCGTCGGCGGCACCAGCACGTTCGCCGACTTGGCGAACGAGACCAGCCCCAGGTTGTACGTCTCGGGCAGTTCGCTGACGAACTGCTTCGCCGCCTCCTGGGCCGCCTGCAACCGGTTCGGGGTCACGTCGTCGGCCTGCATGGACAGCGACACGTCGATGGCGAGCATGACGGTCGCCCGCTCCAGCGGCTCCCGGGTGTCGATCGCCGGCCGGGCGGTGGCGGTGGCCAGGGTCAGCAGGCAGAGCAGCAGCGCGACCGCCCCGACGTGCCGCCGCCAGCCCAGCCCCCGGGGGGCGAGGGTACGCAGCAGGTCCACGTTGGTGAACCGCATCGCGTACGCCCGGCGGTGGCGTTGCCGCCAGACGTACAGCGCGGCGAGCGCGAACACGGGCAGCAGGGTCAGCAGCCACCACGGTTGCAACAAACGGATCATCGAGTCGTCCCCCGGGTGCGGGCGTGCCGCTGCGCGGCCACGAAACGCACCATGTCCAGCAGCCAGTCGGTGTCGGTACGCAGACGCAGGTGGGCGGCACCAGCCGCCCGCAGCTCCCGGGCGATCGCCGCGCGCTGGGCGGCGGCCGCCTCGGCGTACCGGCGGCGCAGCCGGGGATCGGCGGTCTGCACCTCGTGCAGCTCCCCGGTCTCCGGGTCCACCACCGGCAGCACCCCCACGTCCGGCAGGTCCAGCTCACGCGGGTCGACCACCTCGATCGCCAGCACGTCATGCCGGACCCGCAGCTTACGGATCGGTCGTCCCCACTGCTCCGGCGGTGCGAGGAAGTCGGAGATCACCACCGCCACGCCCCGCCGCCGGGGCGGCCGGTTGAGCACGTCGACCAGGGCACCGAGGTCGGCGCGGCCCGGCCCGATCTCGATCCCGGCGACGGCGCGTACCAGACCCTGGGCCTCCTTCCGCCCGCTGCGGGCCGGCAGCCGCCGCACGACCGGGACGGCGTCGGGCGTCCGGCCCCACCGCCGGGGCGCGGAGGGCGCGCCGCCGGTGCCGACCACCGCGCCGATCCGGTTGCCGCCCCGGACGGTCAGGTGTGCCAGGGCCGCCACCGCCGCGATCACCACCTCGCGCTTGAGCCACTGCCCGGTGCCGAAGTCCAGGCTCGCCGAGAGGTCCACCGCGAGCCACGTCTCCAGCTCCCGGTCGGCCACCGTACGCCGCACGTGCGGCGTCGTCGTCCGCGCGGTCACCGGCCAGTCCATCCGACGGACATCGTCACCGGGGCGGTACTCGCGGGACTCCCCCGCCTCGCTGCCCGGCCCGGGCAGCAGCCCGGCGTAGTCGCCCTGGAGCAGACCGTCGAGTTTGCGGGTGACCAGGAGCTGGAGCCGGGAGAGGACCGCCTCGCTCCGTCCGGGGGTGGCGCCGGTCGACCGGCGGGCGGGTGGGGTCACGGCCGCTGCCCGGGCCAGCCCGCGCCCGGCGCCGGGCCGGCGGGCGACTGCGCGCCCGGCGGAGGACCTGCCGGCGGCGTGGCCTGCTGCCGGGGCGCCACCGACGGCAGCGGGATGGTCGACATCACCCGGTGCACGATGTGGTCGGCGGGGACGTCGTCGGCGAGGGCGTCGTAGCTGAGCACCAGCCGGTGGCGGAGGATGTCCGGGGCGATGTCCTGCACGTCCTGGGGCAGCGCGTAGTCCCGGCCCCGCAGCAGGGCCAGCGCACGGGTGGCCCGGACCAGGCCGAGCGACGCGCGGGGGCTCGCGCCGTACTGGATGAGCTGGGCGACGTCCGGCATCCCGTGCTCGGCCGGGGTACGGGTGGCCAGCACCAGCCGGACCGCGTAGTCGACCAGCGCGTTGTGCACGAACACCTGGTCGGCCTTGCGCTGGAGGGTGAGCAGGTCGGTGGTGGTGAACACCGGCGCCGGTACGGGCGGCGCCACCCCCATCCGATAGACGATCTCCCGCTCCTCGGCGTCCGTCGGGTAGCCGACGACGATCTTCATCAGGAAGCGGTCCCGTTGCGCCTCGGGCAGCGGGTAGACGCCCTCCTGCTCGATCGGGTTCTGGGTGGCCATCACCAGGAACGGGTCCGGCACCCGGTGGCTCTCCCCACCGATCGACACCTGGCGCTCGCTCATCACCTCCAGCAGCGCCGACTGCACCTTCGCCGGGGCGCGGTTGATCTCGTCGGCGAGCAGGAAGTTGACGAAGACCGGTCCCAGCTCCACATCGAACTTCTCGCTGGACTGCCGGTAGATGCGGGTGCCCATGATGTCGGCGGGCACCAGGTCGGGGGTGAACTGGACCCGGGCGAAGGAGCCGCCGACGACCTTGGCCAGGGTCTCCACGGCCAGGGTCTTGGCCACCCCGGGCACTCCCTCCAGCAGGCAGTGGCCCCGGGCGAGCAGGGCGACGAACATCCGCTCGACCATCCGGTCCTGCCCGACGATGACCCGCTTGATCTCGAACAACGCCCGCTCCAGCAGGGTCGCGTCCTCGGCGGGTGTGCTCGGTGGCGCCGGGGCGGCGTCGGTCGCGGTCGGTTCGGGCGTGGTCGGCTGGGCCACCGGTCCTCCACAGCGTGCTCGTGATCTCGGGCGACGTGGTGCGGGTCAAGCCTCGCATGCCCGGCTGAACGTCAACCGGGCGAGAAGCCGATTGTCACCACGCCGCGTCCGGCCACCGAATCGCCGGCCAGGGGTGTCCGAACACCGCCACCGCGTGTACGATTGCGCCGTCGCCGGGCGGCTCCCCCCGTGGCCGCCCGGCGCTCATTCTCCCGGTGCGCGCCGCCTAGACTGGCACCGGTGACCGACTCCCCCGCTCCCACCGATCCACCCGTCTGTTCGGCGCGCGGCTGCCGGGCGCCGGCGGTTTGGGCCCTGCGGTGGAACAATCCCCGGTTGCACGACCCCGACCGACGCAAGACCTGGCTCGCGTGCGCCGAGCACCGGAGCACCCTCGGTGACTTTCTCACCGCGCGGAGCTTTCTCCGGGAGGTCGAACCGCTGCCCGGATCGTTACGCTCGTGGGGTGAGTGATCGCAGCGGGGCAGACCGGTGAACACGGAGAACGCCGACGGGCCCGTCCCCACCCCGGCCGACCCGCTCGAACCATGGCCGGAGACAGTCGCCTGGCAGCGGGTCTCCACCGACCTGATCCGGGTGGAACTGGTCCGGCTGGGCATCGGTGTCCTCGTCGTGGTGGTCGGGCTCGCGGTGGCCTGGGGCTTGAGCGGACACTGGCTGTTCGGGGCCGGACTGGCGCTGGTCGTGCTGCTGAGCCTCTGGCGGTCGGTGGCGATCGTGCGGGCCGTCCACGCCTGGGGGTACGCCGAACGCGACGACGACCTGCTGGTCCGGCACGGGCTGCTGGTACGCCGGCTGTCGATCGTGCCGTACGCCCGGATGCAGTTCGTCGACGTCACCGCCGGCCCGCTGGAGCGGGCCTTCGGGCTGGCCACCGTGCAGTTGCACACCGCCGCCGCCGCGAGTGACGCCCGGGTGCCCGGGCTGCGTCCGGCGGAGGCGTCCCGACTGCGCGACCGGCTCACCGCGCTGGGCGAAGACCGCGCGGAGGGGCTGTGACCGGCGGCCCGGCCGAGGAGTCCGGGCCGGACGCAGCGCACCCCTGGCCCGTCCCGGCCGCCCCGGTGCCGGAACACGTCGAGCCCCGGCAGCGCCTGCACCCGTTGAGCCCCGTCCTGCACGGGGCGAAGTCCCTGGTGGTGGTGATCGCCGGGCTCTCCTGGTCGACCCTGTCCCGGGTCGGTCTCGGCACCTTCACGGCGATGGTCGCGGTGCTCGCCCTCGGCGCGACGGTGCTCTCGGTGGTCAGCTGGTACAACACCGGCTACCACGTGGTCGGTCGCGAACTGCGGGTCCACGAGGGTCTGCTGTGGCGGCGCACCCGGGCCATCCCGCTGGAGCGGTTGCAGGCCGTGGAGGTGGTCCGTCCGCTGCTCGCCCAGCTCACCGGTCTGGCCGAACTACGGCTGGAGGTGGTCGGCGGTGGCAAGACCGAGGCGCCGCTGGCGTTCCTGAGCGTGGCCGACGCGACGGTCCTGCGGACCCGCCTGCTCGACCTGACCGGCCACGCCCCGCGTGACGTGCCCGCGCCGGAGACCGCGACGGCCGCGTTACCGGTGCCGCCCGGCCGGCCACTGCACACCGTCGGCAACCGCGACCTGCTGGTCAGCCAGCTGCTCACCCCGCAGGCGTTCATGCTGCCGGTGGGCGTGGCGTTCGTGGTGGCACAGTTCCTCTCCGAGGGTTCCTGGTCGTTCATCGCGGTGGCGAGCACGATCACTGCGATGGCCGGCGTGCTGCTGCAACCGATCCGGCGGGTACTCGACGACTGGAACTTCCGGCTCGACCGGGACGGCGACCGGCTGCGGATCGGCAACGGACTGCTGGAGACCCGGGCGCAGACCGTCCCGCTCAACCGGGTGCAGGCGGTCGGGGTGACCTGGCCGCTGCTGTGGCGGGCCAAGGGCTGGCTGCGGCTGCGGCTGGAGGTCGCCGGCTACTCGGCGGCCGAGCCGGACGACCGCAACCGCCCGGACCGGCTCCTGCCCGTGGGTGACCTGGCGACCGGCGAGATGATCACCGCGGAGGTGCTGCCCGGCGTGGTCGTCTCCGCGCTGCCGCTGACCGCACCGCCGCCGCCGGCCCGCTGGCTGCGGCCGCTGAGTCGGCGCGTCCTCGGCGCCGGCCTGGCCGAGCGGGTCTTCGTGGTCCGCTCCGGCCTGGTCACCCGACAGCTCGCCATCGTGCCGTACGCCCGGATCCAGAGTGTCCGGGTGGTCCAGGGGCCGCTGCAACGGCGGCTGGGCCTGGCCACCGTGCACGCCGACACCGCGGGCGGTGCCGGCGCGGCGGCGGTGCACCGGGACCTGGCCGAGGCGTGGGCCCTCGCCGACGAGCTGACCTCGCGGGCCCGCGCCGCCCGGCTCAGCGGCTGACCGGAGCCGTCGGCTCCTCGGTCGGGGACGGCCCGGTGGTCCCGGCCACTCCGGCGTCCGCCCCGGTCCCGGGGCCGGCGGGCGCCGGCCCGGTCGGGGCGCGACGGGCCCGCCGGGCCGCCCACCGCCGCTCGGCCAGGCCGACCACCAGGAAGGTCATCCCCACGTACGCCCAGCCGACCAGCACGTCGATGATGTAGTGCTCGCCGGAGTAGACCAGGGTGAAGGTCATCGCCAGCGGGTACGACAGCAGCAGCGGCCACCAGCGGCGGCGGGTCGAGGTGAGGAAGAACAGCACCACGAACAGCGCCCAGGCAGTGTGCAGGGAGGGCATCGCGGCCACCGGGTTCGAGGCGATCTGCCCGGCGTTGAGCATGTTGCCCGCGCCGTGCATGCCGAACTCCTTCCACCCCCGGGTGGAGATCCGGGCGACCTCGCCGAGCAGCCCGTTCTGCGCCGCCCACCACGGCGGGGCGGCCGGATAGAGGAAGTAGGTGGCCAGGCCGGCGGCGCAGAGGAAACCCCACCGCCGCATGTAGGCCCCCCAGCGGGCGCGGTCACGCATCCAGAGCACCACCGCCGCCGCCAGCGTCACCACGAAGTGCGAGAAGTAGACCCACGCCGCCACCACGTCCCACCACTGCACCTGCGGCCGGTATAGCCGCTCCTGCAACCAGATGGTGGGGACCTCGCCCCCGGTCGCCCAGCCGACCAGGAACCGGTCGGCGACGATCAGGTCGTAGGAGTACGGAATTGCGCCGTTGTCGGCGAAGCCCCGGGAGAGGTTGTAGGCGGCGAGGAGCAGCACCACCGGCAGCCAGTCCCGGGCGAAGCCCAGGTGGCTGCGCCACGGGCGACCCCAGTTCCAGGCGATGACGGCGGACCAGATCCAGACGAAGGCGTACGCCGGGTCTGTCGGCAGGCCGATCGTCAACCAACCGGCGACGAACAGGGCGCTCCAGATCGACATGGCGACCACGCGGGGGCGTCCGCCCTCGGGTGACGACACCGGCGGACCGGACGGGGCAGGGGGCTGGGGGTCAGTGACAACGGCCATCACCGTTCAGGTTAACGGCGGCCGGCGCATCGACGAACGCCGACCGGCGCTCCGGTGGTCGGCGTAGGCTGTCGCCATGCCGGAGCAGACTGTCACGCCCGGGCTCAAGGCCCGGGTCGAACTCACCGTGACCGACGCCGACACCGCCCAGGCGGGCGGCTCCGGTGACGTGCCGGTGCTGGGCACGCCCCGGGTCCTCGCGCTGGCCGAGGCGGCCACCGTCGCGGCCACCGCGCGGCACCTGCCGCCGGGGTCGACCACCGTCGGCGTCCGGGTGGAGCTGGAGCACCGGGCACCCACCCCGGTGGGCCGGACCGTCGCCGCCGAGGCACGGCTGGACGAGGTGGACGGCCGGCGGCTGCTCTTCACCGTCACCGTCACCGACGGTGCCGAGACGGTGGCCCAGGGGCGCGTCGAGCGGGTGCTGCTGGACCGGCAGCGCTTCGTGGAACGCGCCGCCGGGGCGTCATGACCAGTCGATTCGTCGAGATCGGCACGGGCGTGCACGTGCTGCGCGAGCCGCTGCTCGACGTCAACGTCACGCTGGTCGTCGGCGACGGGGCGGCGCTGCTCGTGGACACGCTCTCCACGGCGGCGCAGGCCACCGCGCTGGCCGCCGCCGTCCGGGCGGTCACCCCGCACCCGTGGACGCTGGTGAACACCCACCACCACTTCGACCACTGTTTCGGCAACGCCACGCTCGCCGAGGACCCACCCCGCCCGGTCTACGCGCACGAGCTGACCGCCAGGTGGCTCCGCGACCGTCCCGACGAGCTGCGGCACCTCGCGTACGAGGAGATGCGCGCGGAGCAGCCGGCGCTCGCCGCCGCGTTGGCCCGGACGCCGCTGCTGGCACCGACCCACACCGTGCACACCGAGACGGTGCTGGACGTGGGCGGTCGCCGGGTGCTGCTGCGCCACCCCGGCCGGGGACACACCGCCGGTGACCTGGTGGTGTACGTGCCGGACGCCGACGTCCTGGTCGCCGGGGACCTGGTGGAGCAGAGCGGTCCGCCGGCCTTCGAGGAGTCGTACCCGTTGCAGTGGCCGGAGGCGGTGGCGGCCCTGCTGCGCCTCACCACGCCGGCCACGACGATCGTGCCCGGCCACGGCGACCCGGTGGACGTCACGTTCGTCCGGGCCCAGCACGGGCAGCTCGCCGACCTGGCGTGGCTGATCCGGGCCGGGCACACCGGCGGTGCGCCCCCGGAGCGGGTCGCCGCCGAGGCGCCGTTCGGAGCGCGCGCCGCGCTGGTCGCCACCCGGCGTGGGTACGCCGAACTCGACGGCACCGCCTGACCGGCGGACCGACAGGCCCGCGACCGGCGCCGGTCGCGTCCTGGCGCGCGGTGGCCTGCGTCACCGGGCGGCCCCGCGCCGTCCTCCCACCGCCACCGGCCGTCCTCCCACCGCCACCGGCCGCCCGGCCGTCCTCCCACCGCAACCGGGCCGGGCCGCCATGCCCCGCCCTGCCACCGCCACCGGGCTGCCGCCGCGCGGAGGACGGACCAGCCGCGCGGAGGACGGACCAGCCGCGCAGAGGACGGACCAGCCGCGCGAAGGACGGACCCACCGCACGGAGAGCGGAGCAGGTCGACCGGGCCGGCCTGGCGGCAGCGCCGCCAGGGGCAGGAGCCCGTCAGGCGGGAAAACGGCGGGCGACCTCGGCCCGGGTGGGCATGGCGACCGCACCGCCGGACGATTCGCAGGCCAGACCGGCCACCTGGAGCGCGAAGGCGGCCCGGTCGGTCCAGCCGGCCGGTTCGGTGGGCGGGCCGTCGACCAGCAGGCCGGCGACGAGGGCCGCCATCACCGAGTCACCGGCACCGGTGGCGTCGACCGCGCGGATGGTGGGAGCGGGTACGCGTACCGGCTCGGCACCGGCCGCCACCAGCGCACCGCGCGGGCCGAGAGTGACCACGACGGTGCCGGCACCCAGCTCGCGCAACCGGGCGGCGACCCGCTCGACCGGTTCGCCGGGGTAGAGCACGTCGGCGTCGGCGGCGCTGAGCTTGACCAGGTGCGCGGTGGCGGCGAACTCGGCGGTCGTGTGGCGGACCGCGTCGAGCGCGTCCGGCCCGGACAGCAGCCGGGGGCGGATGTTCGGGTCGAACACCCGCACGCCGGTGGCCAGACGCCAGGCCCGGCGGGCGGCGGCGAGGGTCGCCGGGCAGAGCAGCACGATCGACCCGCAGTAGAGCACGTCCGCGCCCTCGACCAGCGCGACGTCGAGGGCGTCGGCGGTGAGCTGCCCGTAGGAGGGCGGTTCACCGTAGAAGCGGAAGTCCGGTTCCGCCCCGGCGAAGGTGGCCACGGCGAGCGCGGTCGGCGCGGGCACGGTGACCGTTCCGCTGACGTCGACCCCGGCCGCGGTGAGGAACTCCCGGATCCGGTCGGCGAGCACGTCGTCGCCGAGGGAGCCGACGAACCGGGCGTCCCCGCCGAGGCGGGCCACCCCGACCGCGACGTTGAGCGGCCCGCCGCCGATCGCCTGCCGGAAGACCGGCTCGCCGGCACACTCGGCGTCGAGCAGGTCGACCAACGCCTCACCGAGCACCACCGCGTACCCCACGCCCCCTCATCCCTCTCCGCACCGTCGGGAGGTGCCTCGACCGTGGTCAGCGCACCATGGAACCGACCACGGGCTTGGTCAGCAGCGCCGACTGGTTGCGCTGGATGCCCGGGTCGAGGGTCTTGGCGACGAAGATGGCGTGCCAGATGCAGAAGATCAGCACCGTCCACACCTTGCGGGAGTGGTCCGCCTCCTCGCGCTTGTGCTCCTCCAGCAGCCGCATCGCGTACGACAGGTCGAGCAGCTCACCCGCGCCGGAGGTGGAGAGCACCCAGCGCGCCCACTCGTACATCTCGCCGCGCAGCCAGACCCGGGTGGGCGTCGGGAAGCCGAGCTTGCGCCGGTTGACGATGGCCGGGGGCACCACGCCCTGCAACGCCTGGCGCATGGCGTACTTGGTGGCGTCCGAGCGGGGTGGCAGCTTCAGGTCGACCGGGATGCCGGCGGCCACCTCGAAGACGTCGCGGTCCAGGAAGGGCACCCGGACCTCCAGCGAGTGCGCCATCGAGATCCGGTCCGCCTTGACCAGGATGTCGCCGCGCAGCCAGGTGTAGAGGTCGACGTACTGCATCTTGGTGACGTCGTCCAGCTCGGTGCACTCGGCGTAGATCGGCGCGGTGACGTCGGTGTAGCGCACCGAGGGGTCGTACCGGCGCAGCAGGTGCTGCTTCTCCTCCTCGGTGAACATCCGGGCGTTGCCGTAGTAACGCTGCTCGATCGGGGTGGTGCCGCGTTCCAGGAAGCTCTTGCCCTTGACGCCCTGCGGGATGGCCTTGGAGACCGCCCTCAGGCCCTTCTGCACCCCGTCCGGCAGTCCGTTGACGCTGCTCAGGGACAGCGGCTCCCGGTAGATGGTGTACCCACCGAAGAACTCGTCGGCGCCCTCGCCGGAGAGGACCACGGTGACGTGCTCGGCGGCCTTCTTGGCGACGAAGTAGAGCGGCACCAGCGCCGGGTCGGCGACCGGGTCGTCCAGGTGCCAGACGATCTTCGGCAGCGCCTCGATCATGTCCTGCGGCCCGATCTTGGTCGGGATGGTGGTCACCCCGAGGTGCCGGGCCGACTCCTGGGCGACATCGATCTCCGAGTAGCCGGGGACGTCGTACCCGACGGTGAAGGTCAGGATGTTCGGGTTGAACTCGCGGGCCAGGGCCACCACGGCGGTGGAGTCGATGCCGCTGGACAGGAAGGAGCCGACCGGCACGTCCGACCGCATGTGCATCCGGACGCTCTCCCGCAGCGTCTCCCGGATCTGGTGGTAGAGGCGCTGCTCGTCGGAGACCGGGGCGGGCCGGAACACCGGCCGGTACCACCGGCGCACGTCGATCCGGCCGCCCGGGGTCCAGCTGAGGTACTCACCGGAGCCGATCCGGCTGATGCCCTGGTGCAGGGTGCCGGGCTCCGGCACGTACTGCAACGTCAGGTAGTGCGAGAGGTTGGCGGTGTCCACCCCGGCGTCCCCGGCGTACGCGGACTGCGCGAAGGGCAGCAGCGCCTTCTTCTCGGAGGCCAGGTAGAGGCCGTCCATGGTCTCCAGGTAGTGCAGCGGCTTGATGCCGAAGTGGTCGCGCGCGCCGAAGGCCCGCCGCTCCTGCCGGTCCCAGATGACGAAGGCGAACATGCCGCGCAGCCGGGTGAGCACCTGCTCGCCCCAGTAGTGGTAGCCGGCGACGATCACCTCACCGTCACCGGCGGTGGCGAACTGGGCGCCGAAGTTGCGGATCAGCTCCTCGCGCAGCTCGATGTAGTTGTAGATCTCGCCGTTGAAGGTGAGCAGGTACCGGCCGCCCGCGTACGGCAGCGGTTCGTGGCTGGAGGCCACGTCGATGATGGCGAGCCGCTTGTGGGCGAACACCCCGTCCGCGTACCGGCCGGTGGCGTCACCGACCAGCTCGACACCGGTCTCGTCCGGCCCGCGGTGGTGCAGGCATTCCAACGCTCCGGCGATGGCATCGCGGTGCGCGCCGGCATCGCCGCGCGCGCTGAAAAAGGCCAGGAGTCCGCACATGTTGGCCATCTTTCCACGCGCCCGAACGCTCCGTCGCGGCACCACGGGCTCTCGCCGCGCCACCCCCGCGCGGTACCGTCTGCACCAGCGACGCCACCGGAGGGAGCGGATCATGGCTGAGAAGCGGACCGACACGAAGCCGACGGACGGCACCGAATCGCACGACCCGGATTTCCCGGAGGCCTTCCTGGCCTTCATGCGCCAGGGCTGGCGGGACACCACCCTGCCGGTGGGTCCGCGCCCCGAGGTACCCAACTACGCCAAGCGGCGGGCCGCGCTCTCCGCGGCCTTCGCCGGCGAGACGCTGGTCATCCCGACCGGTGGCGAGAAGGTACGCGCCAACGACACCGAGTACCGCTTCCGCGCCGGCAGCGACTTCGCCTACCTCACCGGCGACCACGACCCGGACAGTGTGCTGGTGCTGCGGCCGAACGGGTCCGGCCACGACGCCGTCCTCTACATGCGGCCCCGCTCCTCTCGGGAGAACGACGAGTTCTTCCGCAGCCGGCACGGCGAGCTGTGGGTGGGCCGGCGGCACACCCTGGCCGAGAAGTCGACCGAACTCGGCCTGCCCACCGCCGACCTGACCGAACTGGACGCGGTGCTGGCCGACCTCGCGCCGGGGCGTACCCGGGTGCTGCGGGGCTTCGACGCCCGGGTGGACGCGGCGGTCCGGCAGTGGGACGGCGCGCGCGCCGAGGGGCAGCCGGCGCGGGACCGGGAGCTGGCCATCGCCATCTCGGAGCTGAAGCTGGTCAAGGACGAGTGGGAGATCGCGCAGCTCCAGGACGCGGTCGACGCCACCGTGCGGGGCTTCGAGGACGTCGCGCGGGCGCTCCCGGCCGACCGGGGCGTGTCCGAGCGACTGCTGGAGGGGATCTTCGCGTTGCGGGCCCGCCACGACGGCAACGACGTGGGGTACGGCTCGATCGTCGGGGCCGGCGAGCACGCCACGATCCTGCACTGGGTGCACAACCACGGCACCACCCGACCGGGTGAGCTGCTGCTGATGGACATGGGGGTGGAGAACCGCCACCTCTACACCGCCGACGTCACCCGGGTCCTGCCGGTGGGCGGCCGGTTCAGCGCCCTCCAGCGTCAGGTCTACGACGTCGTGTACGCCTCCCAGCAGGCGGGCATCGACGCCATCCGACCGGGCGTGACGTTCAAGGACGTCCACCGGACCTGCATGCGGGTCCTCGCCGAGGGGCTGGCCGACCTGGGCCTGTTGCCGGTGAGCGTGGACGAGGCGATGGACGAGAAGTCGACGGTCTACCGGCGCTGGACGCTGCACGGGTTCGGGCACATGCTCGGCATCGACGTGCACGACTGCGCCAACGCCCGCAAGGAGATGTACCGGGACGGCACCCTCGGCGAGGGGTACGTGCTCACCGTCGAGCCGGGGCTCTACTTCCAGCCCGAGGACGACCTGGTCCCGGAGGAACTGCGCGGCATCGGCATCCGGATCGAGGACGACGTCCTGGTGACCGCCACCGGCGCGGTGAACCTCTCCGCGGGTCTGCCCCGCCGGGCGGACGAGGTGGAGACCTGGCTGGCCGAGCAGCGCGAGGCGGGTCCGCGCCTGCCGGGCTGACCGCCCCGTACGACCTGCCCGGTTCGCCTGTCCGGGAACTCCCCGTCCTGTGGACTTTCCCCGGAAAAGGGGCGTGCCGGGGGGATCCTTCTCCTACGGTGTGTTCGGAAACTTCTTCCCCTTCGTGGCGGTCCGGAGGCTTCGCCCGCGAGGCGTCCCGACCGTCCCGGTCCATCCCGTGTCGGCGCGTCCGCGCGGGTCCTCCGCCGGCAGACCGGCTGATCCACATAGATGACGACGGCCCCTTCCCCGATCGGCGGGGAGGGGCCGTCCGCCGCTCGGGCCGTTTCGCGCCGGTTGGGTCGGACGTCCCCTCGTCACCGGAAATCGCGCTAATACGGGCAAGTTTCAGATTTCGCCTCAGAGCGAGGAAACTTCTCATACGGTGTGGTTCAGCAGCTACAACCGATTTGTAGCGAAGGGCGCCTCGCATGGCGGAGCGACCTTGTCTGGTACGAGGAGAGGGCAGAGAGCTCCGATGTCCAACTACCTATCGAACAACGAAGCCTCCGACCGGGCGGCGGTGGCCCGGCGCCGCCGCCGGCTCTGGCTCGCCAGTGGTGTGGCGGGGTTGACGGGTGTGGTCAGCATCGCCGCGGTGGGCGTCGCCGCCACCGCCGGGGCGGTCGGAGCGGGTGGGCTGAGCTGGTCCGCCGCGCAGCAGGCCATCACCGGGGGCGACCAGGGCCAGCCCGGCAAGGGCAGCAAGGAGAGCCCGGAGGGCAGGAACGGCAAGGACGACAAGAGCGGCAAGGACGACAAGAAGGGGTCCGGGCGGGACCACGAACGCGGGAAGGAGGTGCCCTGCGACACCGACAAGCTGATCCAGGCGATCGTCCACGCCAACAGCAGCGACGGTGGCCTGCTGAAGCTCGCCAAGGGGTGCACCTACGACCTGTCCCGCAACCAGGACGGCAACGGTCTGCCGGTGATCACGGAGGACATCACCCTCAAGGGTGACCACACCACGATCAGCCGCGAGGCCACGGCCGACTACTTCCGGATCCTCAACGTCGGCGCCGGCGGTCACCTCACCCTGAAGGGCCTGACCATCAAGGGTGGGCAGACCTCGCAGTACCTGACCGCTCCGACACCCGAGGCGGTCTGGTCGCTGTACTCGAACTCGGTCGAGATGACCAGGGCTGCCGCCGCCGGGAAGCCGGTCGAGCAGGCGGCCGTCGGCGCGGACAAGGTCAGGACCACGAAGAAGGCCGTGGTCAAGGCCACCCCGCGCGCCGGTGTGGCCCGGCCGCTGGTGGAGGAGCCGGGCGTCGCCGACGGTGCCGGCATCCTGGTCCAGCCGGGCGGCAGCGCCGACATCGTGGACACCGCGATCGTCCACAACCACTCGGGTGGCAACGGTGGTGGCCTGGCCAACTTCGGGACCACGAAGCTCAGCCACAGCACCGTCGCCCACAACAGCGCCTTCTTCTTCGGCGGCGGCATCCTCAACGCCGGCCTGCTGAAGGTCACCGACTCGAAGGTCTCGGACAACAGCGCGATCATCGGCGGTGCCGGTATCGCCAACGGCGCGCCGCGCATCTTCGACGAGGACATCGACGCCGGGACCATCCTGCTCGAGAAGACCAAGATCACTGAGAACGAGACGCTCGGCTTCGGCGGCGGCCTGCTCGACATCGGGGGCACCACCAACGCCCACTACACGCAGTTCAGTGGCAACTCGGCGCTGCTGGCCGGTGGCGGCGTGGCCGCGATCGACGCCCAGGTGACCCTGAGCCACACCACGGTGGACAAGAACAGCACCGCCGGTGTCGGCGGCGGCCTGGCCGTGGCGTTCGACAGCGCGGTCACGCTGGACAACGTCGCGGTCAAGGAGAACAAGGCCGGATTCTTTGGCGGCGGCATCTTCAACACGCTGAGCGTCGTCACCATCCGGCACAGCCACATCACCGGCAACGAGGCCGTCGGGCCGTTCGGTGTCGGCGGCGGAATCTTCAACATCTTCGGCCGGGTGACGCTGGACTCGTCGAAGGTCACCCACAACTTCGCCCGGCTCACCGGCGGCGGGATCTTCACCTTCCCGAACGGCGTGGAGGTGGACGAGGAGTCGGCGATCACCGCCAACCGTCCGAACAACTGCGCGGGCTCTCCCGTGCCGAACTGCTTCGGCTGAGGCGGTCTGCGCCGTACGGCCGGCACCGGCGGCACGACGGGGCGAAACCGGAACCGGCCCCCTTTCGCGAGACGCGGGAGGGGGCCGGTTCACGTCGTCTCACTTCTGGACGAAGACCGCCACACTGCGGGCCGGGACGGTGAACGTCCCGTCGGCCGGGTCGAAGGCCGCGGTGCGCAGCGCCGGGTCCGCCGAGTCACGCAGCACCGGGTGCAGCGACACGTCCGCCCCACGCAGGCCGGTGACCTGCTGCTTCGCCGCCTTCGGTGTGGTGTTGAAGACCACCGTCACCGACGTCCACTGTCGGTCCAGGCCGCGACCGTCCAGCGTCATGGTGAGCACACCGGGGGTCTCCCGCGGGCCGGAGAGCGGGAAGGCGACCCGCTTCTGCACCTCACTGGCGTCGGTCAGCCCGAACACCGGCGAGGAGGCCCGCACCCGCAGCAGCTCGGCGTACCGGGTGTCGGTCAGGTTCACCGCCGCGCAGTCCGGCACCAGCGTCGCGTCCGCCAGCAGCGGCTTGGCGTACGACCACTTGTCCTGGTTGTCCTGTGCCGGGGGCAGGCCGGCACCGAACCCGTTGCCCTGGGCGCAGTCCCACCGGATCTGGTTGAACCAGTCACCGGAGTTGTACGAGTTACGGTCCAGCGACTTCGACCGCAGCCGCTCGGTGCCGGTGGTGACGAAGCCGCTCCCCTGCCCGAGGACCACGGTGGAGAGGGCGAGCACCTGCATCCGGGCCCGGTCCGTCATGCCGGTGCCCTGCGGCAGCTTGTACGCCAGCGCGTCGTACAGGATCTCGTTGTCGTGCGCGTCGACGTAGGTGACCGCCTCCCCCGGCGCGGCGGTGTAGCCGGCGGGCGAGCCGTTGTAGTCGACCTGCGCGCCGGTCACCGTCCGGCCCGAGGTGTCGGTGAACCGGTAGCCGGCGAGGTTGCCGACCAGGCCGACCTTGATCTGGTCGTGGGCGTGCAGCAGCCGGGCGCACTGCTGCTCGGCGGTGCCGTTGACCGGGTCGCCGTTCGGGTCGGTGAACAGCCCGGAGGCGAAGCCCTGCACGCGCGGGTTGGCGTCGAACGGGCCGCCGCCGCGCACCGCGTCGCGGAGCCGGTCGTTGAAGGTGCCGATGCCGGTGCCGGCCATGTTGGCCTGGGTCGCCTGGACGAACCGGGCGTCGTTCGCCACCTCGCCGAAGTTCCAGCCCTCGCCGTAGAGCAGGATCGAGCGCCCGTCCACCCCGTCCCGGGCGACGGTGAGCTTGTCCAGCGCCGCCCGGACGGCGAGCATGTTCGCCTTCGGGTGGTGACCCATCAGGTCGAACCGGAAGCCGTCCACCTTGTAGGCCCTCGCCCAGGTGACCACGGAGTCGACCACGAGCTTGCCCATCATGGCGTGCTCGGGGGCGGTGTTGGCGCAGCAGGTGGAGTTGGCGACCGTGCCGTCGTCCAGCAGCCGGTGGTAGTAGCCGGGCACCACCTGGTCGAGCACCGACTTCGGGTCGGTGCCGGCGGCCGAGGTGTGGTTGTAGACCACGTCCATCACCACCCGCAGGCCGGCGGCGTTGGCCCCGGCGACCATCTGCCGGAACTCGGTGGTCCGCTTCGCCCCGGTCGGGTCGACGGCGTACCCGCCCTCCGGGACGGTGTAGTGCAGCGGGTCGTACCCCCAGTTGTAGCCGTCGGTGTCGGCGACCGCCGCGACGCACTTCTGCTGCTGGTCGGAGTCCGGCGGCAGCTTCGCCAGGTCGCAGGCGGGCTGCTTCTGCTCGCCGCGCCGCTCGGGGATGGTGGCGAAGTCGAAGGCGGGGAGCAGGTGCAGGTGGGTGACCCCGGCGGCACCGAGCTTGCGCAGGTGGGTCATCCCGGCGGTGGCCGGGTCGGTGAAGGCGAGGAAGGTGCCGCGCCGCTCGGCCGGCACGGTGGTGTCGGCGATCGAGAAGTCCCGCACCGACAGCTCGGTGATCTGCACCTTCGACGACGGCACCGCCGCCGGCTTGCGCAGCGTCGCCCACCCGGCCGGGGCGAGCGCCGGGTCGGTCAGGTCGACGATCTGGCTGTGCGTGGAGTTCGGCGCCAGCGCCACCGAGTACGGGTCGGTGACCGACGCGGTGACCAGTTTCTGTGCCGCCGGCTGCCAGGTCCGGACCCGGTAGCGGTAGTACTTCCCGGTCCACTCCCGCGCCCCGCGCACCGACCAGACGCCGGTGCGGTCGTCCCGGCGCATCGCCACCGTGGTGGGCTGCGCGGTCGGCGAGTCGGACAGTTCGAGCGCGACGGTGTGGGCGGTGGGTGCCCAGACCGCCAGGGACGGGCGGGTGCCGTCGAAGGTCGGGCCGAGCTTCGCAGACGTGGCGCGGGCGTAGACGTCGTCGAGGACACCGGGGATCTGCACGCCGGTCGCGCCGAGCAGGGTGCCCTCGTGGTCCCGTTCGGTCACCAGGAGCTGGCCGCGCAGCGCGGCCGGCACCTTCGCCAGGTCACGGTCGGCGAGGGTGAACGCCCGGTGGGCCCACAGGTGCGGGAACCGCGCCCGCTGGGCCTCGGTGAGCCCGTTACGCGCCGCGGTCAGCGGCAGTGAGGTGTACGTCCCGGACAGCTCGCCGTCGACCACGGTCACGCCGCCAGCCGCAGCGGTGACCAGGGCGTACGTCTTCCCGTCGGTCGGGCCGGTCGACCACGCGACGGTCGACCGGTCGATCCAGTGCGCCTTCTGCTTCGTGATGTCGACGTCCTTCGCGGTGCCGCTGGTGGTCGCCGGGAGCAGCCGGCCCGGGGTGGCGGCGAGCAGCCACACCTCCCGTCCGGCGCTGGCGAAGTCGAGCCGCTGGTCCTGCGGGAGGTCCTTCTCGTCTCCGGAGTGGATGATGTAGCTCAGCCCGGTGGCTCCGGCCGCCAGCGGCACCCGGAACACCGCGCCGAACGCGTCGACCGTCGTCGGGGCGAGCGGCGACGCCCAGTCGGTCGGGTTGGCCGCGCCGTCCCAGAGGTGCAGGCCCCAACCGCCGTAGTTGTTGTCGGCGCGACGGTAGTGGAGGACCGCGACGCCCTCCTCGACCGGCGGGGCGGGCTGCCCGGTGGCGTCGGAGTAGCTGGTGTGGACCGTCGGGTCGCCCTGTTTGATCCAGATCTCCCCGGTCCGGGTGACGTCGATGGTCCGGTCCTGGGCGACGTCCTTGTTGCCGTCGGAGTCGACCACCAGGAAGCCGACGGACTTCGCGCCCGGCTTGAGCTTCACCCAGGCGAACCGGCCGTAGGCATCCTGGCCGGCGAACGGCTGCCCTTTGGGCCACTCGGTGACGTACGCCGGGTCGATGTCGCCCCAGGCGTAGATCCCCCAGTCGGCGTAGTCACCGTCGGGGCGCTGGTAGTGCACGATCGCCCAGTCCCGGGAGGCTCCCTGGTCGGGGGTGCCCACGGTGGCGGTGGAGCGGGTGCTCGCGGTACGGCCCCTGCTGTCGCGGACCACGGCCTTGTACTCGATCCGCGTGCCGCCGGGCAGCCCGGTCAGGTCGTGGTGCAGCGTGTACGGGGCCTGCTCGGCGGTGCCCAGCAGCGTCCACTTCCCGCCGTCGACCCGGGCGGCCACCGCGACGGTGGCGAGCGGGTCCCCGGTGACCGCGGCGCTGACCGCGGCGCGGGTGACCACGGCGGCGTCGTCGGCCGGGGCGGTGATGGTGATGCCCGGGGCGGCGGCCGGCTGGGGGATCGGCGTGCCGGCCCGGTGCACCACCGCCGACAGCGGCGGCACGGTGAGGGTCAGCTTGCCGTCCCCGGTGGCGGTGGTGGTGCCGGTGGCACCGTGGACGCCGGTGAAGGTGGCGTTCGCCGACCAGGTGTCCACGATGACGGTCTGCGGCGTGGCCGCGTTGTTGACCGCGACGACGTACTCGACACGCTGCTTCGGGTCGATCCGGGAGAACGCGAAGACCCCCGGGCCGTCGGCGGCGTGCCGGGTGACCTGGATGCCGTCGCGCAGTGCGGGGTGCGCCTTCCGCAGCGCGCCCAGCTCCGCGATGGTGCGGTAGAGCGGGTGGTCGCGGTCGTACTGGTCGGCGGCGTGCGTGCGGTCGGTGCCGATCAGGTCGTCGTCGAGGTAGTCGGGGGTCTTCGAGGCGAACATGTCCTGCCGGGCGTCCTTGTCGCCGCCGGGGCCGGTGAAGCCCTGCTCGTCACCGGAGTAGACCACCGGCTGTCCCCGGGTGAGGAACATCAGCTGGTGGGCGAGCTGGTCGCGGCGCAGGTGCGTGCCCGGGTCGGTGCCGGCGCCCGCGATGAACGAGCCGATCCGACCCATGTCGTGGTTGCCGAGGAAGGTGGGCAGCCGGTCGGCGTCGGTGTCCCGGGAGGAATAGAGGTCGTCGCGGGCGTACACGTCGGCGAGGGCCTTCGCCGACCCGTTGCCGGCGGTGTAGCCCCGGGCCGCCTCCTGGAAGGCGAAGTCCAGGGTGGCCGGCAGGCCGCCCTGCCGGACGTAGCCGGAGGTGATCTCCGGGTCGGCGCTGTAGACCTCACCGAACATGAAGAAGTCCTTCTTGCCGGCCTGCTCGGCGGCGCGCTCCACGCCCCGGCTGAACTGCGGCCAGAAGTCGAGGTTGACGTGCTTGACGGTGTCCAGCCGGAACCCGTCCACCCCGGTGCCGGCGATCCAGTCGCCGTAGACCTTGGTCAGCCCGCGCACCACCTCGGGACGCTCGGTCCACAGATCGTCGAGGCCGTAGAAGTCACCGTACTCGCTGTTCTCGCCGGCGAAGGTGGAGTCGCCCCGGTTGTGGTACATGGTCACGTCGTTCAGCCAGGCCGGGACCTTGACGGTCCGGTCCGCCCCGCTGGCGAAGGTCGGGGTGTACGGGCCCGCGTCCGCGTTCACCGTCGGGAAGTCACGGGTCCCGTCGGCGTAGTTGCGGTCCTCGAAGGCACGCCCCCGCGCGTCCGTGTACGGGCTGGTCTTCTTGTCGACGTACGCGTACTTGTCCTCGGCGTACTTGATGACGTCGGCGGTGTGGTTCACGATGATGTCCAGGAAGACCCGGATCCCCCGCTGGTGGGCGAGGCGGACCAGCCTCCGCAGTTCCTCGTTGGTGCCGAAGTGCGGGTCGACCTGGGTGAAGTCGGTGATCCAGTAGCCGTGGTAGCCGGCGGAGACGTCGTCGCCGGTGCCCTGCACGGGACGGTTCTCGAAGATCGGGGCCAGCCAGATGGCGGTGGTGCCGAGCCCCTGGATGTACTCAAGCTTGTCGATCAGGCCCTTGAGGTCGCCGCCGTGGTAGAAGCCCTTGTCGGCCGGGTCGAGGCCGGTGTTCAGCCGGTCCCCGGTCAGGCCGCCACGGTCGTTGCGCGGATCGCCGTTGGCGAACCGGTCCGGCAGGACGAAGTAGAACTGCTCGGCGCGGGTGGAGTCGGCACCGGCGCGGAGCATCGCCTCGGCGGAGGGCTCGCTGCGCCACTGTGGCGCGCCGGCCGCGGCGAGAGGGTCGGGACGCGCGGTGGCGTCGGCCCCGAGCTGGTCGACGACGACGGGGGTGCCGACGAGAGCCAGGGCGAGCAGGGAGAGCAGGCCGAACCGGGCCTTGCGGGATGTTGGCGGGGGTTTCATCGACGGCCTTTCCGTGGTCGTAGATTGGCCCGCACGCTAGTCCTTGCCGAAACGTTCTGCAATACCTTGCAAACCACGTCGAAATATTGCGGTCACCTTGCAGAACCACGGTCCCCCACAGTCGACCGCAGCGACGCGGAGGCACCGGAGGCCAGGCCCGCACCGCTGGTGAAGGTTGGTCAACCGCACCTCGCCGATGAACGCTCCGCGTCGTAGGTCTCCACCGGCCGGTAGGTCCCCGTCACCCGCGCCGGCGAGGGCTGCTGGTTCTCCGGCCGGGGTCACCCGGTCCGACGGTTGGACCGTCCGACCGGTCCGGCCGCCGACGGGTCAACCGGCCCGGACGACCGTGCAGATCACCAGTCCGTCATCGGTGGCGCGGAGCAGGTAGCGGTACCGCTCACCCGGCACCGCCCGCCCCAGGCTGTCCAGGAACTCCCACTGCACCGCCACCAGGGTCAACAGCGGGGAGAGCGGTTCCACCTGGAGGATCACCGCGTTCGCGGCGACCAGCTCACGCTCCCGGTAGTCGGGGGCGGCACCCACGAAGGACAGTGCCACCGCGGCCGGCGAGCTGAACGAGAAGCTGTAGGTGTCGGCCACCACCAGGCCGGGCAGGGCATAGCAGCCGGCGATGGCGGAGACGTCGCCGGTGGTCAGCGCCACGCCGTACCGGTCGAAGAAGTCGCTGAGCGTGCCGAGGTCGGTGGAGGCTGTCACGGCGTCAGGAGTTGCCGCCCGGACGTCCGAGCAAACCTCAGCGGGACGGGATCCGCACCTCGATCTCGGCGCCGAGCGTGGCACCGGCCTCGAGGCCGAGGTCGTCGCCGCTCCAGAACCGGCCCGGGTCGTACCAGTTCGGCCGCCGTCCCGGCGGGAGCAGCCCCATCGCCTCGTAGGTCACGGCGACCACCTCCGCGCAGTACGCGGTCTCCAGGGACCGGTCCGTGACGCCCGCCGGCTGGTCCGGTGGGCCGGCGGGCACGGGCGCGGGTCCACGCCGACCGGGCAGCGCCGGGCGGGGGATCGCCGGCACCCGGCCGCGCAGCCAACGCCAGGCCAGCTGCGCGGTGGACGGGAAGGGCGTGCCGTCGAGCCGGGCGACGGTGCGCAGCACGGCGTCCTCCATCGCCGCGTCGGCGGGCGGTTCGAGCTGCCGCAGCCAGCCCCGCTGGCCGTACCGGTTGGCCCAGACGCAGACCGCGTCCCGCAGGTCGTGCAGCTGCACGCCCCGCTGGTGGGTGCCGGTCCACAGGTCCGGCAGCGAGCGCCCCAGCTCCGCGTGCCACATCAGCGGGGGCAGGTCGTCCAGCACCACCGCCATGCCGACGTGGTTGACCGGACTGTTGGTGGTGAGTTGGATGGCCCGGTCCGGCACGCTGCGTCCCCGGAACACCCACACGTCGCCGGTGCGGGTCAGCTCGACCGCCTCGTCCAGGCTGATGCTCATGTGGCACTACCCTAGGCCCATGCGGCAACGGATGCAGTGGTGGAAGCTCCTCGGGCTGGCCGGTGTGGTGGGGGTCGCGGCGACCGGGGTGGTCGTCGCCCGCGCGGAACGGCGACGCCGGGCGTACACCCCGGAGGAGATCCGGGCCCGGCTGCGTGACCGGCACGCGGAGGCGGCCACGACTCCGCCGGCCGACGCGGAGAGCTGAGGCGGACCCGGCCGGCCGGCCGTCCGCCGGTCCGGATCCGTCAGTCCGTCAGTCCGTCGTGGCGGCGCGCCGTACCGCGTCGGTCAGCGCCTCCGGGGTACGGCCGACCACCGCCCCACCGTCGTCGAGCAGCAGGATCGGACGCTGGATCAGCTCCGGCGCGGCCACCATCGCCTCGATCCAGCGAGGTACGGACGCCTCGTCGCGCGGCCAGTCGGCCATGCCCCGCTCGACGGCGGCGCGCTCGCCGAGCCGGCAGACGTCCCAGGGCCGGGCGTCCAGCCGGCGCAGCACCTCGGCCAGCTCCTCCGCGCTCGGCGGCTGCTCCAGGTACGCCCGCAGCCGGTAGGGCACCCGGGCGGCGTCCAGGCTCTGGCGCGCACCGGCGCACTTCGAGCAGGACGGGTTGTGCCACATCTCCATGCCCGGAATGGTGACATGCGACCGCCCTGCTTCGGCGGTACCCCCGCACGCACTCGCCACCGGTGCCTCAGCCACCTCGCCGCCCGGGGCGCACCTCGGCGAAGAACGCGCGCAGTGCGTCGGCTGCCAGGTCGGGGGCACTCGTCGTCGCGAAGTGCGACTGGCCCGGCCAGATCACCCGGCGTACGGCGGGAAGAGCCGCAGCCAGGGCATCCATCGTGGTCGGCATCGGCTCCCAGGTGTCGGCGCCCTGCATCAGCAGCGTCGGGACGGTGACAGACGACCAGCGGGCCGGGTCGGTGCCGTCGTCGGCCAGCGCCTCCAGGTCGTGCAGCCAGCCGATCGCCGCGCGCCGGGCCTCGGCCGGGTCGGGCCGTCGGTCGCCCGCCGCGGCCACGAACGCCGCGACGACCGGGGGTGGCACCCGGGTGACCTCGTTGAGCACGGCGAACATCTCGCCCGCGTCGTCCCGCTCGAAGGCCGCCCGGTAGCGGTCGAGCAGCGGCCCAATCGACTCCCCGGCCGCGTAGAGCGGCGGCTCGAAGACGGCCAACGAGCGCAGCCGGCCCGGCTCGGCTGCCGCAGTGTGCAGCGCCAGCGTCGCGCCGTAGGAGCCGCCGACCAGGTGCACCGGCTGCCCCACCGCCTCGATCACGGCGACCACGTCGGCGACGTCGTCCTTGAACGACTTACGGCCGGGCGAGACACCGCTGGGGCCGTACCCACGCCGGGCTGGCATCCACAGCTCGTACGACCCCGCGAGCCGCTCGGCGACCGGAGCCCAGGAGTGCAGGCCGCCGCCCGAGCCGTGCAGAAGGACGACGGGGTCGCCCGCACCCACCCGCCGAACCACCAACCGGGTGCCGTCCGCCGACCGGATCTCCTGATCGGTGCTGTTCAACGTTGCTCCCCCTCGGTCGTGGGCCAGTTGTCGAGTGCCCTGTGGACGGCGTCGATGACGCAGCGCCAGGACGCGTCGAGGTCGCGGGGATGCCCGAGCCCCTCGGCCGTCTCGAGCGTCGCGAACCCGTGGAGCGTGCTCCGCACGAACCGGATCGCATCGGTCAGGACGGGCTCGTCGAGCCCGTACCCACGCAGCGTCGCGTAGCTCAGCTCGATCAGGCGCAGGTGCCCCGCCGAGTTCCTGCCCACGTCGGGCGGGAGTTGGAGCTGGGTCGCGGCGTACTGCCCGGGGTGGGTGACCGCGAACGCCCGGTATGCGTCGGCGAAGCCGATCAGTGCCTGGCGTCCGGAGCAGCCGGCCACCGCGAGCCCGAGACGGTCGGCGAACGTCGCCGCGGCCCGGACCGCGACCTGGTGCAGCAACGCCTCCCGGCTGCGGACGTGCCCGTAGACGCTGGCGTCGGCGACCCCGAAGTGGCGGGCGACGGCCGCGACCGTGAGCCGTTCCAACCCGAGCGAGTCGGCCAGCTCGGCTGCGGCCGCCACGACGCGAGCGGTCGTCAAACCCTGTCGTGGCACGGCGCATCCTTTGGCGTATCGGCTGAATGCTAGGACCCCTAGGATAGCGGTCGGAATCCGACCTCGACGCGGTGGGTCGGGGAAACCCGCCGAGCGACGGCGAGCGGGCATGCGACCGGTCCGTCCGTGCCGCCCGCGTCGTCGCCGGCAGCGACGCCTGTCCGGTTTCGCCCGGGGGATCCCCGGCGTCCGGATGCACGCGCGGGCACCGGCCCGTGGCGTGCGGTGCGGCCTGCCCGGTGCGCTCTGCCGGTGCGGCCTGCCGCCGGGAATCGGGTGGGGGTCGGTGGCGTTGGACCCGGCTCACCCCCGAGCACCACCGCTTCGCCCCCGGGGCCGGGCCCACCGGATCCGGAATGCGGGCCGGGTCGGCGGCGTTGTACATGGCTGGCGCACCCGCAAGGGCCGAGCCCCGGGTCCGCCCCACACTTTGCCGCCCGTGCCACCCCCGTGCCACGCGACGGAACCCCCGCGCCCCACCCGGTGGACCCTCCCCCGCCGTGGCGCCCCCGCGCCGCGCATCCCCCGAACGGAAAGGCAGGACACCCCCATGACCACGCTGATCCGTAAGGCCGCCCTGACCATCGCCGGCGCCACCCTGACCGCGGGCGCCCTCGCCGGCCCCGCCACCGTCTTCGCCGATCCCGCCTCGGCGGCCACACCCACCTCGGCCGTCTCCGTCACCGCCGACCGCGACAACGACCGCGGCAACCGCGACGACGACCGCCGCGACGAGCGCAACGACCGCCGTGACGAGCGTCGTGACGACCGCCGAGACGACCGTCGTGACGACCACCGCGACGACCGTCGTGACGACCGCCGCGACGAGCGTCGTGACGAGCGTCGTGACGAGCGTGGCGACCGTGGGAACGGCCGTAGCGAGCGGGAACTGCGCGTGCGCTACGAGGCGCAGCCGAACTTCTACTACTGCGGCCCCGCCGCCGCCCGGAACGCCCTGTCCACCATGGACCGGAACCTCTCCCAGGACGACCTGGCCAAGGAGATGGGCACCACCGAGAACGGCACCGACTCCGCCCACCTGATCACCAAGGCCCTCAACGCCAAGACCAGCAGCGGCACCTACCGCACCATCGAACTGCCCACTCCGACCGCTGACGACAAGCAGACCGACCAGATGCGCCGGGACATCGTCACCGCCATCGACAACGGCCGCGCCATCGTCGTCAACATCGCCGGCACCGCCACCGACACCGACGGCACCCCCCACTCCTTCGAGGGCGGCCACTACATCAGCGTCGTCGGCTACCGCGACAACGGCGACACCGTCAAGATCGCCGACTCCGCCAACCCCGCCCAGGCCTCCTACTGGATCACCACCGAGGCCCTCGCCGACTGGACCGCCACCCGCGGCTACTCCGCCTGACCCACACCGAACACCCACCCACACCACGACGGGCCGGCCCCCACACCAGGGGACCGGCCCGTCGTCGCGTTTCCGTCGGAGGCCGCGGGCGGCCCGTCGGCCGCTGGCCCCCGCACCCCGGCGGAGCGCGGGCCGCCTGCTCACCCCCGGTTCCGCGACCCGCGTGAGCCCGACGGCCCCCGGTCGTGGATCATGGGTGACCTCCCGTCCCAGAGCCTGACACCCGGTTGCACGAATAGCAAGACGGACGTACGGTTTTGTAGGACTGCGGAATCGCTGGTTAGTGTCGCCTAACCGGGGCGGCACCCCGACCGGTGCGACAGACTGCTCAGGACTACTCACGGTCGCTGGTGTGAAGGAGTACGACGTGGCGAGCCTCGACACCTTCGGTGCGAAGACCCAGCTACGCGTCGGAGACGCGAGCTACGAGATTTTCAAGATCAGCAAGGTGGAGGGCCACGAACGACTGCCCTACAGCCTGAAGATCCTGCTGGAGAACCTGCTGCGGACCGAGGACGGCGCGAACATCACCGCCGACCACATCCGCCAGCTCGGCGCGTGGGACGCCGCCGCCGACCCGAGCGTGGAGATCCAGTTCACCCCGGCCCGGGTGCTGATGCAGGACTTCACCGGCGTGCCCTGCGTGGTCGACCTGGCCACCATGCGGGAGGCCGTCCGGGACCTGGGCGGCGACCCGGCCAAGGTGAACCCGCTCGCCCCGGCCGAACTGGTCATCGACCACTCGGTCATCGCCGACCTGTTCGGCCGCGAGGACGCCTTCGCCCGCAACGTCGAGCTGGAGTACGAGCGCAACCGCGAGCGCTACCAGTTCCTGCGCTGGGGCCAGACCGCGTTCAACGAGTTCAAGGTCGTCCCGCCGGGCACCGGCATCGTGCACCAGGTCAACATCGAGTACCTGGCCCGCACGGTGATGGAGCGGGGCGGTCAGGCGTACCCGGACACCGTCGTCGGCACCGACTCGCACACCACGATGGTCAACGGCCTGGGCGTGCTGGGCTGGGGCGTCGGTGGCATCGAGGCCGAGGCGGCCATGCTCGGCCAGCCGGTCAGCATGCTCATCCCGCGCGTGGTCGGCTTCAAGCTCTCCGGTGAGATGCCGGCCGGCACCACCGCCACCGACCTGGTGCTGACCATCACCGAGATGCTGCGCAAGCACGGCGTGGTCGGCAAGTTCGTCGAGTTCTACGGCCCTGGCGTGGGCGCGGTGCCGCTGGCCAACCGGGCCACCATCGGCAACATGTCCCCGGAGTACGGCTCCACCGTGGCGATCTTCCCGGTCGACGCCGAGACCGTCCGCTACCTGGAGCTGACCGGCCGGAGCCCGGAGCAGGTCGCGCTGGTCGAGGCGTACGCCAAGGAGCAGGGCCTCTGGCACGACCCGGCGGCCGAGCCCGACTACTCCGAGCGCCTGGAGCTGGACCTGGGCACCATCGAGCCGTCCCTGGCCGGGCCGAAGCGCCCGCAGGACCGGGTGCCGCTGGGCAACGCCAAGACGCTGTTCCGCTCGGCGCTGACCGACTACGTGGCCGCCGACGAGACCGGTGGCGACGACCGGAAGCCGGGCGTACCGCAGCAGGAGAAGCCGTTCGGCGTGCAGGGCCGCGCCGACGAGGCCAGTGCCGAGTCCTTCCCGGCCAGCGACTCGCCCGCCGTCGACGGCACGAACGACCCCGCCGACGCTCCCCGCGAGCTGGTCAACGGCGCGGTCGGCTCGGGCGGCCGGGCCAGCAACCCGACCCGGGTGACCGGGGCCGACGGCACCGAGTTCGAGCTGGACCACGGCGCGGTCGTGATCGCCGCCATCACCTCCTGCACCAACACCTCCAACCCGCAGGTCATGATCGGCGCGGCGCTGCTGGCCCGCAACGCGGTGGAGAAGGGGCTGACCCGCAAGCCGTGGGTGAAGACCACCCTGGCCCCCGGCTCCAAGGTCGTCATGGACTACTACGAGCGGGCCGGCCTCACGCCGTACCTGGAGAAGCTCGGCTTCCACCTGGTCGGCTACGGCTGCACCACCTGCATCGGCAACTCCGGCCCGCTGCCGGAGGAGATCTCCGCCGCCGTCAACGAGGCCGACCTCGCGGTCGTCTCGGTGCTGTCCGGCAACCGGAACTTCGAGGGCCGGATCAACCCGGACGTCAAGATGAACTACCTGGCGTCCCCGCCGCTGGTGGTCGCGTACGCGCTCGCCGGCACGATGGACATCGACCTGGCCAACGAGCCGATCGGCGAGGACAGCCAGGGCAACCCGGTCTTCCTGCGGGAGATCTGGCCGAACAGCGCCGAGATCCAGGACGTCATCGCCTCCGCGATCGGCGCGACCGGGTTCAGCGCGGCGTACGCCGACGTCTTCGCCGGTGACGAGCGCTGGCAGTCGCTGCCCACCCCGACCGGCGACACCTTCGCCTGGGAGGGCGAGTCCACCTACGTCCGCAAGCCCCCGTACTTCGAGGGCATGGAGAAGGACCCGAAGCCGGTCGTCGACATCACCGACGCCCGGGTGCTGGCCAAGCTGGGCGACTCGGTCACCACCGACCACATTTCCCCGGCCGGCTCGATCAAGGCGGACTCCCCCGCCGGGACGTACCTCGCCGAGCACGGCGTGCCGCGCCACGAGTTCAACTCGTACGGCTCGCGCCGGGGCAACCACGAGGTGATGATCCGGGGCACCTTCGCCAACATCCGGCTGCGCAACCAGCTCGTGCCGGGTGTCGAGGGTGGCGTCACGGTCAACCACCTGACCGGTGAGCAGACCTCGATCTACGACGCCTCGGTGGCGTACCAGGAGGCGGGCGTCCCGCTGGTCGTGCTGGCCGGCAAGGAGTACGGCTCCGGGTCGTCGCGGGACTGGGCGGCCAAGGGCACCATGCTGCTCGGCGTCCGCGCGGTCATCGCCGAGTCGTACGAGCGGATCCACCGGTCGAACCTGATCGGTATGGGCGTGCTGCCGCTCCAGTTCCCGGCCGGCGAGACCGCCGACAGCCTGGGCCTCACCGGCACCGAGACCTTCTCGATCGCCGGGGTGACCGCGCTGAACGACGGCGAGACCCCGCGCACGGTGAAGGTCAGCACCGACACCGGCGTGGAGTTCGACGCCGTGGTCCGGATCGACACCCCGGGCGAGGCGGACTACTACCGCCACGGCGGCATCCTCCAGTACGTGCTGCGCCGGATGATCGCCAGCTAGCTCGTACCCGCTCTTCGTGGTTGCAGGGGCCCCTTGTTCATCGTGTTTGGTGAACAAGGGGCCCCTGCAGTGTCCGGGGCGCGGTGCCCGGAGGCGGACGGGTGGCGGTCGCCTGAAGGTCAGATCCGGCCCACAGCGGCGCCGACGGTCACCAGGGCGGGCACGTTCGCCGCAGAGTCGAGGGTGTACGGGTACGTCCGCGGCTCGGTCACCGTACCGGCGGTCTCCGGGGTACCCGAGTTGGCGAAGACGTTGCTGCGCTGCACCGCGCGGCCCGGACCGCTGTCGGCGTAGCCGCTGGCCGAGTACATCGGGTGCGGTACGTCGCGGGAGTAGGTGCCCTCCACGACGACCCCGGCGTTCTCGGTGGAGGCGATCCCGTGCAGCTCGCCGTCACCGGCCCGGCCGAGATCCTCGCGGTGTCACGGCACCTCACCGCCGACGGCGGCGCGGCGGTGAGGTCCAGCGGCGGCACCACCGGACGACCGGAGTTGACCTCCGTCGCCCACCACCAGGCCAACGTCGATGCAGGTGCGCCCGGTGGTGGGCACCGCCGTGATGGGCGCGGTAGCCGCCCCGTGAACCCCGGTTCCGGTCCCCGTCACGGCACCCCTGTTCCCGGTCAGCGGCCTGCGGTCAGCCCCCCGGCGGCGCTGCGCGCGGCCCGGACCTTCATGGCGTGCTCCAGCAGGGTGATGAGCACCTCCTTGCTGGACTGCCGCTGCCGGGCGTCGCAGAGCAGCACCGGCACGTCCGGGTCCAGGTTGAGCGCCGCCTGCACCTCGTCGAGCCGGTACCGCCGGGCCTCCTCGAAGCAGTTCACCGCCACCACGAACGGGGTGCCCCGTCCCTCGAAGTAGTCGATCGAGGGGAAGCAGTCGGCCAGGCGACGGGTGTCGGCGAGGACCACCGCGCCGAGCGCGCCGAGCGCCAGCTCGTCCCAGACGAACCAGAACCGGTCCTGGCCCGGCGTACCGAAGAGGTAGAGCACCAGGTCGTCGCTGATGGTGATCCGGCCGAAGTCCATCGCCACGGTCGTGGTCGCCTTGTCCTCCACCCCGGACAGGTCGTCGATGCCGACCCCCGACTCGGTGAGGACCTCCTCGGTACGCAGCGGCCGGGTCTCGCTCACCGCGCCGACCATGGTCGTCTTGCCCACGCCGAAACCACCCGCGATCAAGATCTTGATAGCGGTGGGCACCGTCTCCACCGGCTGCTCAGAGTGCCCGTAGTCCATTGATAACCGCCTCGAAAATGCTGTCGTCGGGAAGGCCGCCGGTGGCCCGCGGCTCACGGACCTGCACCAGGTTGCGGGCCACCAGGTCACCCAGGAGCACCCGGATGGTGCCCACCGGCAGGTCGAGATGCGCCGCTATCTCCGCGACGGACTGCATCCGTTGACAGAGCCCCACGATCGCGAGGTGCTCCGGCCCGAGACCCGCCTCCGGCGTGACATCCGACTGGATCGCCGTCACGAGGGAGATCAGGTCGAACGTGCCGGTGACCGGCCGGGCCCGTCCGCGAGTCACCGCGTACGGGCGCACCACCGGTCCCGCATGATCGTCCACCCACTGCTCTTCCATCGGCCCCCCGGTAACGGTCATGACGGGCTACTTCTCGACGGTGGCCGACTGCTCGGACAATCGGGACGGCGAGGCGACGTACTTGCCGACCCGGGTCACCAGCATCGCCATCTCGTACGCGATCAGCCCCACGTCGGCGTCCTCCGAGGCGAGCACGGCGAGACAGGCGTTACGACCGGCCGCCGTGACGAACAGGAACGCCGACTGCATCTCGATGATGGTCTGCTGCACCTGCCCGCCACCGAACCGCTTGCCCGCCCCACGGGCCAGGCTCTGGATGCCGGCCGCCATCGCCGCCAGGTGCTCGCCGTCGTCCCGGCTCAGCCCCCGGGACGAGGCCATCATCAGGCCGTCCGTGGAGAGAGCGATAGCGTGTTCGGCCTGCTTCACCCGGCCGACCAGATCATCCAACAACCACGTCAGGTCGGCACTCGAAGCCGTCTTCTGCGCCACTCGTCGTCCTCTTCTCAACCCGGCTGGTCGCCGTGCTCGTCTGGGCTCACTCCAGGGCCGGTGGACGGGTTCGCCCGCCACCGCGCCCCGCTCACGTCGCTTGCCGGTCCTCGTCGTCCGGCGCGTCCGCCGGCTCCGGACCGCGGGCCGGACCACCCAGCAGCCGGGCCGCGTCGGTACGGCCGCGCCGGGTACCGGTCTGGTACGAACTCATCATCCGCCGGACCTGCTCGGGCGGGCGAACCGCCTCGTCGTCCTCCGGGGTGTCCACGACGGGCGTCTCGTCCCGCAACTCGGGTGCGAGGTTCGCCTGGCGGACCCGCATCGGCAAACCGGACTCCGTGCGAGGCGGTTCCGCCGCCGGGCACGGGGTCGGACCACCGTGCTCCGCCTTCCGCGCGGGCTCGGTACGCGGGACGGCCATCGGCAGGCCGGTCGGGAAGGTGGGACCGTCCAGCGCGGACTGCTCCGACCAGAGTCGGGAGCGGGTCGGCAGGCCGGTCCCGCTCTCGGCCGGCGTGTCCTGCCGTGCCAGGGGGCGCTCCAGCGTCGTCCGTACCCGGGTGGGGAGCTGGTCGGGCTCGTCGCCGGTGCCCTCGGGCACCCGGCGCGGCGACCCCGGCTCGGCCAGCGCCGCCGGCAGGGCCGGACGCGGACCGGACGGCTCGGTCCCGGTCAGGGCGGGCCCGACCGGCGGCTCGACGGCACCGGCGTGGGGGGTGCCCGGCCCACCGGGCTCCTCCTCGTCGGCGGTGACCAGCGCCAGCGGGATCAGCACGACCGCCGTGGTGCCGCCGTACGGGGACTCCTTCAGGTGCACCCGGATCCCGTGTCGTTCGGTCAGCCGGCTGACCACGTAGAGGCCGAGCCGGGTGGCGTTGGCGAGGTTCAGCTCCGACCGGTCGACGATGCGCTCGTTGGCGGCGGCCAGGTCCTCCTCGCTCATGCCCAGGCCACGGTCCTCGACCTCGAGGGCGAAACCGTTGGCCACCAACTGCCCGCGCACCTCCACCGTGGTGTGCGGCGGCGAGAACGACAGACCGTTCTCGATCAGCTCGGCGAGGAGGTGGATGATGTCACCCACCGCGCGACCGGCCAGCGAGACCTGCCCCAGCGGCAGCACGTTGACCCGCGTGTAGTCCTCCACCTCGGCGACCGCGCCCCGGACCACGTCGACCATCGGGACGTTGCGTCGCCACGCCCGGCCGGGCGTGGAGCCGGAGAGGACGATGAGGTTCTCCGCGTTACGCCGCATCCGGGTGGCCAGGTGGTCGACCCGGAACAGGTCCTCCAGCTCCTCGGCGTCGTTCTCCCGCCGCTCCATCGCGTCGAGCAGGGTGAGCTGCCGGTGGACCAGGGCCTGGGTCCGCCGGGCCAGGCTGAGGAAGACGTCGCGGACGTTGCGCCGCAGCTCGGCCTGCTCGACGGCGGTCCGGATCGCGGTCTCCTGCACGACGTTGAAGGCCTGGCCCACCTGCCCGATCTCGTCGTCGCCGAACTCCAGCGGAGGCGCCTCGGCGGCCACGTCGACCTCCTCGCCCCGGCCGAGCCGCTCGACCACGTTCGGCAGCCGCTCCCGGGCGAGCTGGAACGCGGCCTCCCGCAGGCGCTCCAACTGCCGCAGCAGCGCCCGCGCGGTGGTGATCGAGACGATGATCGAGGCGACGACGGCGAGCAGACCCAGACCGGTGGCCAGCACCAGCCGGGTGATGACCCCGACGGCCACCGGCGTGGCCCGGTCCACCACATCGTCGCCGCCGGCACCCACGACGTCGTTGAGCTGCTGCAACGCCGGGTCGACCGCACCCCGCCACGCCTCCAGCTCGACCGGGGCGCGCGACTCGGTGTTGCGGGCCCCGATGACCCGGTCCTCCAGGGTGCGCAGGCGCTGGTGCGCCTCCCCCTGGGACATCTGCTGGTAGCGGTTGCGGTCCGCCACGGGCAGGGCGCTGATGGTGCTGGCGGCGATGTACCGCTGAGCGCCCACCATCTGCGCGAACCGCGCCTGCTCGGCGGACGTGACCCGACCTGCGGCGAGGGCGCCGTGCAGCAGCGCGTCCTCCTGGGACAGCAGTTCCCGGGCGCGGTTGAGCTCGATCAGGGCAGCGGTGTCGTGGGCGACCTGCTGGTCGTCGAGACCACCCAGCTCGTCGTAGAGCCGGAACATCGCGTCGACCACCTCCACGTAGGAGGTCAGGGCCGTTGCCCGGTCGATGCTCTTGTCGTCGATCGCCGTCCGGGTCCGGGAGAGTTCGTCCAGGCCGGTGAGCACGTTGTCGACCGCCCGCTCGACCTCGGTGCTCGCCGGGATCTCGGTACGCCAGTTCACCGCGGACGCCTCGAACGCGCGGGCCAGTTCGTCGGTGCGGTCCCGCTCCGCGCGCAACGCCTCCAACTGCCCGGCCTCCGGCCGTCCCAGGTACGCCAGGGAGAGACGACGTTCCTTCTGCAACTGCAGCAGTAGCGGTTCGCTGGGCGCGAAGACCCGGGCGTTGAGGGTCTGGACCCCGAGCAGGTTGAAGCCGTCCCCGACGGTCACCCACGCCGCGAAGGCCCAGAGCGCGACGAGCGACGCGAGCAGTGCGACGACTTTCGTACGGAGATTCGTACTGCGGGAACCCATTACACCGTCCTGGCCGGGTATTCGATTGACGTGCCCGAGCGTGGGCGGTCGACGCACCGATCGACCCCGGCGCACGCTAGCAGCGTCGGAAGGTTCACTCAAGCGATCCTGATCATGGCGCTACGGGAAGACGGGCCCGCCTCGACCGGATCCGGACCAGCCGACGCGCGTCCCCACCAGGTCACCGCGAGCGCAGCCGCGCGGACGATCAGTGACGGACGATACAGATCCTTGTCGTGCCAGAGCGCCGGTCCACCGTCGGAACCGTCCATCGTGACCAGCCACCGCCAGCCCCGTGCGATCGCCTGGGCACACTGGTCGGACGAGGTCTGCCCGGCCGCGAGCAGCACCTGGAGGGCGTACGAGGTCTCCTCGGCCGTACCGCCCCACCGCCCCCAGGAGCCGTCGGGGTGCTGACCGGCGAGCACCCAGCGCACCGCCCGCCGTACCACCGGTCCCACCGACGCGCCGACGCCGTACCCGTACAGGGCGAGCACCGCGCAACTCGTGGCGTAGTACGGCGACGCGTGCCAGCGGTCGGAACTCCACGAGCCTTCCGGTGCCTGCCGTTCGGCGAGCCAGGTGGTCAGCCGGCGCACCACCGGGGCGAGGTGGTCCGCCCGCGCACCGCCGTGTCGCAGGTGCCAGCCGACGGCGTCCAGCACGTGCGCGTTGGTGGTGATGGAGGCGCCGTCCTCCTTCGGCCAGGTGCAGAAGTGCTCCCCGGTGTCGAAGGACCGGAGACTCGACGGGTCGACCGGCTGACCGGCGCGGGCGAGCGCGTAGAGGGTCACCGAGGTGGTGTCGGCGTCCACCGGCAGACCGGGGGCGGTGGCCGTGCCGGCCGGGCCGAGCGCGTCCCGCAGGCTGGCCAGCACCGGCGGCGGGGCGCTCAACGGCACCCCGGCCCTCGACAGCGCACTGAGCACCCACGACCGTTCGAAGACGCTGATCGGGCTGGTGCACGGCACCGGCCCGCCGTGCTGGCGGACGACCCCCTCCAGGTACGCCCGCGCGGCCGAGGTGGTGGCGTCGGGGACGCCGAGCCAGGCGGCCGTCGCCGCTGGTGAGGCGCCGACCGTGCCCGGCCCGACCGGGACGACCCCGGCGGCCCGGCGGGCCGCCGGACCGGCGACCTCCAGCGCGTGCATCAGCTTCTCCGGCAGCGGGTGGCCCGACGTCAGAGCCGCGCGGACCCGGGCCAACCGGGTGGGCGTCATACCCGGCGGCAACGGCAACCGGGGCGCGGTGCGCCACCGCTCCAGTCCGTTCACCGGGTCGTCCCGCATCGCGTCCAGGTGGACGGTGAGCGCCTCCACCAGGGCCGGTACGATCAGGTCGATCGCCGGCATGTCCGGCAGGGCCGACGCGGGAACGGCGGCGAGCCGCTCACCGAGGACGGCCAGTCCCCGGTCCACTGCGGCGACCGCGCCCCGGTGGAGCGGATCCGACGTCCCGGCCAGGTCACCTCGGCGCAGCGCGGCGAGCAGTCCCTCGGTGGCGCTGAGCGTCGGTGCCAGCCCGTAGCCGCCGGGGCCTCCCCAGCCGCCGGTCGGGTGTTCCGCGTCGAGCAGGTAGCGGATCCGCGCGGCGTGCAGCGTCAACCACGGCGACAGGCTGACCAGGCGCCCGGTCTCGTACACCGACACCGAGGACTGTCCCGTCGGTGTCGCCGTCATCTCGCCGAGCAGGTCCCCAACGGCGGCGAGGATGCTCACCGAGCCTCCCCTCCGTTCGCGACTGCGGGGCTCCGCTCCGCTGCACTCCTCGCGCTCACCACACCACCACTGTTCGCGACTGCGGGGCTCCGCTCCGCTGCACTCCTCGCGCTCACCGAGCCCCCCAGAAGTCCGTGGAACCGTAGAAGCCGCTGGTGAAGCCGAGCTGCCGGGCGAGGTACGTCGCCTGCCGGGGGCACTCCTCCGTCAGGGGGGCCAGCAGCTCGTGGCATCCTCCGGTAAGAACCTCGACCCGCTGCTCGACCTCCGCCCGGTCGGCCACCAGCATGATCGCGTTGAGGTCGCCCCACTCCAGGTCCCGCTGGTACGTACCGAGGTCGTTGACCAGCCGCAGCACCCGCTGCACCTCGTCGCTGGCCTCGACCAGGCGGGGTAGCGAACGGTGGGTCCCGTCGTCGCCGGTGTGGATCCAGTGTGCGACGTTGACCACCGTGCAGGCCAGGTTGTCGGCGTTGGCGAGGTACTCCTCGAAGGTCGGCAGCGTGCCGGTGAGGTCCCGCCGGGCCGACCGCCACTCCCACTCGACCGCCATCGCGGCCAGCGTCCGGTGCACCGCGGCCCGCCACGCGTCACGCAGGCGCGGGTAGGCCGGCGCGGCGGCCAGGTCGGCGCAGAGTTCGGCGAGGAACCGGGCGAACGGGTCGTCCGATGCCGGGGTGGCACCGTCGACCACCGCGAGGCTGGTCTCGGTCAGACGGTCGATCTCCGTCCGGGACTTAGCCAGGTAGTCCACCTGCCAGTCGAGGGCGAACCCCCACAGCACGGCACGGTTGGTGACCCGCAGTTCCTCCAGGCTGCACCAGGGCGCGCTGAACGCCATGGCCATGGCGATGTTGCCGAACAGGGCGGCGTCGAAGGGCGCACCGGAGAACAGCTCCGGGTACCCGGCCGCGAGCTTCTGCAGATCGCGCTGCCCCCGGGCGGCGAGGGCACAGATCCGGCCCTGCTCGACGGCCTCCGCGGCCTGGGTGGTGAGGTCCATTCTGTCCGCTCCGCTCAGGCGGCGGCCGAGGGCGCCGCGCCGGTGAGGGTCAGTTCCACCCGGCGGCGGGGACGCAGCGCGGCCGCCAGCCGCAGCCCGGGCACCCCGGGCTGCGCGAGCCGGAACCGGTACCGGCTCAGCATCGTGGCGACGATGAGCTGCGCCTCCAGGTAGAACAGGTACATGCCGAGGCACTGGTGCGGGCCACCGCCGAAGGGGAAGTGGGCGTAGCGGTGCCGGGCCCGGACGCGCTCGGGGCGGAACCGCTCCGGGTCGAACTCGTCGGGCCGGTCCCAGAACGCCGACATCCGTTGGGTGATCAGCGGGCTCGCCACCACCGTCGCGCCGGCCTCGATCCGCACGCCGCCGACCACGTCGGCGGCGACCGCGCGGCGGGGAATCAGCCACCCGATCGGGTACAGGCGCAGCAGTTCGTCGAGGACCATCCGGGTGTAGCGCAGTTCGCCGAGGTGCTCGCGGCGGACCGGTTCGTCGCCCACCACCCGGTTGATCTCCTCGTAAAGTTGGTCGGCGACCTCGGGGTGCTCGTCCAGGTGCGGCCAGAGCCAGGTCAACACGTTGATGGTGGTTTCCGTGGTGGCCGCGAACATCGCCACCGTGTCGTTGCGGACCTGCCGCTCGTCGAGCTGCCGGCCGTCGTCGGTACGCGCCCGCCACAGGGTGGAGATGACGTCGTCGCCCTCCCCCGCCGTGGCCCGGGATTCCCGCACGATGGGCACGAGGACGTCGTCGACGACCCGGACGGCCCGGCGGAAGGTCCGGTCGCCGGGCATGGGCAGCGACAGCGGCGCGAAGGGCACCACGATCCGGGGGATCACCGCGCTGGCGATGGCGTCCTGCGCGTCGACGACCCGCATGGCGTCGGCCACCGAGATCTTGTCGGCGAAGAGCACCTTCATGATCGCCCGGCAGACGATCCGGGCCTGCTCGGCACCGATGTCGACCGGTCGTCCGACGCGGGACGGGGTGCCCAGCTCGTCGACGGCGTCGGAGATCGCCTCGGCCATCCCGTCGATCATCGACTCGACCCGCTTGGCGGTGAACATCGGCTGGAGCATCCGGCGGCTGGCCGACCAGATCTGCCCCTCGCCGAGGATCCCCTCGCCGAAGAGCCGCTTGACCGGTCGCCAGAACAGCCCGTCACCGGCCCGCTCGTAGTTCTCCGCCCGTTCCCGCAGCACGTGCTGCACGTGTTCGGGATGGGTGACCAGATAAGGGCGGAACGAGCCGAGGTTGATGCGGGCGAGGTTGCCCCCGGTCCGGTTACCCGCGTCGATGAGCGCGCGGGCCGGATCGCGGACCAGAGCGGGCAGCATCCGGCGCAGGGGGACCCTCGCGGGACGACTGACATGCGCCGGGGAGGGATGCGGTGTTCCCACCTTAGGGGCTCCTCCCGGTATCACCACTGAGTCGCGGAACCGTCATTCCGAGTCACAGGACCCGCTGAGCATGCCATCACGATGTCCGATTCACCAGAGCGGGGGCGAGAAATTTTCGTTGACAACAATTGCGGCATCCATAAAGGACAATTACGCAGGTCCTCAGCGGAACAGCGTCCGCCGGTACCGCCACTCGGCGGCCACGGGGACGTACCCGAGCCGGCGATTGATCGCCAGCATCGCCTCGTTTCCCGCATCGTTGCTGGTCAGAGCGGTCGCAAGGCCCGCCTCGGCAGCGCGGCGCAGGGCGGCGCGCTTCACCGCGCCGGCCAGCCCGCGCCCCCGGTACGCCCGCCGTGTCCCGGTCATCCCCGACTGGAAGCGGTTTGAGCCATCAGTCAGCGCAAAGGTGAACGCCGCCACCACCCCGCCGCAGATCGCCACCGTCGTCAGTGTCCGGTCCAGGTCCGGACGGTCCCAGTAGGCGGTCCGCCAGTCGGCATAGCCGGCCGCGTCCATGCCCACGTCACCCGGCTCGTCCCGGGAGGCGTCCAGGTCGGCCTCGTACAACGGACGTGGGTCCCCGGCCAGCGTGGCCGCGCTGGCAATCCGTACCCCGGGCCGGGCCGGCGGTGCGGGCAGCGCCCCGGTGGTCAGGTCCAGCCGCAGGTGGGTGGTGGCCCGCCCGCGCCGGTAGCCGTGCCGCTCGGCGAAGCCCACCGCCGCCGGGTCGTCGGTCACCTTGGCGTACGCCACCCGCGCGCCGATCGCCCGCAGTCGTTCCTCGGCGGCGGCGAGCAGGGCCGAGCCCACTCCCCCGCCCCGCCGCTGCGGCAGCACGTTCAGGTTGGCGTAACCCAGTCCCGGCTCGGCGCTCTCGTGCAGCAGTCCGGTCCGGGCGACCCCGACCACCTCGCCGCCGACCTCGGCGAGCAGCATCCGGTGCCGCGCCGCCGGCGCCCCGTTGGCCGCCTGCCAGCGCAGCGCCGCCGCGCTGAACACCCAGTACGGCGCGGCGACCCGGAGCACCGCGGCCACATCGGTGGTGTCCTCGGGCCGGAACCGGCGGATGGTGACGGTCATCGGCTGGCAACCTACCCGAACCGTCGCCGACGCGTGGGAAGCCGGGCGCGGCCCGGCGGCCTGTGCCAGGCTCGACACATGGACGACAAGACCATCCTGAACCGCATCGCCGAGCTGGTCGACGAGGAGCACCGGCTCCGGGCGGACGCGCAGTCCGCGCAGGCCGGCACCGACGACGACGCCCGCGCGCGGCTGCGCGAACTGGAGGAGGGACTGGACCAGTGCTGGGACCTGCTCCGTCGCCGCCGGGCGGCCCGGCAGACCCACAACGACCCGGAGAGCCAGGGCGTCCGGCCCGTGCCGGAGGTCGAACGTTACCTCCAGTGACCCGGTGTGGGCCGGCCCCGCCCGGTCGGCGGGGCCGGCCCGTGCACCGGTCGGCGCGGTCCGGCAGCACGTGACGACTGCCCGGTCAGCGCAGTCCGGCCTCCCGTAACAACTGCCCGGTCAGCGTGGCCGGATCGGCCAGCTCGGCCGGGAGTCCCCGGGCTGCGAACCAGGTGCTCACCACGCGGACGTCCCGGGCCAGGAACTCCGCCCCCTGCGGATTCGCCACCACGTCGACGGCCTGCGGCAGGTCGATGAGGACCAGCCGGCCGTCGTGCACCAGGAGGTTGTACGGCGACAGGTCGCCGTGGGCGTGACCGGTGCGGGCCAGCACGACCAGCACGTCCACCAGCTGCTCCCAGAGCCCGCGCAGCTCGTCCGGCTCGGGCCGCAGCTGGGCGAGCCGGGGAGCGGCCTGCCCCTCGTCGACGTCGCCGATGAACTCCAGCATCAGCTCGGTGCCGATCAGTTGCACCGGGTACGGCACGGCGACCGTGCCCAGGGAGACCCCGATCTCCCAGAGCCGGGAGAGCACGGCGAACTCGGCTGCCGCCCACTGCCCGGCGATCATCTGCCGCCCGAAGCTGGTACGGCCGGCCATCGCCCTGGTCTCCCGCGAGCGCCGCACCCGGCGGCCCTCCAGGTAACCGGCGTCCCGGTGGAAGAGCCGGTGCTCCGGAGCACGGTAACGCTTGACCGCCAGCAGGCAGGAGCGGTCGGTGTCGGGCACCGCACGTCGGACGAGGTGGACGTCCGCCTCCTTGCCCGTCTTGAGCACCCCGAGTTCGGTGTCCTGGGCGGCGAGTTCGGTGACCACCCAGTCCGGGTACGGCTCGGGGCCGTGGACCGCCTGGTCCCAGGTCGACCAGCGGTCACCGACCAGCGGATGGTCGGGGTCCCCGTCGTCGGAGACGGGTGCCGGCCGGGGTTGCCGGCCGTGCTTCAGGAACGGTGTCTCGTCGTCGTCGAAGCGGCGTTTGCCGCGCGGTCGGCGCTCGCGCGCCGACGGGTCGATGTCGTGTTCACGCACTGGGTCGGTGATCCCTTGATCGAGGCTGATTGAGGCAGGTGGATGGACCCTGCAAAGACGGCCATGACCGACCCCCCTCCTCGACCGGGCGACGCCCGGAGTGCGTTCTGCGCGGACCATGCTCGCCACCGTGCGCCCGGATGGCAACCGATTTACCGCCGCCGGATTGCGGGCGGTTTGACGGTCGTGGGCTCAGCCGGCGACCAGGTTCCGCTCGGGTCCCTGGTCGGGCAACCGGTCGACCAGCATCGGGTGGTCGGCGCGGGTCCGGGCCAACTGCTCCGGATCGAGCGTCGCCGGCAGGAAAAGCTCGGGCAGGACCACGAGCCGGGCGGCGGAGTCGACCGCCCGACGCACCAGCCGGGCGGCGCTCGACGCGTTGCCGGCCACGTCACCCGGCACGGGGTCGGCCTGGACGGCGGCCACGGTCAACGTGGCGGAGGGCAGGGACGTCATCCCGCGATCGTAGGCGGCGCTCCGGCGGCCGGACAGGGTCTCAAGCCGTACGTACGGTTTGCATCAGGGCGGGGCACCTGGAACGATCGGGACGTGCCCAGAGTAAGCCAGGACCAGCTCGACGCGCGCCGCCAGGAGATCCTCGCCGCCGCGCGGGCCTGCTTCGCCCGGCACGGCTACGAGGGAGCCACCGTCCGCCGGCTGGAGGAGGCCACCGGTCTCTCCCGGGGGGCGATCTTCCACCACTTCCGGGACAAGGACTCCCTCTTCCTCGCCGTCGCCGAGGACGACGCGGCGGCGATGGTGGAGACCGTGGCCCGCAACGGCCTGGTGCAGGTCATGCGGGACCTGCTCGCCCGCGCGATGTCCCCGGACACCGCCGGATGGCTCGGCAGCCAGCTGGAGGTCTCCCGCCGCCTGCGGACCGACCCGTCCTTCGCCCGCCGCTGGGCCGAGCGCTCCGCCGCGATCGCCGAGGCGACCCGGGAGCGGCTGGCCCGCCAGCGCGAGGCCGGCGTGCTCCGCGAGGACGTGTCGATCGACGTACTCGCCCGCTTCCTCGAACTGGCCTACGACGGCCTGGTGCTGCACCTGGCGATGGGGCGCCCCGCCGGTGACCTCGGTCCGGTTCTCGACCTGGTCGAGGAGGCGGTGCGTCGCCGCTGACCGGCTCCGGCGCGCTCCGCCGCTACCCGACGACCCACCCCGACGACCCACCCCGACGACCCGCCCCGGCGTACCCGTCGCGACCGGAGCGTCGGCATCGCCGGATCGGCGCATGACGGCAGCTCACCGGCGGTTCCCTCGCTGGCGGGCCTACTCCACAATGGGGCCGCCACCCCTCGCGGACAGGAGCAGAGACGATGACCCTACTGGCGGCACCGGGCGACACCTGGGGTATCTCCGGCCCCACCTTCCTCGCCGGCTACCTCCTGGTCGCCGCGCTGGTGGTGCTCGGCTCGGCCCTCCACCGCGCCTGGCTCTTCGACGGTCGCCGGCCGCCCGGCTTCGACCACCTCCGCCCGGAGCAGGCGGCATACCTCAACGGCGGCGCGCGGCTGGCCGTCTACAGCTCCATCGGCGCGCTGCGCAGCGTCGGCGCGGTCGGGGCGGACCGGCGCAAACTGCTACGGGCCACCGGTCCGCTGCCCGCCGGTGCCACCGCGCTGGACCAGGCGGTGCACCACGCGGCCGGGCGGGGCATCCGCACCGGCGACCTGCCACAGGACCACTGGGTGGCCACCGCGCTCGGCCAACTGCGCCGGGACCTGGAGAACCGGGGGCTGGCCCTCGACGCCGACCGGCGTCGTGCCGCACGGTTCGGTCCGGCGCTGCTGTTCCTGCTGCTCCTCGTTGGCGTCCTGCGCCTGTTCGCCGGGATTCGGAACGACCGGCCGGTGGGCTTCCTCGTCGCCGCCATGGTCGTGCTCGCGGTGATCTTCGTGGTGCAGGCCGCCCGGGTGCCGTACCGGACCCGCGCCGGTCGGACCGCCCTGAGCAACCTGCGGGCCCACTACCGGTACCTGACGCCCTCCGCCTCGCCCGCGTACGCCACCTACGGCGCGGCCGGGGCGGCGATGGGCGTGGCGCTGTTCGGCGCAGCCACGCTCTGGGCGTTCGACCCCGACTTCGCCGACGCCGCCGCGATCCAGCGGCAGGCCGCCAGCAGCGGCACCAGCGCCGGGGGCGGGGACAGCGGCGGCGGGGACAGCGGTGGCAGCAGCTGCGGTGGTGGGAGCAGCTGCGGTGGCGGTGGCGGGTGCGGGGGCGGGTGCGGGGGATGACCGCACCACCCCGCGCGTCCGGACGCACCGGCACGAGCCGGGCGGCGGACCCGGCCGGTGTCGGCATCGGGTGGCGGCCGGAGATCGCCGGCTTCGTCGCCGGCCTGCCCGGCCTGCGCTTCGTCGAGGTGATCGCGGAGGGTGTCGCCCCGGCCGGGCCACCGCCGGCCGGGCTCGCCGAGTTGCGGGCGGCCGGCGTCACCGTCGTACCGCACGGGGTGCGGCTCTCCCTCGGCGGCGCGGACCCGGTCGAGCCGACCCGGGTGGCCCACCTGGCTGCGGTCGCCGACCTGCTCGACGCCCCACTGGTCAGCGAGCACATCGCCTTCGTCCGGGCCGGCGGGGTGGAGGCCGGTCACCTGCTACCGCTGCCACGCACCCGGGAGGCGGTCGAGGCGGTGGCGACCAACGTCCGGCGGGCGCAGGAGGACCTGCCGGTGCCGATCGCGCTGGAGCCGATCGCCGCCCTGTTCGACTGGCCCGACGACGAACTGGACGAGGGGGCGTTCGTCACCGAGATCCTCGAACGCACCGACGCCCTGCTGCTGCTCGACATCGCCAATGTGTACGCCAATGCCCGCAACCGGGGCACCGACCCGGTCGCGCTGCTCGACCGGCTCCCACTCGAACGGATCGCGTACGTGCACGTCGCCGGGGGCGCGGAGCACGACGGGCTCTACCACGACACGCACACCGACCCGGTACCGCCGGAGGTCCTCGACCTGGTCGGCGCGCTCTGCGCCCGGCACCGCCCGCCCGCGCTGCTGCTCGAACGGGATGGGCGGTATCCCCCGGCAGCGGCGCTGCGCGCCGAGTTGGACGCCCTGTCCACGGCGGCCGGCTGGCCGGTGGTCACGTGAGCCGGGACGCCGCCGCACCGTCCGGTGCCGAGCACGCTCCGGCCGCCGCTGAGGTGGAAGCAGGGGACCCCTGTTACCGCTTTTTGTGTAGCAGGGGTCCCCTGCTTCCACACGACGGTGCGGGCGAGGTGGCCCGGACGGGCGTACGCGGGGACCTGGCCGCCCGGCAGGCAGCGCTGGTCGCGGCCCTGGTCGCCGGTGCCGACCCGCCGCCCGGCTTCGACGCCCGCCGGCTCGGTGCGGCCCGGGCGGCGTTGCTGCGCAAGCGCGCCGGAGAGGTCGCCCGGCACTGGCCCCTGCTCGCCGCCGGACTCGGCGGCGACTGGCCGGCGGCCTTCGTCCACTGGGCGGCGACCCGTCCCACCCGGGGCGGGTTGCGCGACGGCTGGGACCTCGCCCGCGAGCTGCGAACCGAGGGTGGGCTGCCGCCGATGGCCGCCGGGGAACTCGCCGCCCGCGAGGCCGCGAACCGCTACGACGGTGAGCGGTCCCCGCGTCCGCGCCGACTGCCGGCGGTCGTCCGGATCGGCGACGCCGTCGCGGTGCAGATCGCCGGCCGGGTACACCTGCGCGACGCCCGGCGGTGACGACGCCCGGCGACAGCGACAACAGCACCGGCGGCACCGGCGGCACCGGCCCCAGCGACAGGACAGCAGCACCGGCGACAGGACAGCAACACCGGCGGTAGCAGCCCCCACGACAGCAGCGGCCGGCGGTGGTGACGGCACCCGGCGCAGCGGTCCTCGCCGGCTGCGGCAGGATCGACGGCATGGATCTCGGACTCACCGACCGGGTGTACGTGCTGACCGGCGCCTCCCGTGGGCTCGGCTACGCCACCGCCGAGTGTCTCGTCGCGGACGGGGCGAAGGTGGTGCTCTCCGCCCGGGACGCCGAGGCGGTCTTTGCCGCCGCCACCCGGCTCGGTGGCCCGGCGTACGCTGTGGGGATCGCCGGTGACCTGGCCGACCCGGCCCTGCCGCAGCGGTTGGTCGACACCGCCCGGGAGCGCTTCGGCCGACTGGACGGCGCGCTGGTCTCCGTCGGCGGACCGCCCCCGGGCACCGCCGCGAGCGTCCGCGACGAGCAGTGGCGGGAGTCCTTCGAGACGGTGTTCCTCGGCACGGTCCGTGCGGTCCGGACGGTCGCCGCCGCGCTGCCGGCCGGCGGCGCGATCGGGCTGGTGCTCTCCACCTCGGCGCGGTATCCCATCGCCGGCCTCGGCATCTCCAACGGGCTGCGCCCCGGCCTCGCCGGTGTGGCCAAGGACGTCGCCGACGAGTACGGTCCCCGGGGCGTCCGGGTGGTCGGGCTGCTGCCGGGACGGATCATGACGGACCGCAGCCGCCAGCTCCTCGCCGCGAGCGGCGACGCCGAACGGGCCCGCGCCGAGGCGGAGGCGGGCATCCCGCTGCGCCGCTTCGGTGATCCGGCGGAGTTCGGCCGGGTCGCCGCGTTCGTCCTCTCCCCCGCCGCCGGCTACCTGACCGGGGTGACCGTCCCGGTCGACGGCGGCGCGACCCGCGACCTGTGACCGGCGCGCGCAACGGCGACCGACGCGGTTTCCGGTCGTCCCGGAGCGGTGGCCCGGTGACCGCACCGCCGGTGCCGTCCCCCCGTCCGACCCGGGAGCAGCTCGCCGCCGCGGCGGACCTGACCATCCCCGACGTTCTCGCCGACGGGTTGGACGTGCTCTTCGTCGGCATCAACCCGGGCCTGTGGTCGGCGGCGACCGGCTGGCACTTCGCCCGCCCCGGCAACCGGTTCTGGCCCGCCCTGCACCGGGGTGGGTTCACCCCGCGCCAACTGCACCCCAGCGAGCAGGACGAGCTGCCCGCCCTCGGTCTCGGCATCACCAACATGGTGGCCCGGGCCAGCGCCCGCGCCGACGAGCTGACCGCCGCCGAGCTGCTGGCGGGGGCACGGATCCTCACCGACAAGGTCGTCCGGCATCGGCCCCGGTGGGTCGCGGTGGTCGGGGTGACCGCGTACCGGACCGGTTTCGCCCGGCCGAAGGCCACCTTCGGTCCGCAGCCGGAACCCCTCGGCAGCGCGCGGCTCTGGGTGCTGCCGAACCCGAGCGGCCTGAACGCCCACTTCACCGCCGAGACGCTCGGCGCCGCCTTCGGCGAACTGCGGGCCGCGGTACGCGAATCGGCCTGACCGACGGCGGACCGGCCGGACCAGCGGCGGAACCACCGACGGGCAGCCGATCGGCCCGACCGGTGGGGTCCCTCCGGCCTGACCGGCGACGTACCCGCCTGATTCAGTTGGCGGCGGACGGCGGCAGGGCCTGCTCGGCGACGTACGCGGCCATCGGCACCGTGGTGACCACCGGCTCCGGGCCGGTCGCGTCGACGTACGGGCTGGGCGAGTCGGCCACCGCGAACTGCGTGCGGTACAGCTCGGCGTAGAGACCGCCCACCGCGACCAGCTCGTCGTGGCGGCCACGCTCGACGATCCGCCCCTCGTCGAGGACGAGGATCTGGTCGGCGTCCCGCACGGTGGAGAGTCGGTGGGCGATCACCAGCGCGGTACGCCCGGCCAGCGCCACCGACAGCGCCCGCTGCACCGCCGCCTCGCTCTCCGAGTCGAGGTGGGCGGTGGCCTCGTCGAGGATCACGATCGACGGGGCCTTCAGCAGCAACCGGGCGATGGCGATGCGCTGCTTCTCGCCGCCCGAGAAGCGGTAGCCCCGCTCCCCGACCATGGTCTCCAGCCCGTCGGGCAGGGCGCGCACCAGGTCGGCCACCTGCGCGCCGGCCAGCGCGTTCCAGAGTTCGTCGTCGGTGGCGTCCGGCTTGGCGTAGCGCAGGTTCTCGGCGATCGTCTCGTGGAACAGGTGGGAGTCCTGGGTCACCACCCCGATCTCGTCGCGCAGCGAGGCGAGCGTGGCGTCGCGGACGTCCACGCCACCGACCAGCACCTGCCCCTCGGTGACGTCGTAGATCCGGGACATCAGCATCGACAGGGTGGACTTCCCGGCACCGGAGGGCCCGACCAGGGCGACCATCTGACCCGGCTCGACGGTGAACGAGACGCCCCGCAGCACCGGCTCGTTGGCCCGGCGGTCCAGCGCGGCGACCTCCTCGAGGGAGGCCAGTGACACCTCGGCCGCGCTCGGGTAGCGGAACCGCACGTCGCGGAACTCGACCCGCCCGTTGTCGCGCGGCACGGCCACCGCGTCCGGCTTCTCCTCGATGCCCGGCTTCAGGTCGAGCACCTCGAAGACCCGGTCGAAGGAGACCAGCGCGCTCATCACGTCGACCCGGACGTTGGAGAGCGCGGTCAGCGGCCCGTAGAGGCGGGTGAGCAGCAGGGCCAGGGTGACCACGGTGCCGGCGCTGACCGCGCCGGTGACCGCGAGCCACCCGCCGAGGCCGTAGGTGAGCGCCTGGGCCAGCGAGGCGACCAGCAGCATCGCCACGAAGAAGGTCCGCGAGTACATCGCCGACTGGATGCCGATGTCGCGCACCCGCTCGGCCCGGCCGGCGAAGCGCCGGGCCTCGACCTCGGGCGCGCCGAAGAGTTTGACCAGCATCGCCCCGGCCACCCCGAACCGCTCGGTCATGGTGGCGTTCATCTGGGCGTCGAGGTTGTACGACTCACGGGTGATCTCGGCCAGCCGCTTACCGACCCGGCGGGCCGGGATGATGAAGATCGGGAGCAGAACCAGTGACAGGGCGGTGATCTGCCAGGAGAGGGTGAACATCACCGCGGCGGTGAGGACCAGCTGGATGACGTTGCTGACCACGCCGGACAGGGTCGACGTGAACGCCCGCTGGGCGCCCATCACGTCGTTGTTGAGCCGGCTGACCAGTGCTCCGGTCTGGGTACGGCTGAAGAACTGCAACGGCATGCGCTGGACGTGGTCGTAGACCCGGGTGCGCAGGTCGAGGATGATGCCCTCGCCGATCCGGGCGGAGTACCAGCGCTGGGCCAGGGAGAGCAGCGCGTCGGCGACGGCCAGGCCGGCGATGAACAGGGCCAGGCGGACCACGGTCGCGCCGGCCCCGGTTCCGCTCCCGGTGATCGCGTTGATGACGTCACCGGCGAGCACCGGTGTGGCGACCCCGATGATCGCGGCGAGGACCACGGTGACCAGGAAGACCGTGATGTCCCGGCGGTACGGCCGGGCGAACGCGACGATCCGCCGCCCGGTGCCCCGGTTGAGCCGGTGGGCGGAGACGTCGTCGGAGTTGCGCATCGACCGGAGCATGCTCCAGCCGCCCATGCCACCCATGCCACCACTGGGATTCACGCGTCACCTCCGGGTCGCGCGGGACCGTCCGCGCTGTCAGGTCGATTCTCCCGACGCCTACGACAACCTCGGCGGTAATCCGATTCTTCCCGACGGGTCCTTACATCATGCTCCGCGTCCGGTCCTGGACATCATTCCCCGCGCCCCGCCAGGTCCCGCAGCCGCCGGACCTGTGCCTCGCGCTCGGCACGCTGCTGGTCCGCCGGGGTTCGGCGCGCCGCGCCGGCGAGCAGGGCCTTGATCTCGACCACCGCGTCCCGGTTGCCGGTCAGCAGAGCGGCGGTCAGGTCACTCGTCGCGTCCGCCAGCTCGGCGGTCGGCACCACCACGGTGGCCAGGCCGATCCGGTCGGCCTCGGCGGCGTCGATCCGGCGACCGGTGGCACAGATCTCCAGGGCCCGGGAGTAGCCGACCAGGTCGACCAGACGACCGGTGCCGGCCAGGTCGGGCACCAGCCCGAGGGTGACCTCGGCCATCGACAGTCGCGCGTCCTCGGCGAGCACCCGCAGGTCGCAGGCGAGCGCGAGCTGGAAGCCCGCACCGATGGCGTGCCCCTGCACCGCCGCGATGGAGACGACGTCCGGCCGGTGCAGCCAGGTGAACGCCGACTGGAACTCGGCGATCCGGTCGGCGCACTCCGGCTCGGGCAGGGTGGCCAGCTCGGCGAAGGAACCCGGCCCGGTCGCGTTGGCGACCGACAGGTCCAGCCCGGCGGAGAACGCCCGGCCCTCGCCGCGCACGACGACCACCCGGACGTCGCCGGGGAGGCTTCGGGAGAAGTCGCTCATGGCACGCCACATGGCCGGTGTCTGGGCGTTGAGCACGTCGGGACGACACAACGTCACGGTGGCCACCGGGCCGGCGCACTCCAGCCGTACCCCGGGCCCGGTCGTCACCGGGCGGTCCGGGGCTTGGCGGGACGGAACGACGTTGGCGGGCGGATCACGCCTTCTTGCGGCGACGGGCGCCGCCGCGCTGCCGGAGCTGCACCCCGGACTCGGTGAGCACGCGGTGGATGAACCCGTAGGAACGGCCGGTCGAGGCCGCGAGGGCGCGGATGCTCTCGCCCCCGGTGTACCGCTTTACGAGGTCCTTCGCGAGTGTCTGACGCTCGGCTCCGACGATCCGGCGACCCTTCTCAGTGCTGGTGGCTGTGCCAGTGGCTGCCATGCTGATTCCTCACGTCGCAGACTGTGCGGTTCGGATAACGGTCCAACCTATTAGACCGCCTCGAACGATCATGCGCCAGATATCAACTCTTCGCCAATCGACACGCTATGCAGTGTCAGGTTCCCGATAGAGTCATGACACGGCCGGGTGACCGCACGTCTACCGCGAACGCCCACCCACGCTGACCAGGGTGGATGTCGGTGCGCACCGGAAGCGGGACGGAGCGCGTACCCTGCCCCCGTGACCGACCCCCTCGGCACCGCGGCCGGCGCGGCCGTGGTGTTCGCCGCGACCAACGTCGACGACATCGTGGTACTCACCGTGCTCTTCGCCGCGGCCCGCGCCACCGGTCGCCCCCGCCGGTGGCAGATCGTCGCCGGCCAGTACGCCGGCATCGCCGCGCTGGTCGCGGTCGCCGTGGTCGTCGCCGCCGGCCTGCTGGTGCTGCCCGAGCCCTGGACCGGCCTGCTCGGCCTGCTCCCGGTCGCGCTCGGCGTGCGGGCGCTGCTGCGCCGGGACTCCGACGAGGCTCCGGCGGTGGTCGGCGGCGCGGCGGGGGTGGCCGGCGTGACCATCGCCAACGGCGCCGACAACATCGCCGTGTACGTGCCGGTGTTCCGTACCCTCGCACCCGCCGAGGCCCTGGTGTTCCTGCTGGTCTTCGCGGCCGGGGTCGGGCTGTGGTGCCTGGCCGGGGCCCGGCTCGGCGGGCACCCCCGGGTGGTCCGGCTGGTGGAACGGGCCGGACACTGGCTGGTGCCGGTGATCTTCGTGGTCATCGGTGTGGTGATCCTGGCCGGTTCCGGGGTGGTCGGCCACCTGGTCGACCGGCTCGGGTGAGAGGAGAGAAACGTGTTCGCCGTCCCGCTCACCGAGGACGCCCAACTCCGCCCGCTGGAACCATGGCAGGCGGTCGAGTTCCTCGCGCACATGGACCGGGCCCGGGAGTACGTCGACCCGTGGGTCCCGTTCGCCGGGCTGAGCACCGACCTGGAGTCGGCCCGCGCGGTGCTCCAGCGACACGCCGACCGTCGGGCCGCCGACACCGGCGGGATCTACGGCATCTGGCGCGACGGCGTCCTGGTCGGCGGGACGCTCTTCGTCAGCCTCGACGCCCACAGCGGCACCTGCGAGGTGGGCTGCTGGCTGGAACGCTCCGCCGAGGGGCACGGACTGGTCACCCGGGCGATCCGCCACATGATCGACTGGGCGTTCCACGAGCGCGGCCTGCACCGGGTGCAGTGGGTCAACGCGGCGCACAACGTCCGCAGCGCCGCCGTCGCCCAGCGGCTCGGCATGCACCTCGACGGCGTGCTGCGCTCGGCGTTCCCCTACCGGGGCCAGCGGCACGACAACCAGGTCTGGTCGGTGCTCGCCGACGAGTGGCCGAAAAAGCCGACGGCAGCCGGCGCGATAAGCCCCGAGGACGTACGCGTACCCGCCGAGCGTGACCCGGCGGAGCCCACGCCCGCCTGACCGCGCACACCGGCGGCCGGAGCCCGTACTCCGGGCCCGGCCGCCGGCCAGGGCAGCTCGACCAGCCGCCCGCTCAGGCCAGCTCGACCAGTTCGAGCAGGTCGTCGCTCAGGCCAGCTCGACCAGTTCGAGCAGGTCGTCGCTCAGGCCAGCTCGACCAGTTCGAGCAGGTCGTCGCTCAGGCCAGCTCGACCAGTTCGAGCAGGTCGTCGCTCAGGCCAGCTCGACCAGTTCGAGCAGGTCGTCGCTCCAGGCGTCCTCGTCGCCGTCGGGCAACAGGATCGCCCGGTCCGGCTTGAGCGCGGTGACCGCCCCCGGGTCGTGGGTGACCAGCACGATCGCCCCCGGATAGCGGGCGATGGCGTCGAGGACCTGTTCCCGGCTGACCGGGTCGAGGTTGTTGGTCGGCTCGTCGAGCAGCAGCACGTTCGCCCCGGAACAGACCAGGGTGGCCAGCGCCAGCCGGGTCTTCTCGCCACCGGAGAGCACGCCGGCCGGCTTGTCCACGTCCTCGCCAGAGAAGAGGAACGCGCCGAGGATCTTTCGTAGGTCGGTGTCGGACTGCTCGAACGCGGCGCTGCGCATGTGCTCCAGCACCGTCCGGTCCACGTCCAGGGTCTCGTGCTCCTGCGCGTAGTAGCCGAGTCGCAGGCCGTGGCCGGCGTCGACGGAGCCGGTGTCCGGCTCCAGCAGGCCACCGAGCATCCGCAGCAGGGTGGTCTTGCCGGCACCGTTGAGCCCGAGGATGGCCACCCGGGAACCCCGGTCCACCGCCACGTTCACGTCGGTGAAGATCTCCAACGAGCCGTACGACTTCGACAGGCCGGTGGCGGTCAGCGGGGTCTTGCCGCACGGGGCCGGGGTGGGGAACCGCACCTTCGCGACCCGGTCGGAGACCCGTACCTCCTCCAGCCCGGAGAGCAGCCGTTCGGCCCGGCGGGCCATGTTCTGCGCGGCGACGGTCTTGGTGGCCTTGGCCCGCATCTTGTCGGCCTGGGCCATCAGCGCGCCGGCCTTCTTCTCGGCGTTGGCCCGCTCCCGGCGGCGGCGGCGCTCGTCGGTCTCCCGCGCCTCCAGGTACGCCTTCCAGCCCAGGTTGTAGACGTCGACCACGCTCCGGGTGGCGTCGAGGAACCAGACCTTGTTGACCACCGCCTCCAACAGTGAGGCGTCGTGGCTGATCACGATCAGGCCGCCCTTGTGGTTGGCGAGGAAGCTGCGCAGCCAGGTGATCGAGTCGGCGTCGAGGTGGTTGGTGGGCTCGTCGAGCAGCAGGATGCCGCCGCCGTTCTCACCCGCGTCCCGGAACAGGATCCGGGCCAGTTCGATCCGGCGTCGCTGGCCGCCGGAGAGGGTGCCGATCGTCTGGGCGAGCGCCCGGTCGGGCAGGCCGAGGTTGGCGCAGATCCGGGCGGCCTCCGCCTCGGCGGCGTACCCGCCGAGGGAGGCGAACTGGTCCTCCAGCGCGCCGTACCGGCGGACCATGCGCTCGTCGGCGCCGTCGGCGAGCTTGGCTTCGATCTCCTGCATCTGGGTCATCAGCACGTCCAGGCCGCGCGCGGAGAGCACCCGGTCCCGGCCGGTGACCTCCAGGTCGCCGGTACGCGGGTCCTGCGGGAGGTAGCCGATGTTGCTGCGCCGGTCGATCTGGCCGGCGTACGGCTGCCCCTCCCCGGCGAGCACCTTGAGGGTGGTGGTCTTGCCCGCGCCGTTCCGGCCGACCAGGCCGATCCGGTCACCCGGCTGTACCCGCAGGGTGGTGTCGGACAGCAGGATCCGGGCGCCGGCGCGCAACTCCAGGCCGGTGGCAGTGATCATTGTGGCGAACTCGCTCTCAGGGGCCAAAGGGCTGACTCAGGGCACGCGAAAGCGCCGGCGGGATCGATTCACCCGTCGGCGCGGGGCGGTTCAGCCTTCGCAGAGCAGCACGATCCGATTGTACCGGGCGGCCCGTTCGGCCCGGCCCGGATTACCTCACAAGATCATCGGGTACCGGAACCTCGTCCGTCACCTCATCCCGGAGCTGGCAGAGATCGGGGTCACCATGGAGCTGAACGAGAACGCGCGCATCGACACCAGTCAGGTCGACGACCGGCGAGGGTCCGGCGGCGGAGGCGGCCTCGGCATCCCCATCCCGGTCGGCGGCGGGGGCAGGGGCGGGCTGGTCGGCATGATCATCGCGGTGGTGGTGGCCCTGGTGGGTGGCGGCTTCGGGCTGAACGCGGCCATCGACGGCGGCGGGTCGGAGCAGGGTGACAACTCGTCGCTGGAGCAGAAGTGCTCCACCGAGAACGCCCTCGACCAGCTCGACTGCCGCAACACGCTCTACGTCAACTCGATCCAGGCGTACTGGCAGACGGCGCTGCCGGAGCGGTTCGGCGAGCGGTACCAGGCGGCCGACACGGTCTTCTTCAGCCAGGCCGTCTCCACCGGCTGCGGCAACGCCGACTCCGGCGTCGGCCCGTTCTACTGCCCCGCCGACAAGCAGGTCTACATCGACCTCACCTTCTACCAGGTCCTCGCCGACCAGCTCGGCGCCTCCGGCGAGTTCGCCCAGCCGTACGTGCTGGCCCACGAGTACGGCCACCACGTGCAGACCCTGCTCGGCACCGAGCAGCAGGTGCGCCGCCAGCAGCAGCGCGACCCGAACAACGCCAACGCGCTCTCGGTGAAGATGGAACTCCAGGCCGACTGCTACGCCGGGGCCTGGGCGAAGAACGCCACCGGCACCGCCGACGCGAGCGGCCAGAAGATCTTCACCAGCATCAGTGAGCAGGACATCAGCCAGGCCATCGACGCCGCCGAGAAGATCGGCGACGACGCCATCTCGAAGCGGGCGAACCGGCCGGTGAACCCGGACGAGTTCACCCACGGCACGTCGGAGCAGCGCCGCGAGTGGTTCACCCGGGGGTACGAGTCCGGCGACCCGAAGCAGTGCGACACCTTCAGCGGCAGCGTGTGATCCACGCCGGTCGGCAACCGGTCATCCTGCCCGTCGTCCGTACCGTAGCGGCGTGAACACTCGGCGACACTGTCGCCGCGCGGGGTGTCGGACCTGTATCAGGTAATTCGTCGGCCCATGTCACGTCAGCCGGACATGGGCCGAATGCCGTCGAACGGGACCCGGAACTGCTCACCGGACAGCGGCCGACGGACGCCATGTCATAGCGCGTTGACAAGACGGGCGAGGGGCGGCCTGGGACCGTTCATCATCGATTCCCGCCCCTCGGCATTTCTCGATCTTGCGCTTGGCTACGACGATGTCCCGCTCCCACTCCAGCACGTGCCACCGGATCGCGCGGGTCAGGAACTGCCGCGGGCGACCGCTCGAGATCTGCAGCCCGACCTCTATCCGCTCGAAACACCACAGCAGGGTGAAGTAGGCCCGAGTAGCCTCCACGCTGGACGTGGCGTCAAGAGCCCTGTCACTACGCACCAGACCGCCAAGGATGTCGCGAGCCTGCGCCACTTCACCGCTGGTGAGATCCTGGTGCAGGGAGCGGGCCAGTTCGAAGTCCTCCCGGCGGCGCTGGCCCCACTGCACCACGAGAGAGACGCCCAAGGCAACCAACGACACCGCCACTGAGGCTACGGCTACCAGATCCCTGAGCATGCGCCTCCGGCTCCGATGCAATCACTCTGGACAGAGACGTGCGGGTCGAACACGCCAATCTCCTCAGCAGATTCGTGCAGCACCAAACGACCGCCCGGCTCCTCGCGGCCTTCGCCACGCCTACCAGACATCAGGAACCACCAGGCTCACGGTTCCCGCATCCAGAACGCAGGATCGTTGACGAACACACCCTTGCCCTGGTGTCGCCAGATCACCCGTAGAGCTTCGAGCCGCACGTAGACCTGCTTGACCGTCGACGGACTGACCTTGTACGTCGCCGCGAGCTGCGTGATCGAGGGCAGCTTCTCGCCCGGCTTGAGCTTCTGGGCTCGAATGTCGGCGACGATGTCGTCGGCGATACGGATGTAGTCGGCGGTGATCGGCATGACTCCCCCTGCGCGGCACACCAATTCGATCACGCATGGACACGCCTCGACAACTCTGGGTTTGACTCAGGCGACTGGGACAGCTAAGTTGGCTCGTGCCTCTCCCCTTGCGTGGCAACGAGGAAGGAGGGGTTTCCGCTGGTCGGGGTTGGCTGCCCGTGCCTGCCCCGACCCCGGACCGCGCTGTCTCCGTACCGGTCCCCTGCGCCACGAGGATCTGTCCTTAGTGGAAAGATGGACGTCATGGCTGAGAGTCTGCGCCAGCTGGCGGAGTTGCTGCGGGCCCGCGAGGAGCTGGACGACCAGATCACGGCACTGATCGGGCGTCCCGCCCACCCCGGCAACATCGGCGAGTTCATCGCCGCGCGGGTGTTCGACATCGATCTCGCCAGCAACGCGGTGCAGGCCGGCTACGACGGCGTCTTCCGCTCCGGTCCGCTCGCCGGTCAGACGGTGAACGTAAAGAACTACGGCGACGCCCTCTCCGGCCTGGACATCAGCTCCCACCCGTGCGATTACTACCTGGTGCTGAGCAGCCGGCCCCAGCCGCTGGGCAACACGCGGCACCACCGTTGGGGGATCGCGGCGGTGTACCTCTTCGACGCCCACCAACTGCGCGAGACGTTGACCGATCGGGGCGTCAAGATCGGCACCGCGACGAGCATCCGGCTCGCCGACCTCCACGCGGCACAGGTCTTTCCCGCCACCAACCCGGCCGGCCCGCTGCTCCTGTCGCCCGAGCAGGCGGCCCTGCTCTCCCTCTTCGCCCGCCAGGCGTCACCGGCGCCCGGCTGACCAGCCGTCCTGGGGCCTCTCAGCCCCAGAAAATCGCGGTGGGGTCCCGCTCCACCTCGGTGAGCAGGGTGCCGATGTCGCCGCTCGGCGGGGCCGGAGAGTAGCGGTGGAAACGGAGATCGCGGTCGCGGTGGTACAGCGCCCAGGTGTCGGTGCTTCGGGTGTAGTGGAAGCGGGCCACCGGCAGCCTCGTCCACTCGGCTTCCGGATCCGCGTCCCAGGGCGGTCGGCACTCCACCACGGTCAGGTGGCGGGGCGCCTCCTCGCACTCGATGCGCACCTGGTCACGGACATGCTCGGGCACCCGCTCCGCGCACCAACGGCGCACCTGAGCCACCGCTGCCTCGGGTAATCCTCGTGCTGCCATGGTCAACCACCCTCCGAGCCCACGATGTCACCCGCGACCGAGTATGACGGTCAGGTCGCGATCCTGGGCCGTGTGGGGTGCGCCCGGTCCAAAGGCGTCATCCAAGGGGCGCGATGCCGGTCAGGTCGCGCGGCTGGCAAGGATGGCCAGGGTTTCCCGGCGTACCTGGTCGACCTCGTGCACGAGGCGGCGGTGGGCGAAGCGGACCACCAGGATGCCGATGGTCGCCAGCAGGGCGTCCCGGCGCAGGTCGACCTCCCGCTGTCGCGGGTCGCCGTGCGTGGTCGCGCCGTCGAGTTCGATGTTGACGCGTTCCCGCTCCGCGAACATGTCGAGGTACATGGTGCGCTGCCCGACGGTGATGCGGACCTGCCGCTGGAAGGGTGGCATTCCGGGGACCGTGAAGACGTGCTCGTGTCCCCAGATCTCCAGCGGGCTGCGGCAGCCCTCGGCGAGCCGGGTCAGCAGGGTCCGGAGGGCGGCCCGGTCGGTCAGTTTCGGTGTGCTGTCCAAGGCGTGGCGCAGCCGTTCCGGGGTGGTGTGGCGGTCGTTGACCGCTCGGATCACCGGTGCCCGTCGGTCGTCCGTCGGCAACAGGGGCCACGAGTCGACCAGGGTCTGGTCGAGGCGGGTGACCGGCAGGCCGTTCCTTTGCACCACCTGAGGCGACTCGACGACAAAGCCGTGCCGTCGGTGCACGCGTACGCCGGCACGGGTGCGGATGGTGGGGTTCAGTGCTGCGCTCAGGTGCAGGACGTCGCCGGTCGTCTGCTGACGCAGGCCCCACACGTGGAGCGCGCTGAGGTGGCTGAGCGCGGCCCTGCCGCCGGCCCAGGCGCAGACCGCCCGGTGCCCGAGTGCGGGGTGGAGGCGGCTGAGGGTGGGAAGCCCGGGGTGCGGGCCCAGCAGGTGCGCTGCGGCGAAAACCTCGGGCAGCACCCGTACCAGGTGTCCGGTGGCGCACGCGTACTGGAGCGTCCACGGCGGCACCACCTGCGTCGCCACTGCGCGGGTGACCAGTCCGCCGCTCCGCTCCACCAGGTCCCGCAGCACCTCGTTCACGCCGTCGACCCTGCTGACTCGTGCGGCACGGTGCAACCAACCACCGCGTGTGGCTGAGCTGTCAGGAAGTGGGGTGGCGGCGGCTCCGGCGCGCGTGTCCGATCGAGGACAGCCGAACGTCTTCCCCCGTTCCCGCCCTTGCCCCTGCTCATTCCACCGGACGACGCTGGAGCCACACTTTGCCCGACTTGAGGGGATACCACCGGCATGAGAGCTATGCGAATTTTGCTCACCACGACAGTCACCGCGGCAGTGGTCCTCGCAGCCGCCCCACCGGCCGCCGCGAAGTGGGCCACCACCACCCGGGTCAGCGTCTCCACCACCGGCTTCCAGAGCAATGACCGTAGCGACGACCCGGCGATCAGCGCCGACGGCCGCTACGTCACCTTCGACTCGGACGCCTCCAACCTTGTACCCGACGACACCAACGGCGTCAGCGACATCTTCGTTCGGGACCGGATCACCGGCACCACCACCCGCGTCAGCGTCTCCACCACCGGCGACCAGGCCAACCAGTTCAGCCGGGCTTCGGCGATCAGCGCCGACGGCCGGTACGTCACCTACCAGTCCCTGGCGACCAACCTCGTACCCGACGACACCAACGACGAGATCGACGTCTTCGTCCGGGACCGCGCCACCGGCACCACCAGTCGCGTCAGCGTCTCCACCAACGAATACCAGGCCAACCACTACAGCGAACTCCCGGCGATGAGCGCCGACGGCCGCTACATCACCTACCACTCCCTGGCGACCAACCTCGTACCCAACGACACGAACAGCGCCTACGACGTCTTCGTCCGGGACCAGATCAACGGCACCACCCGCCGTGTCAGCGTGTCGACCGCCGGCGACCAGGGCGACGGAGACAGCTTCGATCCGGCGATCAGCGCCGACGGCCGTTATGTCAGCTACACCTCGGGTGCCTCGAACCTCGTCCCGGACGACACCAACGGCGACCTCACCGACGTCTTCGTCTGGGACCGCACCACGGGCACCACCCGCAGGATCAGCGTCTCCACCACCGGCAACCAGGGCGACAACAGCAGCTTCACCTCGGTACTCAGCGCCGACGGCGGCTATGTCAGCTACGCCTCGGACGCCTCGAACCTCGTCGCCGACGACAGCAACGACGCCACCGACATCTTCGTCTGGAACCGGGCCACCGGCACCACCCGCAGGATCAGCGTCTCCACCACCGGCAACCAGGGCGACAACGTCAGCCGAAGCCCGGCGATCAGCGCGAGCGGCCGCTACGTCACCTACCAGTCCCTGGCGACCAACCTCGTACCCGACGACACCAACGGTGTCACCGACATCCTCGTCCAGGACCGGATCACCGGCACCACCCGCCGCGTCAGCGTCTCCACCAGCGGCAACCAGGCCAACCAGCACAGCGAATTCCCGGCAATCAGCGCCGACGGCCGCTACATCAGCTACCAGTCTCCGGCGACCAACCTCGTACCTGACGACACCAACGGCGTGACCGACATCTTCGTCCGGAACCGGGGCGGCTTCTAGGTTCCGGAGTCAGGGTCGCGGACGAGGACGTGGACGGCGTGGGCGGCGGGGATCGCGGCGAGCAGGACGGCGTGCCGGGGTTCGGGGACGTCGAGCAGGCGCTCGGCGCGCAGCGCCGCCAGCGGGGCGAGGCGACGGTCGGCGAGGACGGTGTCGATCGCCCGCCGGTCGCCGCCGGTCACCAGGGCGGTGAGTCTCGACGCCTCCGGGAGCAGAAGGCGGACGGCCAGGTCGGCGGCCTCGTCCAGGACCGCCTTGGCCTGGTTGTCGCGGCGACGGGCGAAGCGCTGCTGCGACCAGCCCCCGGCGGCGGTACGCCCCTGCACGTAGCGCGTGTCGACCTTCGAGGCGGTCAACGTGTCGCCGTCGGCCACCCCGATCGCCACCCCGCCCTTGCGCACCAGCAGCAGGCCGACCCGGCGGGACGTGGTGGCCGCCGCCGCGAAGCCCGGCACGTCCGGGGTGGGGGGCGCGCCGGGCGGGGCGTGCAGTTCGGCGGTGGCGCCGTCGGGCGCGGTGAGCAGGAGGCCGTACGGCTGGGGGCTGACATCCGGTGTGCCGTGCCGGGTGGTGAACCCGTCGACCCAGCGGGTGATCCGGGCCGGTTCGACCTCGACCCAGCGTCCCCCACCCGCTGCCGGCCAACTGCGCATGCCGCCGTCCCTCCGCTCGCGTCCGTCCCGTCGACCGGGCTCCCCCAGGAGACCACCTAAGCACGCCCGCGGCACCGCCCATCGCCCCGCTCTCAGCCGAGCAGCATCACGACGGCGAGGACGGCGATGATCGTGCTCGACGCGAGGGCGGTGACCAGCCGGCCACGGGGGCCGGTCAGCGCGCGGCCGACGAGGCTGCCACCGGCGGCGACGAGGAGTTGCCAGCTCGCCGAGGCGAGGAACGCGCCGAGCACGAAGAGTCCGGCGGCCAGCGGTTCGGCGGCGTCGGAGCGGCCGAGGACGAGCGCCGCGAAGTAGACGATCGTCGCCGGGTTGAGCAGGGTCAGCGCCAGGACGCCGAGGAAGGCCCGCGACGGGGTGTCCAGTCCGCGCCGGGCCGGTGCCGTGGTGGCCGGCGCGCGCCGGCGCAGTGCCCGCCACGCGCCGTGGACGGCGAGGGCGAGCAGGACCCCGGCGGCGACCAGCCGCAACGGGCCGGCGACCGGAGTGACCAGCCCGGCGACCACGGTCCCGCCCAGCGTGGCGACGGCTGCGTAGAGCCCGTCGGCGGTGGCGACACCGAGCGCGGCGGCGGCTCCCACCCGGAACGAGGTACGCGCGGTCAGGCCGACGACCAGCACCGCGATCGCGCCGACCGGTACGGCCACGCCGTAGCCGGCGACCAGGCCGGCGAGGAAGGCGGTCACGACGGCAGGTGGGGACACGGGCCGGAGCACAGCGGCGTGCGCTGTCGGCCGGCGGCGAGCGCCGGAGCGACAGGGGCACTGCTGCGGTACGACTCGTGCATCCGGTCATCGTCGGCCCCGGAGTGCCGTCCCCGCGACCGCTTTTACGCCAGAATCGTCGAGGGTGCCGCCCCGGTGCGGGGCGACACCCTCGACGACGAGTGGTCGGTCAGACGTTGAAACCGAGTGCGCGGAGCTGCTCCCGGCCGTCATCAGTGATCTTGTCGGGGCCCCATGGCGGAATCCACACCCAGTTGATCCGGAAGTCGTTGACCAGTCCCCCACCGGGCCCGGTGGTCAGCGCCTGGCGGCACTGGGCCTCGATCTCGTCGGTCAACGGGCAGGCCGCCGAGGTCAGGGTCATGTCGATGGTGGCGATGTTGTCGTCGTCGACGTGCACCCCGTACACCAGGCCGAGGTCGACCACGTTGATGCCCAGCTCGGGGTCGACGACGTCCTTCATCGCCTCCTCGATGTCGGCGAGGGCGGCCTTGCCGCCGGTAGCCCCGGCGGTCGTGACCTCTCCGGCCGACGCCGTGGTGGCGTCCTCGGCCGACGAACCCGCAACCCCCTCGGCCGACGCCGTCGCGGCGCTGTCGGGCGGCGTCACGGCCGCCTCGGGCGACGGCGTGGGGGCCGTCGCGGTGTCTTCGGAACTCATGCCTTCACCTCCGGGCTCGCGCCCACCCCCGCGCGTGCCGCGGCGTCCTTGAACGCCATCCACGGCAGCAGCGCGCACTTGACCCGGGCGGGGTAGCGGGCGACACCCGCGAACGCTACCCCGTCACCGAGCACGTCCTCGTCCGGCGTGACCTGGCCACGACCGGACAACAGCTCGACGAACGCCTCGTGCACGGCGAACGCCTCGTCGGCCGGGCGACTCGTCAGCAGCTCGTACAGCACGCTCGCGGACGCCTGGCTGATCGAGCAGCCCATGCCGTCGTACGAGATGTCGCGCAGCACCGTGCCGTCGGTCGCGACCCGGACGGTCACCTCGTCCCCGCAGGTGGGGTTGACGTGGTGCGCCTCGGCGACCCGGTCCCCCGGCTCGGCCGGGTCGCGCAGGCCGCGACCCTGCGGGTGTTTGTAGTGGTCCAGGATGATCTCCTGGTAGAGCTGGTCGAGCTGCATCAGGCGAACACCTTCCGTGCCTGCTCCAGTCCCGCCACCAGGGCGTCGATCTCCCCGGTGGTGGTGTAGAGGTAGAACGAGGCCCGGGTCATCGCCGGCACCCCGAACCGGGTGCACACCGGGCGGGCGCAGTGGTGGCCCACCCGCACCTGCACGCCGAGCGAGTCGAGCACCTGCCCGACGTCGTGCGGGTGCACGTCGCCGAGGGCGAACGAGATGGTGCCGCCCCGGCCCACCGGCACGGCCGGACCGAAGATCCGCAGCCCCGGCACGGTCGCCAGGGCGTCCAGCGCGTACGCGGTCAGTTCCTTCTCGTGCCACTGGATGGCCCGCATGCCGACGCCGCTGAGGTAGTCCACGGCCGCGCCGAGTGCCACCGCCTCGGCGATCGGCGGGGTGCCCGCCTCGAACCGGGCCGGCGGCGCGGCGAACGTCGACCGGGCCATCGTCACGGTCTCGATCATCGAACCACCGCCGAGCACGGGCGGCATCGCCGCCAGCAGTTCCGACCGGCCCCAAAGCACGCCGATGCCGGTCGGGCCACACATCTTGTGCCCGGTGAAGACGATGAAGTCCGCGTCGAGGTCGACCACGTCGACCGGCATGTGCGGCACCGACTGCGAGCAGTCCCAGAGCAGCAGCGCCCCGACCTCGCGGACCCGCTGGGTGATCCGGGAGGTGGGGTTGACCGTACCGAGGATGTTCGACACGTGCACCAGCGAGACGATCTTCGTCCGTTCGGTGACCAGGTCCGCCAGGCCGGAGTCGTCGAGCCGGCCGTGCTCGGTGACCGGGAACCAGCGCAGGGTCGCGCCGGTGCGCTCACAGAGCAGCTGCCACGGGACGATGTTCGAGTGGTGCTCCATCTCGGAGATGACCACCTCGTCACCGGGGCCCAGCCGGAAGCGCGGATCGGCGTCGGCGCGCAGCGAGGCGTTGGAGAAGGCGTACGCCACCAGGTTGATCGCCTCGGTGGAGTTCTTGGTGAAGACCACCTCGTCCACGCTGGGCGCGTTGACGAACCCGGCGATCTTCGCCCGCGCCCCCTCGTACGCCTCGGTCGCCTCCGTGCCCAGGGTGTGCACCGAGCGGGACACGTTGGCGTTGTGCATCGCGTAGTGCTCGGCGAGGACGTCGAGCACCTGGCGCGGCTTGTGCGAGGTGTTCGCGCTGTCGAGGTAGACCAGCGGGTGCCCGTTGACCTCCCGGTCGAGGATCGGGAAGTCCGCGCGCACCGCCGCGACGTCGAAGCGGGGCACGTCGTCGTACTGCGGCATGCCCGCCGGGATCGTCAGGGAGGTCATCGGTGCCTCAGACCCGCGCCGCGCCGGCTCCGGCGACGTACCGCTCGTAGCCCTCGTCCTCGAGCTTGTCGGCCAGCTCCGGGCCGCCCTGCTCGACGATCCGCCCGGCGACGAAGACGTGCACGTGGTCCGGCTTGATGTAGCGCAGGATGCGGGTGTAGTGGGTGATCAGCAGCAGGCCGGTGTCGCCGGTGTCACGGACCCGGTTGACCCCCTCGCTGACCACGCGCAGCGCGTCGACGTCGAGGCCGGAGTCGGTCTCGTCGAGGATCGCGATCTTCGGCTTGAGCAGTTCGAGCTGCACGATCTCGTGCCGCTTCTTCTCACCGCCGGAGAAGCCCTCGTTGACGTTGCGCTGGGCGAAGGCCGGGTCCATCTGGAGCCGCTCCATCGCGCCGCGCAGCTCGCCGCCCCAGGTGCGCAGCTTCGGGGCCGTGCCGTCGATGGCGGTCTTGGCGGTGCGCAGGAAGTTCGCCACCGAGACGCCGGGGATCTCCACCGGGTACTGCATGGCCAGGAAGAGACCGGCGCGGGCCCGCTCGTCGACGCTCATCGCCAGTACGTCGACACCGTCGAGGGTCACCGTGCCGCTGGTGATCTCGTACTTCGGGTGACCGGCGATCGAGTACGCCAGGGTCGACTTGCCGGAGCCGTTCGGGCCCATGATGGCGTGCGTCTCGCCCGACTTCACGGTCAGGTCGACGCCGTCCAGGATCGGCTTGAGCTCACCCTCGGGCAGCTTGACCGACACCTTCAGGTCGCGGATCTCCAGGGTGCTCATTATCGGGTCACTCCATTGCTCGGCGTGAGACTGACGTAGATGTCGCCGTCGCGGACTTCGACGGGATAGACGGGTACGGGTTCGGTGGCGGGCAGTCCGCTCGGCTCACCGGTACGCAGATCGAAACGCGAGCCGTGCAGCCAGCATTCCAGCGTGCAGCCGGACACCTCTCCCTCGGAGAGGGCCACGGCGGCGTGCGAGCACTCGTCGTACACGGCGTAGAAGACGTCGTCCTCGCCGTGCACGACGGCGAGCGGGGTGCCGTCGACGTTCGCGCTGATCACGGTGCCCTTCGGCACGTCCTCGGTCGAGCAGATCTTGATCATCAGGCGCCGGCCTTGGTCAGTCGCGCCTCGATCGCCTCGCCGAGCCGCTCCCGCAGCGACTCTACCGGGATCTTGTTGAGGATCTCGGCGAAGAAGCCCCGGACCACCAGGCGGCGGGCCTCGGCCTCCGGGATGCCCCGGGCCATCAGGTAGAACAGCTGCTCGTCGTCGAAACGACCGGTCGCGCTGGCGTGGCCCGCGCCGGCGATCTCGCCGGTCTCGATCTCCAGGTTGGGTACGGAGTCGGCGCGCGCGCCGTCGGTCAACAGCAGGTTCCGGTTGATCTCGTACGTGTCGGTGCCGGTCGCCTCGGCGCGGATGAGCACGTCACCCACCCAGACCGTACGGGCGCTGGCGCCCTGCAACGCGCCCCGGTAGCCGACGTGGCTGCGACAGTCCGGGATGCTGTGGTCGACCAGTTGCCGGTGCTCCAGGTGCTGCCCGGAGTCGGCGAAGTAGACGCCGTACAGCTCGGCCTCCCCGCCCCGGCCGGCGTACTCCACGCTGGTGAACTGCCGGACCAGGTCGCCGCCGAGGGTGACCTGCACGTGCGTCACCCGGGCGTCACGCCCCAGCCGGATCCTGAGGTGCTGGGCCTGCACCGCGTCGTCGGCCCAGTCGGCGACGGTGACCAGGGTGAGCCTCGCGCCGTCACCGACGGACACCTCGACGTTCTCGCCGAGCGTGCCGCTGCCCACCTGCTCCACCACGACGACCGACTCGGAGAGCGCGCCCGCCTCGACGAAGGTGTGCGCGAAGGAGAGCAGGTCGTGGGGGCCGCCCTGCACGGTGACGGTCACCGGCTCGCCGACCACGGCCTGCGGGGCGATGCGGATCAACCGGCCGGGGCCCGCCTCACCGTAGGCGCGGGCACTCACCCGGTCGAACGGGGTCAGCACGCTGCCCCGGCGCGGGTCGTCCTCGGCCAGCGTGCCGACGGTGACCCCGTCCGGCAGCGGGCCGACGTCGACCGCGGGCCAGTGCGCGGACTCGTCGGTGACAGTCCCGTCCAGCAGCCCCCGCAACCGCTTGAGCGGGGTGAAGCGCCACTCCTCCTCGAGGCCGGTGAGGGCCGGGAAGTCGGCGACGTCGTACGAGCGCAGCGCCTGCGACTTGGTGCTCGGCGGTGGCGCGGAAGCCTGGGTAGTCATTTCTTCCTTGATCAGTTCTCGCGTCAGCGGGGTCCGGTGTGAGATGGCGGACGGGCCGGTGTGGACCGGCCCGCCCGTGGGACGGGACGGCGTCAGCCGACCGCGCCCTCCATCTGCAGCTCGATCAGGCGGTTGAGCTCCAGGGCGTACTCCATCGGAAGCTCCTTGGCGATCGGCTCGATGAAGCCGCGCACGATCATCGCCATCGCCTCGTCCTCGCTCATGCCCCGGCTCATCAGGTAGAAGAGCTGGTCCTCGCTGACCTTGGAGACGGTCGCCTCGTGCCCCATCGACACGTCGTCCTCGCGGATGTCGACGTAGGGGTAGGTGTCCGAGCGGGAGATGGTGTCGACCAGCAGGGCGTCGCACTTGACCGTGCTCGCGCTGTGGTGCGCCCCCTCCATCACCTGGACCAAGCCCCGGTACGAGGTGCGGCCGCCGCCCCGGGCGATCGACTTCGACACGATGGTGCTGGACGTGTGCGGCGCGGCGTGCACCATCTTCGCCCCGGCGTCCTGGTGCTGGCCCTCGCCGGCCATCGCCACCGAGAGCACCTCGCCCTTGGCGTGCTCGCCGGTCATGTAGACCGCCGGGTACTTCATGGTGACCTTGGAGCCGATGTTGCCGTCGATCCACTCCATGGTCGCGCCCTCGTGGCAGACGGCGCGCTTGGTGACCAGGTTGTAGACGTTGTTCGACCAGTTCTGGATGGTCGTGTACCGGCAGCGGGCGTTCTTCTTGACGATGATCTCCACGACCGCGCTGTGCAGCGAGTCGGAGGAGTAGATCGGTGCGGTGCAGCCCTCGACGTAGTGCACGTACGCACCCTCGTCGACGATGATCAGCGTCCGCTCGAACTGGCCCATGTTCTCCGTGTTGATCCGGAAGTACGCCTGGAGCGGGATCTCCACGTGCACGCCCTTCGGCACGTAGATGAACGAGCCACCGGACCAGACGGAGGTGTTCAGCGCGGCGAACTTGTTGTCGCCGACCGGGATCACCGTGCCGAAGTACTCCTTGAAGACGTCCTCGTGCTCCTTGAGGGCGGTGTCGGTGTCGAGGAAGAGGACACCCTGCTCCTCGAGGTCCTCACGGATCTTGTGGTAGACCACCTCGGACTCGTACTGCGCCGCGACACCGGCGATCAACCGCTGCTTCTCCGCCTCGGGGATACCCAGCCGGTCGTAGGTGTTCTTGATCTCCTCGGGCAGGTCCTCCCAGCTGGCGGCCTGCTTCTCGGTGGAGCGGACGAAGTACTTGATGTTGTCGAAGTCGATCCCGGTGAGGTCGGCGCCCCAGGCCGGCATGGGCTTGCGGCCGAACAGCCGCAGACCCTTCAGGCGCAGGTCGAGCATCCAGGCCGGCTCGTTCTTCTTGGCCGAGATGTCCCGCACCACCGCCTCGTTGAGGCCACGCTGGGCGGTCGCCCCCGCGACGTCGGAGTCGGCCCAGCCGTACTCGTAACGACCGAGGGCGGCGAGCTGCTCCTCCTGGGTCAGGGGCTGGACGATCTGCTCGGTCATCTATCTGTCCTCACAGTGGAGACGGTCTTACCGGACGGAACACGCCCCGGTTGGCCCGGGATGTGCGTGGTGCACACCCCGTCGCCGTGGGCGATGGTGGCCAGACGCTGCACGTGCGTGCCGACCAGACGGGAGATCACCGAGGTCTCGACCTCGCAGAGCTGGGGGAACTCGGCGGCCACGTGCGCCACCGGGCAGTGGTGCTGGCAGAGCTGGCCGCCGGACGCGATCGTGGACGCGTTGGCCGCGTAGCCCTCGGCGGTCAGCGCACCGGCGAGCGCCTCGGCGCGGGCGAGGGGGTCCTCCCCGGCGCCCTCCATCGCCGCCCGGCACCGGCGCTCCAGCGCGGCGACCTGCTCGGCGGCGAACGCCTCGACCGCCTGGGGGCCGCCGGTACGGGCGATCCAGCGCAGCGCGGCGGTGGCCATGTTGTCGTAGTGGTGGGTGCCGCAGCGCCCCCGGGCGGCGTCGGTGAGCACGAAGACCTTGGCCGGACGGCCCCGGCCCCGGTGGGCCCGCACCGCCTGCTCGCGGGCGACCACGTCGCCGTCGGCGAGCATCGCGTCGAGGTGGCGGCGGATCGCCGCCGGGCTGAGGCCCAGCGCGTCGCCGAGCTGCACGGCGGTGGTCGCACCCCGCTCCAGCAGGAGCTGGGTGACCCGCTCACGGGTGGAGACGTCGGCCGCGGAAGCGGGCACCCCGACGACCGGACCGGCCGCCGGCCGCTGCCCGGAGAGCGCCGCCGTGTTTTTCACAACGCCCACGTTACGTAATTCGCGGGACGGCCGCAAACCCGGGTCCCGGTGATCCGAACCACCGCGCTCGTGGAGCCACCGGAGACCCGAGCACTACAGTGCGTAGGATTCGCGGTGTGATGCGACCCGCCCGGTTCCCGGTCTCCGCCGCCCTGCTGCGCCGACTCGCGCTCGCCTCGATCATCGCCAACGTCGGAATCGTGGTCACCGGCGGGGCCGTCCGACTGACCGACTCCGGTCTCGGCTGCCCCACCTGGCCCCGGTGCACCGACGAGTCGTACACCGCGACCGCCGAGATGGGCATCAACGGCGCCATCGAGTTCGGCAACCGGCTGCTCACCTTCGCGGTCGGGCTGATCGCGCTGGCCACCCTGCTCGCGGTGCTGCTGCACCGGTCCCGCCGGCGCAGCCTGCTCCCGCTGGCGGTCGCGGTCTTCCTGGGCATTCCGGCCCAGGCGGTGATCGGCGGGATCACCGTGCTGACCAACCTCAACCCGTGGGTGGTCGGGCTGCACTTCCTCGCCTCGATGGCGGTGATCGCGGCGGCGTACGCGCTCTGGCGGCGCACGAAGGAACCGGACGGCCCGACGGTGGCCGTGGTGCCGGCCCCGCTGCGCACCCTGGCCTGGCTCACCACCCTGGTGAGCGTCGCGGTGCTGGTCATCGGCACCTGGGTCACCGGCAGCGGCCCGCACGCCGGCGACCACGGCGCGGCCCGCAACGGGCTGGACCCGGAGTCGATCGCCCAGGTGCACGCCGACAGCGTCTTCCTGCTGATCGGCCTCTCCGTGGCGCTCGTCTTCGCCTTCCGGGCAGTCGGCGCGACCGGCGCGGCCCGGGCGGCGCTGGTGCTGCTGGCGGTGGAGCTGGGTCAGGGGCTGATCGGTTTCGTGCAGTACCTCACCCACCTGCCGGCGTTGCTGGTGGGCGCGCACATGCTCGGCTCGTGCCTGGTGCTGCTGGCCACCCTGTCGGTGCAGTGGTCGACCCGCGAGCGGCGCCCCGCCCCGGCTTCGGCAACCTCCACCGAGGCGACGGACGCCGAGCTGCACCCGGTCGCCGCCGCACACAGCTGACCCCCCGCCGCACCGGCTCCACTCCCCCGCTGCCGCCACCCGGCCGCTGTCTGCCCACCCGCCCCGCGCCTGCCCGCGTGTTTGCAGGGGCCCCCTGCTCCTCAAAAAGCGGCAACAGGGGGCCCCTCAGCGGCGGCAGCGCGCGTGCACGGGCGAGGGTGCGGGTACGGGGTGCGGGGTGCGGGTTCGGGGTGCGGTGGGGTGCGGGCGGTGGGACGCGCCGGTCAGGCGGTCGCCCGTAGGCGGGACACGACCGCGTCGGCGAAGCGGTCGGCGGCACCCTCGGCGGGACCGAGGAAGAGCGACGGCTCGGTCAGTTCCAGCTCGACCAGGACCGGCGTGCCGTCCGGGCCGGGGATCAGGTCGACCCGGGCGTAGAGCAGCCGCTCCGCACCACCGGGCACCGCCGCGAGCGTCCGCTCGGCCACCGCGAGCTGCTCTCCGGTGGCGGTGCGCGGATCGATCCGCTCGGTCCGGAACAGTTCTTCGGACGGCAGGTCGGGGCCGGCGAGCATGGCGCCCTTGCGGATCGCGTGACTGAACACGGGGCCGGTGGGCCCCCCGGCGAACAGCAGCGCGGTCTCCCCCGCCGTGTCGACCCCGTGCAGGTACGGCTGCACCATGGCGACCCGCCCCGCGGTGCCGAGCCGGGTCAGGTGGTCGGCGGCGAGCTGACGGTGCCCGGGGTCGCCCAGGTCGTACCGGCCGCTGTCCAGGCTGCCCGCGCTGACCGCCGGCTTGACGACGTACTCGCCCCGCTCAGGCAGCTGCCCGGTCTCTCCGGGCGCGACCCAGGTGGTGGGTACGGTCGGCACCCCGGCGGCGGAGAGCGCGTCGAGGTAGCGCTTGTCGGTGTTCCACGCGACCACGTCGGCCGGGTTGGCCAGCCGGGGCACGGTGTGCGCCCAGGCGACGAACTCGTCGCGACGGACGGCGTAGTCCCAGGTCGAACGGATCACGACCAGGTCGTAGCCGGCCCAGTCGACGTCCGGGGCGTCCCAGATGACGGTGTCCACGTGCACGCCGCGGGCGGCCAGCGCGGCCCGCAGGAGCCGGTCGTCGGGTTCGAGGTCGGGCAGGTCGGCGCAGGTGACGAGAGCGACCCGGGGTTCCCCCCGGGTCGGCTGGTGGTCGTGGGTCAAGGTCGTCCGACCGTCTATCGCGCCATGGTCCGGCGGGCCATCGACCGCCACAGGTCGTTGCTCGGCCGCATCTGGTCCATCAGCTCACGCTCCCAGGCGTTCTCCACGGCGACCCCCGCCAGCGCGCAGGCCTGTCGCGCCACGTCGGTGCCCTCGGCGAACTGGTCTCCCCACTCACCATCGGAGCCCAGCAGCACGATGCGCGCGCCCCGCTTGCCGACGTACTCGATGACCGCCGTCGCGCCGCCGTGCTCGGCGGCGAACGACCGGATGCCGGAGACCAGGCCGCCGTGCGGGGCCTCGCCGGAGGCGGTCTGATCAGCCGTCAGCGTCGTATCGGAACCATCTGCCATGCCCGGCAGCGTAAGCAGATGCGGCCACGGATGGGCGAGAACGATGAACTATTTGTGATGCCAATTACCCCGAGGTTTTAGAGGTCGCGCGGAATGGTGGGTTGATCGGCGCGCCTGAACGGATGCAGGCACAGAACTGGTGATCATGAAGTTGCTGACGCTCCGTGATCACGGGAGGTTCTGTGCCTGCCATTCCAGCATGGCTGATCGAGCCGTTGTGGGTCCAGTTCGCCGCGCTGCTCCCCGATCGGCCGACCTACCAACCGACACATCCGCTGGGCTGTCACCGCAAGCGGATCGATGACCGCATCGTGTTCGACAAGCTGGTCCAGGTGTTGCGGTTCGGCTGCGCCTACGAGGCGATCGCCGATGCCACCTGTTCGGCCACCACGATCCGCGGCCGCCGTGACGAGTGGATAGAGCTTGGGGTGTTCGCCCAGCTCAAACAGATCGCCCTGGACGCCTACGACCGGCTCGTCGGCCTGGTCCTCGACGACATCGCCGTGGACGGCTGCATCACCAAGGCTCCCGGCGGCGGCGAGGCCGCCGGACGCTCACCGGTCGACCGGGGCAAGCAGGGCATGAAACGCTCGTTGATGGTCGACGGCTACGGCATCCCCCTCGGCCGGGTCCTGGCCGGCGCGAACCGACACGACTCACCCCTGCTCGGCCCCACCCTCGACCACCTCGACGACCTCGGCCCACTACCCCAGGCCATCACGGTGCACCTCGACGCCGGATACGACTCCCAGGTCACCCGCGCCCTGCTGGCCGAGCGCGGCCTGACCGGTGAGATCGCCCACAAGGGCGACAAGGCGCCCATCCAGGCGAGCCAACGGTGGCACGTCGAACGGACGAACAGCTGGCACAACGCGTTCAACCGGCTGCAACGCTGCTACGAACGAACAGAGAAGGTCATCGACGCCTTCTTCGACCTCGCCGACGCGATCATCACCGTCCGCAGCCTCATCCGGCGTGCATGGACCCTCTACCGGTGGAACAACCGACCCGCCCGCCGCCGATGATCAACAACCATTCCGCGCGACCTCTAAGGTGAACCACAGACAATTCGACACGACATGTCATGATCTTTCGGGTAAATCAGGCGCGGAATATGACAACAAGATGACAGCGCCCTGACCCGCTGCGGGCCGGTGCCTACAGCAGCGCGTCGAGCGCGACGGCCGCCGCCAGGATGGTCAGGTACGTCGTGGACCAGTGGAACAGCCGCATCGGCTTCACCGCCTCGCCCCGGACGGAACGCCGGCACAGCTTGTGCGCCTCGACGATGAACACCGCCCCGACCACCAAGGCGACCGCGCCGTAGATCGGGCTCATGCCGAGCGGCCAGAGCGCCAGCGAGGAGAACACGGTGAGCCAGGTGAAGATGATGATCTCGGCGTTGACCCGACGGGTGGAGGCCACCACCGGCAGCATCGGGATGCCGGCGCGGGCGTAGTCCGCCTTGTACTTGATGGCCAGCGCGTAGAAGTGCGGCATCTGCCAGAAGAAGACCACGGCGAACAGGGCCCACGCCGCCGGGGCGAGCGAGTTGGTCACCGCCGCCCAACCGATCAGCACCGGCGCCGCGCCGCAGGCCCCGCCCCAGAACGTGTTCTGCGGGGTGGTCCGCTTCAGCCAGAGCGTGTAGACCAGGTCGTAGTAGACGATGGCGGCAAGGGTCAACCCGGTGGCCAGCCAGTTGGTGAAGACCGCCATCAGGACCACCGAGACGGCCGCCAGGACGAGCCCGAAGACCAGGGCGTTACGCGGGGTGACCGTGTGGGTGGGCAGCGGGCGGCGCTTCGTCCGCCGCATGACCTGGTCGATGTCCCGGTCGATGTAACAGTTGATCACGCTGGCCGCGCCAGCGGCGAGGGCGCCGCCGACCACCACGACCGCGATCAGCCAGAGCGACGGCATCCCCTCGGCGGCGAGCATCATCGCCGGGACGGTGGTGACCAGCAGCAGCTCGACGATGCGCGGCTTGGTGAGGGCGACGTACGCCGCGACCACCGCCCGCGCGTTCCGCCGCGCACCCACGCCCTCCGACGTCACCTCCGCCGCAGGCCGTGCGGCGGGACTGTTGACGGGGCGTTCGGTGATCATGCTCACGGACGGCCACCTTCCGGCATCGGCAGGAGATCGGCTCGGCGGCGGCCGGTTGGCGGACGCACACACCGACCGACAGCCTACGCGGCGTGATCCGCGCAGCCCGTTCACCCCGTCCCCCGTGCCCGTCATCACATCCGTACGGCGTTCCGGAACGCCGAACCCCCGCGCGCGAGCGACCCGGACGCCCCGGGCCAAACCGCATGCAGAGATCCCCGGGCGGGGGTTTACCCCCGCTCGATAGGGTCATCTGTCGAGGGTTCCGCCCATCTGCCGAGGAGCACAACCATCGTGGCTGCCAACCGACCCGAACAGACAACCCTGACCTGGTCCGATCTCGACCGGCGGGCCGTGGACACCGTCCGAGTGCTGGCCATGGACGCCGTGGAGAAATCCGGCAACGGCCACCCCGGTACGGCGATGAGCCTCGCGCCCGCGGCGTACCTCCTCTTCAACAAGGTGATGCGGCACAACCCGGCCGACCCGAACTGGCCCGGGCGGGACCGCTTCGTCCTCTCCGCCGGCCACTCCAGCCTCACGCTCTACATCCAGCTCTTCCTCACCGGCTACCCGCTGGGCCTGGACGACCTGAAGGCGCTCCGGCAGTGGGGCTCGCTCACCCCGGGCCACCCCGAGCACGGGCACACGCCGGGCGTGGAGACCACCACCGGCCCCCTCGGGCAGGGGCTGGGCAACGCGGTCGGGATGGCGATGGCGGCCCGCCGTGAGCGCGGCCTGTTCGACCCGGACGCCGCCGGCGGCGCGTCGGTCTTCGACCACCGCATCTGGTGCATCGCCTCCGACGGCGACATCGAGGAGGGCATCAGCCACGAGGCCAGCGCCCTCGCCGGTCACCAGCAGCTGGGCAACCTCACGCTGATCTACGACGACAACGAGATCTCCATCGAGGACGACACCCGGATCGCCAAGAGCGAGGACGTCGCCGCCCGCTACGAGGCGTACGGCTGGCACGTGCAGACCGTCGACTGGCGGCGCGGCGACGCCGACCAGGGCGAGTACCACGAGGACGTCGAGGCGCTGCACGCCGCGCTGCTCGCCGCGAAGGCCGAGACCGACCGCCCCTCGTTCATCGCGCTGCGCACCATCATCGGCTGGCCCGCGCCGAACAAGCAGAACACCGGAAAGATCCACGGCTCGGCCCTCGGCGCCGACGAGGTCGCCGCCACCAAGAAGCTGCTCGGCTTCGACCCGATGCGCACCTTCGAGGTGAGCGAGGAGGTGCTCGCGCACACCCGCACGACGCTCACCCGGGGTACGCAGGAGCAGCAGGAGTGGCAGGCCGCGTTCGACGGGTGGGCGAAGGCCGCCCCGGAGCGCAAGGCCCTCTACGACCGGCTGGCCACCCGTACCCTGCCGGAGGGCTGGGCGGACGCGCTGCCCACCTTCCCGGCGGACGCCAAGGGCGTCGCCACCCGGGCCGCCTCCGGCAAGGTCCTGGAGGCCCTCGCCCCGGTGCTGCCGGAGCTGTGGGGCGGCTCGGCCGACCTGGCGGAGAGCAACAACACCACGATGAAGGGCGAGCCGTCCTTCGTCCCCGCCAGCCACGCCACCAAGGAGTTCCCCGGCCACGAGTACGGCCGCACGCTGCACTTCGGCATCCGCGAGCACGCCATGGGCGCGATCCTCAACGGCATCGCCCTGCACGGCGGCACCCGCCCGTACGGCGGCACCTTCCTGGTCTTCAGCGACTACATGCGTCCGGCGGTGCGGCTCGCCGCGCTGATGAAGCTGCCGGTGGTCTACGTCTGGACGCACGACTCGATCGGCCTCGGCGAGGACGGCCCCACCCACCAGCCGGTGGAGCACCTGACCGCGCTGCGGGCCATCCCCGGCCTGGACGTGGTGCGCCCGGCCGACGCCAACGAGACCGTCTGGGCCTGGCGGGCGGCGCTGGAGCACACCGACCGGCCGACCGCGCTGGCGCTGAGCCGCCAGCCGCTGCCGACGCTGGACCGCTCGGCCCTGGCCGGCGCGGAGGGCGTGGCGAAGGGCGGCTACGTGCTGGCCGAGGCGAGCAACGGCAAGCCGCAGGTGATCCTGATCGGCACCGGTTCGGAGGTGCAGCTCTGCCTCACCGCGCGGGAGCGGCTGGAGGAGCGGGGCACCCCCACCCGGGTCGTCTCCATGCCCTGCCAGGAGTGGTTCCACGCGCAGGACGAGGCGTACCGCGAGTCGGTGCTCCCGCGCGGCGTGAAGGCCCGGGTCAGCGTCGAGGCGGGTATCGGCATGTCCTGGCGGGGCGTCGTCGGCGACAGCGGCGAGTCCGTCAGCCTGGAGCACTACGGGGCCAGCGCCCCGCACTCGATGCTCTTCGAGCAGTTCGGCTTCACCCCCGACCGGATCGTGGCCGCCGCGCACGCGTCGCTCACCCGGATCGGCGACATCACCGGTTTCACCACCGGCAACTGAGGGGAGCGTGAACGGTATGACTGACAGGTTGCGCGAGTTGACCGCCGCAGGTGTGGCGGTCTGGTTGGACGATCTCTCCCGGACCCGGCTCAGCTCGGGTGGGCTGGACCAGCTCCGGCGGGAGAAGCACGTGGCCGGGGTGACCACCAACCCGACCATCTTCGCGAAGGCGCTCAAGGACGCCGACGAGTACGACTGGCAGGTGCGGGACCTCGCCGCGCGGGAGGTGCAGGTCGAGGAGGCCGTCCGCATGCTCACCACGTACGACGTGCGCTGGGCGTGCGACGTGATGCGCCCGTCGTACGACGGCAGCGCGGGGGTGGACGGCCGGGTCTCCATCGAGGTGGACCCGCGGCTGGCCCACGACACCCTGAAGACCGTCGCCGAGGCCAAGGCGCTCTGGTGGCTGGTCGACCGGCCGAACCTCTTCATCAAGATCCCGGCGACCGAGGCCGGACTGCCGGCGATCACCGCCACCCTCGCCGAGGGGATCAGCGTCAACGTCACGCTGATCTTCGGGCTGGACCGCTACTCGCAGGTGATGGAGGCCTTCCTGGCCGGGCTGGAGCAGGCGAAGGCGAACGGCCACGACCTGTCGACGATCGGCTCGGTCGCCTCGTTCTTCGTCTCGCGGGTGGACAGCGAGATCGACAAGCGGCTGGAGAAGATCGGCTCCGCCGAGGCGAAGGGGCTGCGCGGCAAGGCCGCCGTGGCGAACGCCCGGCTGGCGTACGAGCGCTACGCGGAGGTCTTCGCCTCCGACCGCTGGCGAGCCCTCGCCGACGCCGGAGCGCACCCGCAGCGCCCGCTCTGGGCGTCCACCTCGACGAAGAACCCGGACTACCGGGACGTGATCTACGTCGAGGAGCTGATCGCCCCCGGCACCGTCAACACCATGCCGGAGCCGGTGATCCACGCGTACGCCGACCACGGCGAGACCCGGGGCGACACGGTCACCGACGGGTACGACGAGGCCCGGCAGGTCTTCGCGGACCTGGAGTCGATCGGCGTGGACATGGCCGACGTGATCGCCACCCTGGAACGTGAGGGTGTGGAGAAGTTCGAGGCGAGCTGGCAGGAGCTGCTCGACGGGGTCCGGACGTCGCTGGAAGCGGCGCAGCGAGGAGGCAAGGCGTGAGTGACCTGCTGGACGGCCCCGTGGAGGCCGCTGCCGGATTGGCCGTGTACGGCGCTGCGGCGGTGGACGCCGCCGGCGCCGCCTCCACCCGGGACGCGCTGGTGCGCGACGGCGTGCCCGGACGACTGGCGCAGAAGGACGCCACCATCTGGGGTCCGGACGCCGAGCAGGAGGCCAAGATCCGGCTCGGCTGGGTGGACACCCACCGCCGCAGCCGCGACCTGCTCCCCCAGCTCGCCGAACTCAAGACCGAGCTGGGCGACCTGGACCACGTGGTCCTCGCCGGCATGGGCGGCTCCTCGCTGGCCCCCGAGGTGATCGCCCGGACCCTCGGGAAGCCGCTGACCGTGCTGGACACCACCGACCCGGGTCAGGTCCGGGCGGCGCTGGCCGACCGGCTGGAACGGACGGTGGTCGTGGTGGCCAGCAAGTCCGGCTCCACGGTCGAGACCGACAGCCACCGGCGCGCGTACTGGCAGGCGTTCCTCGACGCGGGGATGACCGAGGCCGAGGCCGGGCGGCACTTCGTGGTCGTCACCGACCCGGGCTCCCCGCTGGAGGCCACCGCCACCGAGATGGGCGCCCACGTGGTGCTCGCCGACCCGGAGGTGGGCGGCCGGTTCTCCGCGCTGACCGCCTTCGGGCTGGTGCCGTCCGCGCTGGCCGGGGTCGACGTCGCCGCGCTGATCGACGAGGCCGACGCGCTCGCGGAGAGCTTCGGTGGCGAGCGCGACAACCCGGGCCTGGCGCTCGGGGCCGCGCTCGGCGCCGCCGCCACCCAGGGCCGGGACAAGGTCGCCCTGGTCAGTGACGGCACCGGCATCGAGGGGCTCGGCGACTGGGCCGAGCAGCTCGTCGCCGAGTCGACCGGCAAGGCCGGCGTCGGCATCCTGCCCGTGGTGGTGGAGGCACCGGACAGCCCTGGCGTGACCGGGGACGACGTGCTCACCGTCAGCTACGGCGGGGCGCTGCCGGCCGGGGCGATACCCGGCGGCGGGGCGCAGCCGCACGTCGCGGTCAACGGCCCGCTCGGCGCGCACTTCCTGACCTGGGAGTACGCCACGGCGGTGGCCGGGGCGGTGCTCGGCATCGACCCGTTCAACCAGCCGAACGTGACCGAGAGCAAGGAGAACACCAACCGGATCCTGGCCGCCGGCCCGGTCACCGAGGAGCCGTCGTTCACCTCCGGCGCGATCGAGGTGTACGCCCCGGCGGGTGCCCCGGGCGACGTGACCGGCGTGCTGCGCTGGCTGCTCGACGGGCTGGCCGACGGCGGCTACCTCGCGGTCATGGCGTACCTCGACCGGTTCGCCGACACCGACGCGGCCGAGCTGCGGTCGCTGCTGGCCGGGGCGGCCGGACGGCCGGTCACCTTCGGCTGGGGACCGCGCTTCCTGCATTCCACCGGCCAGTACCACAAGGGCGGCCCGCAGGTCGGCAGCTTCCTCCAGCTCACCGGAGCGGTCGCCGAGGACCTGCCGGTCCCCGGGAAGCCGTACACCTTCGGGGAACTCCAGGCGGCGCAGGCCGCCGGTGACCGGCAGGCCCTGGCCGGCCGGGAGCGTCCCCTCCTGCGGCTGCACCTGACCGACCGGGCGGCGGGCGTGGCCCAGCTGCTCGACGCGGCCCGACGGCTCCGGACGTGACGATGACCAGAAAGGATCCAGCGGAGCGAGGAGGCGGCGTGAACCCGCTGCGCGACCCGCAGGACCGGCGGCTGCCGAGGATCCCGGAGCCCTGCGCTCTGGTGATCTTCGGCGTCACCGGCGACCTGGCCCGCAAGAAACTGCTGCCCGCGGTCTACGACCTGGCCAACCGGGGGCTGCTGCCCCCGGGGTTCGTGGTCCTCGGCTTCGCCCGCCGGGACTGGGGCGACGGCGACTTCGCGTCGCTGGCCCACGAGGCGGCCAAGAAGCACGCCCGGACCCCCTGGCGGGAGGAGGTGTGGGCGCGGCTGGCCGGCAACATCAAGTTCGTCGGCGGGTCGTTCGACGACGACGCCGCGTTCGACCAGCTCGCGGCCACGCTCGACGAGCTGCGCGACACGCACGGCATCACCGGTAACGCCGCCTTCTACTTCTCCATCCCCCCGGCGGCGTTCCCCGTGGTGCTCAAGCAGCTCGCCCGCACCGGGATGGCTGACAACGCCAAGTCCGGCGGATGGCGGCGGGTGGTGGTGGAGAAGCCGTTCGGGCACGACCTGCCCTCGGCGAAGGAACTCAACGACCTGGTCGACGACGTCTTCACCAGCCAGGACGTCTTCCGGATCGACCACTACCTGGGCAAGGAGACGGTCCAGAACATCCTCGCCCTGCGCTTCGCCAACAACCTGTTCGAGCCGCTGTGGAACTCCCACTACGTCGACTCGGTGCAGATCACCATGGCCGAGGACGTCGGCATCGGCAGCCGGGCGGGGTTCTACGACTCCGCCGGGGCCGCCCGCGACGTGGTCCAGAACCACCTGCTGCAACTGCTGGCCCTGGTGGCGATGGAGGAGCCGACCAGCTTCGGCGCCGACGAGATCCGGGCCGAGAAGCTCAAGGTGCTCCGGGCGATCACGCTGCCGGAGGACATCAGCCGGGGCACCGTGCGGGGCCAGTACCTGCCCGGCTGGGTCGGCGGCCAGCGGGCGGTCGGCTACCTGGACGAGGAGGGCGTCCCGGCGGACTCCACCACCGAGACGTACGTCGCGGTGCGGCTCGGCATCCAGAACCGCCGCTGGGCGGAGGTGCCGTTCTACATCCGCGCCGGCAAGCGGCTCCCCCGGCGGGTCACCGAGGTGGCCATCATGTTCAAGCGCGCCCCGCACCTGCCGTTCAACGACGCCGACATCGAGATGCTCGGCAACAACCAGCTCGTCATCCGGGTCCAGCCGGACGAGGGCGTGGTGCTGAAGTTCGGCTCCAAGGTGCCCGGCACCACCATGGAGGTCCGGGACATCGCCATGGACTTCCAGTACGGCGAGGCGTTCACCGAGGCCAGCCCGGAGGCGTACGAGCGGCTGGTGCTGGACGTGCTGATCGGCGACCGCACCCTCTTCCCGGACGCCGCCGAGGTGGAGCAGAGCTGGCAGGTGGTGGACCCACTGGAGCGCGCCTGGGCGGGCACGAAGCCGGAGCCGTACCGGGCCGGTGAGTGGGGTCCCCGGGCGGCCGACGAGATGCTGGCCCGCGAGGGCCGGGCCTGGAGACGAGCATGATCGGGCTGTGGGACACCACCGGCAACGAGGTGGTCAAGGCGCTCGCCGCCGAACGGCGCAGCGCGGGCGGGGTGGCCAGCGGTATGGCCCTCACGTTGATCGTGGTGGTGGACGAGAAGCGCGTCCGGGAGGCGGAGGCGGCGGCCACCATCGCCGCCGCCGCCCACCCGTGCCGGCTGCTGGTCGTGGTCCGATCGGACGTGGAACGGGAGCACAACCGGCTGGACGCCGAGATCGTCGTCGGCGGCCGGCTCGGCCCGTGCGAGGCGGTCGTCACCCGGATGTACGGCCGGCTCGCGCTGCACGCCGAGTCCGTGGTGATGCCGCTGCTGGTGCCGGACGTGCCGGTGGTGACCTGGTGGCACGCCGAGCCTCCCGAGGAGATCGCCACCGACTTCCTCGGGGTGGTCGCCGACCGGCGGATCACCGACGCCGCCCAGGCGGCGGACCCGATCGAGGCGCTGCGGCAGCGGGCCCGGGACTACGCCCCGGGCGACACCGACCTGGCCTGGAGCCGGATCACCCCGTGGCGCACCCTGGTCGCGGGGGCTTTCGACACCACCCAGGCGCGGGTCACCGAGGCAACCGTGGTGGCACCCCGGACCGACCCGACGGCGGCGTTGATGTGCGGCTGGCTGGGTGGCCGGCTCGGCATCGAGCCGCGCTGGGAACACGCCGACGACCAGCCCCGCATGCGCGAGGTGCAGCTGCGCTGCGCCAACGGCGACGAGCTGACCCTGACCCGGGAGGACAGCACGGCGAAGTTCCGACGTACCGGCCAGGCCGACCGGGACCTACCGCTGGTGCGGCGGCCGCTCGGTGACGAGCTGGCCGAGGAGCTGCGCCGGCTGGACGCCGACCAGGTGTACGCCGAGGCTCTCGGCGCGGCGGCGGGGCTCTCCGGGCTGGACGACCGTCCCGCCCAGCGGGTGCACGTGTGGAAGGACCCGGCCACCGCGCGCCGCGCCGAGGCGGGCGTCACCACGCACGCCTCGACCAACGCGCCATCCTGACCACCGGGCTGTCCCGCCCGTCACGCGATCCGGGTGACGGGCGGGACGGCCCGGCCACGACCACCACGGGCGGGGCCGCCCGGGCGACGAGACGTACCGTCGGGCGGGATGCCCTGCGGTCGACGAGAAAAAGGCACGTGATGAGTGAGGCGAGTGTCGCCGTACACGCCGACGCCGACCTGCTGGCGCAGGCGGTCGCGGCCCGGTTGCTGGTGAAGCTGCTCGACGCGCAGGCCGACCGGGGCCAGGCGTCGGTGGTGTTGACCGGGGGGCGGATCGCCGCCGCCGTGTACCGGGCGGTGGTGGCCCTGCCGGCCCGGGACGCGGTCGACTGGGCACGGGTGGACGTCTGGTGGGGCGACGAGCGTTTCCTACCGGCCGGACACCCGGAGCGCAACGAGACCCAGGCGCGGTCGCAACTGCTCGACCTGCTCCCCCTCGACCCGGCCCGGGTCCACCCGATGCCGGCCTCGGACGGCCCGGACGGGGCGGACCCGGAGGCGGCAGCCGCCCGGTACGCCGAGGAACTCGCCGCCGCGGCCCGTCCCGGGCACGCCACCCTGCCCCACTTCGACGTGCTGCTGCTCGGCGTCGGCGAGGACGGCCACGTGGCGTCGGTCTTCCCCGAGCACCGGGTGCACTACGAGAGCCGGCCGGTCAGCGCGGTCCGGGGCAGCCCGAAGCCGCCGCCGGTGCGGATCACCCTGACCCTGCCGGCGATCAACACCGCCGAGGAGGTGTGGCTGGTGGCCAGCGGATCGGACAAGGCGGCGGCGGTCCACATGGCGCTCGACGGCGCCGGCCCGGTGCAGCTGCCGGCAGCCGGGGCGGCGGGCGTCAGCCGTACCCTCTGGCTGCTCGACCGGGCCGCGGCGGCGGACGTACGCCCCCGCTTCCGCAGCCTGCGCTGAATGGTTGCCGGGGGCCCTTGCTACCGCTTTCCGCACGGCAAGGTGCCCCGGCAACCAACTGGAGCGCAAAAAACTGCGCGCGGCCCGTGGGTACGGGCCGCGCGCAGGTGCCTACGACGGGAAGGCTCGGTCAGGCGGCAACCGCCAGCTTGAGCCAGAGCCCGAGGCCGATGATGCAGGCGAACCAGACGATGCCCACCAGGACGGTGTAGCGGTCGAGGTTCTTCTCGGCCACGGAGGAGCCGGCGAGGCTGGAGCTGACTCCGCCGCCGAACATGCTCGACATCCCGCCGCCCTTGCCCCGGTGCAGCAGGATCAGCATGGTGAGCATGGTGCTCGTGATCGTCAGCAACACGATCAACGTGTATGCGAACCAAGTCGGCATGGCTGGGGTCAGTCCTCTCGTTGCGATCCTCGCCCCGCGCGTGTCGGGCGTGCGGCACCGACCGACGGACGGGCGGAGTCAAGGATAGCGAGCGATCAGCGGGTGATGTGCTCCGGGAAGCGGCAGATCTGTGCGAATTCCTCGGCGTCGAGGCTGGCGCCGCCGACGAGCGCGCCGTCCACGTCCGGCTTGGCCATGATCGCGGCGACGTTCGACGCCTTGACCGACCCGCCGTAGAGGATCCGGACCTGGTCCGCGGTCGCCTGGTCGTACAGCTCGGCCAGGCGCTCACGCACCGCCCCGCACACCTCCTGGGCGTCCTCCGGGGTCGCGGTCTTGCCGGTGCCGATCGCCCAGACCGGCTCGTACGCGATCACGACCTTGGTGACCTGCTCGGCGCTGAGCCCCTTCAGGCCGGCGGTGAGCTGGTCCTGGCAGTGCACGACGTGCCGCTGCTCGTCCCGGACGTCCAGTCCCTCGCCGACGCAGAGGATCGGGGTGAGCCCGTTGCCGAGCGCCGCGGTGACCTTGGCGTTGACCAGGGCGTCGTCCTCGTGGTGGTACGCGCGCCGCTCCGAGTGCCCGACCACCACGTACGAGCAGCCGAGCCTCGCCAGCATCGCCCCGGAGATCTCCCCGGTGTACGCCCCGGACTGGTGCGGGGAGAGGTCCTGGGCCCCGTAGCCGATGAGCAGCTTGTCGCCGTCGACCGCGGTCTGCACCGTCCGCAGATCGGTGAAGGGCGGCAGGACGACGCACTCGACGTCGGTGAGCTGCTTCTCGTCGAGGCTGGCCGCCAGCTTCTGGAGCAGGAGGTTCGCCTCGAAGTGGTTCAGGTTCATCTTCCAGTTGCCGGCCATCAACGGCCGGCGGGTGACCGCCGCCATCAGTCCTCCAGTGCCGCGATGCCGGGGAGGGTCTTGCCCTCGAGGTATTCCAGCGAGGCGCCCCCGCCGGTGGAGATGTGCCCGAACGAGGACTCGTCGAGCCCGAGCGCCCGCACCGCGGCGGCCGAGTCACCGCCGCCGACGACGGTGAACGCGTCGGTCTTGGTGATCGCCTCGGCGACCCCTCGGGTGCCGTTCGCGAACGCCGGCATCTCGAACACGCCCATGGGGCCGTTCCAGAAGACCGTCTTCGCGTCGGCGAGCGCGGCGGCGAAGCCGGCGACCGTCTCCGGGCCGATGTCCAGGCCGAGCCGCTTGGCCGGGATCGCGTCGGCGGCGACGGTGTCGTGCGCCGCGTCCGGGGCGAAGGCGTCCGCCGCCACCACGTCGACCGGGAGCATGATCTTGCCCTCGGACCGCTCCAGCAGGTTGCGGCAGGTCTCGACCATCTCCTCCTCCAGCAGCGAGGTGCCCACCTCGTGGCCCTGGGCCTTGAGGAAGGTGAAGCACATCCCGCCACCGATGAGCAGCCGGTCGACCTTCGGCAGCAGCGCCTCGATCACCGCGAGCTTGTCGGAGACCTTGGAACCGCCGAGCACGACCACGTACGGGCGCTCCGGCTCGCCGGCCAGCCGACCGAGCACCTCCACCTCGCGCAGCACGAGGCGGCCGGCCACGTGCGGCAGCCGCGCCGGGACGTCGTACACGCTGGCGTGCCTGCGGTGCACCGCGCCGAAGGCGTCGTCCACGTAGGCCTCGCCGAACCCGGCGAGCTGGTCGGCGAAGGCGGCCCGCTCGGCGTCGTCCTTGCTGGTCTCCCCCTTGTTGAAGCGGAGGTTCTCCAGCAGCGCGACCTGGCCGTCGGCGAGGGCCTCCACCGTCGAACGGGCGGAGTCGCCGACCGTGTCGGTGGCGAAGTGCACCGGCGCGCCGAGCAGCTCACCGAGCCGTCCGGCGACCGGACGGAGGCTGTACTGCGGGTCCGGCGCGCCCTTCGGACGGCCCAGGTGCGAGCAGACGACCACCTTCGCGCCGGCCCGCACCAGCGCGTCGAGGGTCGGCAGCACCGCGCGGATGCGCCCGTCGTCGGCGATCCTCATTCCGTCCGGAGTGCCGTGTCGCGGCGCGGAGGCGGAATTATGATCGGCGATCTGGCCGGTCTGCTTGTCGAGTGGCACGTTCAGGTCGGCGCGTACCAGGACGCGCCGACCCGAAACCCCCTCGGCGAGCAGGTCATCGAGGGTACGGATGGTCACAGCGACGAACCCACCAGCTTGACCAGGTCGACCAGGCGGTTCGAGTAGCCCCACTCGTTGTCGTACCAGCCCACGACCTTGACCTGGTTGCCGATCACCTTGGTCAGCGGCGCGTCGAAGATGCAGGACGCCGGGTCGGTGACGATGTCGGCCGACACGATCGGGTCCTCGTTGTAGACCAGGACACCCTTGAGCGGACCCTCGGCCGCGGCCTTGATGGCGGCGTTGACCTCGTCGACGGTGGTCTCCCGGCCGACCTCGACGGTCAGGTCGGTGGCGGAGCCGGTCGGGATCGGCACGCGCAGCGCGTACCCGTCGAGCTTGCCCTTGAGCTCGGGCAGGACCAGGCCGATCGCCTTGGCGGCGCCGGTGGAGGTCGGCACGATGTTCAGCGCGGCGGCGCGGGCGCGGCGCAGGTCCGAGTGCGGCGCGTCCTGGAGGTTCTGGTCCTGCGTGTACGCGTGGATCGTGGTCATCAGGCCCTTCTGGATGCCGAAGGTGTCCTGGATGACCTTCGCCATCGGGGCCAGGCAGTTGGTGGTGCAGGAGGCGTTCGAGATGATGGTGTGCTTGGCCGGGTCGTAGTCGTCGTGGTTGACGCCCATGACGACCGTGACGTCCTCGTTCTTCGCCGGGGCGGAGATGATGACCTTCTTGGCCCCGCCGTCGACGTGCGCCTTGGCCTTGGTGGCGTCGGTGAAGAACCCGGTGGACTCGATGACCACGTCGACACCCAGGTCGCCCCAGGGCAGCTTGCCCGGGTCGCGCTCGGCGTACGCCTTGATGGTCTGGCCACCGACGGTGATCTCGTCGGCGGTGGCCTTGACCTCGTGCGGGAGGCGACCGAGGATGCTGTCGTACTTGAGCAGGTGGGCGAGCGTCGCGTTGTCGGTCAGGTCGTTCACGGCGACGACCTCGACGTCCGCGCCGGACGCCAGGACTGCCCGGAAGAAGTTGCGGCCGATGCGGCCGAAGCCGTTGATGCCAACCCGGATGGTCACAGGTCCCATCTCCTCGCGTTCTGGTCCGCCGGCGCCAGACGGCGGCCGGCGAGTTGATGTGCGCCGACCGTTGGAGCCGGCCGTTGACAGTTCATCTCGGCCACCCCGCCGCGGTCCGACGGACCAGACCGCCGAGGCGGTGGATACGGCGGGGGAAGCCAGTTGCCGGCCCCCTTGCCGTACGCTGCGACCCTATCCGAGCGCACGACGGCGCGCTGCGCCGGGGCGTGGCCCGGACCCGTCAGCGCCCCACCGTCCTATCAGACCACGAGCATGTCGGGCGTGACGGCCGCTTCGGTATCGGGGATACCGAGGTCGCGGGCGCGCTTGTCGGCCAGCGCGAGCAGCCGGCGGATCCGGCCGGCGATGGCGTCCTTGGTCAGCGGCGGGTCGGCCAGCGCGCCGAGCTCCTCCAGGGAGGCCTGCCGGTGCTCCAGGCGCAGCCGGCCGGCGGAGGTGAGGTGATCCGGGGCGTCGTCGGCGAGGATCTCCAGCGCCCGGGTCACCCGGGCGGCGGCGGCGACCGCCGCCCGCGCCGACCGGCGCAGGTTGGCGTCGTCGAAGTTCGCCAGCCGGTTGGCCGTCGCCCGGACCTCACGCCGCACCCGGCGCTCCTCCCAGGCCAGCACGCTGGAGTGGGCACCGACCCGGGTGAGCAGCGCGGCGATCGCGTCGCCGTCCTTGACCACCACCCGTTCCACGCCGCGCACCTCACGGCTCTTGGCGGTGATCCCGACCCGGCGGGCCGCGCCGACCAGCGCCATCGCCGACTCCGGGCCGGGACAGGTGATCTCCAGTGCGCTGGACCGGCCCGGCTCGGTCAGCGAGCCGTGCGCCATGAACGCGCCCCGCCAGGCCGACACCGCGCAGCAGGCGTTCGCGGCCACCACGTGCGGGGGCAGGCCGCGCACCGGACGGCCCCGGACGTCCAGCAGCCCGGTCTGCCGGGCCAGCGACTCGCCGTCCTTGACCACCCGGACGATGAAGTGACTGCCCTTGCGCAGGCCGCCGGAGGCGAGCACGTGGATCTCACTCGAGTAGCCGTAGACCTCGGCTATCTCGCGGCGCAGCCGTCGGGCGACCGCCCCGGTGTCCAGTTCCGCCTCGACCACCACCCGACCGGAGACGATGTGCAGCCCACCGGCGAACCGCAGCAGGGCGGTCATCTCCGCCCGCCGGCAGCAGGGCTTGGGCACGTCGACCCGACTCAGCTCGTCCTTGACCGCAGCCGTCATCGCCATTGTGCGTCCCCTCACGGACCGGTTCCGGCGTGCCGCCGGTGATTACGTAGGTGCTTAACGACCGGTGATTACGTAGGTGCTTAACGAGCGGCGCCCAGGACAGGCACCAGGGCGGCGCCCAGGGCGGCCGGATCGTGCCGGGGACTGCCGTCGGCGACGGCGACCGGGGCGAGCACGAGCCGGGCACCCAGCGATTCTGCCGCACGGGCCAGCGACTCCGGATCCGTCACCACCCGGTCGTCGGCGAGCACGCAGTCGACGACGAGTTCCGGGAGGTAGCGACGCAGCGCGGCGAGGTGGCCGGCGGCGGAGAGCCCCTGGGTCTCCTTCTCGGCGGAGAGGTTCAGGGTGACCAGCCGCCGGGCCGGGCTGGCGACGACCGCCTCGGCCAGGCCGGGCACCAGCAGGTGCGGCAGGACGCTGGTGTACCAGCTCCCCGGTCCGAAGATCAGCCAGTCGGCGTCCCGGATCGCGGTCACCGCCTGCGGGCAGGCGACCGGTACGGCCGGGGTGAGCCGCAACGCCTCCACCCGACCGGTGGTGACCGCCACCTGGTGCTGCCCGCGTACGGTGCGCACCTCGTCCGGGCGGGTCGGATCCACACCGCGCACCTGCGCCTCGATGCCGACCGGCTCGCAGGACATCGGCAGCACCCGGCCGACCGTGCCGAGCATGGTGCCGGCGTGTTCCAGCGCGACCACCGGGTCGCCGAGCAGTTCCATCAGGCCGAACAGCACCAGGTTGCCGACCGCGTGCCCGTCCAGGCCGTCGGCGCACCCGCCGGGCCCGTCCCCGTTCCCGGCGGCGGCGAACACCCCGGTCGACGCGCCGCGCCGGGGCCGGGTCACCGGGGCCTCGGCTGCGGGCGTACCGCCGGCCACCGGGACACCGGCACCGACCGCGACGTCGGCCGGAGCGGCGACGACGTCGGCACCGGTACGCGCGAACCGGTGCTGGAACAGCCGCGCGCTGCGGCGGGTGGCCGGGTGGTCCCCGGCCAGCGCGACCAGCGCCTGCCGGAGGTCACCGGGGGGCAGCCCGCCCCGGGCTGCGCGCAGCCGGCCGCTGGAACCGCCGTCGTCGCCCACGGTCACCACGGCGGTGATGTCGAGATCGAGTTCGGGAGCGCACCGGCGCAACGCCCGCAGCGACGCGGACAGGCCGTGCCCGCCGCCGAAGGCCACCACCTTCGTCGCCGTCATTCGCGCCCCAGGTCCCGGTGCTGGGCGTTGGCGGCGAGACCGGACTGGCGCAGCCGGGCGGCCAGCTCCTCGGTGATCGCGACGCTGCGGTGCTTGCCTCCGGTGCAGCCCACCGCCACCGTCAGGTACCGCTTGCCCTCCCGCTCGAAACCGGCGGTGGTGGCGTTGACCAGGTCGGCGTAGGCCGACACGAACGCCTCGGCACCCTCCTGGCCGAGCACGTACTCGCTGACCGGCGCGTCCCGGCCGGTCTGCTCGCGCAGGTCCGGCACCCAGAACGGGTTCGGCAGGAAGCGGGCGTCGAGCACGAAGTCGGCGTCCGGCGGCAGGCCGTACTTGAAACCGAAGGAGAGCACGGTGACCCGCAGCCGCCGGGCGTCCTCCTCGCCGAAGAGCTCCTCGATGCGCCGGCGCAGCTGGTTGACGTTCAGGTGGCTGGTGTCGATGATCACGTCGGCCTGGTCGCGGGCCTCCTCCAGCAGGCTGCGCTCGACCGCGATGCCGTCGGCCAGCCGGCCGTCGCCCTGCAACGGGTGCGAGCGGCGGACGCTCTCGAACCGTCGGATGAGCACCTCGTCGTCGGCGTCGACGAAGACCACGCGCGGGGAGAAGCCGCGCTCCTTCAGCTCCCGGATCGCGCCGGCCAGGTCGGTGGAGAAGGCCCGCGAACGCACGTCCAGCACCATCGCGGTACGCCGGGCCGCGCCGCCCGCCTTCGACGCCAGCTCGGCCATGTCGAGCAGGAGCGCCTGCGGCAGGTTGTCGACCACGTAGTAGCCGACGTTCTCCAGGGCCCGGGCCACGGTGCTCCGACCACCGCCGGAGAGCCCGGTGACCACGACCAGGCTCGTCTCCCCCTCGGCGTACGGCTGCGCCGGTGTGGCGCCCTCCGCCACCGGAGCCTGGCCTGTCAGCGCCTCGTTCACCTGCTACCCCCCGGTGGTGGCCCCGCGGCCACCACCGACCGCGAACGTCAGTGAGCGACTCTATCCCGCCCCCGGCCTGTCGACCCCGGACCGTTCCTCGGCCGGCCCGGCGTGCCTTGGCCGCCGTGCCGGGTTCACCGCCGTGCTGGCCGAGCCGTCCGTCGGCCCGGCCAGCACGTACGGGTGGTTTCGCCGTGACGGGTCGCACGCCACCTGTCAAAACCCGATGTAACGTCTACGGAATCCGGCGGAGCCCACTTCGTGGCCCCATTCGTGGCGGTGGCGCCCCTTCACCCCGCCGACCCACTTTTTCCGGACTTGCCTCCCGGCCCCTGACCCACTCGGCGGGCAACCCCTCTCAGATCTGATGCGCCCCCGGCCGCCCGGATTCGACGAAGAACGATCCGAACGTCGACTCCGGCGCGTCCGCCCGGCTCACGGTGGTCACCATCTGCAGGTCCGTCCGCATGCCCGACGCGTCCAGCTTGCAGCGCACGTAGCCGCGGCGGTCCCCGTCGAAGAACTTGATGTGCGGATTGAAGCCGATCATCGGACCGTAATAGGGGCCGTAGACCTTGCCGTCGCCGTTGCTGGAGATCGACGTCCCGACGAACTCGGTCGCCACCACCGGCGACTGCGGGTCGTCGAAGTCCCGCAGGACGTCGTTGACGAATGTGGAATGCCAGTCACCGGTCACGACGACGGGGTTCGACACCTGGTGGCGTACCCACGCGTCGGTCAGCCGGTTCCGCGCGGCCGGGAAGCCGTCCCACGCGTCGTGCCACAGCCGGTCGCCCGCGGGCCCGTCGTGGTCGAGACGCGCGAGCATCACGTTGCTCGCTAGCACGTTCCACTGCGCCGACGACGCCGCCAGGCCGTCATAGAGCCATCGCTCCTGCTCCCCGCCCAGCATCGTCACCTCCGGGTGGTACGCCTCGGGGCCGGCGTCCGCCTCACCCCACCCACGCGGCGGGATGCTGCGGTACTGCCGCCCGTCGACGACGTCGATCTGCGCCAGCCGGCCCCACCGAAGCCGACGGTAGATCCGGGGACCGTTCGGGCCGGGAGCCGCGGGCGCCCGCACCGGCTGATGCTCGTACCAGGCCTGGTAGGCGGCCGCACGCAGGGCGCCGATGTCACCCTCGTACTGCGACTGCGTGTTGGCGTAGTCGTTCTGCACCTCGTGGTCGTCCCAGGTGACCGCCCACGGGAAGCGCGCGTGCGCGGCCCGCAGATCCGGATCGCTCTTGTAGAGCGCGTACTGCATCCGCCAGCGCTCCAGGTCTCGGGGCGCGGCGCGCAGGATCGACGGCGTGGGCGTACGCCGATAGCCGCCGTTGGCGGGAATGCCGCCCTCGTAGACGTAATCCCCGAGGTGCAGGACGAGGTCGAGGTCCTCCCGCGCCATGTGCCGGAAGGACGGGTAGTAGCCGGCGGTCCAGCTCTGGCAGGACGCGAACGCGAAGGCCAGCGACCCGACTGCGGCGCGGACATCCGGCGCGGTCCGGGTGCGACCCACCGGGGACACCTCCCCGCGGTAGCGGAAGCGGTAGAAGAACTCGCCGTCCGGGCGCAGGCCGTCGACCTCGACGTGCACGGAGTGCGCCAGCGACGGCAGCGCCCGCGCGGCGCCCGCCCGGACGATCCGGCGGAACTGGGCGTCCTCGGCGACCTGCCAGTCGACGGAGACAGCCTTCGGCGGCATGCCGCCGCCCGGCTCGAACAGCAGCGGGACGAGGCGGGTCCAGAGTACGAAGCCGGAAGACGTCGGGTCGCCGCTGGCGACGCCGAGCTGGAACGGATAGTCGGCCGGGCGGGGCGCGGCAGTGGCCTCGCCCGCGGACAGCTGAGCGAACGCGGCGGCGCCCGCCACGGTCGCGACACCCGTGAGGAAACGTCGCCGGTCGACGGACGCGGCCTGGTCATGCAGGTAAGAACGGCTCATGCCGGCTAGGTGTAGTGGGGCGTTGTGGCCAACGCGTGGCCGTCCGGTGAGCAGCCGGCGGTCCCAGCATGGCGGCTGTCTGCAGCAGGTACGAACTCGGCGACCGTGACCAGTTCACACACGGGGAAAGGGGCCGGGCCCGGCAGCCCGGGCCGTCCGGTGAGCGACCGGCCGGACGAGCCGGACGACGACACCGGCCCCGACGCGGACGACGACCAGAAGCAGCCGTTCGGGACCAGCCGGCACGCGCGAGCGCAAGGCGTCACCCGGCGCTCGTACAATCCCCCGATGGACTTCCCCGCCGCGCTGCGTACCGAGACCCCGCTGGACGTGCTGCGGCGGGTCTTCGGCTACGACTCCTTCCGGGGTTTCCAGCAGGAGGTCGTCGAGCACGTGGCCGGCGGCGGCGACGCGCTGGTGCTGATGCCCACCGGTGGCGGCAAGTCGCTCTGCTACCAGATCCCGGCGCTGCTACGCGACGGCGTGGCGGTGGTCGTCTCGCCGCTGATCGCGCTGATGCAGGACCAGGTGGACGCGCTGCGCGCGGTCGGCGTCCGGGCCAGTTTCCTCAACTCCACCCTCGACCCGGACACCCGCCGCCTGGTCGAGGCGGAGTTCGTGGCCGGCGAGATCGACCTGCTCTACCTCGCGCCGGAGGCGCTGGGCAGCCGGGCCACCCTGAACCTGCTCGACCGGGGCCGGATCGCGTTGTTCGCCATCGACGAGGCGCACTGCGTGGCGCAGTGGGGGCACGACTTCCGCCCCGACTACCTCGCCCTGTCGATGCTGCACGAACGCTGGCCGGGGGTGCCGCGCATCGCGCTCACCGCCACCGCGACCTCCGCGACCCGGGCCGAGATCGCCACCCGACTCGACCTGACCGACGCCCGGCACTTCGTCGCCAGCTTCGACCGGCCGAACATCCAGTACCGGATCGTGCCGAAACGGGAGCCGCGCAAGCAGCTGCTGAGCCTGCTCCGCGACGAGCACCCCGGCGACGCCGGCATCGTCTACTGCCTCTCCCGGGCCTCGGTGGACAAGACCGCCGAGTTCCTGGTGGCCAACGGGATCGCCGCGCTGCCGTACCACGCGGGACTGGACGCGGTGACCCGCGCCGCGCACCAGCGGCGGTTCCTGCGGGAGGAGGGGCTCGTGATGGTGGCGACCATCGCCTTCGGCATGGGCATCGACAAGCCCGACGTCCGCTTCGTCGCCCACCTGGACCTGCCGAAGTCGGTGGAGGGCTACTACCAGGAGACCGGCCGCGCCGGGCGGGACGGGCTGCCGTCCACCGCCTGGCTGGCGTACGGACTCCAGGACGTGGTGCAGCAGCGCAAGATGATCGACACGTCTGAGGGCGATGCCACGCACCGGCGTAACCTCGCCGCCCACCTGGACGCGATGCTCGCCCTCTGCGAGACGGTCCGCTGCCGACGCGGACAGTTGCTGGAGTACTTCGGCCAGCCGGCGACCGGGCCCTGCGGCAACTGCGACACCTGCCTGACGCCCCCGGAGTCCTGGGACGGCACGGTGGCCGCGCAGAAGCTGCTCTCCACGGTCTACCGGCTCGACCGGGAACGCAACCAGCGCTTCGGCGCGGGGCACTGCATCGACATCCTGCTCGGGCGGAGCAACGACAAGATCGTCCAGCACCGGCACGACGCGCTGAGCACCTTCGGCATCGGCACCGACCTGCGCGAGGCCGAGTGGCGGGGCGTGGTGCGCCAACTGCTCGCCGAGGGGCTGCTGGCCGTCGAGGGCGACTACGGCACCCTCGCACTGACCGAGGCGAGCGCCGAGGTGCTGGGCCGGCGGCGCACGGTGATGATGCGCCGCGAGCCGGAGCGGCCGGCGTCGACCGGGAAGACCGCGAAGGCGGCCCGGGGCGGGGCGACCGCCGTCGTCGAGCTGTCGCCGGAGGCCGCGCCGGTCTTCGAGCGGCTGCGGGCCTGGCGCGCGGCGACCGCCAAGGAGCAGGGCGTACCCGCGTACGTGATCTTCCACGACGCCACGCTGCGCCAGATCGCCACCGACGCGCCGACGTCCCTGGCCGAGCTCTCCGGGATCAGCGGCGTCGGGGAGAACAAGCTCGCCAAGTACGGCGAGCAGATCCTGGCCATCCTCGCCGAGTGACCCGACCTCAGGATCGGGCGGGCTGTTCGTCCGCGCCGAGCGCCGCGAGGATCGCCTCGGCGGTGCGCGGGCCGATCCCGGGGACCTCGGTGATCTCGTCGACGCTGGCCGCCGAGAGCCGCTTCAGCGAGCCGAAGTGGCGCAGCAGCGCCTTGCGGCGGACCTCACCGAGGCCGGGGACGGTGTCCAACGCGGACTCTGTCATCCGCTTGGAGCGGCGCTGCCGGTGGAAGGTGATGGCGAACCGGTGCGCCTCGTCGCGGACCCGTTGCAGCAGGTAGAGCGCCTCGGAGGTGCGCGGCAGGATGACCGGGAACTGGTCGTCGGGCAGCCAGACCTCCTCCAGGCGCTTGGCCAGGCCGCAGAGCGCCACGTCGTCGACGCCCAGGCTGGCGAGGGCCGCCGCAGCGGCGGCCACCTGCGGCGGGCCGCCGTCGACCACGACCAGCTGCGGCGGGTACGCGAACTTGCGTGGCCGGCCAGTGGTCGGATCGATGCCGGGGCGGTCCGGGTCGGCGGCCGTCTCCTCGCCGATCTCGCCGGTCTCGGCGCGGGTGTCGAGGTAGCGGGCGAAGCGGCGGCGCAGCACCTCGGACATGGCCGACAGGTCGTCGGTCGCGCCCCGCACGATGAACCGGCGGTACTCGCTCTTGCGCGGCAGGCCGTCCTCGAAGACGACCATGCTGGCCACCACGTCGGTGCCCTGGTTCTGGGAGACGTCGTAACACTCGATGCGCAGCGGGGCGGTGTCCATCGCCAGCGCCTCGGCGATCTCGTCGAGCGCCTTGCTGCGGGTGGTCAGGTCGCCGGCGCGACGCAGCCGGTGCCGGGCGAGGGCGTCCTTCGCGTTGCGGCCGACCGTCTCCAGCAGGGCCCGCTTGTCGCCGCGCTGCGGCACCCGGAGGGTGACCCGGCTGCCCCGCCGCGCGGAGAGCCAGTCCGCCAGGGCGTCGGCGTCGCCGGGTAGCTCGGGCACGAGCAGTTCACGGGGCACGTCGGCCTCGCCCTGCTCCCCGCCGTACACCTGGGTGCAGAAGTGGTGGACGAGGTCGCCGGGGGTCAGCTCCTCGGTCTTCTCCACGACCCACCCGCGCTGGCCCCGGACCCGGCCGTCGCGGACGTGGAAGACCTGTACGGCGGCCTCCAGGGGGTCGTCGGCGAAGGCGACCACGTCGGCGTCGGTGCCGTCACCGAGCACGACGGTCTGCTTCTCCATCGCCCGGCGCAGCGCGGCGACGTCGTCGCGGAGCCGGGCGGCGCGCTCGAACTCCAGCTGCCCGCTGGCCTCGGTCATCTCCCGTTCGAGCTTGCGGACCATCGTGTCGGTGCGACCGGCCATGAAGTCGCAGAAGGCGTCGACGATGTCCCGGTGCTGCTCGGCGCTGACGCTGCCGACACAGGGCGCGGAGCACTTGCCGATGTACCCGAGCAGGCACGGCCGGCCGACCTGACCGGCCCGCTTGAACACCCCGGCCGAGCAGGTCCGCGCCGGGAAGACCCGCAGCAGCAGGTCGAGCGTCTCCCGGATCGCCCAGGCGTGCGAGTACGGCCCGAAGTAGCGCACCCCCTTGCGCTTGGCGCCGCGCATCACCTGGAGCCGGGGGTACTCCTCGTCGAGGGTGACCGCGAGGTACGGATAGGACTTGTCGTCCCGGTAGCGGACGTTGAAGCGCGGGTCGAACTCCTTGATCCAGAGGAACTCGAGCTGGAGCGCCTCGACCTCGGTGGCCACCGACGTCCACTCCACCGACTCGGCGGTGAAGACCATCTGCCGGGTGCGCTGGTGCAGCCCCACCGGGTCGGCGAAGTACGAGTTGAGCCGGCTGCGCAGGTTCTTGGCCTTGCCGACGTAGATCACCCGTCCGGTGCCGTCGCGGAACCGGTAGACCCCCGGCGACTCGGGGATGGTGCCGGGGGCGGGGCGGTACGTCGACGGGTCGGCCACACGTGCGAGCCTAGCCGCTGGGACCGACACTCCCGGTGACGTGCGGGCCGCCCCGACGGGTCGCATGCCCGCCGGCCGGTCCCCGTCACCCGGTGGTCAGCCGGCGAGGCTCCAGGAGAACCACGCGGCGTGCGGGTAGTGGTCGGACAGCGGTTCGCCGGCCGGGTCCAGGAACCGCTGGTGCTCGTTGGCGTAACGGACCAGGTCGAGCTGGACCGACGCGTTGCTCCGGTAGAGGATCTTGTCGACCACCTCGCAGGCGTTGGTGACGTTGGCCGGGTCGCAGGTCAGCGCCGGGCTGCCGAGCGCCGGAGGCACGCCGCCGCGTTCCTGCTCCACCCAGACGTCGGTGAGGCCGTTGGCCGCGACCAGCTCCCGGATGGTGTCGCCGGTGCGGGTGTAGCGGACGTTCAGGTCGCCCATCACCACCACCGCGTTGCCGGCGGAGTTGGCCGTGATGTACGCCGAGAGCTGGGCGAGGTTGTCCCGCCGGGCGGCGAGGTCCCACTCGTCGCTGCCGGCGTTGGCGTGCACGTTGTAGAAGTCGACGAACACCCCCTCGGCCAGTTGGATCCGGGAGGCGGTGAAGCCCTTCGGGGTGAGGCAGTCGGTGCCGGCGCACCGGTTCCAGGTCACCCGGTGGAGGTTCGAGTACGGCAGGTTCGACATCGTGTTCAGGCCACTGCCGAACGGCACGGGCCCGCTGGTCCGGGTCCGGTACGGGTGCCGGTCGGTGGCGTACAGGTCGGTGTGGTAGTTGAAGTCCTCCTGGACGTGCACGACGTCGTACGCGTTGACCCGCTCGCCGATCGGGCCGGTGTTGACGGCCGGGTTGCTGTCGGAGAGCGGTTCGGGCAGGCCGGCGATGTTGTAGGTGAGCAGCGAGAAGGTGCCCGTGGCGGCTGGCGCGGACGCCGCCGCGGCGGGTGTCGCAACGGGGACCAGGGCGGCGAGCAGCGCCGCCGACGCGAGCAGGCGTACGGAGATCATCCGGCTTCCCTTCCCGACGTGGGCCGCGCCCGTCCCGGCGGCACCAGAGATCGAAGGCTATCGAGCAATCGCCGCACACTCAACAACCTCGGGCCAGGACCTCGATTGACGTCTTCCAATGCTGGCCGGTCCGGCCTACCATCCGGTAACCGAACGATCCTCACGTCACACCCGGCACTCCCGTCCCGCGTCATGATCCCCAGCCTGCGGAGGATCACATGCCCCGTCCCACCACCACCCGCCGTCTCCTGGCCGGCGCGACCGCCGTCGTCGGCCTCGCCGCCCTGCTCGTCTCCCCCACCCCCGGCCCGGCGGCCGGCGCACCCGCCGTCGTCGCACAGGCCACCAGCACCACCACGTACGCCGCCAACGACTACTGCCTCGGTGAGTGCGGCGACATCGTGCCGCCCGGCCAGAACGGCAACGCCACCCTGGTCGAGATCCTCGCCCACCAGACGCTGGGCACCCTGCCCCGGCACTCCGGCGACCAGCTCGGCCGGTACGCCGACCTCGTCTACGGCTACGCCGGGCTCCGTCAGGACCAGGTCGGGTCCTTCTTCAACGACGCGTCCTTCGGCGTGCCGCCCAGCCAGGTCGAGCGGGAGTACTCGCCGCGCGCGGACGTACGGATCGTGCGGGACAAGGCCACCGGCGTCCCGCACATCACCGGCACCACCCGGGGCGGCACCATGTACGGCGCCGGGTACGCCGGCGCCGAGGACCGCCTCTTCACCATCGACCTGCTGCGACGCGTCGGGCGGGGCATCCTCACCCCGTTCGCCGGCGGCGCGCCCGGCAACCGGGCCCTGGAGCAGAGCGTCTGGCGCAACTCGCCGTACACCGAGGCCGACCTCCAGGCCCAGGTCGACGCGCTGCGCACCAAGGGCCCGCGCGGCGAGCAGCTCTACGCCGACGTGCAGGAGTACATCGCCGGTATCAACGCCTACGTCCGCGACTGCATGGACGACCGCAACTGCCCGGGCGAGTACGTGCTGACCGGGCACCTCGACGCGATCACCAACGAGGGCGGCCCGGAGCCGTTCACGATGACCGACCTGATCGCCATCGCCGGGGTGGTCGGCGGCCTGTTCGGCGGCGGGGGCGGCTCGGAGATGCAGTCCGCGCTGGTCCGGATCGCCGCCCGCGCCAAGTACGGCCCGACCGAGGGCGACCGGGTGTGGAACGCGTTCCGCGGCCAGAACGACCCGGAGGCCGTCCTGACCCTGCACGACGGGCAGAGCTTCCCGTACGGAGCCGCCGACCCGAACGCGGCGAGCGTCGCGCTGCCGGACGCCGGCTCGGCCCGCCCCGAGCCGGTCTTCACCGACCCCACCGGCTCCGCCGGCAGCACCGCCACCACCCGGGGCGCGGACCTGGCCGCCGCGCTCTCCGGGCTGACCATCAGTCCGGCCCACCGGGGCATGTCCAACGCCGCCGTGATCTCCGCCGCGCACTCCGCGACCGGCCACCCGATCGCCGTCTTCGGCCCGCAGACCGGGTACTTCGCACCCCAGCTGCTGATGGTCCAGGAGTTGCAGGGGCCGGGGATCAGCGCCCGGGGTGCCGCCTTCGCCGGGCTGAACCTCTACGTGCTGCTCGGCCGGGGCCAGGACTACGCGTGGAGCGCGACCTCCGCGGTCCAGGACATCACCGACACGTACGCGGTGCCGCTCTGCACCCCCGACGGCAGCACGCCGACGCTCGGCAGCGACCACTACCTCTTCCGGGGACAGTGCCTTCCGATGGAGAAGCTGTCCCACGTCAACGCGTGGAAGCCCACCCTGGCCGACAGCACGCCGGCCGGGTCGTACCGGCTGGTCGTCTGGCGGACGAAGCTCGGCCTGGTGGCCTGGCGCGGCACCGTGGGCGACCGACCGCACGCCTTCACCCAGCTGCGCTCCACCTACCGGCACGAGGCCGACTCCGCGATCGGCTTCCAACTGTTCAACGACCCGGCCCAGATGGGCTCCGCCGACGCCTTCATCGCCTCGGCGAACAACGTCGACTACGCCTTCAACTGGTTCTACGTCAACTCGACCGAGTCGGCGTACCTGAACTCGGGCCTCAACCCGCTGCGCGCCGCCGGGTCCAATCCGAACCTGCCGATGAAGGCCGAGCCGGCGTACGAGTGGCAGGGCTTCGACCCGGCCACCAACACCGCCCGGTCCGCGCCGCTGTCCGCCCACCCCCAGTCGAAGAACCAGGACTACTACGTCAGCTGGAACAACAAGCAGGCGAAGGACTTCGGCGCGGCGGACGGCAACTTCAGCTTCGGCGCGGTGCACCGGGGTGACCTGCTCGACAAGCCGATCAAGGCGGCGATCGCGGCCGGACAGAAGTTCGACCGGGCCTCGCTCACCTCGCTGGTGGAACGGGCCGGCCTGACCGACCTGCGCGGCGCCGAGGTACTCGACGAGCTGATCCGGGTGCTGGAGAGCCAGCCGGTCACCGACGCCACCCTGGCCGCCGAGATCAGCCGGCTCAAGGCGTGGCGGCAGGACGGCGCGCTGCGTTTGGAGACCGCGAAGGGCTCGAAGGTCTACCGGCACGCCGAGGCGATCCGCACCTTCGACGCCTGGTGGCCGCTGCTGGTCCGGGGGATGTTCTCCGCACCGCTCGGCGCGGACCTCTACCAGGCGCTGGTGAACACCCTCGCGGTCAACGAGTCCCCCTCCGGCCACCAGTCCGGCGACAGGTCGACCCTGCCCGGGTCGGCCAGCACGACCCAGACCCACAAGGGCTCCGCGTTCCAGTACGGCTGGTGGGGCTGGGTCGACAAGGACCTGCGCGCGGTGCTCGGCGACCCGGTCGCGGGCGGCCTCGGCCGCACCCACTGCGGCGACGGCAGCCTCACCGGCTGCCGGCAGATCCTGCTCGACACGCTCGGCGCGGCGGCGGCCACCCCGGCCACCCAGACCTACCCGGGGGACAGCACCTGCGCGGCCGGTGACCAGTGGTGCGCCGACGCGATCGTCCAGTCGCCGCTGGGCGGGATCACCCACGCCCCGATCGCCTGGCAGAACCGGCCCACCTACCAGCAGGTCGTCTCCTTCCCGGCGAAGCGCGGCGACGACCTGACCAACCTGGCCGCGCAGCGGCCGGTGACCGCGTCGAGCAGTCAGCTCGGCTACCCCGCCGCGCGGGCGGTGGACGGGGATCTGGGCACCCGGTGGTCCAGCTCCAAGGCCGACGACCAGTGGCTCACCGTCGACCTTGGCTCGGCCCGGCCGGTGGGCCGGGTGGTGCTGGCCTGGGAGGCGGCGTACGCGCGGTCGTACCGGGTCGAGGTCTCCACGGACGGGACCACCTGGCGCACCGCCTGGTCGACCACGGCCGGCGACGGCGGCACCGACGCGATCGTCTTTCCCACCGAGAACGCCCGGTACGTGCGCATGCGCGGCCTGACCCGGGCCACCACCTACGGCTTCTCGCTCTGGGAGATGGCCGTGTACACCCACTGACACCGTGGCGGGAACACCCGACGCCGCGTCTTGGAAGGCCGGTGCGGCCGGCACGGTCCCGCGTGCCGGCCGCACCGGTGTCCGTCAGGCCAGGCGGATCTGGTCGCCGTCGACGACGATCTCCTTCGCCGGCAGCGGCTGCTTGGCCGGGCCGCCCTTGACCGAGCCGTCCTCGATCGAGAACTTGCTGTTGTGGCAGGTGCAGATGATGGTGCCGCCGTCGATCCGGGACACCGGGCACTTCTGGTGGGTGCAGATCGGGCTGAACCCCTTGAACACCCCGGCGCTGGGCTGGGTGACCACCACGCCCTTGCTGGCGAAGATGACCCCGCCGCCGACCGGGACGTCGGCGGTGCCGACGATGGCGTCGGCCGCGCTCCGGTCGCCGCCCGCGTCGGCGCTGGGCGACACGCCCGGACCACCGCTGGTCGGGGCCGCGGAGCCGGAACCCGCCGGCTCGTCGTCACCGCCGCAGGCGGTCAGGACGACCGCCGCGCCGACCGCGCCGGCCCCGGCGAGCAGGGTTCGTCGGGTGGCCGGCCCGGTCAGCCCGTTGTCGTCACTCATGCCCGACCTCTCTCTCGCACTCCGTGCCGCCCTCCATGGTCCGCGGCCATGCCTGCAAGTACGGACCACTGTCCCGGACGGTTCAACCACCGCCCGGGCGACACCCCGCCCGCCCTCAGCGGGACCGGGCCGGCGACCGCCGGGTGGTGCTGGCGCGGGACCGACCGGCGTTGGCCTTCGCCGCCCGGCCGGTGGCCGCCGTCGCGCCCCGGGCCTCGCCGTCGAGGCCGAGCACCGGGCGCAGGAACTGACCGGTGTGGCTCTCGGACACCTCGGCGACCTCCTCCGGGGTGCCGGTGGCGAGCAATGTGCCACCCCGGTGACCACCCTCCGGCCCCATGTCGATCAGCCAGTCGGCCGTTTTGATCACGTCGAGGTTGTGCTCGATGGTGATCACCGTGTTGCCCTTGTCGACCAGCCCCTCCAGGACCATCAGCAGCTTGCGGATGTCCTCGAAGTGCAGGCCGGTGGTCGGCTCGTCGAGCACGTAGACCGTCCGGCCGGTGGAGCGCTTCTGCAACTCGGAGGCGAGCTTGACCCGCTGCGCCTCGCCGCCGGAGAGGGTCGGCGCGGGCTGGCCGAGGCGGACGTAGCCGAGACCGACGTCGACCAGGGTCCTCAGGTGGCGGTGGATCGCCGGGATGGCGGAGAAGAACTCGGCCGCCTCCTCGATCGGCATGTCCAGCACGTCGGCGACGGTCCTGCCCTTGTAGTGCACCTCCAGGGTCTCCCGGTTGTACCGGGCCCCCTTGCAGACCTCGCAGGGGACGTACACGTCGGGCAGGAAGTTCATCTCGATCTTCAGGGTGCCGTCGCCGGAGCACGCCTCGCACCGGCCGCCCTTGACGTTGAACGAGAACCGGCCCGGGCCGTACCCCCGGACCTTGGCCTCGGTGGTCTCGGCGAAGAGCTTGCGGACGTGGTCCCAGACCCCGGTGTAGGTGGCCGGGTTCGACCGGGGCGTACGGCCGATCGGGGACTGGTCGACGCCGACGACCTTGTCGACGTGCTCCAAGCCGGTGATCCGGGTGTGCCGGCCGGGCACCAGCCGGGCACCGTTGATCTGGTTGGCCAGCACCGTGTACAGGATGTCGTTGACCAGGGTCGACTTGCCGGAGCCGCTGACCCCGGTGACCGCGATGAGCTGCCCCAACGGGAACGACACGGTCAGGTTCCGCAGGTTGTGCTCCCGTGCGCCGTGCACGACCAGTTCCCGGCCGGGGGTCTGCGGCCGGCGCCGCTGCGGCGTCGGGATCGACTTCCGCCCGGACAGGTACGCCCCGGTGACCGACTCCGGGTTGTCGAGCAGGGCGGGCACCGAGCCGGAGTGCACGATCCGGCCGCCGTGCTCGCCCGCGCCCGGCCCGATGTCGACGATCCAGTCGGCCACCCGGATGGTGTCCTCGTCGTGCTCGACCACGATCAGCGTGTTGCCCAGGCCGCGCAGCCGTAGCAGGGTCTCGATCAGGCGGTGGTTGTCCCGCTGGTGCAGGCCGATCGACGGCTCGTCGAGCACGTAGAGCACGCCGACCAGGCCGGACCCGATCTGGGTGGCGAGCCGGATCCGCTGCGCCTCGCCCCCGGAGAGCGTGCCCGCCGGACGGTCGAGGGAGAGGTAGTCCAGGCCGACGTCGAGCAGGAACCGCAGTCGGGCGTTGATCTCCTTGAGCACCCGCTCGGCGATCATCTTCTGCCGGTCGGTCAGCTCGATGCCGGCGAGCAGGTCGGCGCACTCCCCCACCGACAGGTTGCAGACCTCGGCGATGCTCTTGCCGGCCACGGTGACCGCGAGCACCTCCGGCTTGAGCCGGGCACCACCGCAGGCCGCGCAGGGCACGTCCCGCATGTAGCCCTCGTACTTCTCCCGCGACCAGTCCGACTCGGTGTCGGTGTGCCGGCGTTCGATCCACTGCACCACGCCCTCGAAGCCGGTGTAGTAGGAGCGCTCGCGGCCGTACTTGTTGCGGTAGCGCACGTGCACCTGGTCGCCGGAGCCGTGCAGGATGGTCTTCTGTGCCCGCGCGGGCAGCGCCCGCCACGGGGTGTCCAGGTCGAAGTGCTCGCTCTCGCCGAGCGCCTCCAGCAGCCGGAGGAAGTACTCCAGGTTGTGCCCGCTCCCCCAGGGCTGGATCGCGCCCTCGCGCAGGGTGCGCTCCGGGTCGGGGATGATCAGCTCCGGGTCGACCTCCTTCTTGGTGCCCAGGCCGGTGCACTCCGGGCAGGCACCGTACGGGGCGTTGAAGGAGAACACCCGGGGTTCCAGGTCCTCGATCGCGAGCGGGTGGTCGTTCGGGCAGGCCAGGTGCTCGGAGTAACGGCGCTCGCGCTCCGGGTCGTCCTCGGGGAGGTCGACGAAGTCGAGCAGGACCAGCCCGCCGGAGAGCCCGAGCGCGGCCTCGACCGAGTCGGTCAGCCGCTGCTTGGCGCTGGGCTTGACGGTAAGCCGGTCGATCACCACCTCGATGGTGTGCTTCTCCTGCTTCTTCAGCTTCGGCGGCTCGGTCAGCGGATGCACCACGCCGTCGACCCGGGCCCGGGCGTACCCCTTGCCCTGGAGTTCGGCGAAGAGGTCGACGTACTCGCCCTTGCGCCCGCGCACCACCGGCGCGAGCACCATGAACCGGGTGCCCTCGGTCATCGCGAGCACCCGGTCGACGATCTGCTGCGGGCTCTGCTTGGAGATCCGCTCGCCGCAGACCGGGCAGTGCGGCTCGCCGACCCGGGCGAAGAACAACCGGAGGTAGTCGTAGACCTCGGTGATGGTGCCGACGGTGGAGCGCGGGTTGCGCGAGGTCGACTTCTGGTCGATCGACACTGCCGGGCTGAGGCCCTCGATGAAGTCGACGTCGGGCTTGTCCATCTGGCCGAGGAACTGCCGGGCGTACGAGGAGAGCGACTCCACATAGCGCCGCTGCCCCTCGGCGAAGATCGTGTCGAAGGCCAGGCTCGACTTGCCCGACCCGGAGAGCCCGGTGAAGACGATCAGCGCGTCCCGGGGCAGGTCGAGACTGACGTCACGCAGGTTGTGCTCGCGGGCGCCACGGATTGTCAGACGGTCGGCCACTGTCCGATTACTCCAGGATTCAGGAAGATGAGGTGATCTGTCCCGCTCTGACGGCAATCCGAGCGGTCGGTCGGCGCAGGGAAAGCGCCCCGGCAACTCTAGCCCCGGGGTACGACACTTTCCCGCGCCGACGCATTCCCCCAGCTCATCCGGCCCGTGCCCGGCCCGGCCGCCCGCCGGTCTACAGGTTGTCGGTCACCTCGAAGCCGGCACCGTAGACGTCTCCGGGATCGGCGGCGTCCCGGGCGCGGAGGTCGGCGAGGATGTTCGCCGAACTGGTGTAGACGAACTGCGGAACACCCAGGATGATCCCCTTGGTGATCCCGGCCCACGGCCCCTCGGCCTGGAAACCGTTGCCCTCGGACGGGTAGTCGCTGCCCGGCACGTGCCAGATCGCCGGGCCACCCGAGTCGCCCGCCCGGTGCTTGGCCCAGCACTGGTAGACGCCGTCGGTGTTGTTCGTGACCCGCCCGTACCAGACACCGAGCTGGCCGGACACGACGAGTTCGTTGGTGTTGAACCACGCGACGCCGAGCAGCCGCTCGTTGTCCGGCGCGGGGCTCAGGGCGTTCGGGCTGGGAGTGCCGCCGGGCACCTCCAGTTCACCGGCCTGCCGGAGGTGGGGCCCCTGCGCCGACGGCGTCACCCCGGCAACGAGTTCGATGATCATGTAGTCCCTGGTCAGGTGGCCGGTCATCGACCCCTCGGGATCCTTGAAGTACCGCACGTACCCGATCGGGCCGAACGCGACGTCCTGCCGGTGGTAGACGGGGGCGACGTTCTCGTGGATCTCCCGGTCGGCGTACTGCGGGTCGCGCAGGCAGTGCCCCGCCGAGATGGCGATCTTCCGCCCGTAGTCGTCCGTACCCACCGCGCCGATCGTGCAGAACGAGTCCGGGTACGACGGGCTGAAGATGATCTGCATCGCGTTGTGGACGCGTTTCTCCGGTTCGGCCCGCGCGGTGCCCGGACCCGCGACCAGGGTGAGCACCAGCCCCGCGACGAACGCTCCCCGCCATCGTGCGCGCATACGACTCCGCCTCGCGAGGAAGCGACGACATCCCGACAGTCGTCGATGCCATCATGATGGCATCGCCCACGCCGGACCAACCACCCGCCCCGACGAGGGCCGGGCCGCCGGGGCGGGGTCAGGGCCGGGCGGTGTGCCGTCGCCCACGTCGCCAGCCACCCCGCCGGTCGGCGGCCAGCCGGGCCTCCCGCCGCCGGCTCTCGACCGCCAGCTCCCGCTGGAGCTTGCGCCAGCTCTCCCAGCGCCGGGCGGTCAACTCGCCGGTCTCCAGCGCCGCCCGGACCGCGCACCCCGGCTCGACAGCGTGCCCGCAGTCGGCGAAGCGGCACGTCGACGCGAGCGCCGTGACGTCGGCGAACGCCCGGTCCAGGCCGTCGACACCATCCAACAGGCCGACCGCCCGTACGCCCGGGGTGTCCAGGACCGCGCCGCCGCCGGGGATGGGCACCAGCGCCCGCCAGGTGGTGGTGTGCCGCCCCTTGCCGTCGACCCGCCGGATCGCCTGGGTCGGCATCACCACCGCCCCGGCCAGCGCGTTGACCAGGCTCGACTTGCCCGCGCCGGAGATCCCCAGCAGCCCGAGCGTCCGGCCCGGGGCGACCTCGCCGCGCAGCGGGTCCAGCCCCGCCCCGCGCTCCGCGCTGACCGGCAGCACCGGCACGCCCGGCGCGACCTCGGCGAGCTGGCGGGCCACCGCCGCCGCGTCCGGCGCCAGGTCTGCCTTGCTGAGCACGACCAGCGGCCGGGCCCCGGAGGCGTGCACCAGGGAGAGCAGCCGTTCCAGGCGGGCGACGTCCGGCGCGGGGTGCACCGGCTCGACCACGGCGACCGCGTCCAGGTTCGCCGCCAGCACCTGCCCGCTGGCGTCCCGGCCGGCGGTACGCCGGACGAGCGCCGTCCGGCGGGGCAGCACCTTCTCCACGGTCACCGGCCCGTCCGGCCAGGTGCCCAGCAGCACCCAGTCCCCGGCACACGGCAGGTTGGTCAGGTCACGTGCCGCGGCGGCCAGGACCGCACCGCCCAGACTCGCCCGGACCGGCCCCTCGGCGCAGAGCACCGTGCAAACCCCCCGGTCGACCCGGGCCACCCGGCCGGAACGCTGCCCACGCCGGGTGGCCGCCGCGCGGGCGGCATCCCAGCCGAGGGCGGTGAGATCGATCGTCATGGCATCCCCATCGGTTGCGAACGAGTGGTCGGCGGGCACCCGGCCAGTGGAAACGACACCCCGTGGCGAACCGTCGCCTGCGTCGACGTCGACGGTAGGTGGCACGCCGACACGCCGAAACCGATTTCCACCGCACGCCGGCACCGGGTGGGGATAGGGTCGGCCACGTGACCGATCCGCTTCTGCTCATGAGCGAGGTGGACGCCGCCACGGACCGCCTGCTCCGCACCGCCGCCCGCTTCGACGCCGCCGGCCTGGCCGACGCGTCGCTGCTGCCCGGCTGGACACGGGGACACGTCCTGGCCCACCTGGCCCGCAACGCCGACGGGCTGGTCAACCTCCTCACCGCCGCCCGCACCGGCGAGCACGTCCCGATGTACGCCAGCGACGCCGCCCGCGAGGCGGACATCACCGCCGGCGCGACCCGACCGCCCGAGGCCCACCTGGACGACCTGCGCCGGTGCACCGAACGGTTCGCCGAGGCGGTCGCCGCCATGCCGGTCGAGGCGTGGGCCGCCAGCGTCCAGGGGCGACGCGGCCCGCTACCGGCGGCCACGCTCGTCTGGGGCCGGCTGCGGGAGATCGAGGTGCACCACGTCGACCTCGCCGCCGGCTACCGGCCAGCCAACTGGTCGGAGGCGTTCGCCCACCGGCTGCTGCACGAGGTGACGGCCGGCCTGGCCGACCGGACCGACGCCCCGGCCATGGTGCTGCGGTTCGACGGTGCCCGGCACCGGCTCGTCGTCGGCGTCCCGGAGGACGCCCCCACGATCACCGGTCCCGCTCCCGAACTGGCCGCCTGGCTCACCGGTCGCGCCGACGGCCGGACACTCACCGTCGATCCCGACGGCCCTCTCCCGCTCCCACCCGAATGGATGTAGAACCCCGATGACCTACCGCGGAGACGTCACCCCCGGCGGCCCGCCGGCCGTACGCGAACTCGACCGGCTCACCATCACCAAGCTGTCGGTGGGCCCGATGGACAACAACGCCTACCTGCTGCGCTGCCGGGCCACCGGTGACCAGGTGCTCGTCGACGCGGCCAACGAGGCACCCCGCCTGCTCGACCTGGTCGGCGACGCCGGCCTGACCGCCGTGGTCACCACCCACCGGCACATGGACCACTGGGTCGCCCTGGAGGAGGTGGTCGCGGCCACCGGCGCCCGGTCCCTGGTGCACGCGGACGACGCCGAGGGGCTGCCGATCAAGTCGGAGGCGCTGACCGAGGGCGACACCGTGCCGGTCGGCGACTGCGCGCTGGAGGTGATCCACATCGTGGGGCACACCCCCGGCTCGATCGCCCTGCTCTACCGGGACCCGGCCGGCATCCCCCACCTGTTCACCGGCGACTCGTTGTTCCCGGGCGGGGTCGGCAACACCGACAAGGACCCGGAGCGGTTCGCCTCGCTGATCGACGACGTCGAGCACAAGCTGTTCGACCGGCTGCCCGACGAGACCTGGTTCTACCCCGGCCACGGCAAGGACTCCACGCTCGGCGCGGAGCGCCCGGCGGTGCCGCAGTGGCGGGCCCGCGGCTGGTAGGTCACCGTTCGTGGCCAGGAGGCTCGGGGCCGACCGTCGTCGGATCCGGGCCTTTCGCGTTCGCACGCAGCCACTACCGGCCGCCTGGACCGGTCAGTGGGACCGCTCCGAACCCCTGCGCTACACCCAGGTTGAACCGACGGTTGTGGTCCGACGGTGAGGTGGACACCGCCTACGAGCACGGCCGCTGAGGGCACCACGTCCGCTACGCACGGACACGCCCCGACCTGTCCATCTACGACCTACCGCTCCTCATCGGCGACGACCCGTTCGGCACGCCAGCACCTCAGCAGCCAGAGTGCTAGCAGAATGAAAGGCCAGCCGATGAACCACACAACCCCGGAACCGCTGCTACAGCTACCCGAGCCACCACCGCCACGCTGCCGATGCTGCCGCCGGCCCGTACCCACCCGGCGGCTCCACGACGGCTACGGCGAAGAATGCGCCCGGCAGCGCGGCCTACTCCCACCCTTCATCCCCCGACCACGCTCGGAACCTGACCCGGACGCGCCCACCCTGTTCGACCTCCCGTAGTCCGCCTCACCGCGACCACATGCGGATGAAGAAGATCACCCAGTTCGCGCCCGCCATCACCAGAAACAGCAGCACCGCGCCGACGATCGCCTGCCTGCGGTTACCCCGCCCGGCGACGGTCATGGCGTACGTCATTCCGACGGCTGCTACCACGACGACGGCGAAAGTCAGGATCGCAATGATGATCCACCGGTTGGCGTTGAGGTAGCCGCCGGCCACCGCCAGCAGATAGATGATCGACGCGGCGACGAGGTTCGCCACCACGTTGACCCCCACATCGCGGGCCAGCCGACGTCACCGGTTCGGAGAACCGAACCGCTCCGAGACGATCCGCCCCTTACTCGCCTGCGCTCTGCGCCATTGGAAGAAAGGATGACCCCCACCACCGGGTCGCGTCCCGCTGGTGGTTCGGGCTGGGCATCGTCCTGCTGGTTCTGGTGGCGGGTTTGCAGCGTCAGCACGGCTGGTGGTGACGTCGTCCTGGTGTGCGTCGAGGTCCGCTGACCACTGCGCCGCCTCAGTGCGGCTGACCTCCCCGCGCAGAAGAGCCTTGTACGGGCAGAGGTGGCGGGTGCGAATCTCGGCCACCCCGGTTGTCAGCGGGTGTTCTCACTGCTCAGGCCGCATGCTGACAGCCTATCGGTCGACGTTGTCGCGGTCGCAGACGAGCCACAGCCAGGGAGCGGGCGTCACCGGCGGGTCCTCTTCCGGGCACGGGTGCGTCGGAATGGTCGGCGGTTGCCGGCACCCAGGCGGCCCCACAGGGCGAGAGCCCACGCGATGGAGGCGAGGATCGCGGCGTTACGTGGTTCTTCCCAGCCGGTCCAAGCGTTCCGGCCGAGCCACCACAGAACAGCCCACAGCAGCAGCCACAGCGCGGCCCACGCGGAGATGGCGGTCTGGTACTTCCTCCACCAGCGGGTGAGCTGCGAAGGGGGTGCGGTGCGTCGGACTGGGCGCGGTGCGGCAGTGGTTCGGGGTGCCCGCTGGCGGGGCACCCGTACGTTCCGCTGCGGCTGCACCCAGCCGGGGTCGCGGGCCTGCCGTTGGAGGACTGCCCGGCCGGGTGGGATCCGGCCTGGGTTGGCCAGGTTCCCGTCGACGTTGTACAGCGGTAGCTCGGTTTCGATGGCCCTGCGCTCGGCGGCCAGCACGGAAGCCTTGTGGGGGAAGGTGATGGGGTCGACCTCCCACACGAGGATGGTGTCTGCCCACGGCTGCTGGTAGATGTGCTCCATCAGCCGCTGGAACGGCAGCCGTCCGGTCTCCCCGATGTACCCGAGGGCGCGCTCACCGGTTTCGGGGTGGCGCACCCAGAACCGGTAGAGGGCGCAGTTCCGTTGACCGGAAACAGCCGACGCGGAACGATCAGTCATCAGGCAGCCACCTCCCGGTTGTCAGCCAGCACATACTGACCGTCACCGGCCGATCGCACCACCCCGTGCGTCTCCACCAGCTCGTTGAGCACGTTGTACACGTGACGTCCGGGGTAGTCGGTCGCCTCCGGGTCGCCACGCCCTACCTGCGTCGCCGCACCTTCGGTCGCGACACCCGGAATATGTGGCGAGAACTCCACCGACAGGCACCGCGGCGAAAGTAATGCCCCCACCGGTCTCCGTATGCTGGCTTACCCCACCGAAGAGCGGAGAGTAGCTTGAACTGGATCAATGCCGACCGCTGCCGTCATCGTCGCCGCCCTCGCGCTTCTCACATCCATCGCCGCCGTGATCGTGGCGATCATCTACGGTGGCCGGTAGTCAAGAATCGCAGCAGCGGCCAAGGAAGAGGCACGCCGTTCCGCAGACGCCGCCGAAAGGCAGGCGAACATCGCCGCAGAGGCGAAGGGGCAGCGGACGCCTCCGTCGCTGAGGCCCGCACGATGAGAAGGATGGAAGCCCGCCGGCAACACAGAGAAGGCGCTCTCAAGGACCTCAAGCTCCGCCAAGTCGAGCTACGCCACAGTCGTGGCAGCCGGTCCACGTTGCTGCTCGAGCTCACCAACGAAGGCAGTCAGCCGTACGACTACGACATCGCCAACGACCATCAAGCGCCCAGCGCACGACTCGCAACCCGAGGCACCATCAAATCAGGAGAATCCAGAGAAATCACCATACATAGGATTTTCCCCGACATCCGGATTGAAGGTCTCTTCAACGGCGAATGCCCATGCGACGAGCCACACAGCGCGCGATGGCACTGGCGCACCACCTATGAGGTCAACCCTGAGCGAGAAGCCACCTCTGCCGAATAGCAACAGCTCACCGTCGAGCCTGTGCACACACGCTTGCGACACAGCCCCAACCCTGCGCCGCAGGCCTGCCCGTGGGTAAAGAGCGTCACCGGTTCAGCGAGGGCGGCGGACGGAACCAGTCGGCTTGACGATCACCGCCACCAACGGGCAGACCGTGCACCTCGGCATGGTCCTCGGAGCCTCCACCACGATGGCCGTGCACTGCGAAACCGAAAGGCTGGGCGCAGGATACGCTTCGGGCGGACCGGTCGACGCCAGCCCGGCCGACCACATCGGCTCGTCGGTGGGACATGCCGGGTGATAGCTTGGCGGTGGCCGTCGACGATCCGGAGTGGACCGGCGAGTTCCTGCGCTGGCTGCGCGGCGACGCGAACCTGCGCAGCGCGGCTCTCGTCGGCGCGTTGGAGGCCGCCAAGGCCATGGTGTCGGCCGGGATTCCCGGTTCCCGCCGTATCGTCGCCGACGTGCTACAGCGGGCGGACGAGCCGGGTGAGGCACTCGCCTACTGGACGTCCCGCCACGGCCGCGCCGTGCCCAAGCCGGTCAAGCGGGGCGTGGCCGATTCCCTGCTCCGCCTGTACACCGAGCGGTCCCTGCTCAAGTACGACACCGCCAGCAAGGGCTTCCGGTTCGGTGACGTCGTCGACCTCGTGCACCCGAGCGCGGACACCACGTGGCGGGGTGACCTCTTCGCGCACGCCCTGGACCGCCGGCACCACCGCGACAAGCCGATCCCGGACTCGCTGCCGGTGCTCCACCGCAACGTCGCACTGCGCTCCGCCGCCGTCGCCGACCCGACGGTGCTGCTCGACGCCGACCGGCTCCGCGAGGCGGGCATGACGTGGGAGGACGCCCTGTCCCTGGCCGGTGACCGGGTCGACCGGGCGAAGCTGTGGGAGGCGCTCGTCCCGTCCATGGGCTACATGGCGCTCCTGCGGAACCTGCGGAACTTCGACCAGGCGGGCGTCTCCGACGAGGTGGCCGCGACCGTGGCCGCCCGGCTGGCCGACCCGGCCGAGGTGGCGCGGTCCCGGCAGATGCCGATGCGGTTCCTGTCCGCGTACCGGGCCGCCCCGTCGCTGCGGTGGTCCCACCCGCTGGACCGGGCGCTCACCCATGCCCTGGCCAACGTCCCGTCCCTTCCCGGTCGGACGCTGGTCATGGTCGACACGTCGGGCAGCATGACCGACACGTTCTCGAAGGACGGCACCGTCCGGCGCTGGGACGCCGCCGTCGTCTTCGGGGTCGCCCTCGCCCAGCGGTGTGCCCGCGCGGACGTGGTGTCCTTCTCCTCGACGGCCCGGAGCTGGGGTGACCCGGAGCGCGCGTACACGAAGGTGTTTCCGCTCCGGACGGGCGAGTCGCTGCTGCGGTCGATCGAACGCTGGCAGGCGGGCGGCTGGTTCCTCGGCGGTGGCACGGCGACCGCCGCGGCGCTGCGCAAGCACGTCGGCCGGCACGACCGGGTGGTCGTGCTGACCGACGAGCAGGCCGGTGTCGGCGGCGACGAGGTGACCCGGTCGGTGCCAGCCACCGTGCCGTTGTACACCTGGAACCTGGCCGGCTACCGACGGGGTCACGCCCCGTCCGGCGTGGCAACCGGCACGTGTTCGGGGGGTTGACGGACGGCGCGTTCCGGATGGTGCCGCTGACGAGGGGGGCCGGGCGGGTGCGTGGCCGTGGGTGCGGAGCCGGTGACCCTCGCGGCCACGCCGCCGGACCACCCCGGGTGACCGGCCACCCGGTCCGGTGCGGCCCCGGCCGGCGCGGTCGCGCCGTCCCGTCGTCTCGTCGCTACGAGGCGTTGGCGGCGACGGCCGCGCCGCGCAGCCGGCGACGGCTGGCCAGGAGCACCACCGTGCCGAAGATCATGCCGAACCCCAGGGTGCCCCAGGCTGCGGAATCCCCCGGCAGCAGGCCACCCAGCGACCGGGCCAGCGAGCCGAGCACGACGTAGAGGCCCGCCCAGAGCACCGCCCCGGAGGCGGCACAGGCCACGAAACGGCGGTACGGCATCCGCAGGCCGCCCGCCGCGAGCGGCAGCAGCGCGTTGAACACCGGAAGGAAGGGCGCGACCAGCACCATCCGGCCGCCGCCCCGGTGCAGGATCCCCTCGGCGGCCGCCCAGCGGTCCTCTCCGATCCAGTCCCCGATCCGGCTGGCCCGCAGCCGTCCCCCGTAGTGGCGACCGACCAGGTAGCTCGCGGACCAGCCGGCCAGGCAACCCCCGACGACCGCAGTGAACGAGGCGAACGTCGCGGCGGGCTGCCCCACCCCGACCGCCGCCAGCACCGCCACGTCGCCCGGGACGAGCACACCGAGCAGCGGGATTGCGTCGAAGAGCATGACCACCCCGAGCACCCCCATCAGCAGCACGGTGGGGAGCTCTCCGATCTGGGCCAGCCGATCCGTCACGCGGATGAGGCTATGCCGGGGTCACCACCGTACACATGGGGCTTTGGCCCCGGCTTTTCCCTGAGAACGACCCGGACCGGGGCTCGGGTGTCACCCGGGACGGCGGCGCGGGCGCATGATCCGCACCCGGCGCACCGGCGCCTCGACGGCGACCTCGGTGCTCGGGACCCGGTAGACGGCGAGCGCCTCCAGCCGTTCCTCCGGCAGGTAGCCCCGGCCGGGGTCGCCGACCAGCACGTCCACGCCCCGAGCGGCGACCCGCTCCAGGAAGGGCAGCACCCGGTCGGTCATCGGCCGGTCGTAGAAGACGTCCCCGGCCAGCAGCAGGTCGACGTCACCGCCGTCGGTGTCGAGCAGGTCGGTGGCGCTGGCGTCGACGGCGACCCGGTTGGCGTGGGCGTTGAAACCCACGGCGGCCACGGCGTACGGGTCGATGTCGCTGGCCCGCACCTGCGCCGCCCCGGTCAGGGCGGCGGCGATGGCCACCAGCCCGGAGCCGGTGGCGAGGTCGAGCACCCGGCGTCCGGCGGCGACCCGGGGATGGTCCAGCAGGTAGCGGGCCAACGCCTGGCCACCGGCCCAGGCCGAGGCCCAGTACGGGGCGGGCAGCCGGTGTCCGGCCGCGGCCTCCATCCGGGCCCACCAGAGGATGGCGTCCTCGGCGACGTGCAGCCGCACCTCGGGCACCAGGGGGGTCGGTGCCAGTCGCAGCCGGTCAGGGCCGTGTCCGGGTGCGTGGATTTCCCGCCGCAACGCGGCGGCGGCGTCCCGCGTCGCGCCGTCCATTCGGGCAAGCATGCCGTCATCGACCCGGCGACGGGGCGGTTTCACGAATCGACCCGGCACTTCGGCCAGCGTACGGGGGCGCGGGAGGCTACTGTCGGGGAGGTACAGGGCGATCATCGGCCAGACGCCGGTGGTCACCCATGGCAACAGGGAGAGATGCATGGCAACCGGCACGGTCAAGTGGTTCAACTCTGAAAAGGGCTTCGGCTTCATCGAGCAGGATGGCGGAGGGCCGGACGTCTTCGTCCACTACTCGGCGATCGCGACGAGTGGCTACCGGGAGTTGAACGAGGGACAGAAGGTCGAGTTCGAGGTGACCCAGGGTCAGAAGGGTCCGCAGGCGGACAACGTCCGCCCGCTGTAGACCGTGCCGGTGGCGGCGCACCTTCGGGGGCGCCGCCACCGCGTGCGTCACGGCACCGGCAGGTGCACCGCCGACGGGTGCGCCGGGTCGTGCAGCACCTCCCGCCAGCCGGCCCGCAGGGTGACCGCCGTACCGAGCGGTTCGCCGGTGCCGGGGTTGCGGGCGTACCGGGGGTGGGCGCCGCCGGTGACCTGCACCCGTAGCCGGTGGCCGGGTGCGAAGCGGTGCGCCACGGGCCAGAGCGGCACCGGCACCCGGACCGCGCCGGTGTCGTCGGTCGGGAAGCGTCCCGGCCAGAGCCGCACCAGCCCGTCGCAGACGTTCCACGACCGGCCGCGCGGGTCCACGTCGCAGAGGCGGACGAAGACGTCCAGGTACGCCAGTTCGCTGCGGACGTACACGTCGGCGTGCACCGGGCCGACGACCTCCAGCGGCGCGGCCAGCGGGGCGCTGGTGAAGGTGACCACGTCGGGACGGGCTTCGACCGGACGGTTGTCCACCGGTCCGGCCCGCTGCGCGACCAGCAGCGGCCCGCCCAGGGACGGGGTCGGGTCCGCCGGATCGTAGCGGAACCGGTCGGGGGGCGACTCCGTCGACGGTTCCGGTCGCAGCGCCGCGCCGGGGTGCAGGTGCCAGCTGCTCCGTTCACCCGGCGGCGGCCAGTCCGGCAGGACCCGCCAACCGCCGCCGTCCCCGCCGACGTGCACGCGGACCCCGGCGGTGTCGGCGACAGGGCGACGACCGGCGAGGTGGGTGTCGAGCCAGTCCAGCCCTTCCCGCAGCGCGGCGAGCAGCAGCCCGGGGCTGCCGTGCGTCCACGGGCCGACGGTCAGCCGGCACGGGGTGCCGGCGGCGCGCAGGACGGCGTGGTCGGCGAGCTGGGCGGGGAGGAAGATGTCGTGCCACCCGCTGACCATCAGCACCGGGGCGCGCACCTCGGCGAGCCGGCTGTCGAAGACCCGGTCCCGCCAGTACGCCGCGTCGGGCGTGTGGTGGCGCAGCCACTCCTGGAAGAACGGGACGGTGACCCCGGTGGCGATCCGGTCCGCCTCGGCCAGCGGCAGGTGGGCGAGGGCGGCGGCGAGGCGGGGCTGACCGCGTTTCAGTTCCCACTGCCGGGCCAGCCAGGGCACGGTCTGGGCCTGGAGCAGTTCCGCCCAGGTCAGTACGGTGTCCAGCGAGAACGACTCCCCCGCGTACGTGGAGTCGCGGGTGGTGGAGGCGGTCACCACCGCGACCATGGCGCGCAGCTCGTCGCCGGCCTCGGCGGCCAGCGCCCACTGCACGAAGCCCTGGTAGCTGGCGCCGAACATGCCGAACGCGCCGGTGTACCAGGGTTGCCGGCGTAGCCAGTCGAGGGTGTCGAGGCCGTCGGCGCGCTCGTGCACGAGGGGCTCGAAGGCGCCGCCGGAGCCGTAGGTGCCGCGGCAGGACTGGACGACCACATGGTAGCCGTGGGCGGCGACGAGCCGGCCGAGCAGCCGCATCGGCCCGCCCCGCCCGTACGGGGTGCGGATCAGCACGGTGGGGGCGTCGGGTGGGTCGGGCGCGTAGTGGTCGGTGCGCAGGGTCACCCCGTCGCGGACGCGCACCGCGATGTCCCGCCTCAGGGTGACCCGGGCGCGGGCCGGGGGCAGTCGCAGCAGGCCGGAGGCGAGCCGGGTGAGCATCTACTCCGCCCGGCGTCGGGCCGGTTCGCCGCGGGCGGCGCGGACGTCGTCGCGGTGCTGCCGTAGCGAGGCGCTGATCCCCACCATGAACCGGTGCACGATCTCCAGCTCGTCGTCGGTGAACCCGGCCATCACCGCGTCGGTGCGCGCGCCGAGCGGCCGGAAGAACTCCATCGCGACGGCGGCGCCCTGCTCGGCGTAGTGCAGCAGGATCTTGCGCCGGTCGGTGGTGTCCCGGTCGCGGCGGAGGTGCCCGGCCCGTTCCAGGCGGTCGACCAGGGCGGTGACCGAGCCGGAGGAGAGGTCGAGCTGCTCGCCGAGGCGACCGGGGGTGATCGGGTCGCCGCGCAGTTCGGCGTCCATCACCGCGATCAGCGCCTGGAGGTCGGTGCCGCCGAGCCCGTGCAGGCCGGCGAAGGCGTGGGCGACGTGCTGGGCGTCCACCGCGTACCGCCGGAGGTCGTTGGTGATCTCGGCGACCAGGTGCTCGCGTGGGGTGTCGCGCCGCCGGTACATCCCGTGCCCTGCCACGTTGCGTCGCTTCTCCCCGTGTCGTTGTCCCGGTTGCAGCATAACTCAGCAGTCGTTAATCTCGGCCATCAAGATACTTGGTGGCTGAGAATTTACCCGTTAAGAGACCGTGAGGCAGCCCGATGTCCGTCTTCACCCGCGTCGCCCGCAGCCGACTGGCCGCGTGGCTCACCGTGGCGGCCGCGATCGTGATCGCCGGAACCGTCTTCGGTCTCCCCCGACCCGACAATCCCGCCCCCGTCTCCGCCACCGGCCTGTCGGCCGAGTGGGAGTCCACCCAGGCCGAACGCCTCCAGGACCAACTGCCGTCCCGCGACGTCCAGGCGGCGATCGTGGTGGTCAGCCGCGCCGACGGCGGCCCGCTCACCGGGGCCGACCGCGACCGGGTCACCGGGGCCGTCGGCGACCTGGGCCGCTTCGCCGTCGGCGGACGGATGGCCCCACCGCAGGTCTCCCCGGACGGCACGGTGGCCCTGCTCGCCGTGCCGATGTCCACCACCGACGGCCTGGAGGCCGTCGCCGCGCGCGTCGGCGACCTGCGCGACAGCCTGACCGGCCTGCCCGACCCGTTGCGGGCCGAGGTCACCGGGGCACCCGCCTTCGCCACCGACCTCAGCCAGGTCTTCGAGGGCGCGGACGTCACCCTCCTCGCGGTCACCGCCGGTGTGGTGGCGGTGCTGCTGCTCATCACCTACCGCAGCCCGTTCCTGTGGCTGGTGCCGCTGGCCATCGTGGCCGCCACCGAACAGACCACCATACGGGCCATCGAGACCATCGTCCCGGCGGTCGGCATCAACCTCCAGAGCGGCGAGGTCACCGGCATCGCCAGCGTGCTGGTCTTCGGCGCCGCCACCGACTACGCCCTGCTGCTCATCGCCCGTTACCGGGAGGAACTGCGTCGCGAGGCCGACCGGTTCGCCGCGATGCGGGCCGCCCTGCGCCGTACCGCCGAGCCGATCCTGGCCAGTGGCGGCACGGTGGTGCTCGGGGTGCTCACCCTGCTGCTGTCCGAGCAGGAGACCAACCGGGCGCTCGCGGTGGCCTGCGCCACCGGCGTGGTGTTCGCCATGCTCTCCGCGCTGCTCGTCCTCCCCGCCGCGCTGCTGATCTTCGGCCGGGGACTGTTCTGGCCGTTCGTGCCCCGTGTCGGTGGCGAGGCCCGCGAGGGCCGGCTGTGGGGCCGGCTCGGCGAGGCGGTCATCCGCCGGCCACTGCCGGTCGCGGCGCTGGCCACCCTCCTGCTCGCCGGCCTCGCGCTGGGCGGGCTCGGCATCCGCACCGGCCTGTCCGAGACCGAGCAGTTCCGGGTGGAACCGGAGGCGGTCGCCGGGGCGAAGACCCTCGCCGGCGCCTTCCCGGCCGGTGCCACCCAACCGGTCGCCGTCCTCACCGCCCCCGGCGCGGTGCGGGCGGTCACCGAGGCCGCCGCGGCCGTACCGGGGGTCTCCTCCGCCCGCCCCGGCGACGCCGGGCAGGCCGTCGCCCAGGTCGACGTGGTGCTCGACGCCGAACCCGGCACGGCCGCCTCCGACCGCGCCGTCGAGGCGCTACGGGACGCGGTCGCCGCCGTGCCCGGTTCCGCGCCCCCGGTCGTCGACGGCGTCGGGGGGTTCTCCGGCGCGGTGGTCGGCGGCACGGTCGCCGCGACGTACGACTCCGACCGGGCCGACGACCGGGACCGGCGGCTCATCCTGCCGATCATCCTGCTGCTGGTCCTCGCGGTCCTGGTGGCCCTGCTCCGCGGGCTGCTCGCGCCGCTGCTGCTGGTGCTGACCGTGGTGGCGTCGTTCTTCGCCAGCCTCGGCGGGGCGTGGCTGCTCTTCGACCACGTGCTCGGGTTCCCGGCGCTGGACAGCGGTGTCCTGCTGATCGCCTTCGTGTTCCTGGTGGCCCTCGGGGTGGACTACAACATCTTCCTGGTCACCCGGGCCCGGGAGGACGCCCGGCGGACCGGCACCCGGGACGGGATGCTCTCCGCGCTGCGGGTCACCGGCGGGGTCATCACCAGCGCCGGGGTGCTGCTCGCCGCGGTCTTCGCCGTCCTCGGCGTCCTGCCACTGATCCTGCTCACCCAGATCGGCGTCATCGTCTGCGTCGGTGTCCTGCTCGACACGTTGCTGGTCCGCACGGTCCTGGTGCCCTCGCTGGCGTTCCTGCTCGGCGACCGGTTCTGGTGGCCGGGGCGGATCCGCCGGGAACCCGCCGCCGACGCCGCCACCGACCGGGCACCGGTGCCCGCCCGGGACTGACCCCGCACCGGGTGGACGGCGGAGGAGAGCCGGCCACCCGGTGCGGCCCGTCAGACCCCGAGCCGGGCCCAGTCGCCCCAGATGGCGAAGGTCATCCCCCGGCTTGCCTGGATGTTGACGAACAGGGTGTGCCCGTCCGGACTGAACGTCGACCCGGCGAACTCGTCGTTGGACCGGTCCGCACCGGTGCTGCTGGTCAGCCGGTTCAGGGCGATGTCGAACAGGTCCCCGCGCGGGGTCAGCCCGCGGATGAAGTTGTCCGACGTGTTGTCCTCGCAGACCACCAGCGTGCCGCGCGGGCTGGTGGTGACGTTGTCCGGGAAGTCCAGCACGTCCGGGCCGGGCGACTCGTAGACCAGGCGCAGCACCTGCGACCGGCAGTCGTACGCCCACACCTGGCCGTGCCCGTTGCCGTAACCGTCGACGATCGGCCCGACGGACGTCTCCGCCGCGCCACCGCCCTGGGTGGAGGTGAAGTAGACGACGCCGTCGTCGTACACCGCCCCCTCCAGGCGGGAGAAGTACGCCGCCCCCTGCGCCCAGCCCTGCCGCGCGACGTGGGTCAGCGCGGTGTCGTTGCTGGTCGGCGCGGGCTGCCCCGGCGTGTACGGGAACGCCGGCGCCGGGTCGTCGACGTCGACCCACTCCACCCGGTACGTCGCGTGCCGCCGCTGCGCGGCGGCCAGGTTCCGGTTGGGCCGCCCCCGCACCGCCAGCATCTGCAACCGGCCCCCGTCGGCGAGCCGGCCGGTCCGCATCGGGTCCTGCGGCGGGGTGTACCGGTAGAAGCCGGAGGCGTAGCCGAAGTTGTCCTCGGTGAGGTAGAGGTGCCCGCCGCGCGGGTCGTACGCCACCGACTCGTGGCAGAACCGGCCGGCGGCGGTGACCGGCTGCCGGTCGCCGCGCCCGTCGGCGGGCACCTCGAAGACGAACCCGTGCCGCTTGGTCAGCGACACGTTCGGCGCGCCGGTGTAGTCCGGGCCGACGTCCGGCCCGTTGACCGTCTCCTCGCAGGTGATCCAGCTGCCCCACGGCATCCGCCCGCCGGAGCAGTTCATCATCGTGCCGTTCAGACTGGTCCAGGAGCGCCGGACCTCACCGAACCGGGTCACCTCGACGGTGGTGGTGCCGCCCGGGCCATCGGGTCGTACGCCTCGGCGGCGTCACCGAAGGCCGGAACGGGCCCGTTGATCTCGTGGTTGCGGACCAGCCGCACGGTGCCCCCCGGCCCCGGGAAGGCGCCCATGCCGTCGTGCCGGCCGGGCAGGACGGTGCCGTCGTCGAGCGTCACCGGGGACTCGGTGTCGTGGAAGGACCGGTACTGGAAACCGTCGGGCAGCCAGAGCCGCACCTTGCCGTCCCGCAGGTCGGCCACCGGTTCGAGAGCCGGACGGGGGCGGGGCCGCCGGCCGGCCGCACCGGCGGCGTCACGGGCCACGAACCCGAGGAACGGACCACCGAGGACCGCGCCGCCGGCCACCACGGCCGCACCGCGCAGCAGACCACGCCGGTTCACGTCGGACATGAGGGGACTCCTTCGTCGCCGGGTCGGTCAGCGGACACCGACCGCCCCCGTGATCCTCGCCATACCGATCGACGTCGGCAACCTCACGGCCACCCGGAGTTCACGCCATTGTTCGCCCGGATGTCAGTAGTCCAGGCAGACGCACTCGGTCATCAGCGCCCGCACGTTGCGCACGTACCCCGGGTTGGGCACGGTCAGCGGCTCGCCCTCCCGGGCGACCGCGTGGTGGCCGTAGTTGTACGCGGCGATCACCGCGTTGAGCAGGCAGGAGTCCAGTTCGGCCGAGCACAGGTCGGCGTCGAGCCGGTAGTCGGCGTCGAAGTACATGTCGCCGATGTACTTGGTCAGCCACGCCAGGTACGTGCCACCCAGGTAGGCGTTGTCCCGGTAGTCGCGCACGTCGTACGACTGGCCGAAGCGCTGGTTCATCCAGTCCGCGGTACCCGGCATCACCTGCATCAGCCCGATCCCGCCGTCGCAGGCGACGATGTTCGACTGCCAGCCGCTCTCCTGCCAGGCGGTGGCCTTGACCAGGTTCAGCGGAATCCGGATGTCCGGCGCCGACGTCGGCCAGTACGTGCGCGCCGCCGCGTCGGCCAGCGCCGACTTCACCTGCGCACGGCTGGCCTGGGTGCCGGAGTACGTCGGCTGGCATCCGCTCGGGGCGGGCTTCGGCGGCGGTGGCGGCACCTTCGTCTCGATCGGCGGCTACGGGGTGGCCCGTGGCCCGGCGGTGCGCCTCGGGGCGGGTTTCGCCGTCGGCGACGGCGCGAACACCCGCATGCCCCCACCCTTCCCCCCGTGTCGAGGCCGCATCCTAGCAGCCATCCGGCCGTCCGGATGTCCCGTACGCGAGCGGGCCGGGTTCGTCGCCACCGGCCGGCGAGGACGGCACGGCACGGCCGTCGACGGGTGGGGCGTGGGCACCGTCCACAACGGCCGGACCGGCCGGTTCGGGCGGGCGGGGGGCGGGGGCCAGCGCCTCGGTGCGCTGGGCACGGTCGTGGGTGGCCCAGGCGACCACGAAGACCACCGTCCAGAGCACCCCCAGCAGGACCGAGCTGACCGCCCCGCTGGCCGAACTCAGTCCCAGGTAGAGCCGGGCCAGACCGATGCCGGCGCTGCCGACGACCGCGCCCGTCCACCCGGCCACCGCCACCGGCCAGCGGGCACCCCGGGCCAGCAGCCACGCCAGGGTGCAGAAGCCGGCCGAGACCACCGCGATCTGGGTGGGGAACAGCAATGCCTCCGACGGCGAGGTGAGATCGGTCACCACCGCCAGCACCACCAGCGGCACGAACGCCCCCACCGTCCCGAGCAGGCCGAGCAGGTCCGCCCGGTAGGTCCGTCGCCGCCAGGCGAGCACCCCGGCGACCAGTGCGACCACCAGGATCAGCACCGGCCCCCGGAACGCCGACACCACGGCCAGGGTGACGTCCACCGCCCCCGGGGTGCGCCGGGACGCGAACCACTGCGCGATCGCCGCGTCCACCGAGGCCAGGCCGCTGTGCCGGACGACCGCGCCGAGCAGCCAGGCGATCACCAGCCCGGCACCGAACAGCAGCGCCAACCCGGCCGTCACGTTCAGCAGCAACGCCCAGATGGCGCCGATGCGGGTGCCGAGCAGGAACAGCAGGATGCCGTACCGGCGGGTCACCCAGCTCAGCGGCGGCACCGCCAGCGCCCGGTCGAACAGCGCCCGCGCCGGGTCCGGGTTGCGCCCCAGCCAGCGGCCGGCGAGCACGATCGCCAGCACGCACCCGGCCAGCACCAGCACCGCGCCGGTGGCCCGCCCCAGGTACGCCGAGACCGTCTCGTACGACTCGCCGGCCAGGTAGCCGACCAGCACCGAACCACCCACCCAGGTGACCACGCCACCGACGTTCCAGGGGAGGAACCGGCGGTACGGCAGCCCCGCCGCCCCCGCCAGCCGGGGCACCAGGGTGCGGGCGAAGGCCACCCAGCGGGCCGCGAGCACCCCCCGCCCGCCCAGCCGCTCCAGCATCGCGTCGGCACGCCCCCACCGGTGCGGACCGACCCGGGCACCCCAGCGGGAGGCGCGCAGCCGGGGGCCGTACCGCCGACCCGAGCGGTAGGCGAGGGTGTCCCCGAGCACCGCGGCGGTGATCATGACCAGCATCGCCGGTCCCAGGCGCAACGTGCCGGTGAACGAGAGGAAGCCCACCAGCAGCAGCGTCGCCTCGCCCGGCGCGACCAGGCCGACGAGCAGCGCCGTCTCCCCGGCGACGATCAACGCCGCGGCCAGGTAGATCAGCTCGGCCGGCAGGTGTTGCAGCAGGTTCACCAGATCGTGCACTCAGGCCCCCGACACACGACGGTCAGCATGCCAGCACCTGTACCGAGTGTGACAGGAGTTTCACGGGGAATCCGGGCCCGCTCCGGGGTGACCCCGACGCCGCCCCTGATCCGGCGGACGAGAGGATGGAAACCATGCAGCTTCGCACCGACCTCCGCAACGTCGCCATCATCGCCCACGTCGACCACGGCAAGACCACGCTGGTCGACGCCATGTTGCGGCAGGCCGGCGCCTACGGCGCCCGTGGCGAGACGACCGAGCGGGTGATGGACTCGATGGACCTGGAACGGGAGAAGGGCATCACCATCCTCGCCAAGAACACCGGGGTGCGTTACCTCCCGGCGGACGGCTCCGGCCCGGTCACCATCAACATCATCGACACCCCCGGCCACGCCGACTTCGGCGGCGAGGTCGAGCGTGGGTTGACCATGGTCGACGGGGTGGTGCTGCTCGTGGACGCCAGCGAGGGCCCGCTGCCGCAGACCCGCTTCGTGCTCCGTAAGGCGTTGAAGGCGCGGATGCCGATCATCCTGGTGATCAACAAGGTGGACCGCCCGGACGCGCGGATCAAGGACGTCGTCGACGACACCTACGAGCTCTTCCTCGACCTCGACGCCGACGAGGAGCAGATCGACTTCCCGATCATCTACGCCTGCGCCCGCGACGGCATCGCCTCCCTCACGCAGCCCGCCGACGGGGCCGTCCCCGACGACAGCCACAGCCTCGAACCGCTCTTCCGCACCCTGCTCGACACCATCCCGCCGCCCACGTACGACGAGGACGCCCCGCTCCAGGCCCACGTCACCAACCTCGACGCCTCCCCGTTCCTCGGCCGCCTCGCGCTGTGCCGGGTCCGGCAGGGCACCATCCGCAAGGGCGAGACCGTCGCCTGGTGCCGCACCGACGGCACCACCGCGCGGGTCCGCATCTCCGAGCTGCTGATGACCGAGGGCCTGGAGCGCAAGCCCGCCGACTCCGCCGGGCCGGGCGACATCATCGCGGTCGCCGGCATCCCCGAGATCATGATCGGCGAGACCCTCGCCGACGCCGAGGACCCCCGCCCGCTGCCGCTGATCACGGTCGACGAGCCGGCCATCTCGATGACCATCGGCACCAACACCTCCCCGCTGGTCGGCCGGGTGAAGGGCGCCAAGGTCACCGCCCGGATGGTCAAGGACCGCCTGGACAAGGAACTCGTCGGCAACGTGTCACTGCGGGTGCTGCCCACCGAGCGCCCGGACGCCTGGGAGGTGCAGGGCCGTGGCGAGCTGGCCCTGGCCATCCTGGTCGAGCAGATGCGCCGGGAGAACTACGAACTGACCGTCGGCAAGCCGCAGGTGGTCACCCGCGAGATCGACGGAAAGACCTGCGAGCCGGTCGAGCGGCTCACCATCGACGCCCCCGACGATTACCTCGGTGCGATCACCCAGCTCCTCGCCACCCGCAAGGGCCGGATGGAGCAGCTGGTCAACCACGGCACCGGCTGGATCCGGATGGAGTGGCTGGTCCCGGCGCGCGGCCTGATCGGCTTCCGCACCGAGTTCCTCACCGAGACCCGGGGCACCGGCATCCTGCACCACGTCTTCGAGTCCTACGAGCCGTGGTTCGGGGAGCTGCGCACCCGCAACAACGGCTCCCTGGTCGCCGACCGCGCCGGCGCGGTCACCGCGTTCGCCATGACCAACCTCCAGGAGCGCGGCCAGCTCTTCGTCGAGCCGGGCACCGAGGTGTACGAAGGCATGATCGTCGGCGAGAACTCCCGCTCCGACGACATGGACGTCAACATCACCAAGGAGAAGAAGCTCACCAACATGCGCTCGTCGACCGCCGACGAGACCGAGAAGCTCATCCCGCCCCGCAAGCTCTCCCTCGAGCAGGCGCTGGAGTTCTGTCGCGAGGACGAGTGCGTCGAGGTCACCCCGGCCGCCGTCCGCATCCGCAAGGTCGTCCTCGACCAGACCCAGCGCGGCCGGATGGCCGCCCGGCGCAAGCACGCCGGCTGAGACACCGGTCGCGGGGGCCGCGCCGGCCCCCGCGACCCGCCGGCCATCGGCTACGGTCACCGCCATGACCTGGGACGACCTCGACGCCCGCCTGGCGGCTGTGCCCGGCACCGTCTCGGCACACGTCGGTCGCCCCGGCGCCGACCCCACCTGGACCCACGCCGCGCACACCCCCCACTACGCGGCCAGCACCATGAAGGTCGCCGTCCTCGCCGCCCTCTACCGGGCCGCCGACGCCGGCACCCTCGACCCGGACACGGCGGTGCCGGTGCAGAACGACTTCCCGTCCGCCCACCCCGACGGGCCGCGCTTCCGCCTCACCCCGGACTACGACAACGACGACGCCGTCTGGCAGCGCCTCGACCGCACCGCCCCGCTGCGCTGGCTCGCCGAGCGCATGATCGTCCGCTCCAGCAACCTGGCCACCAACATCCTCCTCGGCCATGTCGGGTTCCCCGCCGTCGCCGACGTCTGGACCCTGGCCGGCGCCCGGCACAGCGTCACCCGGCGGGGCATCGAGGACTCCGCCGCCCGCGCCGCCGGCATCACCAACCTGGTCACCGCCGCCGACCTCGCCGCCCTGCTCGGCGCGCTCGCCGTCGGCGCCACCCGCCCCGGCCCGGTCGCCACCCCCACCAGCTGCGCCACCATGCTCGACGTGCTGTGCGCCCAGGAGTTCCGCGAAGACCTTCCCGCCGGACTCCCCGCCGGGGTGCCCATCGCCCACAAGAACGGCTGGGTCACCGGCGTGCGGCACGGCGTCGGCGTGGTCCTCCCCCACGACGCGCCCCCGTACGTGCTCGCCGTCTGCACCACCACCGACCTCACCGACACCGACGCCTGCCGGCTGCTCGCCGACGTCTCCGCCCGGGTCTGGGCCGCCCGCCACGACCTGCGCCCCGCTCCCTGACCCGGTGCCGGCGACCGGCCCGGCCGCCACCCCACCCCGCTCCCCACCCCCACCAGGAGCCCCAATTGGGCCACCACCGGCTGCCGCTGCTCGTCTTCGCCGTCCTGACGGTGGCGAACCTCACCGCCGTCGCCACCGACCACCGCCTCGGCGTCCTGCTCAGCAAACCGCTGCTGATCCCGGCGCTCGCCGCGTACCTCACCCTGGCCGCCGCCGCCCACGGTCGGCGACCGGACCGGCTGGTCCTCGCCGCTCTGGTCCTCTCCACCGGCGGCGACATCGCCCTCCTCGTCGACGGCACCGCCGCGTTCCTCGTCGGCATGGCGCTCTTCCTCGGCGCGCACCTGTGCTACATCACCGCGTTCACCCGCCACGGCGCCGCCCGGCGGCTGCTCCGCCCGCCACTGGTCGCCATCCCGCTCGGGTACGCCGTCGCCACCACCGCCGCCCTGGCCTGGATGTGGCCCGGCCTCACCGACACCGGACTGGCCCTGCCCGTCGCCGGCTACGCCGTCGCGCTGGCCACCATGGCCACCACCGCCGCCGCGCACGGCCCCCGCGTCGCCCTCGGCGGCGGGCTCTTCCTCCTGTCCGGCCTGATCATCGCCACCGGCGTGGCCGACGTCGGCCAGCTCCCCGGCCACGGGGTGTGGGTGATGGCCACCTACTGCCTCGGGCAGGCGCTCATCGTCACCGGCTGGGCCGCCCGGCTCACTCCAGCAGGTTCGCCCGCACCGCGCTGACCAGCTCGTCGGTCACGCCCAGCCCGTCGCGCAGGTACGCCTCGAACGACCCGTGCACCCGGGCCACCTCGTCGTAGGCGGCGTCCAGGTACTCCGGCCGGACCTCCAGCACCGGCCGCACCGCGTCCACGTCCAGCTCCGGCCGACGCCGCCGCATCGCCTCCAGCAGCACCTCCCGCAGGCTCACCGTCAACTCGTTGTGCCGCAGGTAGTCGGCGCGGATCGCCGCCCCGTCCACCCCCAGCACGGTCAACAGCACCACCGCCAGCCAGCCCGTGCGGTCCTTGCCCGCCGAGCAGTGGAACACCAGCGGCAGGTTCGCCGGGTCGGCAGCCAGCCGCAGCGCGGCACCGAACCCGCGCCGCGCCGACTCCCCGGTCACGAACCACCGGTAGATCGCCGCCATCGCCGCCGGGGTGCCCCGTTCCGCCAACGCCCCGTACGCCTCCAGGTCATGCCCGAGCAGCAGCGCCGAGACGTAGGTGAAGACCGGGTGCGCCGCGTCGTGCACCGGCAGGTGCACCACCGTCGGCCCACCGGGCAGCCGGTCCGGCGGAGCCTGCGCGATCTCGGCGGCATACCGCAGGTCGACCACGCACGCCGGGGCCAGCGTCGCCAGCACCGGCAGGTCCTCGTCGGTCAGCCGCCCCAACGCCGGCGTACGGAGCAGCAGCCCCGCCCGCACCCGCCGCCCGTCCGCGCCCACCAGACCACCCAGGTCCCGCGCGTTCGGCGCGCCCACCAGTTCCCACTCCCGCACCGTCATCCGGCCCCCCCTACCCGCGTCCGTCCGTATAGGGTGCCGCAATGTCGATCGCTGCTGTCCGCACCCACCGACTCTCCGCCCCGCTGCACACCCCCTTCGTCACCGCCCTGCGCCGCACCACCACCGTCGAGACCCTCGTCGTCGAGGTCGTCGACGAGGACGGCCGCTCCGGGTTCGGGGAGGCCCCGCAGGTCTGGCAGGTCACCGGCGCGTCGATCGACGGCTCCCGCGCCTGCGTCCACGAGATGCTCGGCCCGCTGATCGCCGGACGCGACGCCGACGACCCCAACGCCCGCTGCGCCGAGATCCAGCGCGCCGTCGCCGGCAACGAGGCGGCGAAGGCCGCCGTCGACACCGCCCTGCACGACCTCGCCGCCCGCCGTCTCGGCGTACCCCTGGTGCGGCTGCTCGGTGGCACCAGGCGGCGCGTGCCCACCGACGTCACCGTCTCCGCCGGGGACGCGGTCGACCTGGCCGCCACCGCCCGGCACCGCGCGGCCGACGGCTTCACCGTGCTCAAGCTCAAGGTCGGCACCGACGCCGCCGGCGACCTGGACCGGGTCCGCGCGGTCCGCGCGGCGGTGGGCCCCGGGGTGCGGATCCGCCTCGACGCCAACCAGGGCTGGACGCCCCGCGAGGCGGTCCGGGTCATCCGCGGCATCGAGGACGCCGGGCTCGACGTCGAACTGGTCGAACAGCCCGTCGCCCACTGGGACCTGGACGGGCTGGCCTGGGTCAGCGACCGGGTGGACGTGCCGATCCTCGCCGACGAGTCGGTCTTCGGGCCGCGCGACCTGGTCGAGGTGATCCGCCGCCGCGCCGCCGACCTGGTCAACGTCAAGCTCGCCAAGGCTGGCGGACTGCGCCCAGCCCGTGCCCTGCTCGACCTGGCCGCCGCCCACGGCGTCGGCACGTTGGTCGGGTCGATGATGGAGAGCCAGATCGGCGTCGGCGCCGCCGCCAGCCTGGTCGCCGCCTACGGCACCACCGTCGTGCCCGACCTCGACGCTGCCTGGTGGCTGGCCTGGTCGCCGGTGCGCGGCGGCATGCGGTACGACGGCGCGACCGTGGTGCTCCCCGACGCACCCGGTCTCGGCGTGAAGGGCATCGATGAAGCAAAGATTCAGCCACGTGCTTGATGACCGTCGGAATCTTTCATAGGGTCACCGCAACGCCCCCCGACGCCTGGGAGTGCACGTGGAACTGCGAGCCGGCCAGCGGGCCGTCGTCCGGGTCGGCGTAGCGACCCTCTGGAGCGGCCCCGAAGCGGTCCGCCCGATCGACGCCCCCGCACTCGGCGCGCACGTCGACACCGCGGCCTGGATCGCCGGCATGGACACCGACCAACAGGTCGGCGACTGCGTCCTGAGCCAGCTGCTGCTCGGCGAGGAGGTGCTGGTCACCGAGACGGGCCCCCACGGCTGGGTGCGGGTCGTCGCCGTCGAACAGCCCGCCGTCGACCTCGACCCACGCGGCTACCCCGGCTGGTTGCCCACCGGCCAGCTCGCCGCCGCGCCCACCGGCACCCCGGCCGTCACCGACCCGCTGGTCGTCGACGCCACCGACCCACTGGTCGTCGACGCCACCGTCACCGCCCTGCACGCCACCCCGCACGGCGACGTCCGGATCTCCGGCGTCGTCCTCGGCACCCGGCTCACCCCCGCCGGTCCGGCCGTCGACGGCTGGCGACCGGTACACGCCCCCGGGCATCCCGAACCGCTCTGGCTCCCCGACCACCACACCGTCCCCCTGCCGACCCACCCCCCGGCCCCGGAGGAGGTGCTCGCCGTCGCCGAGCGCCTCCGCGACGTCGTCTACATCTGGGGCGGCACGTCCCCCGCCGGGATCGACTGCTCCGGTCTGGTGCACCTGGCCTGGCGGCGGTTCGGGGTCCGGCTGCCCCGCGACGCCGGGGAGCAGGCCGCCGCGACCACGCCCGTGGAGTTCGGCACCGAACGCGTCGGCGACCTGTACTTCTTCGCCCGGAACGGCAGCGGGATCCACCACGTCGGCATCGTCAGCGCGCCACCGCGCCCCGGCGACGACCGCCGCATGCTGCACGCCTGCTACCAGCGCCGCCGGGTGCTGGAGGAACGCCTCCCCGACGACCGGACCGCCACCCTGGTCGGCGTGCACCGCGTCTGAACCCGGCGGTCACCGGCCGACACCCCGGCCCGCAGACGCCCCGAGGCGTCCGTCGGATCCGGCGGACGCCCCGAGGCGGCGAGTCGGTCAGTGCTTGACGACCAGCAGTTCGCGGCGGCGGTCCCGGGACGACTTGATCAGACTGGCGATCGTCGCCACGGCGAGCGTGCCGAGGATGACCGTCAACGAGAGCCAGATCGGGATGTGCGGGGCCCAGCTGACGTGCTCGCCACCGTTGAGGAACGGCAGGTTGTTCTCGGCGAGGGCCTCCAGCATCAGCTTGACGCCGATGAAGCCGAGCACCACGGCCAGTCCGGTGCTGAGGTAGATCAGGCGGTCGAGCAGACCACCGAGCAGGAAGTAGAGCTGCCGGAGCCCCATCAGCGCGAAGACGTTCGCGGTGAAGACCAGGTACGGCTCCTGGGTGATGCCGAAGATCGCCGGGATCGAGTCCAGCGCGAAGATCAGGTCGGTGGTGCCGATCGCGATCATGACAATCAGCATCGGGGTGAAGAGGCGCTTACCGTACAGCCGCGTGGTCATCTTCGCGCCGTCGTAGCCGTTGGAGATGGGCAGCGCGCGCCGGCTCCACCGAATCAGCACGTTCTCGGTGAACTCGTCCTCGTCCGGCTCGCCCTGCCGGGCCAGGTTGATCGCGGTGTAGATGAGGAACGCACCGAAGATGTAGAAGACCCAGGTGAACTGCGAGATCAGCGCCGCGCCGGCCGCGATGAAGCCACCCCGCATGATCAGCGCCAGCACGATGCCGATCAGCAGCACCTTCTGCTGGTACTGCCGGGGCACCGCGAACCGGGCCATGATGATCACGAATACGAAGAGGTTGTCCACCGAGAGGCTGTACTCGGTGAGCCAGCCGGTGTAGAACTCACCGGCCACCTTGCCGCCGCCGAACACCCAGAGGCCGACGCCGAAGAGCAGGGCCAGACCGACGTAGAATCCCACCCAGAGGCTGGACTCGCGGACGCTGGGCTCATGGGGGCGACGGCCGATTACCAACAGGTCGAAAACCAGGATCGCGGTCAGCGCGATCAGGGTCACGGCCCAGACCAGTCCGGACACGTTCACAGCATATCCTCCGGCAGACACACAGCGACAGGCACACCGCAACCCCGTCGGACAAGGGGCATGGCAGGGCTCGGTGTGCCGGTGACGCTGACGTTGGTGACTGTCGGAGGTCTCTCCCGCCACCGCTCCGCGGACGGATCGGTGACCGATGGTGCCGGGTCGACCGTCGGGGACGTTCGACCGTGCTGACGACACCGTCGCGAGGGATACTCCCCTCCTCAGCGGTCATTGTTCACCATGCACGCCTCCCGGCGCATCTTCCGGCACGACGAATGCCGACCACGTCACGTTCTCTTGCCTGTCACCGGCTCCGGGGCTCCGGAGCGGGCGGCCCGGCGTTCCGGCGTGCCACCAGGGGTGATGCGCGCGGTAGGGCGCGAGGTGACACATCGCGTTTAGCGTCCTAGGAGGCTAGGTGCAAGCTGGCGAACCCCGGGGCTGTTCGGGGGCGACCGGCACAGCCGACATCCCCTGTCCAGCACAGCCGTCGCCCAGCCGGTGTCGGACGGGACCGCACCGCCGCTCGGGGCCGTCGAGCGGCATGGCAGGCTGCGGGGCATGGTGCTTGAGGTCGCGCTCATCGACGTACTGCCCGGACACGAGGACGCGTTCGCCTCCGCGTACGCCCAGGGCCACCCGATTCTCGCCAGCACGCCCGGCTGCCGCTCGGTGCGGATGACCCGGGGCGTCGAATCGCCGTCGCGGTTCGTGCTGCTCGTCGAGTGGGACTCCGTCGAGGCCCACGAACGCGAGTTCCGGGGCACCGAACGGTTCACGCAGTGGCGGGCCCTGATCGGGCCGCACTTCGCCAACCCTCCGCGGATCGAGCACTTCGTCGACGTACCGGCCTGACGGCGCCGCCCGGCGTCGACGAGGAGGTCCGGAGGGCGGGCCCGGGCAGCGAAAAGGCCATCGTGTCCGCCCGGCACCTGTGGTTGGCTCGCGGGCATGACCGAGCGCGTGGCCCTGGTGACCGGAGTCAGTCGGAGCATCGGCATCGGCGCGGCGGTCGCCCGGGCGCTCGCGACGACGGGTCACCGGCTCCTGCTCACCGGCCTGCCCCGCTACGACGACGCCCAGCCCTACGGCGGCGACCCGCAGGGCGTGCCGAACCTCCTCGCCGAGCTGGGCGGAGCGGCCCACCACGTCACCGCCGACCTGCTGGACCCGGCCACACCGGCCGCCCTGGTTGCCGAGACCGTCCGGCGGTACGGCCGGCTGGAAACGGTGGTGGCGGTGCACGCCTACTCCACCCGCACCTCGCTCGGCACGCTGGAGGCGGACGAGATCGACCGGCACCTGTTGGTCAACGTCCGGGCGACCCTGCTGCTGGCCGAGGCCTTCGCCGCCGCGTTCACCGGCGGTGACGGCGGTCGGTTGGTGCTGTTCTCGAGCGGCCAGCGGCTCGGCCCGATGCCGGACGAACTGGCGTACGCGGTGAGCAAGGCCGCCGTGGAGAACCTGACCACGCAGCTCGCGCCCCTGCTGATGCCCCGGGGAATCACGGTCAACTGCCTCAACCCCGGCCCCACTGACACCGGTTACGCCCCGCCCGAGGTGCACGCCGCGGTCGCCCGCCACTTCCCCGGCGGGCAGTGGGGCACGCCGGGGGACGCGGCGCGCCTGGTGGCCTTCCTCTGCTCACCCGAGGCCCGCTGGATCACCGGTCAGGTCATCGACTCGGAGGGCGGATTCCAGCGGCACGCCCGGTGACGTCGGGGACACGGCCCGGCTGCCGGCTCACTGGTCGGCCTCCTGTCTGGTGAGCAGCTCGATCGTGTCGGCGGCGGACAGGGCCGCGTCGAGCAGCCAGCCGGCGATCTGCTCGTAACGGCGGACGTCCGGCTCGGCGGTCAGCCGCAGGTCGGTGGTGAGCGCCTCCAGCACCACGGTGCGCGGGTCGGCCGGATCCGGAAAGGCGTAGCAGGAGAAGGGCGTCAGCGGGTGCATCACGCTCCCGGCCACCGGGACGCCCCGGGGCAGGACCCGGATCGTCACGTTCGTCCGCCGGGCCGCCGCCACCAGGTGCCGCGCCTGGTCCCGCCACACCGGGTCGGCGAGGCCGGCACCGGTGAGCACCGCCTCGTCGAGGACGGCGGTGTAGCGGGGCGCATCCGCCCGTTGCAGCACGTCCTGGCGGGCAGCCCGGGCCCGGGTGTCCGCCTCCACGTCGATCTCGGGGTCGATCAGCCGGCCGGCGGCCACCCGCAGCCGCGCGTACGCCCGGGTCTGGAGCAGCCCCGGCACCACCGCGGGCTGGTACTCGAAGATGGTGGCCGCCCCCGCCTCCAGCTCGGCGTAGGTGCGCTGCCGCTCCCCCATCTCACCGAGGGCCTTCCACCAGCTCCGGTTGGTCGCGGCGTCCCGGGCGATGACGATGAGCGCCTCCCGCTGCGCCACCGGGACCTCGTAGACGTCGAGCAGGTCGAAGACGTCGGCCAGGTCGGGGCGGCTCTGCCCCAGCTCGATCCGGGACAGCTTGGAGGTGGAAGCCCAGCCCAGCCGTTCGCAGACCTGCTCGAGGGTGAGCGCCGCCTGGCGACGAAGCTGGCGCAGCTCCGCGCCCAGGCGCGCCCGGCGGATAACGGGACTCGTTGGCAGCGGCATCCGGCCTCCCACCGTCGGAGACTACGGGCGGCGGAAACCCCACGCAATACCCTGCTCACAGAGAGCAACAAGCGGTGCCGGCGCGTCGCCTACGGTCCGGCGACCCGGGACGCGAACGGGGCTACGGCGGTCCGACGATCGGGACACCCTGCCCACCGACCGGTGAGCCGCCCCAGGACGTCACTTCACCCCGGCCGCGTCCATGCCCCGCAGCTCCTTCTTGAGTTCGGCGACCTCGTCCCGGATCCGGGCGGCCAGTTCGAACTGCAACTCCCGGGCAGCGGCGAGCATCTGGTCGTTGAGTTCCTGGATGAGCTGGGCGAGGTCGGCGCGGGCCATCCCCTCCCGGGACGGGCCGGCAGTCACCCGGGAGCGACTGCGGGTCTCCTTGACCGGGGCCTTGCCCCGGGAGAGCTGGCGGACCGCACCGCCCACCCGGTGGTCGGTCTCGGTGTCCTCCGCCTCGCGGTAGATGTCGTCCAGGATGTCGTGGATCTTCTTGCGCAGCGGTTCGGGGCTGATCCCGTGGGCATCGTTGTGCGCGACCTGCTTGGCCCGCCGCCGGTTGGTCTCGTCGATCGCCTCGGCCATCGACGGAGTGATCTTGTCGGCGTACATGTGCACCTGACCGGAGACGTTCCGGGCTGCCCGGCCGATGGTCTGGATCAGCGACCGGCCGCTGCGCAGGAAGCCCTCCTTGTCGGCGTCGAGGATCGCCACCAGGGAGACCTCGGGCAGGTCGAGACCCTCCCGGAGCAGGTTGATGCCGACCAGCACGTCGTAATCGCCCTTGCGCAGCTCGCTCAGCAGCTCCACCCGGCGCAGCGTGTCGACCTCGGAGTGCAGGTAGCGCACCCGGATGCCGTTCTCCAACAGGTAGTCGGAGAGATCCTCGGCCATCTTCTTGGTCAGCGTGGTGACCAGCACCCGCTCGTCGCGTTCGGTCCGCAGGCGGATCTCGTGCATCAGGTCGTCGATCTGCCCCTTGGTGGGCTTCACGACGACCTCCGGGTCGACCAGCCCGGTCGGACGGATCACCTGCTCGACGTACTCGCCCTGTGCCTGCTCCATCTCCCAGGGGCCCGGGGTGGCGGAGAGGAAGACCATCTGGCCCACCCGCTCCAGGAACTCGTCGAAACGCAGCGGCCGGTTGTCGGCCGCGCTGGGCAGCCGGAACCCGTGGTCGATCAGCATCCGCTTGCGGGAGGCGTCACCCTCGTACATGCCACCGATCTGCGGGATCGTCACGTGCGACTCGTCGACGACGGTGAGGAAGTCGTCCGGGAAGTAGTCGAGCAGGCAGTGCGGGGGGCTGCCGGGCAGCCGACCGTCGATGTGCATGGAGTAGTTCTCGATGCCGGAGCAGAAGCCGACCTGCCGCATCATCTCGAGGTCGTAGGTGGTGCGCATCCGCAGCCGCTGCGCTTCCAGCAGCTTCCCCTGCCGTTCCAGCTCGGCGAGGCGCTCGGCCAGCTCCGCCTCGATGTCGCGGACGGCCCGCTCCATCCGCTCCGCGCCGGTGGCGTAGTGCGAGGCCGGGAAGATCAACAGAGTGGGGATCTCCCGCACCACGTCGCCGGTGACCGGGTTGAGGTAGTAGAGCTTCTCCACCTCGTCACCGAAGAGCTCGATCCGCAGCGCCAACTCCTCGTACGCCGGGATGATCTCCAGGGTGTCGCCCCGGACCCGGAACGTGCCGCGCTGGAAGGCCATGTCGTTGCGGGTGTACTGGATCTCGACCAGTCGCCGCAGCAGTTGGTCGCGGTCGACCTCCTGCCCGACGGTGACCCGGACGGCCTGGTCGAGGTACTCCTCCGGGGTGCCCAGGCCGTAGATCGCCGAGACCGTGGCCACCACGATCACGTCCCGCCGGGTGAGCAGGGACATCGTGGCCGAGTGGCGCAGCCGCTCGACCTCCTCGTTGATCGAGGAGTCCTTCTCGATGTAGGTGTCGGTCTGCGGGATGTACGCCTCGGGCTGGTAGTAGTCGTAGTAGGAGACGAAGTACTCCACCGCGTTGTGCGGGAGCAGCTCGCTGAACTCCTTGGCCAGCTGGGCGCAGAGGGTCTTGTTGGGGGCGAGGACCAGCGTCGGCCGTTGCAGGCGCTCGACCAGCCAGGCCGTGGTGGCGCTCTTGCCGGTGCCGGTCGCGCCGAGCAGGACCGTGTTCCGGTCGCCCCGGCGGACACGCCGCTCCAGGTCGTCGATGGCGGCGGGCTGGTCGCCGGCCGGTTGGAAATCGCTGACGACCTGGAAACGTCCGTCGAGACGGGGGATGTCGAGCGCCATGACCCAACGGTACGCCGCGGGTGTGACACTCCGACCCGAACCCGGGACCCGCCCTGACCAGCTTCGATATTCTCGTTGTGGGCTACATCTCACCACGCTAGGGTGTGCTCCGTAGGCCGCTCGCGGCGGCCGACCGGGCCGGGCCCGGCCCTCGTCGGCCGACCCGCCCGGCGCAGGGGTCGCGGCACCCAGGTCGACCGGCGTGCGCCCCCGGTGCGGTCGCGCCGAGCGCGCAGACCGGCCGCCGCGAGCGCCCCTGCTCGTCACCCCAGCCCGGTCGGGGCGTTTCACCACTCGTGGAGACATCGCCCGAGCCGGGACCCGGACACGCGCCCGCCCCGGGCGACGCCGATCCGGCCGTCCGCAGCGACCCGGACGCCACCACCCGGACCGTCCGTCGAGGTCGGGACGCCACCACCCGGACCGCTCGTCGCGACCCGGGTGCCGACGGCCGGGCGGTCCGGTCCACGCGCCGGCGCCACACCCGCCTGGTCGGGCTCGGCGTCGTGGCGGCCGTCACCGCCTCGGCCCTGGTCGCCGGGCTGCTCACCTGGCAGCCCGACCCGCCCGCCCCGACCCGTGCGCTCACCGTCGCCGAGGCCGAACGGCTGGCCGCCGTCCGGGTCACGAACTACCGGGACGGACGGGCCGGGGTGCGGGCCACCGTCGGCCGGGGCGGCGACCGCGTCGAGGCGGTCGGCTGGGTCGACTGGACCCGGCCGTTGGTGTACCTCGACGTCGGCGGCCCGGGGGCCGGTCCGCTCCGCGGGCTGGTACAGGCGACCCCCGACCTCATGGCGGTCCGTCCCGACCCGGCCGCCGTGCTCACGCCGGCCGTCCCGCCACTGGTGCCCCCCGCCGACAACTGGCGGATCCGCGACCTGCCGGACCGCCCGCCGGTGGCCGCCCTCCTCGATCTGCTCCTGGCACTCGCCGCCGACCGGCCCGACCCGGTCGCGCGGTTGCCCGGTGCCCGCTGGGTGGCCCGGGACACCGTCGGCCGCAGCCCGGTGGACGTGTTCCGCATGGCGGACCTGCCGGTCCCGCCCGACTCCCCCGCCAGCGGCACGCCCACCCGACCCCCGCCCGACGACGGGTGGCGCTACTGGGTGGATCGGGACGCCCGACTGCACCGCCTGACGGCCCGGCTGCCCGACGCGGTACCGGTGACGCTGGACCTGGACCGGTCGCACCGCCCGCCGCTGCACCCGGTGGCCGCCCTCGGGGGAGCCCGGGGGCTGCCCCGGGACCTGACCGGGGAGGAGGCGGAGCGGCTGACCGCGATGCCGGCCCGGAACCGGGCCCTCGGAGGCACCGCGCTTACCCTGGCCGCCCCCACCGGCACCGGCGCGAACCTGCGGGGTGGTGGCTGGCTGGACTGGCGTGGACAGGTCGCCTACCTCGCCACGACCGACCTCGACGCGCCCGAGCAGCGCACCCTCACCCGCCACGACCGGTCGGGGGTGGCCCGGACACAGGTCCCGGTCGGGGACGAGGCCCCGGATGCCCGGCCGCCCCTGCCGCCACCCCGCGACGCCCGCTGGCAGCGGGGCCGAACGGGCCCGGGTGAGCTGGACCTGCTGGTCGGTTCGGCGTTGCGGGCCGGCCGGGAGCCGCCGGACCCGGACCGGGCCACCTGGCTGCGGCGGGACAACGCCGGCAGGCAACCGGTGGACGTCATCGAGGTGTACGGCGGACGACACGCGCTGCGGTACTGGCTCGACCGCTCCGGTGTCCTGCGCCGGCTGGAGTTACGGACCGGGACCGGCGCGTGGGCCCAACTGGACCTGGTGCAGGCGCCGGTACCCCGACTGCCCCCGGTCCCCCGCTCATCGACCCGCTGACCCCACCGTGCCGGCCGGAGGTGTCGCGCCCCGGGAGGCGACGCCGACCGTCCGGTCAGGGACCCCAGCCGGTACGGGCGGCCCATGCCTCGGCGCGGACCTGCTCCTCGTCGAACCATGGTTCCTTGGCCGTGGTGTACCCGACGTTGTCCGGGGCGGTTGCCGCCACGGCGCGCTTCATCGCCAGGTAGGCCGCCCGCTGTTCCGGGTCGGCCCGCAGGTGGTCGCGCATCAGCAGCGCGTACCGCCAGCCCGGTGAGCCGGCCTCACGAACATGCAGGTGGACCGGCCGACCGGGGTCGGCACTGCCGTGCAACCGCTTCGGCCAGGGCTTCCCACCCGGAGGGCGGGGGCTGTCCCACCACTCGCCGGGGAACCGGGGGAACCCGGCGGCGGCGAGCCGCTCGGCGACCACGCCGTCCGCCTCGTCCAGCGAGGACACGGCGAGCTGGACGTCGATGACGTCCTTGGCGGGCAGGCCCGGAACCGAGGTCGAGCCGATGTGGTCGATCCGGACGTCGGCGGGGCCCAACGCGTGCCGGATCCGGGCGGCGAGCCGGTCGTACTGCTCCGGCCAGGTCGGATCGGGCTCGGTGAGCCGGACCTGCCCTACCCGGACCACCCGGCGCCGGCGCAGGTTCTCCTCGTACGGCACGAGTCGCTCGTGCCAGAGCGCGTCCACCGCGGCGTGCAGGTCGTCGAGGGTGGCGTCGTTGGCGAGCACCACGTCGGCGACGACCCGGCGGCGGGCGTCGTCGGCCTGCGCGGCGATCCGCCGCTCGGCCTCCGCCCGGCTCATTCCCCGGTCCCGCGCCAGCCGGGCCAGCCGGATCTCCGGCGCCGTCCGCACCACCACCACCAGGTGGTACGTCGGGGCCAGCCCGACCTCGACCAGCAGCGGTACGTCGTTGACCACGATCGCCTCGGGCGACGCGGCGGCGGCCAGCTCGGCGGAACGGGCCCGCACGCGGGGGTGGGTGATCGCCTCCAGCCGACGGCGCGCCGCCTCGTCGCCGAAGACCAGTGCGCCGAGCGCCGGCCGGTCGAGGGAACCGTCGGGGGCGAGCACCCCTGCGCCGAAGGTGGCGACGATCTCGGCGAGCCCCTCGCTGCCCGGGGCGACCACCTCCCGGGCGATCCGGTCCGAATCGACGACCACCGCGCCGAGTCGCGCGAAACGCGCCGCCACCGCGCTCTTACCGGAACCGATGCCTCCGGTCAGGCCCACCTTCAACACCGCACCAGTGAACCCGATCGACCTCGTCCGGTCCAGGCGAGGTGGACCGACGACGAGGCGGCCCCGGGTCGGATCGGTCGGGTCGGTGGGGTCGGTCGGGTCGGTCGGTTCGGGAAAAGGGGAAGGCCCCGTCCGCCGTGGGGAGCCGGGGACGGGGCCTTCGGGTGGTGCCTGTGGATCACTTGCCGCCGGCGAGCTTCTCCCGCAGTGCGGCGAGCGCCTCGTCGGTGGCCAGCGTGCCGGACGGCTCCTCGGTCTGCCGGCTCGGGGCCGGGCTGGTCGAGGAGGTGGTGCCGGCGGTGACCGCAGGGGCCGGGTTGGCAGCGGCCTCGGCGTCGGCGGCCCGGGAGTTCTGCACCTGCTTGGTGTGCGCCTCCCAACGCTGACGAGCCTCGGCGTACTGGTTCTCCCAGGTCTCGCGCTGCTTGTCGTACCCCTCGAGCCACTCGCCCGTCTCCGGGTCGAAGCCCTCCGGGTAGATGTAGTTGCCCTCGGTGTCGTAGGTCGCCGCCATGCCGTAGAGGGTCGGGTCGAAGTGCTCCTCGCCCTCGACGAAGCCCTCGTTGGCCTGCTTGAGCGAGAGCGAGATCCGCCGACGCTCGAGGTCGATGTCGATGACCTTGACCATGACCTCGGAGCCGACCTGGACGACCTGCTCCGGGATCTCCACGTGGCGCTCGGCCAGCTCGGAGATGTGGACCAGACCCTCGATGCCGTCGTCCACCCGGACGAACGCACCGAACGGCACCAGCTTGGTGACCTTACCCGGCACGATCTGCTGGATCGCGTGGGTGCGGGCGAACTGACGCCACGGGTCCTCCTGGGTCGCCTTCAGCGACAGCGAGACCCGCTCACGGTCCAGGTCGACGTCGAGAACCTCGACCTCGACCTCCTGGCCCACCTCGACGACCTCGGACGGGTGGTCGATGTGCTTCCAGGACAGCTCGGAGACGTGCACCAGACCGTCCACGCCGCCGAGGTCGACGAACGCGCCGAAGTTGACGATCGAGGAGACGACGCCCTTGCGGACCTGCCCCTTCTGGAGCTTGTTGAGGAACTCGGTACGCACCTCGGACTGGGTCTGCTCGAGCCAGGCCCGGCGGGACAGGACCACGTTGTTGCGGTTCTTGTCCAGCTCGATGATCTTGGCCTCGAGCTCCCGGCCGACGTACGGCTGGAGGTCACGCACGCGACGCATCTCGACCAGGGAGGCGGGCAGGAAGCCACGCAGCCCGATGTCGAGGATGAGGCCGCCCTTGACCACCTCGATGACCGAGCCGCGGACGACACCGTCCTCGTCCTTGATCTTCTCGATCGTGCCCCAGGCCCGCTCGTACTGCGCCCGCTTCTTCGAGAGGATCAGACGCCCCTCCTTGTCCTCCTTCTGGAGGACGAGGGCCTCGATCTGGTCACCGACCGACACCACCTCGGCCGGGTCCACGTCGTGCTTGATCGACAACTCCCGAGAGGGGATGACACCCTCGGTCTTGTAGCCGATGTCGAGCAGGACCTCGTCCCGATCGACCTTGACGACGGTGCCTTCGACAATGTCGCCGTCATTGAAGTACTTGATGGTCTCGTCGATCGCGGCGAGGAAAGCTTCCTCGGAACCGAGATCGTCGTGGGTGACCCGGGTGGCGCTCGAGGGGGCCTCGATGCTGCTCGTCATGTGGGCGGTTGCTCCGGTCGGATGGTTTGTCACAGCAGGCTTGTGTCGCAGTGACCTGTTCGCGCCAGCGGATCCGCCTCCGGGCACACCGAACGATCGTCTACTGAGATCATGATGTGGCTCCGTTGACCGCGCGCCTGCTCCCTGCCGAGACACACGATCCGCGAGCGCATCGTCTAGCCTACCGGGTGCATTACCACAGCGTGCAAGCCCTCCCATCCTCTCCGGGGCGCGTCAGCTGCAAAAGCCGATGAATCGCCAGCAATCCCCCACTTCTGTAACAGGCGTCACACCCGTGGGTCGGCACCGACGACGGCCGCCCGGTGGGTGGGGCCTAGCGTGGGCGCGTGGACGACAACCGGGTACTGCGCCGCCGGGTCGGCGACGCCGAGGCGCGCCGGGCCAACCGCCGCTGGTGGGACACCGACGCCGACGACTACCAGGCCGAACACGGCCACTTCCTCGGCGAGGTGGATTTCGTCTGGTGCCCGGAGGGACTGCACGAGGCCGACGCCCGGCTGCTCGGCGACCTCGCCGGCCGGCGGATCCTGGAACTCGGCTGCGGGGCCGCCGCCGCCCGGTGGCTGGCCACCCAGGGGGCCAGGCCGGTCGCCCTCGACCTGTCCGCCGGCATGCTCCGGCACGCCGCCCAGTCCGCCGACCGCAGCGGGGTACGCGTCCCGCTGGTGCAGGCCGACGCGCTGGCCCTCCCCTTCGCCGACGCGGCCTTCGACACGGTCTGCACGGCGTTCGGCGCGATCCCGTTCGTGGCCGACTCGGCGGCGGTGATGCGCGAGGCGGCCCGGGTGCTACGCCCCGGGGGGCGGTGGGTCTTCTCGGTCACCCACCCGATCAGGTGGGTGATTTTGCTAGTATTGACATATGACGCTGTTAAGAGGTCGCGCAAATTAGGTGGGCTTCATGGCCGGCGGGTGGGGCGGGTGTCCCACCGGTACAAGATCCATGCGTGACGGATGAGGCTACGGATGGTGATGATGGCGTCGGCGAGGTCGAAGTAGGCGTTGACCACGTCTTCTTTAGGTTCGTAACAGCGTTGCAGCCGGTTGAAGGCGTTGTGCCAGGCGTTCGTGCGCTCGACGTGCCACCGCCGGGTGGCCTGGATTGGGGCTTTGACGCCCTTGCGGGCGATCTCGCCGGTCAGCCTGCGGGCGGTGAGCAGGTCGCGGGTTTTCTGGGAGTCGTACCCGGCGTCCAGGTGCACGGTGATGGTGGCGGGCAGCGGGCCGAGGTCGTCGAGCCGGTCCAGGGTGGATGCCAGCAGCGGGGAGTCGTGGCGGTGGGCGCCGGCCAGGACGCGACCCAGTGGGATGCCGCGGGCCTCGACCATGACCGAACGTTTCATGCCTTGCTTGCCGCGGTCGACCGGTGAACGGCCAGCGACCTCGCCACCGCCGGGCGCCTTGGTGATGCACCCATCGACGGCGAGGTCGTCCAGCAGCAGCCCGACGAGACGGTCGTAGGCGTTCAGCGCGATCGTCTTGAGCTGGGCGAACACGCCCAACTGGATCCACTCATCGCGGCGGTTGCGGATCGTGGTGGCCGAGCAGGTCGAGTCAGCGATGCCCTGGTAGGAGCAGCCGAAACGCAGCACCTGCAGCAACTTGTCGAACACGATCCGGTCGGCGACCCGCCGGCGGTGACAGCCCAGCGGATGGGTGGGGTCGGTAGCGGGACGGGGTGGCAGCAGCGCGGCGAACTGGTCCCACAAGGGGTCGCTCAGCCATGATGGGACAGCGGGCACAGGCGTTCCAGTGATCATTAGGCGTAGGAACCTTCATGATTACTGATGCCTGTGCCCGTCTCCTACCCGGCTCATCCCCGCTGACCTATCTGCGCGACCTCTAAGCAGCCAGGAGAGGCGAGCCGCGATCTGCCTCCGCCTTTCCGACGACCCGCACAAGGGCACGAGCCGCGAAGGGGAGGGCATCGCCCGGCAGGGTGAGGACTGCGAGGCCCACGCCGACTACAACAGGTGGCCGGTGGCGCACCGGCTCGTTGACAACGACAAGACCGCGCTCCGTCGGCGGCCCGGATTCGAGAAGCTGCTCAAGCTGATCGCGTCCGGTGAAATCAATGTGGTCATCGCCTGGTCCAGTGAGCGCCTTCTGAAGACCAAGACCGACGAGTATCGGTTCTACGAGACGTGTCTTGCCGCGCCTCAGCCGGTAGTCGTCTCCTACGCTCGCGGGATGACGTTCGACCTCTCGACACCGCAGGGGCGAAAGTTCTTCGACAACGCGGCAAGTGACGCCCGGTACGAGACGGAGTTGAAGTCGGAGCGCCAGAAGCGGGCGAGCCGCCAGCACGCCGAGAAGGGGCGACCGGCACCCGGTCCTCGGCCGTTCGGCTACGAGCCTGACCGTGTGACGCTACGCGAGAGTGAGGCCAAGGCGGCCAAGGCCGTCTACCGTGCGATTCTCGCCAAGAGCAACCTCGCGTCCCAGGTGCGCGCGCTGAACGATGCTGGACTGCGGACCGGCCAAGGGAACCTGTGGCGCACGGAGACGCTACGCAAGTGGCTTGTGAGCCCGCGCAACGCTGGCTTGCGGTCCCATCGCGGAGAGGTGGTCACCAAGGCCGCGTGGCCAGCTCTGGTGGACGAACCGACGTGGCGCGCTGTCAAGGCCATCTTGGAAAGCCCGGCGCGGAAGATGAAGACCGGCAAGTCCGCCATGGGCCTTCTCACCGGAATCGCCCGATGTGTCTGTGCGGCGAGTCAGTCAACATGAGCGGCCAGTCGAGGACGGGAGCCAAGAACTACACCTGCCGCACCGGCAAGCACGTCAGCCGGATGACGCAGCCGGTGGACGACCTGGTGAGCGATGTCGTGATCGGCCTAATCGAGCGTGATGGGGCTGATCTGCTCATCGACCACGACCGGCCCGATGTAGACGCTCTCCGCGAAGAGTTGGAGGCTTCGCGGGTCCTGCTCAAGCAGCTCGGCGTTGACTACGCGAAGAAGCGCATCCCGAGGTCAACGATGTTGGCTGGCATCGAGGCAGCCGAGGCGGACATTGCCGAGATCGAGGCGAAGTTGGCGGATGTGGGGCGAGTGGACATCCTTGGTCCGGCCGTCGCAGCCCCTGACGTACGCGCGTGGTGGTACTCACACGACGTGACCAACGACCAGCGCCGCCACATCATTGACACACTGATGGATGTGACGATCTTGCCGGCAGTACGGGGGCGGAAGGGGTTTGACCCGGGGACGGTAAAGATCGCTCCGAAGGACTCTTCGCGCAGGGCGGGCTGAACCACCGTGCGGCAGCATGGCGGGCTATCCGTCATGCTGCCGCACGGTCCGGTGACTGCACGAGTAGCGCTAGCGTCGAGCGTTGTTCCTCTGTCAGCGGTGGCCATCCGTCGAGGATTTTGCGTACGTGTTCAGCCTGGTCGGACCGCTGTTCTCTCCTGCAGGCGGGTGTTTGAACGCTGACGGCCCGCTCCGTGTTCGTCGATGCGGGTTCAAGGCTCATCGCGCTCACCACCTGTGCGCGCCTCGTGGGCGGCTTCGCGGGCGGTTTGGAGGTCGTCTGCGATGGCGTCGGCGAACATGGCTTGTCCGGGGGTGTGGCCGTTGCCGGTGTAGGTCCAGTGCTTGTCGGTGATGGTGTCGATGTCGTCGAGCGCTTCCTTCTGGTCGTTGTGGTCGCGGCGGTGCTGCTCACGTGCGGCGCGGAGGGCGGTGTAGCTGGTGGAGTAGGCGCGGCTCTTGCTGGCGATGTGTCCTCGGTAGCCGAGTTGGTGCGCCCAGCGCCGCAGGTTCAGCGCCTTGTATTCGGTCCGGCCGCCGAGGGTCCAGCAGGTGCGGATGAGGGTGCGGGCGTGGTCGGTGACGGGGAGGACGGAGATGGTGATGGCGTCGCGGATGGGCCGGTCAACGGTGATGCCGGCGACATCGGGCTTGGTGACGTACTTGGCGATGTAGGAGGCCACGGCCCGTTCGGTGAGATCGTCGTCGCTGCCGTTGCCGGGCAGGATGGGCCGGATGTCGAGCTGCGCGCCGAACCGCAGGATCGCGTCCAGGCCGGGCACGGCGAGGTGGACACGGCGGGTGGCGGTGCGGATGGTCTGGGTCAGGAGTGCGAGGGTGGCCCAGGCCGGGGGTGGGGTGTCGGGGGTGGGGCCGTCGAAGCGCATGACGGCGTGGAAGTGGATCGACCCACGCCGTTGGTACTCCGCGACTTTGGCGTAGGCGACGCGGACGGATTTTCGTGCGGCGGTGCGGGAGATGCCCCGACTGGTGGCGATGGCTTCGTACAGGTTGCGGTGTAGGCGTTGCCACAGGTCGCGGGTGTGGGCGTTCCAGAGGACGGCGGCGGGGTGGTCGTAGCAGTCGCCGCAGATCGGCGAGCCGGTGAGTGGGTTGTCGCTCGGGTGCCGGTCGAGGCACCACAGGGGCCGGCCGTGGGTGCAGACGAGGCCACGGCCGGGGCGGGGTGGCCGGCACGGGTGGTCGGCAATGTGCCGGTGGACGGGGCCGAAGCTGGGCGCGGTGAAGGTGACGAACACGCGCGGGTGCGCCCTCACGGTGTCGGGGATGCCCTTGCCTCCGGCGAGCCCTGACACGACGAGTTGATAGGTGTCGCCTTGGTGTAGCCGGGCGCAGGGTTCGCAGCGGGATTGGCGGCGGTTGCCGCAGGCGATGGTGAGTCGGCCGTGTGGCTGCTCCGCGCTGGTTAGGGCATGCACGAGGCGGCCGGTGGCGGCGTCCACGGTCAGGCTTTGGCCGACGAGGTGCACGGGGTGTTGGCAGCCGCCGATGTGGCGGATGCGGGCAAGCCACGCCCTGAAGTCGGGGTGAGTGGCGGTGGTCAGAATCTCGCGGTCGGTGAAAGTCAAGCCTTGCAGATCTCCACTTGGGTGGATGCTGTTCATGGGAATCCCCGTTCAAGCAATTCTGGCTCTGGTAATCGCTGAAGAATGTCGGAGCCCAACTCCGACAATCGATGTCCTTGTTTGCCGGCAAGCGCAGCGATAGCGTTCGATCAGGCACGGGGCGTCTGTCGAGTAAGGGCCCTGGACTCCTGTGTGCCCCATCCCCCATATCGAGGTGGACGGCGAGCGACCCAACGGTTATTGCCGAACGCCCCCTACGGAAGAAGAGGCGATGGTCAAACGGTTCGTAAGACTGCTACTCACCGCAGCACTGGTGATGGTCGGAGGGCTCAGCGCGAGCACCACTCCGGCAGTCGCAGGCTCCATTCCGACCACTACGACGAAGGCATACATCGGAGCCGTGACCGCATCCGGGGCCGACCAGTGCTCCAGTCCGGTTAGCGCACGGAAGGGCGCATGGGTCTGCCCGGACACGTCGAAGGTGCGGGCCGACGGTGGAACCTGCTCGGCGTTGGGGTGCTGGTACTACGTCGCGAACTACTGGGCCGAGTTCAGTGGCGATGGCATCTACGGCTACAACGGGACCACGCTGGGAAGTACCGAGTTCTTCATCGAAGTGCAGTTCAGCGGAGGCTCTTCCACGTCGAAGCCCTTCCAGTTCGAGTCGACGCGCGGCACGAAGCAGGTCCGGGCGTCGGGTGAGCGGCTGTACCTCAGCAGTGCCCATCCCGAGGGCTACCCCGTGAGTGGGGGGTCGACGCGGCGGACCTGGAGCGGTGGCCCGTATGGGGCCGGAGCCTTGGTGAACTGCTTCGGCTCCGGTGGCTACGTCGGCTATGAGAGCACCGTCGCTCATGCCGGCGTGGCTCATCAGTTCGACTGGACGGACCCGTCCAGTTCGTACCCGGGGCGCTGGTACACCTTCATCAAGAGCCCGAAGTTCCACCGCAACTCTGCCGGGGCGTACAACCTGGACGACCCGCCGCAGATGGGGAGCGCCTGGTACGGCTCGGGGTGGGATCCGTCCTGACGCGGCCAGGGCGAGCGGTGCCTGAGTAGCACCTGACGGTCGAGCCCCGCATGATCAACGTAAGTGATCACGCGGGGCTCGATCCGGTTCCGGGTTCGGATCGCAATCAGTCCGCTAGTATCCGCCGTATGGAGCAACCTCGCCGCCGCACGAACGCCTATTATCTTCCGCCAGAGATTCGTGACGAAGAAATCGCGCCCGCGCAGGTGATAACCGATCCCCGCCCCGGGCAAGGCACAGTCTATATACATAAATGCCGCAACCTGGAACGGGAGATTGTCTGGGCTGCAAAGTGGGTAGACGAGATGCCAGGTGGTCAGACGGCAGGGGTGGCGGGAATTGAAGGGACCCGCGAGGAGGTTCTGAGGTGGGCGAGGTCGCGTCCGGCAGCGGCCCTCGTTGTACCGGTTGAACGGGAACCGTACTGGATTCCGGCACCTGACAATGACGACGAGATTGATCTCTAAGAGGTCGCGCAAATAGGTCAGCGGGGATGAGCCGGGTAGGAGACGGGCACAGGCATCAGTAATCATGAAGGTTCCTACGCCTAATGAGCCTTTCCGCGTAACGGTGTGAGTGCGGCGCGTAGCGGCGTTGGTGGGCGGTGCGGACACGCCCGGACCCGTTGTGGTGCAAGGGAAAGACGCAGAGCCCCGGTATGAAGTGGTCCTTCCACAGATCAACTTCAGTAGGGGCCCTGCGTCGCCATGAGTGTCACATACACCGCCGAGCTGTCCGTGCGCGAGGAGACCGTGTTGTTCCTGTCCGGGCTTCTGCATGGGCAACGGCAGCGGCTCGGGACCCGTTCCGGGACGCGGTCGCTGAGCTGCTTCAAGCAGGCGATCCTGGTGATCCGCTGGTTCCTCGACGGCACTCGGGTCAAGCAGTTGGCCATCGACAACCAGGTCAGCTCGTCGACCGGCTACGCCTACCTGCACGAGGGCATCCGGGTCCTCGCCGCGCACGCGCCGGGCCTGGAATCGGTGCTGTTGGCGGCGAAGATGGCCGGCTACGCCCACGTGAACATCGACGGGACCCTGATCGAGACCGACCGGTGCCGCACACCGGGGCCGACGCCGGGAGTGGACCTCTGGTGGTCCGGCAAACACGACAACCACGGCGGTAACGTGCAGGTCATCACCGCCCCGGACGGGTGGCCGCTGTGGACCTCACCAGTGCGTCCCGGCCGGGAACATGACACGACCGCCCTGCGCGAACACGGCATCCTGCCCCTGCTGACCGCCTGGACCAACGACCAGCGGCGGGTTCTCGGCGACCTTGGCTACGAAGGCGAAGCCGACACGATCACGACCGCGTTCAAGAAGCCGCGCAACGGCACCTGCACCGACGTGCAGCAGCAGTTCAACAAGGCCCACAACGGTGTCCGCGCCATCGGCGAACGCGGAAACTCCCTGCTCAAGACCACCTTCAAAGCGCTGCGCAACGTCAGCCTGTGCCCGTGGAACATCGGCAGGATCACCGCGGCGGCCCTCGTGCTCCTGCACGTCGAGCACAACCGCACAACCTGATCACCCAACGCCACGACCCGTTACGCGGAAAGGCTCAATGATCACTGGAACGCCTGTGCCCGCTGTCCCATCATGGCTGAGCGACCCCTTGTGGGACCAGTTCGCCGCGCTGCTGCCACCCCGTCCCGCTACCGACCCCACCCATCCGCTGGGCTGTCACCGCCGGCGGGTCGCCGACCGGATCGTGTTCGACAAGTTGCTGCAGGTGCTGCGTTTCGGCTGCTCCTACCAGGGCATCGCTGACTCGACCTGCTCGGCCACCACGATCCGCAACCGCCGCGATGAGTGGATCCAGTTGGGCGTGTTCGCCCAGCTCAAGACGATCGCGCTGAACGCCTACGACCGTCTCGTCGGGCTGCTGCTGGACGACCTCGCCGTCGATGGGTGCATCACCAAGGCGCCCGGCGGTGGCGAGGTCGCTGGCCGTTCACCGGTCGACCGCGGCAAGCAAGGCATGAAACGTTCGGTCATGGTCGAGGCCCGCGGCATCCCACTGGGTCGCGTCCTGGCCGGCGCCCACCGCCACGACTCCCCGCTGCTGGCATCCACCCTGGACCGGCTCGACGACCTCGGCCCGCTGCCCGCCACCATCACCGTGCACCTGGACGCCGGGTACGACTCCCAGAAAACCCGCGACCTGCTCACCGCCCGCAGGCTGACCGGCGAGATCGCCCGCAAGGGCGTCAAAGCCCCAATCCAGGCCACCCGGCGGTGGCACGTCGAGCGCACGAACGCCTGGCACAACGCCTTCAACCGGCTGCAACGCTGTTACGAACCTAAAGAAGACGTGGTCAACGCCTACTTCGACCTCGCCGACGCCATCATCACCATCCGTAGCCTCATCCGTCACGCATGGATCTTGTACCGGTGGGACACCCGCCCCACCCGCCGGCCATGAAGCCCACCTAATTTGCGCGACCTCTAAATTACAGCTTGGCATAGCCCGACCCGCAGAAGTCAAAACCTTGAGATGGCGATCCGCCATCCGCGACCGGTCGCGGACCTCCACCCGAACGAATGACCGGCCGTGCAGTCGCCCGGCGAAGCCTGAGAAGGTCGAACACGGTCCAGCTAGCCGCGCCGATGCGCCGCACCCGCAGCCGACCCGGCGCGGTAGGTTCTTGTCGTGCTTCCGATGACCCTGCAAGAGATCACGGCCGTTGTCGGCGGAGCCGTCCACGACGCCCCCGATACGGTGACCGTGACGGCCCCGGTGGTGTTCGACAGCCGGCGCGTGGAGCCCGGCGGCATGTTCGTGGCACTGCCCGGTGAGCGCGTTGACGGGCACGACTACGCCGCCCAAGCCATCCAGGCCGGGGCAGCGGCGGTGTTGGCGTCTCGACCGGTCGGCCTCCCGGCGGTCGTCGTCGACGACATGCCCGGCGCATACGGGCGGCTGGCCCGCGCGGTCGTGGACCGACTCCCGCAGACCACGGTGATCGGCGTGACCGGCTCGGTGGGCAAGACATCAACCAAGGACATCCTGGCGCAGGTGCTCCCCGCGTTCGGCCCGACCGTCGCCAACCGAGCGTCGAACAACAACGAACTCGGGTTGCCCTACACCGTCACCCGTGCCACCGCAGACACCCGCTACCTCGTATTGGAGATGGGCGCTCGCGGGATCGGGCATGTGGCGTACCTGACCCGCATCGCCCCGCCCACGGTCAGTGTCGTCACCCGGGTCGGGCACGCGCACCTTGGCGAATTCGGGTCGGTGGAGAACATCGCCCAGGCCAAAGGCGAGATCGTGGAAGCACTCCCCGACGCGGGCGACGGTGGCCTAGCCGTCCTCAACGCCGACGACGAGTTGGTGACCGCCATGGCTGCCCGCACGGCCGCCCGGGTGCTCCGCTACGGCATCGAACAGCCGGCCGACGTACGCGCCGAGAACGTGACCGTGGACGAGCTGGGCCGCGCACGCTTCCGGCTCGTGCACCACGGCAAGTCCGCCGAGGTGCGGTTGCGGCTGTACGGGTTGCACCAGGCGTCCAACGCCCTGGCCGCCGCCACCGTCGCCCTCGGGCTGGGCCATCCGATCGAAGCGGTGGCCGACGCACTGTCGCTGGCGGAGGCGGTGTCACCGGGCCGGATGCAGGTCACCACCCGCCCCGACGGGGTGACGATCATCAACGACGCCTACAACGCCGCACCCGACGCCATGCGCGCCGCACTGCGGGCACTGCACGCCATGACCGGTGACGGCCGGCGAGCGGTGGCCGTGCTGGGTGAGATGGCCGAGCTGGGCGACCACGCCGCCGAGGTGCACCGGGAGATCGGGCAGCAGGTGGCCGAGATCGACGCGGGCTGGCTGGTCGCCATCGGCGGCACGGACGCCGAGCAGTATGCGGCCGGAGCCGCCGGCACCGCCACGGCAGTGGATCGGGCGGCCGACGTGGCCGAGGCATGGGAGCTACTACGCGACGGGTTACGGCCGGGGGATGTGGTGTTGGTCAAGGCAGCCAACAGCGCCGGACTCCTCGCGCTCGCAGACAAGCTGGTCGAGGAAACCGGCGCCGTCACCGCCTGACCCGAAACAGGGGTCAGGCGGACAGGGCGACCTCGGATCGGCTGCCCAGGCTGTCCAGGATGGCCGCACCGTAGCCGGTCACATCGCCGGTGCCCATCGTCAGCACCACGTCACCGCGGCCGGCCATCCGTGCGACCACCCGGCCCGCGTGGTCCGGGCCGAGCGGCATGCAGCACTGACCGTCCCGCAACCACGGCATGATCCCCGCCGCATCCGCCACGGGCCGCCCCACCGGCACAGCGCCGTGCACGTCGAGCAGCAGAACGTGATCGGCCTTGTCCGCCAGGACCCGGCCGATCCGCTCCCCGAATGCCAGAACGCGGGCGTGCCCGGACGGCTGGAACACCACGATGACCCGTCCCCGCGCCAGGGCCCGCGCGGCGTCCAGGTCGGCGGCGATCTCGTTCGGGTGGTCGGCGTAGGAGTCGATCAGCGTCACCCCGGCCCGCGTGTCCACGTGCTCGAACCGGCGGCGCACCCCGCCGAACGCGCACGCCGCCCCCGCCACGTCAGCCGGATCGGAGCCGAGAGCCACCGCGCACGCCACCGCCGCCGCCATGTTGTCTAGGTGGTGGGCGGCCGGAGTCGGCAGGGTCAGCCGTACCTCGGTGCCGTTCGGTACCCGCACCGTGGCCGAAGCGCTCCACCCCCGCGCCTGCACGTCCAGCAACCGAACGTCCGCCGCCCGGTCCCGCCCATACCGCAGCACCGTCAGATCAGGCCGCTCGTCGGCGATCACGTCGGCGGCCACCGTCGCGCCCACGCAGTCGGCGTTGACGATCAGGAACCTGTGCGGCGCGAGCCGGCAACCGAACCCGACGTAGGCGCGCATCACGTCGGCGTGGCTCGCGAAGTTCTCCGGATGATCGTCGGTGACGTTGGTGATCACCGCGAACGACGGGGTGAGGAAGTGGAACGACCGGTCCGATTCGTCTGCCTCCGCCACCAGCAGCCGCGACGTACCCAGGTGAGCGCCGGACCCAGGGCCGGTCAGGTCGGCCCCGATCAGGTACGTCGGGTCCTGCCCGAGGGTACGCAGGATGTGGGCGAGCATCGCCGTCGTGGTGGACTTGCCGTGCGAACCGGAGACGGCCACCAGCCGCCGCGACCCGGCCAGCCAGTCGAGAACCTGCGCCCGGTGCACGACCGGGGCTCCAGCGGCGCGGGCCGCAATCACCTCCGGCGCGTTCCGCGCGACGGTGGTGTAGACGACGCAGCTCGCCCCGTCGATGTGCGCGGCGTCGTGCCCCACCCGCACCCGCACGCCGGCCGTGCGCAGGCCCGCCAGGGCGGCCGAGTCGGTCACATCGCTGCCGCTTACCTGGTAGCCCAGCTCGGCCAACAGCCGAGCCAGGCCGGACATCGCACTCCCGCCGATCCCCACGAAGTGCGTACGGGACAGGTTGAGGCGGCCGGTGTACGCCTCGATCGTCGGGTTACCAGTGATCGTGTCGGTCATGGTGCCGTGTCTCCATTCTGGGTAAGAGCTGACGAGTTGGTGCCATGAGCTGACGTGCTAGAGGGATTCACTCCTTTCACTCGTGCGATTCCTTGCGCACGGCGGAGTTGGCCTCGGGTCACCAACTCGGCCGCGCGGGTCCAATCGATCTGCGTCGGCCAATCCACCGGCCCGAACCCCGCAGGCGACGGCATCGCGTCGCCACCAGAAGCCGGGACAGCACCAGCGGACGGCACCACTCCCGGACGGGGAACCTGCCGCTCTCGCTTCCGCGCGGTGCGACACCCCGGGCAGGCACACGGCCGACCACCCGGGAACCGACGTGACCGATGCGGGCGATGCCTCGGCCGGATCAGATCCGCATCGTCGTCATCCATGATCACTTCCGTTCATCGTCATGGATGCAGCGGACGGACTGCCGAGGGGTAGCGACGCGCCGGGCTCAGTGAACAGCCGTTGAAGATCAAGGCACACGCAGCCCGGGACCGGCTGCGCCAGCCGCTGCCGGATCAGCTCCGCCGCCTTTTGATCACGCAGCCGGCGCGACAACGCCTCCGTCCGCGCCCACCCCAACACCAACAGCTCACCCGCGCCCAACACGACATCACAGGCGGCCCAAAACTCCCGAAGAGTCACCTGCCGCCCCGTCTCCACATTGGCGACCGTGCTCCGGGACCACCGCACCTTCGTGGCAAGCTGATCCTGAGTGAGGCCAACACCTCTCCGCATTGCTGCCAACTGAGCCCCCAGCAGCCTGCGAGCGTCCGCCAACTCACCCGGCGTCACCAGGTCCACCGACACCCGATCCGAGGTCGAGCCCTCCGCAGACGCAAAACGGCTCACGGGGCCACCGCACCGAGCATCACAGAGGCATTGCCGGACGAGGCGGCGCTGACTGAATCGACGTCCGACACGTCGATCAAAACCCGTAGCGGACCAGCCATCACCGCGACGCAGCCGGGCCGCCCGTCGTGGCACATCAACCTGACCGCCGCGCCAGCGTTCACGCTGACCTGCACCGCCGCCGCGACGGCCGGCACTACCCGGAGCCCGCCGCCTGCCTCCCGGGGAGACGCGATTCCCCTACGGGTAGCCACGGGCACCGTGGCGCGAAGGTCGGCCGGCGCAGCGTCAGACGGACCGGTACTCCGGGCCGGCTCGACCCGGATCCCGTCCGGATCCTTGGCGTGCCCCTGGATGATGAAGAAGCCGAGTTCCGCATCCGTGGCCTTGCCCAGCACCGCCCGCAATCCCGTCCGGTAGTGCGCGGACGGCCACCGAGTAGTACCGCGTTCAAGAGTGCCGATGTAGCGGGCATGAACGGCAAACCGGCGTCCCGCGTGCTCGTACAAGTACGCGTTGACCGCCTCGGCCAACTCCTGCCGCGACATCGGCCGACCCGACCCCGAAGGGGACCGCAGCGCCAGCCGCGCCGCGCGCAGTAGATCGTTCGGTCCTGGTTGATACGCCACAATGAAAGTCCGTTTCCTGGTCGCCGCTGGTCAAGCGCCGTTCAAGCTGGGCCGGTCGAGCAAGCCGCGCGAGGCAGGACCGTTGCGAGTCCTACGACTCGCGCGGCATGCCGACCCTCACCCGCACGGAGTCAACAGTCACGAACGGGCGGGGAGACGAACTGCTGTAACTAGCCGATCGCTTATCGTTAGAACAGGATGCCGAGGGCTCGACCTTGCGCAACATGACAGAGGGCGGATGTCGATATGCGTCTCATGCATAAGCACAACCGGCACTCGGATGGGATCATCAAGTTGCACCGCATACCATCTAGGCTCGGCTGCCACACAAGGACGCCACGATGACAGCTACCCACGAGGCTCGCTATTGCCGCTGCGGCGTACGTCTTGCACGCGACAACACCAACGGGTGCTGCTCGCCCTGCTCGTCCTACAGCCGGCAACATCCAGGTGCAGCGCCGGAGGTTCCGGCCGACTTCTGGGATGAGATCGTCCTAGCCCAAGCACTTCACAGTCGGCACATGGGCCGGGTGATCCGGGCGTGGCGGACGCACCCCTACCACGGCCGCCATCCAATATCTCAAGATCAGGCCGCCTCCTGGATTGGCATGAGCCAAGCTCAGTTAAGCCGGGTGGAGAACGGTCCCCCCTTGGTCCACCTTGATCGCTTGGTGCAATGGGCGACGTTGCTACGCATACCGGAGAATCGGTTGTGGTTCGCTCTGCCGGCCACCAGCGGGGAGCTGGACGAGAAAGAGCGTGAAGTGAACCGTCGCCAGTTTTTCGCCTCGACGGCCGCCACTGCGGCCAGCGGCTTCCTCTGCGACCAATCGGTGTCCGCCCGTTTGATGGGCGACCACGAGGCCGTTGAGTGGCTCGCATGGCAACTTTGGCAGCACCGAACGAACGAACTGAACCCTTCTCAAATTCCGCAGTCTATTTCACTACGCCTCAACACGCATCCACACGTCATGCGGAACGCAAGCGGGTCATACCGATTTACAGACCCCGCGCTGACAGACGTGCTCGTCGCCCACCGAGTCTTCGGCGACATCGCGCAGGGCAGTGGACATCTCCTTGCTACCGCCCAGACCAGTCACGCTACCGATCTGACGATTAGCGCACTAGCGGCCGACAGCGAAGGAGCGCGGCGAGGGCTGACCGCATGGATGCGCACGGGGGCTACAGCGGTCCTGCGGGTCAACTCTGCCGGTATCCTCGCCAAGGTAGGAGCGGCCGGGTTGGGCGATGCCGCAATCTCGGCCATCCGCAGCGATCAAGACGCCCGCCACCTCTACCTCACGGCCGTTGCCAGCCGAGTCTTGGAACTGCCATGGGAGCGGGCAGCGCACCTGTCCGGCGTGACAACTCAAGCAGCAGGGCGGATTCTTGGCGAGAGCAACCACCCAAGAGAATGGGTATCGCAACGGCTCACCGCCGAGCTTGAGAATGGCCGCGACGCTGCCGCCCGATGGTGCAGCGCTGTACTGCTCGCCAGCTGCATAGATGTCGAGGACACTCGGACCCGATCTGCTCTCATGTCCGCTGTGCAGCACGAAGAGTGTCGTGAGAACCTGCGAGCATATGCGGCTGTACTGGCAGGAATTACCCCTCTAGCGATTGGATAGGAATATGAAGCTGTTGCGCGTCAAGCCCGGTGAAGAGGTAATCGAGACGCTGACCAGACGGGCCGCAGAAGAGGGGATAACGAATGGCGCTATCGTTTCGCTGATCGGCGCTGTCGATGAGTGTGCAATCAGCAACATGCTCGCGGGCGACGCGGGCACGGACATCGTCAACGAGTACCGTCAGCCGCTTGAGCTGAGCGGCACGGGAGAAATCCGGGATGGCAAAGTCCATGTGCATGTAGTCCTCGGTCAAGAGGGCGACAAGGCACTTGCCGGCCACCTGCACCGAGCACGGGTCGAAACCTTCTTCGTGCACGCATACACGATCGCTCTGGAGGAGGGGTAAGGAGCGGGTCACCGGCCGTGAGCGGCGATGGCTCAGGGTGTCACCCAAGCTGACGCTGCGCGAGCAGGGGCGGGCCTGAACGAACCGCCCCCTGCCCGTCTTGACACCCGCCGCTTTCCCGGTTACTGCGATCCGTACCGTTACAAGCATGACCGAGCCCCCAACGCCCCCCGAACCCGTCGTCAGTCGCCGTACGGTGTCCGACGCAGAGGGCAGGGCGGCGAGCCGACGTTGGTGGGACGAGGACGCCGACAGCTACCAGGCGGAGCACGGCGCATTCCTGGGGGATGTCGACCTGGTGTGGTGTCCCGAGGGCCTACGCGAAGCAGACGTCCGGCTCCTCGGCGACGTCAAGGGAACTCGGGTCCTGGAGATCGGCTGCGGTGCGGCTGCGGGCTCGCGGTGGCTGGACGGCCAAGGGGCCGACGTGACAGCTCTAGACCTGTCTGCTGGCATGTTGCGGCATGCCAGACTGGCCGCCGACCGCTCGGGCGTACATGTGCCGCTCATACAAGCCGACGCCCTAGCGATGCCGTTCCGGGCAGACACGTTCGACACGGTGCATACCGCGTTCGGCGCTGTGCCGTTCGTCGCAGACTCCGAGGCACTCATGCGCGAAGTGTTCCGGGTGCTGCGCCCCGGCGGAGCGTGGGTCTTTGCCGTTACTCACCCCATTCGCTGGATTTTCTTGGACGACCCCGGCGAGGCTGGCCTGACCGCTGTACACTCCTACTTCGACCGCCGCCCGTACATCGAACAGGATTCGGCAGGGGTGCCCTCCTACATCGAGGCGCACCGCACCTTTGGCGACCGGGTCCGAGAACTGACGGCCGCCGGCTTCATTCTCTGTGACGTAGTTGAACCGGAGTGGCCGCCAGGACACGAAGAGGTGTGGGGCCAGTGGAGTCCGATACGCGGTCGGCTGTTCCCGGGCACCGCCATCTTCGTGGCCCGTCGTCCAGCCGCGCCGTAACCCAGGCGCGAGGTACGGCGGGACGTATGGCGAGTGGGCATCCCAGGCGCGAGCAGGCGTTATTGATGTAGCAAGATCACACCCACTTGATGCGCTGGATCTTCTACGACGACCCGGGCGAGGGCGGGCTGACCGCCGTCCACTCCTACTTCGACCGCTCCCCTTACGTGGAGCAGGACGAGGAGGGCGTCGCGACCTACGTCGAGCAGCACCGCACCCTCGGTGACCGGGTCCGTGAGCTGGTCGGCGCCGGGTTCCGCCTGATCGACCTGGTCGAACCGGAGTGGCCGGAGGGGCACGAGGGGATCTGGGGTCAGTGGAGCCCGCTGCGCGGGCGGCTCTTCCCCGGCACCGCCATCTTCGTCGCCGAGAAACCCACGAGCTGACCAACGGTTCGACACCGGGCCGCCGGGCCGCCGGACCGCCGTGATCACGCCCTGACACCGGCGGCCCGGTTTCCCGGCACCGGCGCCGGGTACCCGGCGGGCATGGCCGACAGGGAGTTCCGCGAGGGCGACCACGTCTCCTGGGCCAGCCACAGCGGCCGGGCCCACGGCGTGGTCAAGGAGAAGCTGACCGACCGGACGCACGTACGGGGACACGCGGTGAACGCGTCCCCGGAGCATCCGCAGTACCGCATCCGCAACGACGACTCGGGCCGGGACGTCGCACACAAGCCGGAGGCGCTGCGCCATGAAGAACGATGAGCAGGACCGGGACACCTACCGGGAGTTCACCGAGGCGGTGAACATGTCACCCACCGAACTCTCCCGCTGGCTGGAGACCGAGGAGTCCAAGCACGTCGGCTGGCACAAGGAGGGCACCAAGGGCGGCGAGTCGGTCGGCCACGACTCCGGCCGGAAGATCGTCAACCTGCTGCGACGCAAACGCTCCGAGCTGTCGGAGGCCGACCTCAAACACATGCGCAAGGTCGTCGGCTACGTCCACCGGCACATGGCCCAGCGTCCCTCCGGCGACGTCCGTGACACGAAGTGGCGGTACTCGCTGATGAACTGGGGCCACGACCCGCTCAAGGAGCCGCTGCCGCCACCCGGCGGCCCGTCCCGCCGCGCTCTGGAGCGCCACGGCGCCCCGCCCAAGTCCCGCGGCGGCCCGGCCGGCTAGCCCCAGCCCAGAACCCCTGGCCCCCACCGATCATGGAGCCGAGGCACGTGATTGGTGGCGATTGCGCGGTTCGGGCAGTGCCGGAAGTCCATGATCGACCGGGCGGTGGGGGCGCGGGACGAGGGCGTCAGTGGCCGGCGCTGTTCCAGTCCCGGCCGTCGCCCACCGACACCTCCAGCGGCACCGAGAGCGGGTAAGCCCCGCCCATCTCCCGCCGCACCAGCGCCTCCAGCGCCTCCCGCTCGCCGGGTGCCACCTCGAAGACCAGTTCGTCGTGCACCTGCAACAGCATCCGCGAGCGCAGCCCGGCGTCCCGCAGCGCCGTGTCGACGTGCAGCATGGCGAGCTTGATGATGTCGGCCGCGGACCCCTGGATCGGGGCGTTGAGCGCCATCCGCTCGGCCATTTCCCGGCGCTGCCGGTTGTCGCTGACCAGGTCGGGCAGGTACCGGCGACGGCCCAGCACGGTGGAGGTGTAGCCGTCCTGGCGGGCCTTGTCGACCACGGTGCGCAGGTAGTCGCGGACGCCACCGAACCCGGCGAAGTAGTTCTCCATCAGGCCCCGGGCCTCCTCGGCGGTGATCCCGAGCTGCTGGGCGAGACCGAACGCGCTGAGCCCGTACGCCAGGCCGTAGTTCATCGCCTTGATCTTGCGCCGCTGGTCGGCGGTGACCTCCCCGACCGGTACGCCGAACACCGACGAGGCGGTGGCCGCGTGGAAGTCGGCCCCGGAGTTGAACGCGTCGATCAAGGCGTCGTCGGCGGAGAGGTGCGCCATGATCCGCATCTCGATCTGGCTGTAGTCGGCGGTGAGCAGGCAGTCGTACCCCTCGCCGACCACGAACGCCCGGCGGATCCGCCGCCCCTCCTCGGTGCGGATGGGGATGTTCTGGAGGTTCGGCTCGGTGGAGGAGAGCCGGCCGGTCGCGGCCACCGTCTGGTTGAAGGTGGTGTGGATCCGGTCGTCGTCGGAGACCGACTTGAGCAGGCCGTCGACGGTCGACTTCAGCTTGGCGACGTCCCGGTGCCGCAGCAGGTGCGCCAGGACCGGGTGCTGGGTCTGCGCGAAGAGCCACTGGAGGGCGTCCGCGTCGGTGGTGTACCCGGTCTTGATCTTCTTCGTCTTGGGCAGGCCCAGCTCGCCGAAGAGGATCTCCTGGAGCTGCTTCGGCGAGCCGAGGTTGAACTCCCGCCCGATCTCGGCGTACGCGGCCTGCGCGGCCCCCTTCACCTCACCGGCGAAGTGCGCCTCCAGCTCGTGCAGGTAGTCGGTGTCGGCGGCGATGCCGATCCGCTCCATCGCGGCCAGCACCCGCATCAGCGGCAGCTCCACCCCGGCCATCAACCGGGCGGACTGCTCGCCGTCGCGGGACAGCTCGGCGTCGATCGCGTCGGCCAGGTCCAGGGTGGCCCGCGCCTGGAGCATGAGGTTCTGCTCGGCGGCCCCGTCGTCACCGAAGCCGTCCAGGGTGAGCTGGCCGTTCTCCGGGGCGTCCACCCGCAGCTCCCGGTGCAGGTAACGCAGCGCCAGGTCGGTGAGGTCGTACGAGCGCTGGTCGGGACGGGCCAGGTAGGCGGCGATCTGGGTGTCCCGGTGGATGCCGGCGAGTTCCCAGCCGTGCGCCGCGAAGGCCAGCACCGCCGGCTTGCTGTCGTGCAGCACCTTGGGCCGGGCGGCGTCACCGAGCCAGGCGGCCAGCGCCGACTCGTCGGCCGGCGTCAGGCGGGCCGGGTCGCACCAGGCCGCCGCGCCCGCCCCGGTGGCCAGGGCCAGGCCGACGACCGAGGCGGTGTGCCGGCGGTTCGGGCCGGTGTCGAGCTTGACCGCCATCCCGACCGGGACGTCGGCCGACGCGTGGTTGCCCAGCCACCCGGCCAGGGCACCCGGCCCGGTGAGCAGCTCGCCGGTCAGCTCGAAGCCGGCCTCGGCCTCCGGCTCGACCGCTTCCAGGTACTGGTAGAGCCGGTCGCGCAGGATGCGGAACTGGAGCGTGTCGAAGACCTGGTGCACGGCCTCCCGGTCCCAGCCGGTCCAGCGGGCGTCCTCGGGGCGCAGCGGCAGGTCGAGGTCGGCGACCAGGCAGTTGAGGTCGTAGTTGCGGAGCACGTCGGCGAGCCGCTCCCGCAGGTTGTCGCCGGCCTTGCCCTTGATCTGGTCGGCGTGCGCGACGACCCCCTCCACCCCGCCGTACAGGTTGATCCACTTGGCGGCGGTCTTCGGGCCGACGCCGGGGACGCCGGGGAGGTTGTCGCTGGTCTCGCCGACCAGCGCGGCGAGGTCGCGGTAGCGCTCGGGGCGGACGCCGTACTTCGCCTCGACCGCGTCGGCGTCCATCCGGGCCAGGTCGGAGACGCCCTTGCGGGGATAGAGCACGGTGATGTGGTCGTCGACGAGTTGGAAGGCGTCCCGGTCGCCGGTGGAGATCAGCACCGACATGCCCTGGTCCCGGGCCTGACAGGCGAGGGTGGCGATGACGTCGTCGGCCTCGTACCCCTCCTTCTCCACCACCGGGACGCGCAGCGCGGCGAGGACCTCCTTGACCAGGCTGACCTGGCCGGCGAAGTCGGCCGGGGTCTCGCTGCGACCGGCCTTGTACTCGGCGTACTTCTCGGTGCGGAAGGAACGACGGGAGACGTCGAAGGTGACCACGATGTGGGTGGGCTGCTCGTCGCGGAGCACGTTGATCAGCATCGAGGTGAAGCCGTAGACCGCGTTTGTCGGCTGCCCGGTCGTGGTGGAGAAGTTCTCTACCGGCAGGGCGAAGAAGGCCCGGTAGGCCAGGGAGTGGCCGTCGACGAGGAGCAGGCGCGGGGTCGTAGCTGTCACGGAGGCGACTCTAGCCCGTACCCCCGACAGCGCCCGGTGCGACCGGCCCGCCGCGTGCTGCGGGCGCCGCGGCGGTCGGTTCCCGCCGCGGCACCCGCGTCACAGCACCCGGGCCAGGAAGTCCCGCGTGCGGTTGTGCCGGGGGTTGGCCAGCACCTCCCGGGGTGGACCGGACTCGACCACCACGCCGCCGTCCATGAAGACCAGCGAGTCGCCGACCTCGCGGGCGAAGCCGATCTCGTGGGTCACCACGATCATCGTCATGCCGTCGCGGGCGAGGCCCTTCATCACGTCCAGCACCTCACCGACCAGTTCCGGGTCGAGCGCGCTGGTCGGCTCGTCGAAGAGCATCAGCTTCGGCCGCATGGCCAGTGCCCGGGCGATCGCCACCCGCTGCTGCTGGCCGCCGGAGAGCTGACCCGGGTAGTTGCCGAGCTTGTCGCCCAGGCCGACCCGGTCCAGCAGGGCGGCGGCGCGCTCCCGGGCCGCCGCCTTCTTCTCCCGGCCCAGCTGCACCGGGGCCTCGATGACGTTCTCCAGGACGGTCATGTGCGGGAAGAGGTTGAACCGCTGGAAGACCATGCCGATGGCGCGGCGCTGGGCGGCGACCTCCTTCTCCCGCATCTCGTGCAGCTTGCCGCCCCGCTCCCGGTAGCCGATCAGCTCGCCGTCCACCCAGATCCGGCCGGCGTTGATCTTCTCCAGGTGGTTGATGCAGCGCAGGAAGGTGGACTTCCCGGAGCCGGACGGCCCGAGCAGGCAGCACACCTCGCCCGAGCGCACCTCCAGGTCGATGCCCTTGAGCACCTCGATCGACCCGAACGACTTGTGCACCTGCTCGGCCCGGACCATCAGGTCCGGCGCCCCGGCCGATGTCTTCGCGGTCGGCTCAGTCACCCTGCACCACCTCCCCGGTCCGGCCGCCGGTCTCGGCGGTCACCCCGCGCAGCGTGGTCTTCGCCCGGGCGCTGCGGCCGACGCCCCGGGAGAAGTGCCGTTCCAGGTAGTACTGCCCGACCAGCAGCACGCTGGTGAGCAGCAGATACCACAGGCACGCCGCGACGTACATCGGGAAGACCTGGAAGGTCCGGGTGCCGACGCCCTTGAGCTGGAAGAACAGCTCGGTGGAGACCGGCACGAACGCCACCAGCGAGGTGTCCTTGAGCATCGCGATGGTCTCGTTGCCGGTCGGCGGGATGATCACCCGCATCGCCTGGGGCAGCACGATCCGGCGCAGGATCTGCGAGCGGCGCAGGCCGAGCGCCTGGGCGGCCTCGGTCTGCCCCTCGTCGACGGACTGGATGCCGGCCCGGACGATCTCCGCCATGTACGCCGCCTCCGAGAGACCGAGCGCCAACATGCCGGCGACGAGACCGGTGAGGATGTCGACGGCGGAAAAGCCGAAGAGCCGCGCCTCGAAGTCGTCCACGCCGAAGAGCGCGCCGAGCTGCCGGTCGAAGGGGAGCCCGACCTCGATCCGCGACCAGAGGATGCCCAAATTGCCGAAGAGGATCGCCAGCACCAGGCGCGGCACCGCCCGGAAGAACCAGGTGTAGACCCAGGAGACCCCGCGCAGGATCGGGTTCTCCGAGAGCCGCATGATCGCGATGACGATGCCGAGCCCCACGCCGATCAGCATCGCCAGCACGGTCAGCGCGATGGTGCCCCGCAGCCCCTCGATGATCGGCGGACGGAACATCTCGTCGACCATGAACGACCAGTTGAACGCCTTGTTCGTCACCAGCAGGTGCACGAACATGGCGACCAGCACCCCGATGACGAAGACCGCGATCCATCGTCCGGGACGCCGCACGGGCACGGCGCGGATGGGTTCCGGCCGTGCCCGCTCGGATGGTTCGGTTCCGACCGACATGGATCAGCTGGTCGGGTTCAGTGCCGAGGTGGTGATGCCGCCGCCCTCGACGCCCCACTTCTTCAGGGCCGCCTCGTACGTGCCGTCGGCGATGACCGCCTGCACGGCCTCCTTCAGCACCTCGGCGAAGGCCTGCTGCTGCCTGTTGACCGCGTAGCCGTACGGGGCCGACTCGTAGATGTCCCCGACCAGCTGGAGCTGACCGTTGCTCTGCTTCACCGCGTACGCCACGGCGGGCGAGTCGGCGAGCATCGCGTCGTTCTTGCCGCTGACCACGGCGGCGGTCGCGTCACTCTGCCCCTGGTACTGGTCGATGGTGATCGCCGGCTTGCCGGCGTCGGTGCACTTCTTCGACCGGGCCTTGAGGTCGTCCACCTGGACCGCACCGGTCTGCACGGCGACCTTCTTGCCGCAGGCGTTCTCGATGTCGATCGTGGCGCCGGCCTTGGCCAGCCACTGGGTGCCGGCCGAGTAGTAGCTGACCATGTGCACGCTCTGCACGCGCTCGGCGTTGATGGTGAACGACGAGACACCGATCTCGTACTTGCCCGACGAGACGGCGGGCAGGATCGCGTCGAACGGGGCGGACTCGTACTCGGCCTTCAGGCCGAGCTTCTGGGCCACCGCGTTGAACAGGTCGATGTCGAAGCCGATCACCGTCTTGCCGTCGGTGTCGAGGTACTCCGCCGGGGCGTAGGTGGAGTCGGTGCCGACCTTGATCACGCCGTCGGCCTTGATGGCGTCCGGCACCTTGCCGGCCAGGGCCGCGTCGACCGACGAGGTGACCGAGGGGCCGGCACCGGGCTCGTTCCCCGTCTCCTCCTTCTCGCCACAGGCGGCGAGCGGAAGGGCGAGCAGCACCGCGCCGGTGGCGCCGAGCAGCGCGCGGCGGCCTCCGTTGGTCCTGAACATGTGTGGGCTCCTTGGAATGAGGGGTGACGGGCCGGTCAGGCCACGCCGAGGTACGCCTCTTTGACGGCCGGGTCGTGCAGGAGTTCGGCGCCGGTGCCGCTCTTGACGATCCGGCCGGTCTCCAGCACGTACGCGCGGTGCGCCCGGGCCAGGGCCTGCTGCGCGTTCTGCTCCACGAGCAGGATGGTGGTGCCCTGCTGGTTGATCTCCGTGATGATGGAGAAGATCTGCTGGATCAGCATCGGGGCCAGACCCATCGACGGCTCGTCCAGCAGCAGCAGCTTCGGCCGGCTCATCAGCGCCCGCCCCACGGCCAGCATCTGCTGCTCACCGCCGGAGAGCGTGCCGCCGGCCTGCTTGCGCCGCTCGGCCAGGCGCGGGAACAACTCCAGCACCCGCTTCAGGTCCTGCGCGATCCCGGCCCGGTCCCGGCGGGTGTACGCCCCCATGTCCAGGTTCTCCAGCACCGTCATGCCCGGAAAGATGCCCCGGCCCTCCGGCGCCTGGCAGAGGCCGCGTCGCACCCGCAGGTCGGCACGGAGCTTGGAGATGTCCTCGCCGTTGAACCGGATGCTCCCGGACGCGATCGGCCGGATGCCCGAGATGGCCCGCATGGTGGTCGTCTTGCCGGCGCCGTTGGCCCCGATCAACGCGACGACCTCGCCCTCGTCGACGGTCAGGCTGATGCCGTGCAGCGCCTTGATCCGCCCGTAGAGCAGGCTCATGTCCTCGATCTCAAGCAGCATCGTCCGGTACCCCCAGGTACGCCGCGATCACCTTCGGGTTGTCCCGCACCTCGGCGGGGAGCCCCTCGGCGATCTTCTTCCCGAACTCCAGCACCACGATCCGGTCGGTGACCCCCATGACCAGGCGCATGTCGTGCTCGATCAGCAGGACGGTCACGCCCTGGTCCCGGATCTGCCGGATGAGCTGGAGCAGCTCCTCCTTCTCCGCCGGGTTGAACCCGGCGGCGGGCTCGTCCAGGCAGAGCAGCACCGGGTCGGTGGCCAGCGCCCGGGCGATCTCCAACCGCCGCTGCTCGCCGTAGGAGAGGTTGCGGGCGTACTCGTGCAGCCGGTGCGGGATGCCGACGAACTCCAGCAGCCGCTGGGCCTTCTCGCGTCCCTCGCGCTCCTCCCGGCGGTGCCGGGGCAGCCGGAACAGCGCCGAGATCACGCTGGTCTTGTGGTGCGCGTCCGCCCCGACCTGCACGTTCTCCAGGGCGGTCATCTCCGGGAACAGGCGGATGTTCTGGAACGTCCGCGCCATGCCCATCTGGGTGATCTGGTGCCGCTTCTTGCCACTGATCTTCTCGCCCCGGAACCGGATCTGCCCCTCGGTGGGCTGGTAGATGCCGGTCATCGCGTTGAAGCAGGTGGTCTTGCCCGCGCCGTTGGGGCCGATCAGGCCGAGGATCTCACCCTTGTAGAGGGTGAAGTCGACCTTGTCCAGCGCCACCACGCCGCCGAAGCGGAGCGTGACGTTGTCGACCTCCAGCAGCGGCTCGCGGTTCTTCATCGTCTCGGCGGCCGGAGCGGTCGCCTGCGCCGGCACGACCGGCTTCTGCTCGATCTCACTCACCGACGGTCACCTCCTTGCGGCGGTCCTTGAACTCCGCCGCTCGTCGTCGGTTCGGGATCAGACCCTCCGGCCGGAAGATCATCATGATGACGAGGACCAGGCCGAAGAAGAGGAACCGGTACTCGTACAGCTCGACACCGAACAGCTCGATGCCCCGGAACCGCTCGATCATGTACGCGACCAGGCCGCCACCGACGATGGCCCCGAAGATGTTCCCCGAGCCACCGAAGATCACCGCCGCCAGGATGATGATCGAGTTGAGCAGCTCGAAGTTCTGCGAGTTGACGAAGTTCTGCTTACCGGCGAAGAGCGCCCCGGCCAAACCGGCGATGGCCGCGCCCGCGGCGAACGCCCACAGCTTGAACTTGAACGTCGGCACGCCCATCAGCTGGGCCGCGTCCTCGTCCTCCCGGATCGACACCCAGGCCCGGCCGACCCGGCTGCGCTCCAGGTTCCGCACCCCGATGACCACCAGGATGATCAGGGTCAGCACCAGCCAGTAGTACGGTCGCGCGTCCAGCACGCCGAAGAACGGCTTGCCGTCGGCGTACTTGCCCGGCGGGTGCGGGATCTGGTTGAAGCCCCGCTGCCCCTTGAGGAACTCCGAGCTGACCGCGGCGATCCGGATCATCTCCGCGAACCCGAGGGTCACGATCGCCAGGTAGTCACCGCGCAGCCGCAGGGTGGGGGTGCCGAGCATCACGCCGGAGAGCATGGTCAACGCGATCGCGAGCGGCACGGCGAGCAGCCACGGCCAGAGCGTCTTCAGGTCGCTGGTCGGCGAGGTCAGCACCGCCACCGTGTACGCGCCCACGGCGAAGAAGCCGAAGTAACCGAGGTCCAGCAGGCCGGCGAAACCGACCACGATGTTCAGACCGACGGCCAGCAGCACGTAGATCGAGACGGTGAAGAGCACCTGGGTGAAGTTCGAGCCCGTGGTCGGGATCGGCCCGAGGTACTGGTAGAACTCCTTGTTCGGCAACGCGTAGAAGAACACGATCACCGCGGCCAGGACCGCCCAGCGCACCCAGCGCGGCATGTCCCGCCAACGTTCCCCGGCCGCCTGACGGCCGGAGCGCACCCGCTCCAGTACGGTCGTCATGCCCGTGCCCTCCCCAGCGATTCACCCAGCAGGCCGGTCGGCCGGAACATCAGCAGCACCACCAGGACGGCGAACGCCGCGAAGTCCTTCCACTCCGAGCCGAACAGGCCCGAGGCGTAGTTCTCCACCACTCCCAGCAGCAGGCCACCGACGAGCGCGCCACGCAGGTTGCCGATCCCGCCCAGCACGGCGGCGGTGAACGCCTTGAGCCCGAGGAGGAAGCCGACACTGTAGGTCAGGTTGCCGATCCGCACGTCGTAGAGCAGGCCGGCGACACCGGCCATCGCGCCGCCGACGATGAAGACCATCAGGATGATCCGGTCCTTGTTGACGCCCATCAGGGCGGCGGTGTTCGGATCCTGGGCCACCGCCCGGATGCCCCGGCCGATCCGGCTCCGGTTGATGAAGAAGTCGAGCGCGATCATCATGGCCAGCGCGGCGACGATCGTCAGGATCTGCACCTTGGTGATCGGCACGCCCGCGACGGAGAGGACCGTGTCGTTCGCGACGATGGTCGGGATGCCCTGCGGCAGCCGGCGGGTGTAGATGCCGAACGCCTCGGCGATCGCGATCGACGCGCCGATCGCGGTGATGAGGAAGGCCAGTGGCGGGGCGTTACGCTGACGCAGCGGCCGGTAGGCCACCCGCTCGATCACCGTGGCGGTCAGGGCGGACGCCGCCGCAGCCGCGAGCATCGCCACCAACAGGTAGAACACGATCGAGCCGAACCCGGTGACCACCGAGTCCTGGTCGAGGCCGAACGCACCCCACGTCCACAGCGCCGCGAAGGCACCCGCGATGAACACCTCGGAGTGGGCGAAGTTGATGAGTCTCAGCACGCCGTACACCAGCGTGTACCCCAGCGCGACCAGGGCGTAGATAGCGCCCTGCGTCAGGCCGGTCGTCGTGAGTTCCCCGAAGTTGGAGAACAGGCCGTCGAAGTCCAAGGGAGGGACGCTCCATCAGGTCTGGAAAGAGTTCGGGTGCGACCGGGAGCGAGCTCCCGGCCGCACCCGCGATCACGAATTCAACCGCTTCAGCAGCGACCGGCCGTCAGGACTTCGGGATCTCCTGGTCCGGGACGACCTTGCCGCCCGTGACCTTGAACGCCCAGACCTTGACCTGCGCCGGGTCCAGCTCGCCACCCTCGACGAACTTGTACGTCGCCGCGACACCCTCGCCGCTGTAGCCCTTCACGAACTCGAGCAGCGCCGGACGGGTCGTCTTGCCCGCCTTGATCCCGGCGAGCAGGATGTTCGCCGCGTCGTACGCGGTGTCGCTGTAGGTGCCGGGCTCGACACCGGTCAGCGCCTTGTACTCCTCCTTGAAGGTGCCCCGCGCCTCGGTGGCCGGCTGGCACGGGCAGGTGAGGATGGTGCCCTCGGCGGCGGCCTGACCGGCGGAGGTGATGTAGGCGGCGTCGTTCACGCCGTCGCCGGCGACCAGCGGCGCGGTGACCCCGGCAGCGGTGAGCTGCTTACGGATCAGACCGGCCTCCTGGTAGTAGCCACCGTAGAAGACCGCCTTCACGCCGGCGGCCTTGACCTTGGTGACCACCGCGGAGAAGTCCGTCTGCTTGCCCTCGCCCTGGACCTTGTCCGAGCCGACGACCACCGGGCCGAGGATCTTCTTGACCTCGTCGGCCAGGCCCGCGCCGTACGCCGACTGGTCGTCGATGACGTAGACCTTGTCGGCCTTCATCACGTTCTTGATGTAGTTGCCGGCCGCCGGGCCCTGGCTGAAGTCGTTGCCGACCGCGCGGAAGAAGGTCTTCCACTTCTGGTCGGCGAGGCTCGGCCGGGTGGCGGACGGGGTGATGGTGACCAGGCCGGCCTCGTTGAACAGCGGGCCGGCGGCCTCGGACTCACCCGAGTAGGCCGGGCCGACGATGCCGAGGAGCTTCGTGTCGTCGATGGCCTTCTGCGCCAGACCGGGCGCCTGGTCCGGGCTGCCCTGGGAGTCGAGGGGAACCAGCTCGACCTTGCAGTCGGGGTTCGCCTTGTTGTACTGCTCGACCGCCAGCTTCACGCCATTGTTCTCGTTGATACCGAGAGCGGCGGAGCTACCGGTCAGTGCGCCGAAGAACGCGATCTTGTTGCCGCACGCGTCCCCACCGGACGCGGTGTCGTCGCTGCCGCTGGAGCACGCGGTGCCACCCGCGACGAGCGCCATCATGGCCACGCCGCCGATCACGCGTGCGAGCTTCTGCCTCAAGGCCCGAACCCTCCTCCGTCCCATGGCCCGAACCACCCGCTTCAAACTGGCTCTTGCGGGGGCGGACGAACCAGACCGTCGTCGCCGGTCTGGGGCGGGACGTTATCCCACGCTGAGCTGTGACGTAAGACCCGGCAGTTGTCGTTGACCGAACCGTTACAGACCGTGGTGAATGAAAGACGGTGGCTGTAAGAGTGGGCGATTCACCGGATTGGCCAGCCGTCCGATCCGTGTGCCCATCGGGCCAACGGCCCGCCCGACCTACCCTCCGGAGCCCTGGACCCGCACCGACCAGACCCGCGACGACGCACCGTCGTCGGACACCAGGACGAGCCGGTCGCCGGCACCCGCCACGGCCATCGCCGAGTCGCCGCCGTCGGGCACCGACGACGGCAATCCCACCGGCCGCCACGATTCGCCCGCGTCCGGCGAGAGGCACATCCCGTACCCGCCGCCGTCCCCGGCCACCGCCACCACCTGCGCCCCGACCACGGCCAGCCCGTCCACCCACGGCACCCCGGGCCCCGCCGCTGCGCCTGCCCCGTGCCGGAGGACGCCGGCAGCATCCACCGGCGCCACGTCACCGCGTCGCCGGACGTCCAGGCCACCGGTAGGAGCGAACCGCCACCGGCAGGCAGGAGGGAACCGGCGACGAACCAACCGGCGGACGGGCCGCCCACCGCGTCGTGGGCGGAGGTACGGCCCCGGCCGTCCCCGGCCAGCTCGGCCACCCCTTCCCGCAGCTCGAACCGGGCGGCGTCGGCCGACGACCAGACCGCCGCGCCGTCCCGGCGGCTGCCCGCGATCAGCCAACCCGCCGGGCCCGCCGTGATCCGGGCCACGTTCACCGCGCGTGGCCCGCCGAACAACTCGAACGGGGCGGTGGTCTCGGTCAGTGACCCGTCCGGCAACTGCCGCCAGGTGCTCGTCCGCGGGTTGCCGTGCGCGCCGCCGCTCTTCGCCCCCAGCAGCGCGACGCGGCCGTCCCGGCAGGCCACCGAGTACAGCACGTGCTGCCGGCCGTAATGTGACTGCGGCAACAACCGCAGCGCCGTCCAGAGCAGACCGTCCGGGCTGGACCAGGCCACCGGCCGGGTGTCACCGGCCGCGTCGGCGACCGCACCACGTACCACCGGTCGGCGCAGGCCACCACGTCACGTACCAGCAACCGACCGGGTGGCCCCGACGGCGCGGGCAGGTTCACCGGCTGCCAGGCGAGCGTCAAGGGCCGGACGGCGGCGTCGTCCGCGTCTCGGCCCGGTGACCGTCCGCAACCGGACGGCAGTACGGCGAGCAGAGCGAACAGCGCCACCGCGCGCCGGCTAGACATGGACGAGATGCTATCGGTCCCGCCCCCGACCCGGTGGTCCCGGCGCCGTCGTGGTCACGACGGCGTCGGCGCCGCCTCACCACCCGAGGTCTCCGCCAGGATCCGCTCGGCGACCTCCTTCATGGTCATCCGGTGGTCCATCGCCGTCCGCTGGATCCACTTGAAGGCCTGCGGCTCGGTCATGTTGTACGTGGTCATCAGCGCACCCTTGGCACGCTCCACCGTCTTGCGGATCTCCAGGCGGTCGGTCAGACCGGCGACCTCGGCCTCCAGCGCGGCGATCTCCGAGTAGCGGGAGAGGGCGATCTCCACCGCCGGCACCAGGTCGCTCTTCTGGAAGGGCTTCACCAGGTACGCCATCGCACCGGCCGCCCGCGCCCGCTCGACCAGGTCGCGCTGGCTGAACGCGGTCAAGATGATCACCGGAGCGATCCGGGCCCCGGCGATCCGCTCGGCCGCCGCCAGGCCGTCCATGATCGGCATCTTGATGTCGAGGATGACGAGGTCGGGCTTGAGTTCCTCGGCGAGCCGGACGGCGGTCTCGCCGTCGCCGGCCTCCCCCACCACCTCGTAGCCCTCCTCGACGAGCATCTCGGCCAGGTCGAGCCGGATCAGCGCCTCATCCTCGGCGATCAACACGCGCCTGCGCGCGGCATCCGTCTGCGTCTCGGCCACCAGCCCAACTCCCACCGTCGATCATCAAACCGCCACCACCCATGTTCTCGCAGAAGCCTAGTCCGGTACAGTTAGGTCCACCCGCCGGGATGGTGGAACGGCATACACGGAAGTCTCAAACACTTCTGCCCGAAAGGGCTTGCGGGTTCGAATCCCGCTCCCGGCACTCCTGTCCTACAGGCGTTCGATGAGGACGCCGTGCACGCTCCCGACGTCCGCGACCGCGCCCGACGGCTCCACCCGTCCGGGCATACGGTCGCCGAGGCCCCACGTGCCGTCGGCCTTCCCTACGCGACCGTGCGGCACCGGTGCAGGGACCGCCATGCGGCGCGTGCTGGCCGGGGCGTTCCAACGCATCCGGAAGCAGGGCTGCGTGGCGGTGCAGGGTTACGCAGCTCACTGGCCGTTCCTGCTGCCGCAGCACGGGCCCGGCAGGAAGCACGAGCGGCCGGATCGTCCTCGCCGACTGGCAACAGGAGACCCCGAAGTCCTGACCGGGTCGGCCCGCACACCGGGCAGGGCGGCGCGCACCCCGCTTCCGCGGAGCCACAGCTGTCAGCAGAGGCCCAGCCGGCCGCGCAGGAACCGGCGCTCGGCGTCGGTGGGGGGCCAGGTCGAGCGCCGTCCGGTAACCGTCCGCCGCCTCCACGGTCCGGCCGGCGCGGCGCAGCAGGTCGGCGCGGGTGGCGTGCAGCAGGTGGTAACCGTCGAGCTGCCCGGTGGCGACGATCGCGTCGACCAGGGGCAGTGCCACCTCCGGCCCGTCGGTCATGCCGACCGCGACCGCCCGGTTCAGGTCCACGATCACGCTCGGGGCGACGCGGGCGAGGTGGTCGTACAGCCCGACGATCTGCGGCCAGTCGGTCTCGGCCGCGACCGGCGCGGTGGCGTGGCACGCCGCGATGGCCGCCTGGATCTGGAACGGCCCGGCGCGCCGGTGGCGCAGGGCACGTTCGCAGAGGGCTGCACCCTCGGCGATCCGGTCCCGATCCCAGCGCGAGCGGTCCTGGTCGGCCAGGGTGACCAGGTCACCGGCGGCGTCGGTACGGGTATCCCGCCGGGCGTCGTGCAGCAGCATCAGGGCGAGCAGGCCGAGGGCCTCGGGTTCGTCGGGCAGCGCGGCGGTCAGCACCCGGGCGAGCCGGATGGCCTCCCGACTCAGCCGGGCCTTCTCCGGGTCGCCGTAGCCGGCGTTGAACAGCAGGTAGAGCACGTGCAGGACGGCAGAGAGCCGATCCGGGAGCAGGTGCGCCGGCGGCACCCGGAACGGGACGCGGGCGTGGGCGATCTTCTGTTTGGCGCGGAAGAGGCGCTGGCCCATGGTGCGTTCCGGCACCAGGAACGCCCGGGCTGTCTCGGCGGTGCTCATGCCGGTCAGGCTGCGCAGGGTCAGCGCCACCTGGGCGTCGAGGTTCAGCGCCGGATGGCAGCAGGTGAAGAGGAGTTCCAGGCGTTCGTCCGGGATGTCGCTGTCGCTGTGGTACGGCGGCGGCTCCGGGCCGGTCGCGGCGATCTGCCGTAGCTTGGCGGCCTCGGTCGACGCGCGGCGCATCCGGTCGATCGCGCGGCGCCGGGCGGTGGTGGTCAGCCAGGCCACCGGCTGGTCGGGTATGCCGGATTCCGGCCATGTCCGCAGGGCCTGGGTGAACGCGTCCTGGGCGCACTCCTCGGCCAGGTGCCAGTCGCCGCCGGTGAGCCGGATCATGGTGGCCACGATCCGGCTTCACGCGTCGGCGTAGATCCCGGCGATGCGTCCGGTCACCTCAGCCGGCACCGGCGTCGTCCGTTTCCGTGGTCACTCCTCGTCATCGGGCCAGAACGGGCGGAGTTCGATTTTCCCTGCCCAGGCCATCGGGTGCCGGGACGCCACCTCGACGGCCTCGTCGAGGTCGGCGCACTCGATGATGTCGAAGCCGGCGATCTGGTCCTTGGTCTCGGCGTACGGGCCGTCGGTCAGCAGGACCTGGCGGTCGCGGACCCGGACGGTGGTGGCGTCGCTGGCCGGTCGGGTCCGGCTACCCATCAGCCGGACACCCCTGCCGTCCATCTCGGTGACCCAGTCGCCGACGTCCGGGGCAGCGTCGTCCGGGCCGGGCTGGTGGTCCGGGTCGGTGCAGACCAGCATCAGGTACCTCATCGGGTGGCCCTCCTCGCGGTGCCGGCGGTGCTCGTGGTGACCGGGTCCATGGTCGCGCTCCTCTCGGTGTTCGTCGACGCGGGGTGACGAACGGGGTTCGTCGGTCCGGTCGACGAGGGTTTCGTCAGGTGGATGACGAACGGGAGGGGCGTTCCACTACCACCGCCGCATCAGAATTTCAGGCCGTCGACCGAGTCGAACGCCTGGGCGAGGTCGGCGCGTAGGTCGTCCGGGTCCTCCAGGCCGACGGAGACGCGCAGCAGTCCGGCGGCCGGGCGGGCGTCCCCCGTGACGGGTCGGTGGGTCAGCGACGCCGGGTGCTGGATCAGGGTGTCCACGCCACCGAGCGAGACGGCGTGGGTGATCAGCCGGCAGGCCCCGGCGACGGCGGAGGCGGCGGGCGCGCCACCGCGTACCTCGAAGGCGAGCAGGCTGCCGGTGCCGTACATCTGGCGGCCGACCAGCCCGGCGGGGTCGGCCACGCTGGGGTGGTGCACCCGGGCGACAGCCGGGTGGCCGGCCAGCCAGGCGGCGAGTTTCTCCGCGCCGGCCTGCTGGGCCCGGACCCGCAACGGGAGGGTCTGGAGGCCACGGTGCAGCAGGTACGCGCCGAGCGGGTGGAGGATCGCGCCGGTGAGGGCCCGGACCTGGCGCAGCCGGGCGGCCCAGGTGCGGTCGCAGGCGACGACCCCGGCGAGGACGTCGCCGTGGCCGCCGATGCTCTTGGTGGCGCTGTGCAGCACGAGGGTGGCGCCGTGCCGGGCCGGTCGTTGGAGGACGGGCGTGGCGACGGTGTTGTCCACCAGCAGCGGCACGGCGCCGGCGGCGGTGGCGAGGGCGGTCAGGTCGACGAGGTCGAGGGTGGGGTTGGCGGGGGTCTCGACGACGACCAGTGCGGTGTCGGGACGTACGGCGGCGGCGACCTCGTCCGGCCGGGCCCAGGTGACCTCGGTGCCGAGCAGCCCGGTGGCGAGCACGTGGTCGGTGCCGCCGTAGAGGGGGCGGACGGCGACGACGTGCCGGTTCCCGTCGCGGGTGGCGGCGAGGAGGGCGGCGGTCAGGGTGGCCACGCCGCTGGCGAAGGCGACGGCGTCGGTGGTGTCCTCGAGTTCGGCCAGGGCGGTCTCGAAGCGGGCGACCGTGGGGTTCCAGAGGCGCTGGTAGACGGCGTTGCCGCCGGCTGGCAGGGAGCCGCCGGCGGCGAAGGTCTCGTACGCGTCACCGCCCTGTTCCACCGAGGGCAGCGGGTTGGTGGTGGAGAGGTCGATGGGCGGCACGTGGACGCCGAGGCCGGCGAGGTCGTCGCGGCCGGCGTGCACGGCCCGGGTGTCCAGGGCGGTCATGGCGGAAGCCTCGAACATCATGGCAATGCAGAGCAAGTGATCCGTAGAAGATTCTGTGTCGCTGCTTGAGCATCGACGGATCTTCGGCGGATCATGGGTGGATGGCAGTCGCACCGAATGATGTACGGCGGTTCGCCGCCCTGGACGACACCGACCGGGCGATCCTCGCCGTGCTCGCCGGGGACGGGCGGATTCCGAACAACGCGCTCGCCGAACGGGTGGGGGTGGCGCCGTCGACATGCCTGAGCCGGGTCCGGGCGTTGCGCGGGTGCGGGGCGATCCGGGGGGTCCACGCGGACGTCGATCCGACGGCGGTGGGCCTGCCGTTGCAGGCACTGGTGTCGGTGCGGTTGACCGCGCACGAGCGGGCCGCGGTGGACGCGTTCCGGGCCCGGTCGGTGCGGCTGCCGGGGGTGGTGTCGGTGTTCCACGTCGCGGGAGCGGACGACTACGTGCTGCACGTGCGGGCGGCGTCCGGGGACGCGCTGCGGGACTTCGTGCTGGATCACCTGGCGGTCGATCCGGCGGTGCAGCACACCCAGACGAGCCTCATCTTCGAACAGGTCCGGGGACTGGGCTGACGGCCTGACAGGCCGGGCCGGGCCGGGCCGGGTGGTAGCAGGGGCCCCTTGTTCGACAAAAAGCGGTAACAGGGGACCCCTGCTGGAACAAGACGGGGGTGGGCCGGGTTGGTCAGGCGTGTGATCGACGTACCGTTGTCTGTTCTTGATCTTGCTCCGGTCGCCGCCGGGACGTCCGCCGGGGCGGCGCTGGCGCACACCACCGAGCTGGCCCGACGGACCGAGGAGCTGGGCTACCACCGGTTCTGGGTGGCCGAGCACCACAACATGCCGGCGATCGCGAGTTCCGCGCCGGCCGTGCTGATCGCCCACCTGGCCGCGCACACCTCGACGATCCGGCTGGGCTCGGGCGGGGTGATGCTGCCCAATCACGCGCCCCTGGTGGTGGCCGAGCAGTTCGGCACCCTGGAGGCGCTGCACCCGGGCCGGATCGACCTGGGGATCGGCCGGGCGCCGGGCACCGACCAGGTGACCGCGCTCGCGTTGCGGCGGACCGTGGAGGGGCTGTCGGCGGAGGGGTTCCCCCGGGAACTCGCCGACCTGATGAACTACTTCAGCGGGGAGCGGCCGGGGCCGATCGTGGCCACGCCGGGACGGGGTGAACAGCCGGCGGTCTGGCTGCTGGGGTCGAGCGGGTTCAGCGCGCAGCTGGCCGGCGCGCTCGGTCTGCCGTTCTCGTTCGCGCACCACTTCAGCGCGGCGAACACCGAACCGGCCCTGGCGCTGTACCGGCGCAGCTTCCGGCCGTCGCAGTGGCTGGAGCGGCCGTACGCGATGGTGGCGGCGAACGCGGTCTGCGCGGAGACCGACGAGCGGGCACGGTGGCTGGCCGCGCCGGCAGCCCTGTCGTTCCTGCGGTTGCGCTCGGGCCGGCCCGAGCCACTGGCCACCCCGGAGGAGGCGGCGGCGTACCCGTACACGGAGATGGAGCGCCAGTTCGTGGCGCAACGCGGGGAGGGCCAGCTGATGGGCTCGCCGGAGACGGTGCGCCGGCAGCTCCACGGGCTGCTGGAGCGGACCCGGGCCGACGAGCTGATGCTGACCACCCTGGTGTACGACGTGGCCGACCGGGTGCGGTCGTTCGAGCTGATCGCGGAGCGGGTGGCCGGCGGCCTGCGGCGCGCGGGCTGATCCAGACCGCCGTGCTGCTGGTCCGGCACGGGCGGACCCGGGCCGGCGAAGAGGGCTCCGCACCGTGGAGGACAGGAGACCTGATTCCGGGGCACGACACCCACTCCCCCAGCTCGGGCAAGATGCCCGAAACACGATCTTCACACCGGCTTTACCCACCGGTGGCGGGGGTCGCCTAACGTAAGTTCCGGTGGTGGTAGGGCATCCCCCGGTCGGGACGGGTCGGGGGTGCTGCGGTGTGGTGCACCGGGCCGGAGCTGTGCGGATTCCGCGGCTACCGGCCCGGTGCCTGCCGTTGGGGGCACGTCACACCTCCTTGCCTCCGGAACGGATTGTTGGTCGACTCGTCGGGTGGCAGCTCACATGGACCCGGAGGAGTTCCGCCGCGCCGGTCACGCGGTGGTGGACTGGATCGCCGACTACTGGTCGACGCTCGACGCGCGCCCCGTGACGTCGCAGGACCCGCCGGGGACGGTCGCCGCCGCGCTGCCCACCGGTCCGCCGACGGCCGGCGAGTCGATCGAGGCGGTGCTCGCCGATCTCGACTCGGTGGTCACCCCGGGGCTCACCCACTGGCAGCATCCCGGGTTCTTCGCCTACTTCCCCGCCAACACCAGCGGCCCGAGCGTCCTCGGTGACCTGGTCAGCTCGGGGCTCGGCGTGCAGGGCATGCTCTGGGCCACCGGGCCGGCCTGCACCGAGTTGGAGACGAGGATGCTCGACTGGCTGGCCGGGCTGCTCGACCTGCCGGAGCGGTTCCACTCGTCCGGCCGGGGCGGCGGGGTGATCCAGGACTCGGCCTCCTCGGCGGCCCTGGTGGCCACCCTGGCGGCCCTGCACCGGGCCAGCCGGGGCCGGTGGCGCGGCGTGGGCGTCGACCGCCGCTACCGCGCCTACACCTCCACCCAGGGCCACTCCTCGATCGAGAAGGCGGCCCGGATCGCCGGCCTGGGCGACGAGGGGGTGCGCCCGGTCGAGGTGGACCCGGAAACCCAGGCCATGTGCCCGGCGGCGCTCCGGGCCGCGATCGAGGCCGACCTGGCTGCCGGCGAGGTGCCCGCGATCGTGGTGGCGACGATCGGGACCACCTCCACCAGCGCCGTGGATCCGCTGCCGGAGATCGGCGCGATCTGCGCCGAGTACGGCGTCTGGCTGCACGTGGACGCGGCGTACGCGGGAGCGGCGGCGGTCTGCCCCGAGCTGCGCTGGTCGCACGCGGGTCTGGAGTACGCCGACTCGTACTGCTTCGACCCGCACAAGTGGCTGCTCACCGGCTTCGACTGCGACGCGTTCTGGGTGGCCGACGCGGCGGAAGTGGTCGAGGCGCTGACCGTCCTGCCGGAGTACCTGCGCAACGCGGCCACCGAGTCCGGAGCGGTGATTGACTACCGGGACTGGCAGGTGCCGCTGGGCCGCCGGTTCCGGGCGCTGAAGCTCTGGTTCGTGCTCCGCTGGTACGGCGTCGAGGGACTGCGGGCGCACATTCGCTCCGGGGTGGCCCTGGCCGCCCGGTTCGCCGACCGGATCCGCGCCGACGACCGGTTCGAGCTGACCGCCCCGCATCCGTTCTCGCTGGTCTGCTTCCGGCTGCGGGCCGGGGACGAGCCGAGCGCCGCGCTGCTGGAGCGGGTCAACGCCACCGGCCGGGTGTACCTGACGCACACCCGGGTTGGGGGCCGGTACACGTTGCGCCTCGCGGTCGGCTCCCCGCAGACCCGCGAGGAGCACGTCGACGAGGCGTGGGAACTGCTGCGCACCACGGCGGACGGTCTGCTCCCCGAGGGCGACCGCCCGACGCGCTGACCTCTGCGACCACGCGGCCCGAGGCGTTCCCGACCGGGTCAGCGCTCGGCGACGACCAGGGGCTCCGACCCGGTGGCGGCCGCAGCGGGCTCCGACCCGGTGGCCCGGGCGGAGCGCGCGGCGGACCGGGTTCGCCGCAGCACGCGGACCGCCAGGACGAGGGCGGTCAGCCAGCCGAGGCCGAGGAGCACGTAGACGACGACCGGGGCCGGCCCGTCCAGACCGACGGCGCGGACCAGGCTGCGGGCGTTGGTCAGCACGATCACCCCGCCGACGGCCGCACCGAGCAGTTGGGCCGGGACGATGCGGACCAGCCAGGCGGCCACCGGGGCGGCGATCAGCCCGCCGGCCAGTAGGGCCGCCACGATCGGCAGCACGAAGCCCTCCGAGCCGAGGCCGAGCAGGAAGCCGACGCTGGCGGCGCTGGCGACGACGAACTCGGAGGTGTCCACCGAGCCGATCACCTTGCGGGGTTCCATCCGCCCGGAGACCAGCAGCGCCGGAGTGGCGACCGGGCCCCATCCCCCGCCCCCGGTGGCGTCGACGAAGCCGGCGACCAGGCCGAGCGGACCGAGGAACCGGCCGCGCAGCCGACCCGCCTGCGGGTTCGTGCGCAGCGGTCGGGAGAAGCGCACCAGCAGGTACGCGCCGAGAGTGAAGAGGATGCCGGCCATCCAGGGGGCGGCGGACGTGGTGGAGAGGGAGCTGAGCAGGGTGGCCCCGGCGAAGGCTCCGACCGCGCCGGGCAGGGCGATCCGGCTGACCACCCGCCAGTCGACGTTGCCGAACCGCCAGTGCGCCGCCCCGGCGGCGAGGGTGGTGCCGATCTCGGCGAGGTGCACCGACGCGGACGCCGCGGCGGGGGCGACCCCGGCCAGGAGCAGCAGTGTCGAGGAGGTCAGCCCGTAGGCCATGCCGAGCGAGCCGTCCACCAGTTGGGCGGCGAGGCCGACCAACGCCAGTACCACCAGCTTGCGCACCGCATCCTCCCAGCTTTTAGGTATCTCCTATCGGCTTGGTCGACAATGCGGCACGTGGCGGCTCCGGGTCAAGTGCTGTTTGCGGAGTGGGACAGGACGGGCCGTACGACGGGTACCGGGTCAGCTCCAGGCGCTCGGGTCTGCGGCGAGCTGGTTGACCCGCTCGGGCAGGCTCCCGAAGGCCACGTCGGCGACGGTGACCAGTTCGAGGATCTCCCGCTCGCTGGCCCGCAGGGCGATCCACACCTCCTGCAACGACCGCGCCGCCCCGTGGTACCCGACCTGCTCCGGACGGTGCCCCCGGACGTGCGCGAGCGGGCCGTCGATCACCCGGATCACCTCGGCGAGCGAGATCTCGGCGGCCGGGCGGGCCAGCCAGTAGCCGCCCTCGGGGCCACGCTGGGCGTGCACGATGCCACCCCGGCGCAGTTGCAGCAGGATGCTCTCCAGGAACTTCGGTGGGATGTCCTGCGCCCGGGCGATCTGCTCGGCGGTGACCGGGCGGGTCCGTCCGGGTCCGTCACCGGCGACCGCCGCGAGTTCGGCGGTCGCACGCAACGCATAGTCGACCCGGGCGGAGAGGCGCATGTCAGAGAGGTTACCGGCCAGTCGGACCGGCTCGCCGATCGCCCCGGCAGGTCATCCCTCGACCCGGCGCAGCAGCCCCTCCTGCACGGCGCTGGCGATGTGCCCGCCGTCGGTGGTGAACATCCGCCCGGTGGCGAGCCCTCGCCCGCCCGAGGCCGACGGGCTCCAGCAGTCGTAGAGGAACCACTCGTCGGCCCGGAACGGGCGGTGGAACCAGAGCGCGTGGTCGAGGCTGGCCCCGACCACGCCGCCGGGCCCCCAGACCTCGCCGTGCACCGACAGCACCGAGTCGAGCAGGGTCAGGTCGGAGGCGTACGTCAGGGCACAGGCGTGCAGCAGCGGATCGTCGGGGAGCTTGCCGTCGATGCGCATCCAGACCCGCTGGTGCGGGTCCGCGGGCCGGTCGCCGGGGCGCACCCAGCCGGGTTCGCCGACGTAGCGGACGTCGATCGGTCGGGGGATCATCGCCCAGATGCCGAGCCGCTCGGGGTAGCGGGCGAGCCGGTCGGTCATGGTGGGCACGTCCTGGGGAACGGGCACGTCCGGCGGGGTGGGGGCCTGGTGGTCCAGACCCTCCTCCCGGTGCTGGAACGAAGCCGACATGAAGAAGATCGGCTTCTCGTGCTGGTACGCCACCGACCGGCGGACCGAGAAGGACCGCCCGTCGCGGACGTTCTCCACCTGGTAGTCGATCGGCTCGTTCGGGTCACCGGGACGGACGAAGTAGCCGTGCAGCGAGTGCACGAACCGCTCCGGGGCGACCGTACGGCCGGCGGCCACTAGGGCCTGACCGGCGACCTGGCCGCCGTACACCCGCTGCGGACCGACCGGGGGGCTGATCCCCCGGAAGGACGTCGCGCCGGTCGGCGCGAGGTCGAGGACCTCCAGCAGCTGGTCGACGGCGGCCTGGCCGGTCAGGACGTCGGTCACTGCAAGGCCCGCGCCGAGGCCGCGTCCACGAGCGATCCGAGCTGGTGCACGCGCAGCGTGTTGGTGGAGCCGGGCGTGCCGGGCGGGCTGCCGGCGACGATCACCACGTAGTCGCCGGGGTTGGCCCGGTTGAGCCCGAGCAGCGCCTGGTCGACCTGACGGAACATGTCGTCCGTGTGCTCCACGAACGGCATCAGGAAGGTCTGCACGCCCCAGGAGAGGGCGAGCTGCCGGTAGACCTCCGGGACCGGGGTGAACGCCAGCAGCGGCAGGTCGCAGTGCAGCCGAGAGAGCCGGCGCACGGTGTCGCCGGTCTGCGAGAAGGCGACCAGCGCCTTGGCGCCGATGGCCCGGGCGATCGACGAGGCCGCCGAGGTCAGCGCGCCGCCGTGGGTACGCGGGTCGTGCTGGAGCCGGGGCACCGCGAACGAGCCGGCCTCGGTGGTGGTGACGATCTTCGCCATGGTGCTGACGGTCAGCACCGGATACTTGCCGACGCTGGTCTCGCCGGAGAGCATCACCGCGTCCGCGCCGTCGAGCACCGCGTTGGCCACGTCGGAGGCCTCGGCCCGGGTCGGCCGGGAGTTCTCGATCATCGAGTCGAGCATCTGGGTGGCGACGATGACCGGCTTGGCGTTCTCCCGGCAGAGCTGCACCGCCCGCTTCTGCACCAGCGGGACCTGGTCCAGCGGCAGCTCGACACCGAGGTCGCCCCGGGCCACCATCACCCCGTCGAAGGCCAGCACGATCGCCTCGAGGTGGTCGACCGCCTCGGGCTTCTCGACCTTGGCCAGCACCGGCCGGTGCACCCCGACCTCGCTCATGATCCCGTGGACGAGCTTGATGTCCTCGGCCGAGCGGACGAAGGAGAGCGCGACCAGGTCGACCCCGAGCCCGAGGGCGAAGCGGAGGTCCTCGGCGTCCTTCTCCGACATGGCCGGCACGCTGACCGCCACGTTGGGCAGCGAGACGCCCTTGTTGTTGGAGACCGGGCCGCCTTCGGTGACCAGGCAGCGGATGTCGTTGCCGGTGACGTCGGTGACCTCGACGGCGACCCGGCCGTCGTCGATCAGCAGGCGGTCGCCCGGCTTCACCTCCTGCGGCAGCTTGCGGTAGGTGCAGGACACCCGGTCCTTGGTGCCGAGCACGTCGTCACCGGTGATCACCACCGAGTCGCCGCTGCGCCACTCGTGCGGCCCGTCGGCGAACTTGCCGAGGCGGATCTTCGGGCCCTGGAGGTCGGCCAGGACGGCGACCGGACGGCCCGCCGTCTCGGCTGCCTCCCGGACCAGCCGGTACACGGCCTCGTGGTCGGCGTGGCTGCCGTGGCTGAAATTCAGCCTCGCCACGTTCATGCCCGCCTCGACCAGCCCGCGGATGCGTTCCGGCGAGGCGGTGGCGGGACCGAGAGTACAGACGATCTTCACGCGGCGTGTCACGCCCATCAGGCTAGTCTCTCCCCCGGGCCGGGCTGGGGGCCGACCCTCTTGCAGAATGCGGAACAGTTCTCCAACGACGCGCGGGGCGCGTATGGCCGGCGGGCGACGCCACACCGGGACGTTGAGGTGGCGGGCATCAGCGACCGCGCGCCGGAAATCGTACCCCTCGCCGTCCTCCTCCGGTGGGTCGTCCCTCGGCACGACGGCATCCGCGACGCCGCGACCCATCCGGCCAGCCCGTTCGTCACCACTCCGTGCGGCGACGCGCGGGGCCGTACCGCTGCGGGGTGGCCGCGCGGCCACGGGCGGCCCCGGCGATCCGGCGGTGGCCGGCGACCGACCCCCCGATGTCCGGTGAGTGACCGACCGGCTACGGTCTGATCCATCGATCGCCGACCGGGGGTCCAGTGTGGAAGAGTTCGACTACGTCGTGGTCGGCGCGGGCACGGCGGGCTGCGTGCTGGCGCACCGGCTCAGCGCGGACCCGGCCACCCGGGTGCTGGTGGTCGAGGCCGGCGGTTGGGACAGCAGCCTCTTCGTCCGCATCCCGAAGGGCTTCTCCAAGCTCATGGACGACCGCAGCACGGCCTGGCACTACCCCGCCACCACCTCCACCGGGCAGCAGGAGGTGTGGCAGCGGGGGCGGCTGGTCGGCGGTTCCAGCTCCATCAACGGCATGATCTACGGCCGGGGCGCTCCGGCCGACTGGGACGCGCTGGCCGACCGGGGCAACGCCGGCTGGGGTTGGGACACGATGCGCCCGGTGTTCCAGCGCATCGAGGACAGCCCCTACCGCACGGCGGACGCCGGTACGGACGGCGGCCCGCTGCGCCTGTCCACCGCCGTCGACACGAACGAACTCTGCGAGGAGATGATCGACGCCGGGGTACGGCAGGGGCTGCGCCGCACCGACGACCTCAACGACGGCGACGACGAGCGGATCGGCTACACCACGGCGACCATCCGGGACGGCCAGCGGGTCAGCGCCGCCGACGCCTTCCTGCACCCGGTGCGCGACCGGCCGAACCTGACCGTGCTGGTGCGCACGGTCACCCAGCGGGTGCTGGTGGACGGGGGCCGGGCGGTCGGGGTACGGGTGCACCGCGCCGGGCGCAGCGTCGACCTCTACGCCCGCGCCGAGGTGATCCTGGCGGCCGGCGCGATCGCCAGCCCGCAACTGCTCCAGCTCTCCGGGATCGGCCCGGCCGACACGCTGCGCGCCGCCGGGGTGGCGGTGCTGGCCGACCGGCCCCGGGTCGGCGCCGGGATGCGGGAACACCGGATGATGGCCCTCCAGTACCGGCTGACCGGTCAGATCGGATACAACCCCCTGCTCAACAACATGCTCGGGCAGTCGCTGGCGGCGGTGCGCTGGCTGGTCGCCAGGCGGGGGCCGCTCGCCCTGCCGGTGCACGACGTGGCCGCGTACCTGCGCTCCGGGCCGGACCGGGAGCGGCCGGACGCGCACCTGCTGATGGCCCCGTTCTCCGCCGCGCCGCCCCGACCCGGCCACGCGCTGGAGCTGGAACGGGAGGCCGGACTGATGTGCCTGGGCGGGGTGACCCGTCCGGAGAGCGAGGGCAGCCTGGAGATCACCGGTCCGACCCCGGCGACCGCGCCCCGGATCCTGGTGCGCTACCTGACCGACCCGTACGACCGGGCGGTGGCGGTGGCGACGTTCCGCCGGATGCGGGAGTTCTTCGCGACCGGGCCGATCGCCCGGCGGATCGTGGCGGAGACGCTGCCCGGTCCGACCGTCCGCGGCGAACAGGAGATCCTCGGCGCGGCGCTGGCGCACGGGTACTGCGGCTACCACGCCGTCGGCACCTGCGCGATGGGCCCGGACGACGCCGACGTGGTCGACGCGGATCTGCGGGTGCGCGGGGTGGACGGGCTGCGGGTGGTGGACGCCTCCGTGCTGCCGGTGCTGGTGTCCGGGTGGATCAACGGCCCGGTCGCCGCGCTGGCCTGGCGCGCCGCCGACGCGATCCTCGGTGCCCGCGTCTGAGTCGGCGCCAGCCCCTCCCGAGGTGGTAGCAGGGGTCCCCTGCTCACGTTTTCTGTCGAGGAAGGGCCCCCTGCAACCACCCCGCGCACAATTCTGACGGTGCCCGGAGGCACACCCGGTGGGGGCATCGGGGGCGGTGTGCCGGGTAAGACGGACGAACAGGCGCGGCGGGACGGCCGCCGGTGGGCGGTGCGACGTACGGGAGGAACCTGGATCATGGCAGTCGGAGCGAGCGGTCAGCCGGCGAAGGCGTCGGGTCGGTACCGGATCGGCGGGGACCTGCCCGTCGACCGCCTCGGGTACGGGGCGATGCAGCTCACCGGGCCGGGGGTGTGGGGTGATCCGAAGGACCCCGCCGAGGCGGTGCGGGTGCTGCGCCGGGCGGTGGAGCTGGGCGTCACGTTCATCGACACCGCCGACTCGTACGGGCCGTTCGTCAGCGAGATGCTGATCCGCGAGGCGCTGCACCCGTACGCCGACGACCTAGTGATCGCGACGAAGGCCGGACTGACCCGCTCCGGCCCGGACGACTGGCGCCCGGTCGGCCGGCCGGAGTACCTGCGCCAGCAGTGCGAGCTGAGCCTGCGTCACCTGGGTCTGGAGACCATCGGCCTCTACCAGCTGCACCGCGTCGACCCGCAGGTGCCGCTCGCCGACCAGCTCGGTGAGCTGGCCCTGCTCAAGCAGGAGGGCAAGATCCGGCACATCGGGCTCTCCGAGGTGACGGTGGAACAGATCGAGCAGGCCCGCGCGATCACGCCGATCGTGTCGGTGCAGAACCTCTACAACCTGGCCGACCGGCGGGCCGAGCCGGTGCTGGAGCACTGCGAGCGGCACGACCTGGCGTTCATCCCGTGGTTCCCGATCGCCACCGGCGACCTGGCCCGCCCCGGCGGCCCGCTGGACGCGGTCGCCGCCGACCACCACGCGACGCCCGCACAGCTCGCGCTCGCCTGGCTGTTGCGCCGGTCGCCGGTGCTGCTCCCCATCCCGGGTACGTCGTCCGTGGCGCACCTGGAGGAGAACGTCGCCGCCGCCGAGGTGACCCTCACCGACGAGGAGTACGACGCGCTCAGCCGGGCTGCCTGAGCGGGACGGATACCGGCCCGGACCCCGCACAGGTCACCGGGTCCTGTGTGTGCGGCGGTGGAGGTGTTCACCGTGCCCGACTGCGCGACGTCGTCCGTCGCGGTGCCGGTGCACACCTCCACCGCCGCTCGACTCCGGGACAGGCGGAGCTGTCCCGTCTCGACGTCCTACGGCCAGTAGCAGTTCGACACGTTGCTGGCGGGGACCCAGCCGTCCCGCGTCGGCGCTTCGGCCCCGTGGCCGTACAGCCACATCACGCCCGAGCCGTTGTCGGAGCCGGCGCCATGCCACCGGAACCCGCGCCCCGCCGTCAGCGTGAGCAGCACACTGCCGTGCGGTTCGTCCCGCAACCACGTGTTCTGGTTGAGAACGCAGATGGCGCCGTAGGTGTCGCTGGCCGCCGCCGGCGAGGCGGCCACGGTCGAACCGGCGAGCGCCAGGCCCGCCACCGTCAACGCGCCGAGAATCCTGTGCTTCACGAGTGTCCTCTCTGGAGGAAGCGTTGTCGGCGACGATTGTGGAACCCGCCCCACACCCCGGTGCGGGCCCGGTCGGGCGACCTACCCACCGGCGATGTGATAGGAGTCCCGGTCACGATGCGTAGGCGGCACCGTGGCGCACGTTGGCGGCTCCGGTGACGGCGGCTCCGGCCGGCGTCCAGCGGACGGCTCGTCAGACCGCGAAGCAGTTCGGCGTGATCGCCCGGTCGGCGAGGGCGTCCTGGACCATGGTGTACGTGGTGCCGTCGAGCACCAGCCCGAGGTGTCCGACGATCCGTACCGGACACCAGGTCTGGACGAGGGCGTTGACCGCGCCGTCGGCGAGGGTGGCGTTCTGGGTGGGCCGGACCAGTTCGTCCTGGAGGGTACGGATGGTGGTGTAGCGGACCGTGCCCGGCGTGTCGTCCCCTGCGTTGAGGTCGTTGAGGAACGCCGAGCCGATGGCCATCTGCTGGCAGGCGACGATCCCGATGCAGTCGCCGAGACCGAGGAACGTCGCGATGTCGGCGATGTAGGTGCCGTAGTGCGGGCTGCCGAGGGTGCTCAGCCGGCCGACCGAGCCGGTGCCGCCCAGGTACTTCAGGTAGTACCGGGAGACCAGACCGCCCTCGGAGTGGGCGACCAGGTCCACCTTCGCCGCGCCGGTGTTGGCGCGCACCTGGGCGACGTACCCGCTGAAGGAGCGGGCGGAGGCGGCGATGTCGCCGAGCCCGAGGCCGGGAAGTTGGTAGATCGAGACCCGGTGGCCGTCGCCGCGCAGTCGGGCGGCGAGCGGCTCGTAGGCGATGGCGACGCCGGAGAGGCCGCCGACGACGATCACCGGGTTGGTGGCGGACGCGCCGACGTCGCTCGTCGCGGTCGTGCCCGTGGCGGCGTCGGCGGGGACGGGTGTCGGGGCTGCGGTGGCGGCGGTGGCCGGCACCAGGATCGCGGCGGCGGCCGTGGCGGTGACGAGGATCTTTCGGAGCAGCATGGCTGCGCCCTCCGTGGGGGTGGTCCCGGTGGTGGCGGGAGGCGGGCGGGGACGTCCGATCGATCGTGGACACATGATGCCCGCAATAATTCGTAACCGTCAATGAAGAGTTACGGACGGGTAATCCTCGGTCTCCCCCGGACCGCACGGGGGGTCCCCCGACCCGGGAGACCCCCCTCGCCGTTCCGCCAACTGCTCAGCGCACCACGCGCAGCCAGAGGTTGGTGGCCGGTGGTGCCTCGCTCACGCCGACCGGTTCGAGCCGGACGGTCCTCCCGCCCGGGTGGTCGAACAGCCGCACCCCGTCGCCGAGCAGCACGGGTACGACACAGACCAGCACCTCGTCCAGCAGGTCGGCGTCGAGGCACTGCCGGGCGACGTCCCCGCCGAGGACGTTGACGTACCCGTCACCGGCCGCCTCGCGCGCCCGGGTCACCGCCGTGTGAAGGTCGGTGACGAAGGTGACGCCGGGCACCGGGTCGGCCGGCGGGTGGTGGGTGAGCACGAACTGCGGTCCGCTCCAGCCCCCGCCGAACGCCTCTCCCTCCCCCGGCAGATCCCGGTAAGGGTCGTCACCTCCGAACGTCCGCCGGCCGACGAGCAGCGCACGGGTCCGCGCGGCCACGTCGTCCATGGTCGGGTTCGGACCGAGGTACGGGGTCAGCCACGACATGTCACCGCCCGGCCCGGCGATGAACCCGTCGATCGACATCGACGCTGAGTAGAGCATCCTGGCCACGTCGCCACCTTCGTGCTCGGTGCGGTCCCGTAACGTCCCGCTCGGGGCCGACTCCCTGTCGGCCCGTCCATTCTTGACGTACGCCGGGTGACCTGACCTGACCTGACGCGGAGCGCCCGACGATCCACCTGCCGGGCCGGCGAGCGCAATCGACGGCTTCGGCGTCAGTGGGCCCCGATCGGCGTGACCGCAGTGGCGACAGCCACCACCTCCGGTTGGCCGCCGACCGCCGCGTCGATCAGGACGTCGACCGCGACCCCGGGCGTGACCAGCCAGAACGCTTCCGTCTCAGTGTCGCCCAGCGTGGCAAGCGTGGACGTCCCGGTCCGGCGCACGACACGCCCGCCCGCAGGGACGGGTACGGCCGGCGGCACCGGGTGGTGCGGCCGGCCGTACCCGTGGCGGGTCAGCGCGCGGCGAGCGGCCGCGTGGAGGCGGTCACCGGCGCGGGGAGCGTCCCCGCGCCGCCGAGGTGGGCGTGGATCGCGGCGGCGGCGGCCCGGCCCTCGGCGATCGCCCAGACGATCAGGGACGCGCCCCGGTGCATGTCACCGGCGACGAAGACCCCGTCGGCGTCGGTCTGCCAGTCGGGGCGGGCGTCGACCGCGCCCCGGGTGTTGCGGGTCACCCCGAACTGGGCGAGCAGCGGCTGCTCCTCGGTGCCCTCGAAGCCGATCGCCAGCAGCACCAGGTCGGCCGGGAGCTCCCGCTCCGAGCCGGGCACCGGCGTGACGATCCGCTGGCCGTCGCGCTTGGTGACGGTCACCTCGGCGATCCGGACCGCCCGGACGCCGCCGGTGCCGTCGTCGACGAACTCCTGCACGGCGACGGCGAAGACCCGCTGGCCGCCCTCCTCGTGGGCCGGGTAGCTGCGCAGCAGCCACGGCCAGGTCGGCCACGGGTCGCGGGCGGTGTCGCGGGTGTGCGGCGGCTCCGGGTACAGGTCGAGCTGGTGGACGCCGAGCGCGCCCTGCCGGTGCGCCACCCCGAGGCAGTCCGCCGCGGTGTCCCCGCCGCCGATGATTACCACGTGCTTCCCGGCCGCGTCGATCGGGGTCGGTCCGACCGGCCCGTCCCCCGCCTCGGCGACCGCGCGGTTCGCCGCGACCAGATGTTCCATCGCCTGGTGGACGCCGCGCAGCCCACGGCCCGGGGTCTGCGGGGTGTCCCGGCCGGCGAGCGCACCGCACGCCAGCAGCACCGCGTCGTACCCGGCGCGGAGCTGCTCGGCGGTGACGTCCACGCCGACGTTCACGCCGGTGCGGAACTCCACCCCCTCGGCGGCGAGCTGGACCAGCCGCCGGTCGATGTGCCCCTTCTCCAGCTTGAAGTCGGGGATGCCGTACCGGAGCAGGCCGCCGATCGCGTCGTCCCGTTCGTACACGGTGACCGCGTGACCGGCGCGGACCAGTTGCTGCGCGGCGGCCAGGCCGGCCGGGCCGGAGCCGACCACCGCGACCCGCCGGCCGGTCGGCGGGGCGACCGGCGCGGGGACGACCAGGCCCTGGTCGAAGGCGGCGTTGGCGATCTCCACCTCGACCTGCTTGATGGTCACCGGGTCGTCGCCGATGCCGAGCACGCAGGCCGCCTCGCAGGGCGCGGGACAGAGCCGACCGGTGAACTCGGGGAAGTTGTTGGTGGCGTGCAACGAGCCCACCGCCGCCGCCCAGTCCCCGGTGCGGACCAGGTCGTTCCAGTCCGGGATGCGGTTGCCCAGGGGACAGCCGTCGTGGCAGAACGGGACGCCGCAGTCCATGCACCGGGTGGCCTGCTCGCGCACGAGGCCCTCCCCGGCGGGCGGGTACACCTCCCGCCAGTCGCTGATCCGCACCGGCACCGGGCGGCGCTCCGGCAGCCGCCGGGGATAGCGCAGGAAACCGTTCGGGTCAGGCACGAGCCACCTCCTGGGCCGCCACCGTCCGGTGGGCCGGCGCGGCCGGCGCGGACAGCGCGGTCATCACCGCATCGTCGACGTCGCGGCCGGCGGCTTCGGCGGCCCGCATGATGTCCAGCACCCGGCGGTAGTCCCGGGGGACCACCGCGGTGAACTCCTCCACCGCCTCCGGCCACCGCTTGAGCAGATCCTCGGCGACCGTCGACCCGGTCTCGGCGACGTGCCGGCGGACCAGGTCGTGCAGCAGCTCACGCTCCTCGTCGCGCAGCGGCGCGAGGTCCACCAGTTCGGTGTTGACCCGACGGCGGTCCAGATCGTGCACGAAGGCGAGACCACCGGACATGCCGGCGGCGAAGTTGCGACCGGTCGGGCCGAGGACGACCACCGTGCCGCCGGTCATGTACTCGCAGCCGTGGTCGCCGACACCCTCGACGACCGCCGTCGCGCCGGAGTTGCGGACCGCGAACCGCTCCCCCACCCGGCCACGCAGGAAGACCTCACCGGCGGTGGCGCCGTACAGGATGGTGTTGCCGGCGATGATCTGGTCCTCGGCGCGGTCGCCGGGCGCGGCCTGGGCGGACACGAACGGGGCGGCCCGGTCCGGGGTGACGACGATCCGCCCCCCGGAGAGACCCTTGCCGACGTAGTCGTTGGCGTCGCCGTGCAGCCGCAGGGTCACCCCGTACGGCAGGAACGCGCCGAACGACTGACCGGCCGTGCCGCGCAGCACGAACTCGACGGTGTCGTCGGGCAGACCGGTGCCGCCGTACCGGCGGGTCATCTCGCCGCCGAGCATCGCGCCGACGCTGCGGTGCTCGTTGCGCACCGCCACCTCGACCCGGACCGGGGTGCCGTCGCGCAGGGCCGGACCGGCCAGCCGGATCAGCTCGTTGTCCAGGGCGTGCTCCAGGCCGTGGTCCTGGGCGCGGACGCCGCGCCGGGCGGCGCCGGCGGGCAGCTCCGGCAGGTGCAGGACGCGCCCCAGGTCGAGCCCCTTGGCCTTCCAGTGCTCCACCGCCGGGGCGACGTCGAGCAGCTCGACCTGCCCGATCGCCTCTTCGATGCTGCGCAGCCCCAACTCGGCCAGGTAGCCCCGGACCTCCTCGGCGAGGAAGAGGAAGAAGTTCTCCACGAACTCCGGGCGGCCGGTGAAGCGCTCGCGCAGCACCGGATTCTGGGTGGCGATGCCGACCGGACAGGTGTCCAGGTGACAGACGCGCATCATCACGCAGCCGGCGACGATCAGCGGTGCGGTGGCGAAGCCGAACTCCTCCGCGCCGAGCAGCGCCGCGACGAGCACGTCCCGGCCGGTCTTGAGCTGCCCGTCGACCTGCACGGTGACCCGGTCACGGAGCTTGTTGATCAGCAGCGTCTGCTGCGCCTCGGCCAGGCCCAGCTCCCAGGGGGTGCCGGCGTGCTTGAGCGAGTTCAGCGGGGACGCGCCGGTGCCGCCGTCGTGGCCGGAGATCAGGATGACGTCGGCCTTGAGCTTGGCGACGCCGGCCGCCACGGTGCCGACGCCGACCTCGCTGACCAGCTTGACGTGCACCCGGGCGGCCGGGTTGACGCACTTCAGATCGTGTACGAGCTGGGCGAGGTCCTCGATCGAGTAGATGTCGTGGTGCGGCGGCGGAGAGATCAGGCCGACACCCGGGGTGGCGTGGCGGGTCCGGGCGATCCACGGCCAGACCTTGTTGCCGGGGAGCTGCCCGCCCTCGCCGGGCTTGGCGCCCTGCGCCATCTTGATCTGGAGGTCGTCCGCGTTGACCAGGTACTCGCTGGTCACCCCGAACCGGCCACTGGCGATCTGCTTGACCGCCGAGCGGCGTACCGGGTCGTAGAGGCGGTCGGATTCCTCGCCGCCCTCGCCGGTGTTGGACTTTCCGCCGAGGCGGTTCATCGCCACGGCCAGGGTCTCGTGCGCCTCCGCCGAGATCGACCCGTACGACATCGCCCCGGTGGCGAAGCGCTTGACGATCTCGCTGGCCGGCTCGACCTCCTCGATCGGCACCGGGGGCCGGACGCCGGTGCGCAGCGTGAACAGGCCGCGCAGTGACCCGGCCCGCGCGGCGAGCGCGTCGACCTTGCCGGTGTACTCGCGGAAGATGTCGTACTGCCGGCTGCGGGTGGCGTGCTGGAGCAGGAAGACCGTCTCCGGGTTGAACAGGTGCAGCTCGCCCTCGCGCCGCCACTGGTACTCGCCGCCCACCTCCAGGCGGGGCGAGGCGGGGGTGCCCGGGGCGGGCCAGGCCAGGGCGTGCCGGGCGGCGACCTCGGCGTGGATGCCGTCCAGCCCGATGCCGCTGATCGTGCTCGGGGTGCCCCGGAAGTACCGCTCGACGAGTTGGGTGTCCAGCCCGACGGCCTCGAAGACCTGCGCGCCGCAGTACGACGAGACGGTGGAGATGCCCATCTTCGACATGATCTTCAGGACGCCCTTGCCGAGCGCCTTGACGTAGTTGCGGACCGCCTTGGCCGCCAGCTCCGATGGCGGTTCGTCGGCTCGGTTGGGGGCCACTCCGGTCAACACTCCGGTAGCGATCATGTCCTCGACGGACTCGAAGGCGAGGTACGGGTTGACCGCCGCCGCGCCGTACCCGATCAGCACGGCCGCGTGGTGCACCTCCCGGCAGTCGCCGGACTCCACCACCAGCGCGACCTGGGTGCGGGTCTGTTCGCGGACGAGGTGCTGGTGCACGGCGGCGGTGAGCAGCAGTGACGGGATCGGGGCCAGGTCGGCGTTGGAGTCCCGGTCGGAGAGGACCAGGATGCGCACGCCGTCCTCGATCGCCTCGGAGACGTGCCGGCAGATATCGGTCAGCCGGGCCTTGATGCCCGCCCCGCCCTCGCGGAGCCGGTACAGGCCGGAGACCCGGACCGCCTTGAAGCCGGGCTGGTCCCCGTCGTCGTCGACGGAGAGGAGCTTGGCCAGCTCGTCGTTGTCGATCACCGGGTACGGCAGCACGATCTGCCGGCAGCTCGCCGGCCCCGGGTCGAGCAGGTTGCTCTCCGGGCCGATGGTGGTCTGGAGGCTGGTGACCAGCTCCTCCCGGATGGCGTCCAGCGGGGGGTTGGTGACCTGCGCGAAAAGCTGGTGGAAGTAGTCGTAGAGCAGCCGTGGCCGGGTGGAGAGCGGGGAGATCGGGGTGTCGGTGCCCATCGAACCGATCGGCTCCGCGCCGCTGCGGGCCATCGGCGCGAGGAGGATCTTCAGCTCCTCCTCGGTGTAGCCGAAGGTCTGCTGCCGGCGGCGCACCGAGTCGTGGGTGTAGACGATGTGCTCGCGGGCGGGCAGGTCGTCCAGCTCGATCAGCCCCGCGTGCAGCCAGTCGCCGTACGGCTGGGCGGCGGCCAGCTCGGCCTTGATCTCGTCGTCCTGCACGATCCGACCGGCGACGGTGTCGACCAGGAACATCTTCCCCGGCTGGAGCCTCCCCTTGGCGATCACCCGGGCCGGGTCGAGGTCGAGCACGCCCGCCTCGCTGCCGAGCACCACGAGGCCGTCGGCGGTACGCCACCAGCGGCCCGGTCGCAGGCCGTTGCGGTCCAGCACCGCGCCGACGACCGCGCCGTCGGTGAAGGCCACCGAGGCCGGCCCGTCCCACGGCTCCATCAGGCTGGCGTGGAACCGGTAGAAGGCGCGCTTGTCGGCGCGCATGTCCGGGTCGTTCTCCCACGCCTCGGGGATCATCATGAGCACCGCGTGCGGGAGGCTCCGCCCGCCCAGGTGCAGCAGTTCGAGGACCTCGTCGAAGTTGGCCGAGTCGGAGGCGGCCGGAGTGCAGATCGGGAACAGCCGGCGGATGTTGCCCGGCAGGTTCGCCGTCCGCAGCAGCGCCTCGCGGGCCTGCATCCAGTTCCGGTTGCCCCGGATCGTGTTGATCTCGCCGTTGTGGGCGATGAACCGGTACGGGTGCGCCAGCGGCCAGGACGGGAACGTGTTCGTGGAGAACCGGGAGTGCACCAAGGCGATCGCGCTGGTCACCCGACTGTCCCGCAGGTCCGGGTAGTACGCCGGGAGCTGGTCGGGGGTGAGCATCCCCTTGTAGACCATGGTGCGCCCGGACAGCGACGGGAAGTACGCCGGCACGCCCCGCTCGGCGGTTTCCCGTTCGGTCTGCTTACGGACGCAGAACGCCACCCGGTCCAGGTCGAGACCGGTCAGCGGGGTGCCGGCAGGAGCGTCCGGGGAGCCGGTGAGCCGGCTCGCGGCGAGGAAGAGCTGACGGACCCGGGGCATCGCCGCCAGGGCGGTCTCGCCGAGGTCGGCCGGGTCGACAGGCACGTCCCGCCAGCCGAGCACCTCGGCCCCCTCGACCAGGGCGTACTTCTCCAGCACCCGGCGGGCGCGGGCTTCACCGGCGTCGTCGTCGGGGAGGAAGACCAGACCGGTGGCGTACTGCCCGACGGGCGGGAGGGGGAAGTCCACCACGGCGCGGAGGAACGCGTCCGGCACCTGGATCATGATGCCCGCGCCGTCGCCGGTGTTGGGTTCCGCGCCCCGGGCGCCCCGGTGGTCGAGCCGGCACAGCGCGCCGAGGCCGTTCGCGACGACCTCGTGGGAGCGTCGCCCGTACAGGTCCGCCACGAAGGCCACACCGCAGGCGTCGTGCTCGTTCGCCGGGTCGTAGAGGCCCTGGGCGCCAGCCGCGCCGGCGGGCGGGCGCGGGCCGGCGGACGGGGCGGACTGGGGGTGGGGAGGGTACGGAAAGGCCACCGGGCCTCCTGTCGTCGCTCAGGTGGTGACACGGTCGGGACGACGTCGGCCCTCAAGGGTCTATTGAGTCTACGTTAGGGCGCGACCCGCAAGACCAGTAAGGATTGATCACACTTCCAACATCTGGGACATGTAGTCTCGCGCGGTGGATCACGTACCCGTTGGGCTGTTCGACCGCTTGGAACGCTTCTACGACGCCGTGCCCCGTGACGCGGCCCGTGTCGAGTCCTTCGGCGCGCTGGTGCTTTTCGTCCGGGAAGGTGGCGGATGGCCGTTTTACGCGCGACCCCGGCTCGACGCCACCCGAGCACCGTCGGTCGCCGACATCGACGACGTCCGGGCGCGGCAGCGCGAACTGGGGCTGCCGGAGGCGTTCGAGTGGGTCCACGAGACGACCCCGGACCTGCTGGCCGTGGCCCGTTCGGCGGGACTGGCCGTGCTGGAGGCCCCGCTGCTGGTCCTCGATCCGGCGGCGTGTCCCGACCCGGCCGGGCTCACCGACGTACCGGTCCGGCTGCTGGATCCGGCGGCGCCGGACTTCGCCGCGCAGGTGGCCATCCGGCGGGCGGTGGCCGCGGTCGGTTTCAGCACGCCCGGCACCGGCGCGGGCGACGCCGGCCCGCGCGAGCGGGATGCCGCCGTCGAGGAACTGGATCTCGCGGCGGTCGAGGAGGAGACCACCCGCACCGCCGACGGGCGGCGCGTCTCGGCCCTCGCCGGTACGCCCGAGGAGGGGGTGCTGGCCTGCGGAATGGCGATGCGCGTCGACGACGTGGCCGAAATCGCCGGGGTGGCCACCCTGCCGGTCGCCCGGGGTCGGGGCCTCGGCGCGGCGGTGACCGCCACCCTGGCCCGCGCGCTGCGGGACGCCGGCACCGACCTGGTCTTCCTCTCCGCCGGCAGCGAGGAGATCGCCCGGGTGTACGTCCGGGTCGGTTTCCGCCGGGTCGGCACCGCCTGCATCGCCGAGCCTGCCCCCGTGCTGCCCTGAGACGGCGTCGTACCGCCTGGGCTGCGCGGCCGCCGGTCCGGGTGGCTGGGCGGCGCAGGTTCAGGCGGACGACGCGGGCGGACGCCACTGGGCGGCCGACGAGGCGGCGCTGCCCAGCAGGCGGGTGGTGATCGGGCCGAGCGCGGCGTCCCGGGCCCGGAGCGCGAGACGCCCCCGGGTCTGGAGCACCGCCGACATCCGGCGGGTCTGCCGGACCACGGCGGCCACGCGCGGCCGACGGGTCCGGTCGTACCCGGTGACGGCGTCGGGCAGCCGGGCCTCGCGGAGCAGGGACTGGAGGGTCGCCGCGTCCTCGAAGGCCAGGCAGGCACCCTGCCCGAGGTGCGGGGGCATGGCGTGCGCGGCGTCGCCGAGCAGCACCACCCCGCCGGGCCCCGACCGGAAGGCGTACTGGCGGGGCAGCGGACGCAGCTCGCGGACCTCCTGCTGCACCAGGTCGGCGGGCTCGGTGGCGGCGAGCAGCGCGTCGACCGGCGCGGGCCAGCCGGCGAACCAGCGGCGGAGCAGGCCGAGCTGCGTCTCCGCCGGTTCCGGACGGGGCGCGCCAGCCGCGGTGGCCACCCAGTAGACCCCGCCCCGGGCGGTCCCCCCGGCGGAGCCCCGGTCCCCCAGCGAGGCGGAGACGAAGCGGTAGCCCGCCCCGAGGATCTCCCCGCCCAGCGGCTGGTCGGCGGGGATGCGGGGCGCGCGGTACCACGGGATCACCGCCCGCCAGGTGGCGCTGCCGGAGGCGACCACCCCGGCCTCGGGGGCGAGCTGGCGGCGGATCACGCTCTCCACGCCGTCCGCCGCGACGATCAGGTCCGCCTCGTGCTGCTGGTGACCGTCACCGACCCAGGGACGCCCGTTCCCGCCAGTGCGCACGGTGCGCACGGTCACCCCGGTGCGCAGGTCGACCCGGTCGCCGAGGCCGGCGACGAAGGCGTCGTGCAGGTCCTCCTGGTGCACCACGACCGGTGTCCGCTCCGGCGGGGTGGCTCGGGGTTGCACCAGCCAGTGCCCGTCGGGGCGGCGGATGCCCCCGTCGGGCAGCGGGGTGGCGACCGCGTCGAGGCCGGCACCGAGGCCGAGCGCGCGCAGCGCCCGGACACCGTTGGGCCAGAGCACCACGGCGGTCGGCTCGGGGCGTACCCGGTCGGCCTGTTCCAGGAGGGTGACCTGCCAGCCGGAGCGGGCCAGCGCACCGGCGACCGCCAGGCCGCCGATGCCGGCACCCACCACCACGGCGGTCCGCACTGCCATGTCCGCCTCAGCTGTCGCGGTCGGTGGAACGCGGGCCGGCGTCGGTGTCCGGGGAGCTGTCCACACCGCGGCGGCCGCCGGCCGGCTCCGGCTCCGGCGCGGGGCCGTCCGTTCCGGCGGGTCCGTCGGGCAGCGTGCCGGTTTCCCGGTACGCCCGGAACTGTTCCTCGGCGACCACCCGGTAGCCGCGCGGGGCGGCCAGGTCGGAGCTGGTCTCGGTGCGGGACAGGTCACGCTGGGAGACGTTCCCGCCGTCGGTGACCGCGGCCGGCGCGTCGGCCGGGATCGGCACCAGGTACTCGCGGGGGCCCCGGGCCCGCAGGAAGTAGGCCAGCGCGCCGAGGAAGACCAGCACCGAGGTCCAGACGTTGAGCCGGACGCCGAGGATCTCGGTGGCCTCGTCGGTCCGCATCAGCTCGATCCAGAACCGGCCGGCGGTGTAACCCATCACGTAGAGGGCGAACGCCCGGCCCCGCCCCAGCCGGAACCGGCGGTCGACGGCGAGGACCAGCAGGGCGACGCCCACGTTCCAGAGCGCCTCGTAGGCGAAGGTCGGGTGGTAGAGGCCCGGTTCGAGGATCGGCTGGCCGGCCTCGTCGCGCAGTGCCCGGCCGGGGATGTCCGGGTCCATCCGGTGGATCTCCAGCCCCCAGGGGAGGGTGGTCCGGCCACCGTAGAGCTCGTTGTTGAACCAGTTGCCGAACCGTCCCACCGCCTGGGCCAGCGGCAGCCCGGGGGCGAGGGCGTCGGCCACCACGGCGAACGGGATGCCGAGCTGGCGGGCGGCGAGCCACGCGCCGACCGCGCCACCGGCGACGGCGCCCCAGATGCCGAGGCCGCCCTCCCAGATGGCGAAGGCCGCCAGCGGGTCGCCACCGGTGCCGAAGTACTTCCCCGGAGATGTGATCACGTGGTAGATCCGCGCTCCGATGATGCCCGCCGGTACGGCCCAGACCGCGATGTCCAACACCGCGCCCGGAGCCACCCCCCGGCGACGTAGCCGGTACTCGGTGACCAGACAGGCCACCACGATCCCGGCGACGATGCACAGCGCATACGCCCGGATCGGCACCGGACCGAGCTGCCAGACGGCGGTGCTGGGGCTGGGCAGGGCCGCCTGGGGTGTCAGCGAGGCGAGATTCACGGGTGCACACGCTACCGCTGTTTCCCGTGTGGGTGACATCCCGGTCCGGTGCCCACTGCCAGCGGATGACTTCTGGTTTAGGGGGCCGTAGGCTGTTTGTCCATGAGGTCGCTCACCTGGGCTGTCGCGGCGGTCGTCACCGACGACGCCGGGCGGGTGCTGCTCTGCCGGCAGGGCCGGCGGACGGCACGGTGGGCGCTGCCGGGTGGCCGGTCCCGCCCCGACGAGAGCCCGGGTCAGGCGATCGTGCGCGACGTGTACGCCGAAACCGGCCTGACCGTCGAGGTCGTGGATCTCGTCGGGATCTACCACCTGCCCTCGGCACCGGTCCTGCCGCCGGCCGGGCGGGCCGGCCCACGGCCGGACGTTCTGGTGCACGTGCTCCGGGCCCGGGTCCGGGACGCCGCCCCGGCTGGCGTACCGGGCGAGGGTTGCCGGTTGTCCTGGCACGACCCCTGCGGCTTGCCGGAGGCGGTCACCCCGGTCACCCGCTGCGCCGTGGCCGACGCGACGGCTGGCCGCTCCGGCGTGCTCCGCGAGGTGGCACCGCACCCCGGTCCCGGACTGCCCACGGCCCGCCCGGGAGAGCCGGCACCGGTCACCCCCCGCGCCAGCGGGGAAGCGTCCGCCGACGACACCGCACACCCGGCGGAGGTTGCGTGACTCTCCGCCGCCCGTGACGGTCCCGGCTCCGGTGGCTCGTCCGGACCGTCCGGTTGTCGGTCGCCACCCCGGCCGGTCACCGGCGCCGGCGGACCGGTCAGCGGGTCCGGACGCCCTCGGCCAGTTCGGCGGAGAGGGTGCGCAGCGCGGCCAGGCCGGTGGCCCGGTCGGGGGCGTCGAGCAGGCAGCGGATCAGCGCGCTGCCCACGATCACGCCGTCGGCGTACCCGCCGACGGTGCCGGCCTGCGCGCCGGTGCCCACGCCGAGCCCGACCCCGACCGGCAGGTCGGGGGTGACCGCACGGACCCGGGCGACCAGGGTCGGCGCGGCCTCGGAGGTTTGCGCCCGGGCACCGGTCACGCCCATGACGGCGGTGGCGTAGACGAAGCCCCGGCAGTGTCCGACGGTCATCGCCAGCCGCGCGTCGGTGGAGGAGGGCGACACCAGGAACGTGCGGTCCAGGCCGTGCGCGTCGGAGGCGGCCAGCCACTCGTCGGCCTCGTCCGGGATCAGGTCCGGCGTGATCAGGCCGGTGCCGCCGGCGGCGGCGAGGTCCCGGGCGAAGGCGTCCACACCGTACTGCTCGACCGGGTTCCAGTAGGTCATCGTCACCACCGGCGCGCCGGTGGCCGCGACGGCCTCGACGATCCGCAGCGTGTCCGCGGTCCGCACGCCACCGGCGAGGGCGATGTCGCTGGCCTTCTGGATCACCGGCCCGTCCATCACCGGATCGGAGTACGGGATCTCCACCTCGATGACGTCGACGCCCGCCTCGGCCATCGCGGTCATCGCCGCGATGCTCCCCTCGACCGTCGGGAAGCCGGCCGGCATGCAGCCGATCAGCAGGGCCCGGCCCTCCGCGCGCGCCTTGTCGAAGGCGACCCCGATCCGGCTCATGTCACTCCCTGTCGAGGATGCCGAAGTACCCGCCGGCCGTGTGGACGTCCTTGTCGCCCCGGCCGGAGAGGTTGACCACGATAACCGGCTCCCGGCCCAGCTCGGCCGCGAGCCGGGGGGCGATCTTCATCGCGCCGGCCAGGGCGTGCGCGCTCTCGATCGCCGGGATGATCCCCTCGGTGCGGCAGAGCAGCTCGAACGCGGCCATCGCCTCGTCGTCGGTGACCGGCTCGTACGTCGCCCGGCCGCTGTCGTGCAGCCATGCGTGCTCCGGCCCGACGCCCGGGTAGTCCAGGCCGGCGGAGATCGAGTGCGACTCGATGGTCTGCCCGTCGGCGTCCTGGAGGACGTAGGTCCGGGTGCCGTGGAGCACGCCGGACGTACCGCCGGTGATGCTGGCGGCGTGCCGGCCGGTCCGGACGCCCTCGCCGCCGGCCTCGAAGCCGTAGAGCCGGACGTCCGGGTCGGTGACGAAGGCGTGGAAGACGCCGATGGCGTTGGAGCCCCCGCCGACACAGGCGGCGACCGCGTCGGGCAGCGCCCCGGTGAGGTCGAGGCACTGCTGCCGGGCCTCCTCGCCGATGCCCCGGACGAAGTCCCGGACCATCGCCGGGAACGGGTGCGGGCCGGCGGCGGTGCCGATCAGGTAGTGGGTGTCGTCGACGTTGGCGACCCAGTCGCGCATCGCCTCGTTCATCGCGTCCTTGAGGGTGCGCGAGCCGTTGGTGACCGGAACGACGGTGGCGCCGAGCATCCGCATCCGGGCGACGTTCAACGCCTGCCGCTCGGTGTCGACCTCACCCATGTAGACGACGCACTCCAGGTCGAACAGGGCGGCGGCGGTGGCGGTGGCCACGCCGTGCTGCCCGGCGCCGGTCTCGGCGATCACCCGGGTCTTGCCCATCCGTCGGGTGAGCAGCGCCTGACCGAGCACGTTGCGCACCTTGTGCGCCCCGGTGTGGTTGAGGTCCTCCCGCTTAAGCAGCACCCGCGCGCCGACCTTGGCGGAGAACCGGTTCGCCGCGTAGAGCCGGGACGGGGTGCCGGCGTAGTCACGCAGCAACGCGTCGAACTCGGCGAGGAAGGTCTCGTCGGTCATCGCGTGCCGGTACGCCGCGTCCAGTTCGTCCAGCGCGGCGACGAGCGCCTCGGGGACGAACCGGCCACCGAACCGGCCGAAGTGGCCGGTCGGGTCGGGGAGCAGACCGGCCGCGCCGGGCTGCGCGTTGGCGCTCATCGGTGGTCTGGTCCTCTCGGTGCTGACGGGCTCGGGCGGGTCCGGTGCGCCTCAGCGCACCGGACGTGGGGTGGCCGGGTGGTTGCCGGCGTTGACCAACTCCGACACCGCCTCGCGGGGGCTCTTCTGGGTGACCAGGCCCTCGCCGACCAGGACGGCGTCCGCCCCGGCCGAGGCGTACCGGATGAGGTCGTGCGGGCCGCGCACGCCGGACTCGGCGATCTTGACCACGCTGCTGGGCAGGCCCGGCGCGATCCGCTCGAACACCGACCGGTCGACCTCCAGGGTGCGCAGGTCGCGGGCGTTGACCCCGATCACCTGGGCACCGGCCTCCAGGGCCCGGTCGGCCTCCTCCTCGTCGTGCACCTCGACCAGCGCGGTCATCCCGAGCGACTCGATCCGCTCCAGGAGCCCGACCAGGGCGTTCTGCTCCAGCGCCGCGACGATCAGCAGCACCAGGTCGGCGCCGTGCGCCCGCGCCTCGTGGACCTGGTAACTGGAGACCACGAAGTCCTTGCGCAGGACCGGGACGTTCACCGCGGCCCGCACGGCGGCCAGGTCGTCCAGCGACCCGCCGAACCAGCGCCCCTCGGTGAGCACGCTGATCGCCCGGGCGCCGCCGGCGGCGTACTCCCCCGCCAGGTCGGCGGGGTCGGCGATCTCGGCGAGTTGCCCGCGTGACGGCGAGGACCGTTTCACCTCGGCGATCACCGCCACGCCGGGCCGCCGCAGGGCCGCGTACGCGTCCAGCGGTGGTGGGGCGGCGGCGGCGAGTTCGCGGATCCGCTCCAGCGGGATCTGCTCCTGCCGGCGGGCGACGTCCTCACGTACGCCGGCCAGGATCTCGTCGAGCACGCTGGCGGGCGCCGTCGGACCGGCCTCGTCCCCCTCCGCGTGCTCATGCTCAGCAGTCACCAACGGACTCCCCTCTCCGGGTGTCATGGGCCGATGCTAGGTGGCGGCGCTGAACCCCAGGTGGGGGGGTATGGCGCGCCTCACGAGATGGGCTGGGGCATAATGACCGACTTCCGGTGAGTGGAAAAACACGCAGCGCGGCCGGCCGAGTCGACCACCGCCATCGTCCCCACCGCCCGCCGCCACCGGCTCATCGATCATCCTCATCATCATGACACCACCGCCGGCCGTTGTCCGCGCGAGGCGTCCCGTCCCCGGCCCGCGGGCGCAACCGCCAGGTCCGGTGTGACGAAGGTCAAGGACCAACGACCCTGACCACGGCGTTCGCTCCGACGGAGTGTTGATGCGGCGGTCATCACGGCGAAACGTGAAGCCGGCAGCATCAGCTTCGGGCAGACTCGGAAACGGGCCCGCCCCACCGACCCGACGATCCCGTTGCGGAGTGATCATGAGTACTGGCCAGCCTCCATCGACCATCGGACTCACCACGATCTCCCGGACGGTCGCCTCGCTCGCCGTCGGCGTGGTGCACACCCTGGAGCGGGCGGTCGTCGGCGAGGAGCGGATGCGCACCTCCCGGGGCAACGCCTGGGAGGCGGTCTGCGCGGACCGGGCCCGCGCCGACCGCCGTGCCGAACTGAACCGCCTGGTGGAGGAGCTGGCGGCGGCCCGAGCCGCCGCCCGGGCCGACGAGCGGCAGCCGGTCAGCTGACCGTCGGGTCCTCGCCCCGGTCCAGCGCGTCCCACGCGTCGGTGGTGCCCCTCCCCCGCGTCGGTACCACCGCACCGGGGGCCGCCGGCCCGTCGGCGGTGGTGGCACCGCCCCGGGCCGGGCGCTCGTAGCGGGCACCCATCGCCGGCCAGGCCGACCCGCGCCGGGCCGTCCACGCCCCACCGACCGCCGCGAGCAGGCCGCCGAGCAGGCAGAGGGCCGGCCACTGTCGACTGACGTCACCGGCGAACCCGGCGGCCAGGGCGTACCCGCCGCCGGCCGCCACGGCCGCGCCGAGCACCAGGATCAGCAGCCCGACCAGGCGACGCAGCCCGCCCCGGGTGGCGAGCACCGCCCCCGCGCCGGCCAGCGCGACCACCGCCAGCGCGGGCAGCCAGGGCAGCAGGGCGGCCCCGGACCGCTCCTCCCGCAGCGCCGGGAGCGGCACCGGCCGGGGCGTCACCTCGACCGCCCAGGTCCGGGTCGCCGCCCAGACCGCCAGCCCCGCTCCGGCCAGGCAGAGCAGCACCGCGTACGTCATCTCGCGCCGCCCGGCCGGCGACGGCGGCGTACTCACCGGGCCGGCCGGAGGGTCTCGGCGGCGGCGATGGCGGCGAGCACCGCGGCGGCCTTGGCCCGGGTCTCCCGGTCCTCGGCGGCGGGATCAGAATCGGCCACCACCCCCGCACCGGCCTGGACGTACGCCCAGCCGTCCCGGATCAGGGCGGTCCGGATCGCGATCGCCATGTCCAGGTCCCCACCGAAGCCGAAGTAACCGACCGTGCCGCCGTAGAGGCCCCGGCGGACCGGCTCCAGCTCCTCGATGATCTCCATCGCCCGGACCTTCGGCGCACCGGAGAGGGTGCCGGCGGGGAAGGTCGCGGCGAGGGCGTCGAACGCGGTGGCGTCCGGACGGAGTGTGCCGACCACGGTCGAGACGATGTGCATGACGTGGCTGTACCGCTCGATGGTGGCGAACTCGGGCACCTCGACCGAGCCCGGCCGGCACACCCGGCCCAGGTCGTTGCGGCCCAGGTCGACCAGCATGACGTGCTCGGCCCGCTCCTTCGGGTCGGCCAGCAGCTCGGTGGCGAGCCGGGCGTCGTGCTCCGGGTCGACGCCCCGGGGCCGGGTGCCGGCGATCGGGTGCAGCAGCGCCCGGCGCTGCCCGTCGTCGCTGCCGGTGACCTTCAGGTGCGCCTCCGGCGAGGAACCGACGATGTCGAAGCCGTCGAAGCGGAGCAGGTACATGTACGGGCTGGGGTTGGTGGTGCGCAGCACCCGGTAGACGTCCAGCGGGTCGGCGTGGGTGCGCCGCTCGAAGCGCTGCGCCAGCACGATCTGGAAGCACTCCCCGGCCCGGATGGCCTCCTTGGCCGCCTCGACCGCCTTCGGGTAGCTCCCCTCGGCCGTCCGGCAGGTCACCGCACCGACCGGCGGCCGGTCGACCGTGGAGATCATCGGCGGGTTCGGCCGGGAGAGCGCCGAGGTCATCGCATCGAGACGACCGATCGCGTGGTGGTAGGCGGCGGTCACCTCGGCCGCCCGGTCCGGCTCGTCGGGCGGCGGCAGGACCGCGTTGGCGATCAGGATCGCCGAGCCCTCGTAGTGGTCCAGGACGACCAGGTCGGTGGCGAGCATCATGCCCAGCTCGGGCACACCGAGGTCGTCCTCGCTGAGCGTGGGCAGCCGTTCCAGGCGACGGATCAGGTCGTACCCGAGGTAGCCGACCATGCCGCCGGTCAGCGGGGGCATGCCGCTGGTCGGGTCGAACGCCGGTCCGGCCAGCGCGGTCACCGTGTCGCGCAGCACCCGGGCCGGGTCGCCCCCGGTGGGCAGGCCGGCGGGGGGCTGCCCGAGCCAGGTGGCCCGGCCGTCCCGCTCGACCAGGGTGGCGCTGCTGCGCACGCCGATGAAGCTGTACCGGGACCAGGCCAGCCCGGCCGACCCGACGCCCTGCTCGGCGGATTCCAGCAGGAAGGTGCCCGGGCCACCGGCGAGCTTGCGGTAGACCCCGACCGGGGTCTCGCCGTCGGCCAGCAGCCGCCGGACGACCGGAACGACCCGCCAACGGGCCGCCAGGTCGGTGAAGGTGGCCAGGTCGGGGCTCACCACGCCGTCGGTCATGGCGTACCCACCGCGCCCTCGGTGACCGGCAGGTCCCCGCTCGGCTCGCCGGCCGGCAGCTCCCCCGGGCGGCCGGTCACCGGCAGTTCCGCGGAGAAGCAGCTGCGCCGGCCGGTGTGGCAGGCCGGGCCGACCTGGTCGACGCTGACCAGCAGCGCGTCGCCGTCGCAGTCCAGGGCCACTGAGCGGACGTACTGGTGGTGGCCGGAGGTGGCGCCCTTGACCCAGTACTCCTGGCGACTGCGCGACCAGTAGGTGGCCCGACCGGTGGTCAGCGTGCGGTGCAACGCCTCGTCGTCCATCCAGGCGACCATCAGCACCTCACCGGAGTCGTGCTGACGGACCACGGCGGCGACCAGGCCGTCGGCCCCCCGGCGGAGCCGGGCGGCGATGGCCGGGTCGAGCCGGGACGGGCGGACCGGCCCGGTGGGGGCGGGGTGGTGCGGGCGGGCGGGGACGCCGGTCACCGGCGCGTCAGGTACGGGCACAGTCACCCATTGTCCCGCACGCTGTGCGGACGCACCCAGCCCGTCCCGATTCCAGGGACCAGCCCGTCCCGGTGCCGGGGACGCCGCAGGACGACACGGCGGGCCGGCGTCCGGGGACGGCTGATCGGAACCGGTCGGCGGCGGCGTGGCAGGAGGGGTCCGTTGTGCACGCCCGAGAAGTCATCTACCGTTGAGTTCAACGGGTGATGAATTGAAGGGAGGCGGGATGGACAACGCGATCACCCTGGACGGCCTGGTGGTCGACCGGGGCGGGCGCCGGGTCCTGGAGGGCGTGAGCTGCGCCGTACCACGCGGCACGGTGACCGGGCTGCTCGGCCCGAGCGGCAGCGGCAAGACCACGCTGATGCGCGCGGTGGTCGGGGTGCAGACGGTCAGCTCCGGCACGGTGACCGTGCTCGGCCGACCGGCCGGGACGGCGGCCCTGCGGCGGCAGGTCGGGTACCTCACCCAGGCACCGAGCGTCTACGCCGACCTGACGGTCCGGGAGAACGTCCGGTACTTCGCCGCGGTGCACGGGCGCGGCCGGGCCGACGCCGACCGCGCGGTGGCCGAGGTCGGGCTCACCGAGGCGGCCGGGCAACTCGCCGGCGCGCTCTCCGGCGGGCAGCGCAGTCGGGTCTCGCTGGCCTGCGTCCTGGTCGGCCAGCCGGAGCTGGTGGTGCTCGACGAGCCGACCGTCGGGCAGGACCCGGTGCTCCGGGCCGACCTCTGGGCCCGGTTCCACGAGCTGGCCGCCGCCGGCACCACCCTGCTGGTCTCCAGTCATGTGATGGACGAGGCCGCCCGCTGTGACCGGCTGCTGCTGATCCGGCAGGGCCGCCTGCTCGCCGACGACACCCCCGACGGGGTGCGCGCTGCGGCCGGCGTGACGGACCTGGACGAGGCCTTCCTGCGCCTGATCCGGGCGACCGAGGCGCGCGCCGGACGGGAGGAGTCGTGAACCCGCGCATCGTGGCGGCCACCGCCGGACGGGTGCTGCGTCAGCTCCGGCACGACCCCCGGACGATCGCCCTGCTGCTCGTGGTGCCGAGCCTGCTGCTGGCACTGCTCTACTTCATGTTCTCCGAGCAGCCCACTCCACCCGGGCAACCCTCCACCTTCGACCGGGTCGCCCTGGTCATGCTGGGCGTCTTCCCGTTCACCATCATGTTCCTGCTGACCAGCATCGCGATGCTGCGCGAGCGCACCACGGGGACGCTGGAACGGCTGCTCACCACCCCGCTGAGCAAGCTCGACCTGCTCCTCGGCTACGGGCTGGCGTTCGGGTTGGCCGCCGCGGTGCAGGCGATGGTGGTCGCCGTGGTGACGTACGGGCTGCTCGACCTGGAGACCGCGGGCAGCGCCCCGCTGGTGATCGTGATCGCCGTGGTGACCGCCCTGCTCGGCATGGCACTGGGGCTGCTGTGCAGCGCCTTCGCCCGTACCGAGTTCCAGGCCGTACAGTTCCTTCCGGTCGTGGTCTTCCCCCAACTCCTGCTCTGCGGGCTCTTCGTCGCGCGGGAGCAGATGGTGGGCTGGCTCCAGGCGGTCAGCGACGTCTTCCCCCTGTCGTACGCGGTCGAGGCCTTGCGGGAGGTCGGCGCGCACGCCGAGCCCACCGCCACGATGTGGCGGGACCTCGCGGTGCTGGCCGGGGCGGCACTGCTGGCCCTGGTGCTCGCCGCGGCCACGCTGCGCCGGCGCAGCGGTTGACGAGGACCGGACACGGTCCGCCCGCCGGCAGCGGACCCGACACCGGCCGGCGGGCGGGGTGACGAGCGAGAGGCGGCGATGAGCGGACGGACCGGACGACGGCCGGGCAACCCGGAGACCCGGGAGGCGATCCTCACGGCGGCCCGGACGGCGTTCGCCGCACGGGGCTTCGACGCGGCGTCGATCCGGGCGATCGCCGGGGCGGCCGGGGTCGACCCGGCCCTGGTCCACCACTACTTCGGGAGCAAGGACAAGCTCTTCCTGGCCGCGATGAACGCGCCGATCGATCCGGGGCGGCTGCTGCCCGGCGTGCTCGACGGCGATCCGGAACGGATCGGCGAACGCCTGGTCCGGGCCTTCCTCGCGGTCTGGGACTCACCGGCCGGCATGGCCGGGGTCGCGCTGCTGCGCTCGGCGGTGACCACCGAGTGGACCGCCCGGCTGCTGCGGGAGTTCCTGGTCACCCAGGTGCTGCGCCGGGTGCTCCAGCACCTCGACGCCGATCCGGCCGAGCTGCCGCTGCGCGGCTCCCTGGCCGCCGCCCAGATGGGCGGGCTGGTGCTGATGCGGTACGTCATCCGGCTGGAGCCGCTGGCCTCCACTCCGCCGGAGACCCTGGTCACCGCGATCGGTCCCGGCGTGCAGCGCTACCTGACCGGGCCACTGGACGGGGTCTTCCCCGGCTGACCCGTCAGGCCGGACGGGGCGACGCCTGGCGTCGGCAGAGCACCGGGTGCAGCAGCCGAGCCAGGTCGGCGTGGTCGGCGACCGGCCGGGGGAACGCCAGTCGGGCCCGCTGCCGGGCGCCGGGCCCGCCGAGGGACACCACCAGGCCGTACCGGTCGACGCGGACGATCCGGGGCGGCGCGCCGGCCCGCTCGACGAGCCGGCCGAGCTGCCGTCGTAGATAGGCGGCGACCTGGTCACCGTGGTGTTCGGCGAAGTCGGCCAGGAGCGCGCCCTCCACCGGGTGCAGGGGGTCCGGGTCGGCGGCGGCGTACTCGTCGCGCGGGACGCGTCGCACCTCCCCGGCGACGTCCAGGCGGGCCTCGGCCACCTCGAACCGGTACAGCCGGAACCGGGTGCCGACGTCGAGCAGGTCACCGGTCGGCTCCACGGCGGCGAAGTCCACCGCGGCGTCCCGGGCGTCCGCTCCGCGAAGGGGCGCCGCCCAGCCGGAGACCCAGGCCCGGCCCAGCGACGGCGCGCCCGCCGCCGGGGGCAGGTCCAGCACGTCGAGCACCACGGCGACGTCGCCGGTGGGGCACAGCGCGGCGGCCAGGTCGCTGACCACCGGCACGAGCATCAGCACCCGGCCGTCGGGGTCGGTGACGTGCCGGACCTGGTACGGCCCCGGACGGTGCGCCAGGTGCACCAGCCCGGGGAGGCGGCCCGCGACCAGGGTCCGGACCGTCTCGGCGCTGCTCGGTCGCATGATCGCCCCTTTCCGTAGGTTAGGCTAACCTAACCCGGAAGGTTAGAGCACCCGGACACGGGCGTCCAGCCGATCCGCCGCCGACCGCCGCCGGGTCACCGCGTCTGCTCCAGCCAGGAGGCGTAGAGCAGCCCGTACACCGAATCCGGTTCCCGGATCAGCTCGTCATGCGGGCCGCGCTGCACCACCCGGCCCCGGTCCACCACGATCACCTCGTCGGCCGCCTGCGCCGTGGAGAGCCGGTGGGCGATGGCCAGCGTGGTCCGGCCCCGGGTCACCGCGTCCAGGGTCCGCTGGAGCCGCACCTCGGTGGCGGGGTCGACCGCGCTGGTCGCCTCGTCCAGCACCAGCAGATCCGGGTCGGCGACGTACGCCCGGGCGAGCGCGACCAGCTGCCGCTCCCCCACGCTGAGCGCCTCGCCCCGCTCCCCGACCGGGGTGTCCAGCCCGGACGGCAGCCCCTCCAGCCAGTCGACGAGCCCCAACTCGGTGAAGGCCGCGACGAGCTGCTCGTCGCTCAGGTCCGGCCGGGCGAAGCGGACGTTCTCCCCCACCGTCGCGTCGAAGAGGAAACCGTCCTGCGGCACCATCACCACCCGGGAGCGCAGCGAGTCGAAGCGCACCTGCTCCAGCGGCACGCCGGAGAGCAGCACCGTGCCCGTGGTCGGGTCCATCAGCCGGGTGAGCAGCTTGGCGAAGGTGGTCTTGCCACTGCCGGTCTCGCCGACCACCGCCACCCGGGTCTTCGCCGGGATCTCCAGGTCGATGTCGTGCAGCACCGGCGGCCCACCCGGGTACGCGAAGCCCACCTGCGCGAACCGGACGTCCAGCGGGCCCGGTGGCAGCTGGCGCCCCTGCTCCCCCGGGTCGGCCACGTCCGGGGTCAGGTCCAGCACGTCCAGCACCCGCCGCCAGCCGGCGATCGCGTTCTGCGCCTCGTTGAGCACCTCGGTGGCGATCTGCACCGGCTGGATGAAGAGGGTCACCAGGAACAGGAACGCGGTGATCTGACCGACCGAGAGCGTCTGGTCCGCGCCGAGGCTCACCCCGACCACGACCACCCCGGCCAGGGCGAGACCGGCCGCCAGTTCCCCGACCGAGCTGCCCAGGATGCTGAACCGGATGGCCCGTTGCTGGGCCCGCCGGTGGCCGTCGATCGCCTCGTCCAGCCGCCGCGCCGTCCGGCCGGCGATCCCGTACGCCCGGATGACCGACGCACCGACCACGCTCTCCGCGACCGTGGCGAGCAGCGCGCCCAGCCTCTGCCGGACCACCCCGTACGCGGCGCCGAGGCGACGCTGGAGGGCCCGGATCACCAGGACGGCCGGCAGGAAGGCGGCGAAGACCACCAGGGTCAGCTGCCAGGAGTAGACGAACATGACGATCGTGGTGACCACCAGCTGACCGAGGTTGATCATCAGGATCACCCCGCCCCACTGGAGGAACTGGGTGATCTGGTCGACGTCGCTGGTCACCCGGGAGACCAGCGAACCGCGCCGCTCGGACTGCTGGTGCAGCATCGACAGGTCGTGCACGTGCCGGAACGCCCGGGTCCGGACGTTGGCCAACGCCGTCTCGCTGACCGTGAACAGCCGACGCATCATCAGGTAGCCGCAGAGCGTCGTCATCACCAGCGTCGCGGCGGTCAGCGCGACCACCGTCCCGACGGTGCCCAGGTCGACCCCGTCGACCAGGCCCCGGTCGATGCCCTGCTGCACCGCCACCGGCACGGCGGCCCGACCGACCATGAAGACCAGCGCCAGGGCCAGGGTGCCGGCCAGGCCGACCCGCAGCTCCGGGGAGAGGGCCAGACCGCGGCGCAAGGTGCGCCAGGCCGTCTCGGCCCGCTCCGTCGGCTGGCCCGTCCCGCCCACCGGCTCCACCTTCTCCTCCACCACGACCGCGCTCACCGGATCAGCCTCTCGTTCGCGACTGCGGGGCTCGCAAGCTCACTCCTCACGCTCACCGGGCCGTCGCTGTTCGCGACTGCGGGGCTCGCAAGCTCACTCCTCACGCTCACCGGTCCATCTCCACTTCGAGGCCGGTGGCCACCGGGACCACCGCCGGATCCTGGTAGGTACGGGCCTGCTCGCGGTCGGTCTCCGCCTGCTCGTACGCGGTGACGAGGTCCACGTAGCCGGGCACGGTGGCGAGCAGCTCGGCGTGCGTGCCCCGGGCCACCACCCGGCCCTGCTCGACGTAGATGACCTCGTCGGCCAGGGCGATGGTGGCCCGCCGGTACGCCGCCACCATGATCGAGGTGCCCGGACCCGTTCCGTCGGTCGCCGACGAGCGCAGCCCGGCCAGGATCGCCGCCTCGACCCGGGGGTCGACCGCGCTCGTCGCGTCGTCGAGCACCAGCAGCCGGGGCCGGCCGGCGAGCGCGCGGGCCAGGGTGAGTCGCTGCCGCTGACCGCCGGAGAGCGAGGTGCCCCGCTCGCCGACCCGGGTGTCCAGCCCTTCGGGCAGGGCCGCGACGAACCCGTCCGCCTCGGCCAGCCGCAGTGCCGCCCAGACGTCGTCGTCGCTGATCCCCGGCCGGTCCAGGGTGATGTTGGCGCGCACCGTGTCGTCGAAGACGAACGGCACCTGGGCGACCAGCGCGACGTTGCCGGCCAGCGAGGCGGCGGTCAGCTCCCGCAGGTCGACCCCGTCCAGGGTGACGGTGCCCGCGTCCGGGTCGACCAGGCGCACCGCCAGGGCGGTGATGGTGGACTTGCCGGCCCCGGTCGGGCCGACCAGGGCGACGGTGCGCCCGGCGGGCACGGTGAAGGTGACCCCGCCGAGCACCTCGGCGCCGGGCAGGTGCGCCTCGGCCGGCTCGTACCGGAAGGAGACGTCGGTGAAGGCGAGCGTGGCCGGCCCGCCGTCGGCCGGGTCGGCGACCCGGTCCCCGTAGGCCATCTCGCCGGTGGCGCGGAGCACCTGCTGCACCCGGTCCCACCCGGCCACGCTGCGCGGCAGTTCGGCGAGGACCCAGCCGATGGCCCGCACCGGTACGGCCAGCACGGTGAACAGGAAGGCGACGCTGACCAGCTCGGCGACGGTGATGGCGTCCTGGCGCAACCGGACCGCCCCGACCACCAGCACCGCCAGGGTGCCGATGCTGGGCAGGGTCTCCAGCAGCGGGTCGAACAGACCGCGCAGCCGGCCGACCGCGATCAGCGCGTCGCGCAGCTCACCCGCGCGGGCGGCGAACCGGCGGGTCTCCTGCGCCTCCCGGCCCATCGTCTTGACCACCAGCGCGCCGTCGAAGCTCTCGTGGGCGATGCCGCTGACCTCGGCGCGCAACTGCTGGGCGCGGGCCTGCCGGGGGGCCATCCGCCGGGAGTAGACCACGTTGAGCGCGAACAGGGCGGGGAAGACGGCCACCCCGACCAGGGCGAACGCCCAGTCGGTGAGGAAGAGCGTGACGACCGCCCCGACCACCATCACCAGCGTCCCGACCGCGAAGGGCAGCGGCGCGATCGGGTACCAGGCGGCCTCCACGTCGGAGTTGGCGTTGGAGAGCAGGGTGCCGGTGGCGTGCCGCTGGTGCCAGGCCAGCGGCAGCTCCAGATAGCGTCGGGTCACCCGGCGGCGGTAGGCCGCCTGGAGGCGGTACTGCATGTAACCGGCGCCGAGACGCCGCCCGAAGATGCCGATCACCCGCAGCACGCTGATCCCGAGAAGGGCGGCGGCGGCCAGCGCCAGCACGCCGGCCTCCACCGAGCCCCGGGTGATGGAGGGCACCACCACGTCGCCCACCACCGCGCCGATCACGTACGCGCTGCCGATCACCATCGCGCCGAAGAGCACGCTGCCGCCGACCGCGATCGTGAAGATCCGTGGTTGTTCCCGGACGGCCCGCCCGAGGACCCGGAGGCCCCGGATGAGCACGGCCGTACTCGTCCCGCTCGACACGCTCTACTTCCCCCGCCGTAAGCCGCAATTATCTCCCTCATCCTTACCGGTCGGCGTCCCGCACGCCGACCCGGGTTCGGAATTGTCCGGTGTGGCACGAGTGCGCCGCGCCATGTCGGGTGGTGCGGCGGGGCGCGGCCTACCATCGGGGAATGTCGCGGTACGCCCGATCGGAGCGCCAGGCGCTCGCCGACCTCATGCTGGCCCTCGGCCCCGACGCGCCGACCCTGAACGAGGGCTGGGTGGCCCGGGACCTCGCCGCCCACCTGGTGGTCCGCGAGCGCCGGCCGGACGCGGCGGGCGGGATCCTGCTGCCCCCGCTGCGCGGGTACGCCGAGCGGATGCGGCTGCGGATCGCGGCGCGTCCCTGGGCCGAACTGGTGGCGCAGGTGCGCCAGCCGCCGGTGTGGAGCCCGCTGAGCAACCCGCTGACCGACGAGTTGGTCAACACCATGGAGTTCTTCATCCACCACGAGGACGTCCGGCGGGCCGACCCCGGCTGGCAGCCGCGCGACCTGCCGGTCGGGCTGCACGCCGCGCTGTGGAAGCGGGTCGCCCCGATGGCCCGGTTCGCGCTGCGCCGGTTCCCGGCGAGCCTGCTCGTCCAGGCCCCGGGGCACGGGGAGGTGCGCTGCGGGCGCGGCGGCGAGGCGCTCCGGCTGGTCGGCGCCCCCGGCGAACTGACCCTCTTCCTCTCCGGGCGTCAGCGCGCGGCCCGGGTGCAACTGGACGGACCGGCGGCGACCGCCGACCGGCTGCGTACCGCCAAGCTGGGCCTCTGACCGACCCCGCGGCCGGCCACCGGGCCGCCAGGCAGGGGCGCGACCGTTCCGGACCGGGGCGGGGGCGAACGGAAAGAACAAGTCCGATATCTTGCCCCCGCACGGATTTGTCGGTCCGCCCCGCCCGGGACGGTGTGGCAGGGGGTGGCATGCGGAGTTTCGCGCTTTCTACGCTACGGGAACCACCGTTCCCGGGCCGGTGTCACCCGGCGGTCGCCGAGGTCGCCCGGGAGAGCGCCGACTGGGCCGACCGGCTGGGCCTGACCAGGTCCGCCGAGAGCCGACGACGGCTCGCCGGGGCCGCCGCCGCCGACCTGGCCGGGCGGGCCTGCCCGGAGGCACCGGTGGCCCGGCTCCGCCTGCTGACCGATCTGATCACCTGGCTCTTCGCGGTGGACGACGCCTGCGACGAGGACGGGCTGGGCGACACCCCGACCCGGTTGGCCCCCACCGTGGCCGGCCTGCTCGACGTGCTCGACCTGCGGGGCGACCCGGCGCCCCCGGCGCTGCTCGGCACCGCAGGTCCGCGCGGGGTCGCGCTGCACGACCTGTGCCGACGGGTCCGCGCGCACGCCCGTCCGGCGGTGCTGCTCGCCTTCACCGGGCAGCTGCGGGAGTACCTCCTGGCGTTGCTCTGGGAGGCAGCCAACCGGGAGCACCGGCGGGTGCCCGGCGTCGCCGAGTACGTGCAGATGCGCCGGCACACCGGCGCGGTCCACCCGAGCTTCACCCTCACCGACCTGGCGTACGACGGGCCGCCGCCGGACGAGCGGACCGACCCGGCGCTGGCCACCCTGGAGACCCTCGCCGCGAACCTGGTCTGCTGGTGCAACGACGTCTTCTCCTACGGCAAGGAGTACCGGTCGACCGGCGACGGGCACAACCTGGTCGCCGCCATCGCCGGGGAGGAGCAGCACGCCGAGCAGGCCGCCCTGCTGGCCGCGGCGGAGCTGTTCAACCGGGCGCTGACGGCGTACACCGAGCGGGAGACGGCGCTGCTGCGCACGGCCGACCCGGCCACCCACCGGTTCGTGGCGGCCCGCCGGGGTTGGATCCGGGCCACCTGGGACTGGTCACTCGCCGCCTCCCGGTACGCCTGACGACCCGGGACACGGCCCCGGAGGACCGGGGCTAGCCGATGACCGGGTGTACGCAATACCCTTCGGTAACCGCAGACCAGCGTGACCACGATCACGTCACCACCCCTGAAGGCGGTTACAGCGATGGCTCTCGATGTACCGTACCGTTCGATCCCGGACATGTTCCTCAAGCGCGTGGCGGCCACCCCGGACCGCCCCGCCTTCGCCCATCCCGCCCCCGACGACTCGGGACCGGTCTGGCTGACCTGGGAACAGGTGGGGCACCGGGCCAAGGCGGTCGCCGCCGGCCTGCACGGTCTGGGTGTCGGACTCGAGGACCGGGTGGCCATCCTGGCCAACACCCGGCTGGAGTGGGTCGTCGCCGACCTCGGCGTCATGTGCGCGGGCGGGGCGACCACCACGGTCTACCCGACCACCGAGCCGGAGGACACCTGCTACATCGTCGCCGACTCCGGCTCGCGGGTGCTCTTCGCCGAGAACCCCACCCAGGCTGCCAAGATCGCCGGGGCCGACCTGCCCGCGCTGACCCACGTGGTCCTCTTCGACGGCACCGCCGACCCCGGCGCGGCCGTCCCCCAGCTCACCCTCGCCGAGCTGGAGGAGCAGGGCACACGGGCGCTGGCCGCAGAGCCGGGCCTCGTCGAGGGGATCGTCGAGAACCTCGGACCGGACCACCTGGCCACGCTGATCTACACCTCCGGGACGACCGGCCGCCCCAAGGGCGTCGAGCTGCTGCACGGCGGCTGGTGCTGGGAGGGGGTCGCGCAGGCCGACGTCGGGCTGCTCCGCAGCGACGACCTCCAGTACCTCTGGCTCCCGCTGTCCCACTCGTTCGGCAAAACCCTGCTCTGCGGGGCGACCCACGTCGGCCTGCCGACCTACGTCGACGGCCGGGTGGACAAGCTGGTCGAACTGCTCTCCGTGGTCCGTCCGACGCTGATGTGCGGCGCGCCCCGGGTCTTCGAGAAGGTCTACAACAAGTCGGTCACCACCGCGCGGGACGCCGGCGGCGTGAAGGCGAAGATCTTCGCCTGGGCGGTCCGGGTCGGCAAGGAGAAGGTCGCCCTGGAGCAGGCCGGCAAGCCGGTCCCGGGCGGGCTCCGGCTGCGCCACCGGCTGGCCGAGAAGCTGGTGTTCAGCAAGATCCAGGACCGGCTCGGCGGCCGGATCCGCGTGCTGGTCTCCGGGTCCGCTCCGCTGAGCCCGGAGATCGCCACCTTCTTCGCCGCGGCCAACCTGCCGATCTCCGAGGGGTACGGCCTCACCGAGACCAGCGCCGGCAACTTCGTCAACCGGCCGGACGGGCTGCGGATCGGCACCGTCGGGCAGGCCATGGGCGACCTGGAGTGCCGCATCGACACCGACGGGGAGATCCTGCTCCGGGGCCGTCCGGTGATGCGTGGCTACCACAACCTGCCCGAGGAGACCGCCACCGCCTTCACCGAGGACGGGTTCTTCCGTACCGGGGACATCGGCACGCTGGACGCCGACGGCTACCTGAAGATCACCGACCGGAAGAAGGACCTGTTCAAGACCTCCGGCGGCAAGTACGTCGCGCCGTCGCACATTGAGGGCATGTTCAAGGCGATCTGCCCGTACACCTCGCAGGCTCTCGTGATCGGCCAGGCCCGCAACTTCTGCACGATGCTGGTCACCCTCGACCCGGACGCGATCAAGGGCTGGGCGGCGGGCGGGCCGCTGGCGGGTCGCGACTACACCGCGATCGCCACCTCGCCGCAGGCGAAGGATATGGTCGAGGGGTACGTCGCGGAGCTGAACAGCAAGCTCAACCGCTGGGAGACCATCAAGAAGGTCACCATCCTGCCGCGCGACCTGACCATCGAGGACGGCGAGATCACCCCGTCGCTCAAGATCAAGCGGCGCGGGGTGGAGAGCAACTTCGCCACCGAGATCGAGAAGATGTACGACGGCGCGCTCGCCGAGATCTGACCCACCACCCGGCCCCGGGCGGACCCTCGTCGCGAGGGAACCGCCCGGGGCCAGCCCGTGTCCCGGCCGGACGAGGGGTCCGTGCGCCGGACGGTTGCCCGGGGGCGGCGCTCAGGCGATGACGGAGGGTTCGCGCCACTGCGGACGGCCGGCCCGGTCCAGGTCGTACCGGACCGCGGCGATCCGGTGCACGGCGTCGACCAGATCGGCGGCGGGCAGGGTGAACGGCAGCCGCAGGAAGCGCTCCAGCGTGCCGTCCAGCCCGAACCGGGGGCCGGGTGCCAGGCGTACGCCGACCTCCTCGGCGGCCCGGGCCAGGGCGCTGGAGACCGGCCCGTCCAGTTCCGCCCAGAGGGTCACCCCGCCGCGCGGCACGGTGACCCGCCACTGCGGCAGCCGCTCGGCTAACGCGGCCAGCAGCGCGTCCCGTTGGTGGGCGAGCTGCGTCCGGCGGGCGGCCACGATCGTCGCCGCGTCGGCGAGCAGGTGGACCGCGACGAGCTGGTCCAGCACCGGGCTGGACATGTCGACCCCGATCCGGGCGGCGGCCAGCCGCTGCACCTGCGGGGCGGAGGCGCGCACCCAGCCGATGCGCAATCCACCCCAGTACGGTTTGCTCATCCCGCCGATCGTGATCACCCGCGAGTGCCGGTCGAAGGTGGCGGTCGGCGGGGGCACCGGCGTGCCGTCCAGCGGCAGGTCGACGAAGGACTCGTCGACCACCAGGTCGGTCCCGGCCGCGTGGGCCGCCCCGACCACCCGCTCGCGCAGGTCCACCGGCATGAGGTGGCCGGTCGGGTTCTGGAAGTCGGGGATCAGGTAGGCCAGCCGCGGTCGGGACTGGCGGATGCTGGCCAGCAGCAGGTCCGCGTCCCAGCCGGCGTCGAGCGCGAGCCCGTGGGTGGCGATCCGGGCCCGTCGCGCGGCGAGCGCGGCGAGCGCGTTGGGGTAGGTCGGCGACTCCACGAGCACGCTGCCGGCCGGGGCGAGCGCCAGCCGCAGCACCAGGTCCAACGCGTGCTGGGTGCCGTTGGTGACCATGATCTGCTCGGGGCTGGTGGGCAGGCCACGCTCGGCGTACGAGCGGGCGATCGCCTCCCGCAGCTCGATGATCCCGGTCGGGTGGTAGCCGGCGCTGCCCAGGTAGCGGGGCAGGTCCTCGGTGGCGGCCCGGGTGGCCGGGACCAGTTCCGGCGGGGCGGCCAGCGCGGCGATGCCCAGGTCGATCATGTCCAGGTCGTCCTGGGGGGTCCACAGGCCGGAGCTGGCGACCCGGTGACCGCCGGGAAGCATGGTCCAGCTCCCCGCTCCGCGGCGACTGGTCAGGTGCCCGCTCTCGCGCAACGCCCGGTAGGCGGCGGTGACCGTGGTCCGGCTGATCCGCAGCGCCTCGGCGAGTTCCCGCTCGGCCGGCAGGCGTACCCCCAGCGGCAGGCGGCCGTCGGCGAGCAGGCCCCGGACGGCGGCGGCGAGAGCGGCGTAGTCCGGGGACCGGCGGCGGCCCGGCAGCGCATGCCACTGACCGAGCAGGCGGGCCAGTTGTCCCCCGCGAACCTGGCTGGTCATGGCCACTCCCTCCCAATTGGCTCTCTCGAACCGCCGCGATTGGCCCTTAGGTTGGCATGCATGGCCCCGACTGGCAACCTCCGTGACCGGCTGCCCCGACGCCTGGTCCAGCTCTTCGCCGGACTGGCGCTCTACGGCGTCAGCATGGCCTTCATGATCGAGTCGAACCTCGGGCTGAACCCGTGGGACGTCTTCCACCAGGGGCTGGCGCGACACACCGGGCTCTCCTTCGGCACCGCCACCATCCTGGTCGGATTGCTGGTGCTGCTGCTCTGGCTGCCGCTGCGGCAACGTCCCGGCCCGGGCACGGTGAGCAACGTCCTGGTCGTCGGTCTGGTGATCGACGCCAGCCTCGCGCTGCTGCCCGACCTCCGCCCGGTCGCCGCCCGGACCGCGCTGCTCGCCGCCGGCATCCTGCTCAACGGCCTGGCCACCGCGCTCTACCTCGGCGCCCGACTCGGTCCGGGGCCGCGCGACGGGCTGATGACCGGGTACGTGGCCCGTCACCCGGGCCGGTCGGTCCGCCTGGTCCGAACCGTCATCGAGGTGGCCGTACTCGCGCTGGGCTGGCTGCTGGGCGGCACGGTGGGCGTCGGGACGGTCGCCTACGCGCTGGCCATCGGCCCGCTGACCCAGGCGTTCCTGCCCCTGGTCACCGTCTCCGGCGCCGACGCGCCGGTACGACCACTGGCCGAACCGGTCTGAGCTGGGCGTCCCGCGAGCGCCGAACCGGGTGTTTTACTCCGGGCCACTCAGCCGGCATCATTTTCCCATGGGGGCTGAGGGATGGCGTTGGTCGGACGCCTGGATCTTCGTGGCACTGGTGATCGCCAGCGGAGCCGGACGGCACCGCCGGGCCCCGTCGAGCCGGCGGCCGGAGGGGGTCCGCCTCACCGACGTGCTCTCCACCGCCGACCACCTCAACCAGGCGATTCCGCAGCGGCACGAGGTGGAGACGGCGGTGCGTCGCCTGGCCGGTGCCGGTCTGGTCAGCGTCACCGACGGCTGGTTCCGGATCACACCGGCCGGTGAGCAGCTCTGGCGGACCCGACCGGCCGCCGGGCTCTCCACCGCCGTCGACACGGTGCAGACCGCGCTGGGCCGGCGGCACGCGCCGGGACAGGCCGACTGGGTGCTGCCGGAGGAGGAGCACGCCGCCGCCGTCCACGAGTACGTCAAACGGTCGATTCCGACCCCACGCCGCTCGCCGGAGGGCGGCGGTCCGGACCGCGACCGGGGCTGATCCGCCCACCCGGGGGGGACTCCGACGGGCCGGGGCCACCGGCTCCAGCTGGAGACGTCAGGCCTCGGCGGGCACCCCGGCCGGGGCGGCCACCGGCAGCCGGACCGGGTGCCCGGCGGCGTGCAGGGCGTCCTTGACGTCACCGATGCTCAGCTCACCGAAGTGGAAGACACTGGCCGCGAGCACCGCGTCGGCGCCCGCCGCCACGGCCGGCGGGAAGTGTGCCACCGCCCCGGCCCCGCCGGAGGCGATCACCGGCACGTCGACGACCGCCCGCACGGCGCGGATCAACTCCAGGTCGAAGCCGGCCTTCGTGCCGTCGGCGTCCATCGAGTTGAGCAGGATCTCGCCCGCCCCGAGCACGGCCACCCGGTGCGCCCACTCCACCGCGTCCAGGCCGGTGCCCCGCCGTCCGCCGTGGGTGGTCACCTCGAACCCGCTGTCGGTGGTGCCGGCCGGTGCCCGTCGCACGTCGAGGGAGAGCACGAGCACCTGCCGGCCGAACCGCTCGGCGATCTCGGCGATCAGCTCGGGACGGGCGATGGCGGCGGTGTTCACTCCCACCTTGTCCGCGCCCGCCCGGAGCAGCACGTCCACGTCGGCGACGCGGCGCACGCCCCCACCGACGGTGAGCGGAATGAAGACCGACTCGGCGGTCCGGCGGACCACGTCGAGCATGGTGCCCCGGTCGTCGGAGGAGGCCGTCACGTCGAGGAAGGTCAGCTCGTCCGCGCCGGCCCGGTCGTACGCCGCGGCCAGCTCGACCGGGTCGCCGGCATCCCGCAGGTCGACGAAGTTGACGCCCTTGACCACGCGTCCGGCGTCCACGTCCAGACAGGGAATGACCCGTACCGCCACCGTCATGCCGCGAGCCTACCGCCCACCCCGTTCCGCCACCCCGGCCCGCCGACGCCCCCGGCCCGTGCCGGCACACGCCGGGCGCCGGGCGACGCGTGCCGGGCACCGGGCGACGCGTGCCGGGCACCGGGCGACGCGTGCCGGGCACCGGGTGCCGGGTGCTGGGTGCCTGCAGGGGTCCCCTCCTCGACAAAAAGCGGTAACAGGGGACCCCTGCTTCCACCTGGGTCGGTGAGGTGGGCGGAAGCCCTGTTTCCACCCGAGGGGTGGGTGGAATCTCGGCTACCAGCCGGGTGGGGTGGTGGATCTCACAGGCGGACGAGCATCTTGCCGAGGTTCTCGCCGCGGAGCAGGCCGAGGAAGGCCGCCGGGGCGTTCTCGATGCCGTCGACCACGGTCTCGTCCTGGTGCAGCCGACCCTCCCGCAGCCAGCCGGACGCCTCCTCGACGAACTGCCCGCGCAGGTGGCCGTAGGAGTTGACCAGGAACCCGCGCAGGGTGAGCTGCTTGCCGATCACCAGCGCCAGGTTGCGCGGGGCGGGCGGCGGCTCGGTGGCGTTGTAGTGGGCGATCATGCCGCAGATCGCCGCCCGGCCGTGCGGGCGCAGCACGGCGATGGCCGCCTCCAGGTGGTCGGCACCGACGTTGTCGAAGTACACGTCGATCCCGTCCGGGGCGGCGGCGCGGAGCTGGTCGCGGACCGGGCCGTCGTGGTAGTCGAAGGCGGCGTCGAAGCCGAGCGCGCGCAGGCGCTCGACCTTGGCGGGTGAGCCGGCGCTGCCCACCACCCGCGCCGCGCCCCGCAGCTTCGCGATCTGCCCGACCAGGCTGCCCACCGCACCGGCGGCGGCGGAGACGAACACCGTCTCGCCCGCACGCATGCCGGCGACCTCCAGCAGGCCGGCGTACGCGGTCAGGCCGGTCATCCCGAGCACGCTCAGGTACGCGTTCACCGGCGCGAGCGCCGGGTCGACCCGGCGGGCGGAGCCGGCGTCGAGCAGCGCGTACTCCCGCCAGCCGAGGCCGTGCAGCACCAGGTCACCGGGGGCGTACCCCGCGGCCCGGCTCTGCACCACCTCGCCGATCGCGCCGCCGTCGAGCGGGGCGTCGAGCCGGAACGGCGGGACGTAGGACTTCACGTCGTTCATCCGCCCCCGCATGTACGGGTCGACGGACATGACCACGTTGCGGACCACGAGCTGGCCGTCCCCGGCGGTCGGGACGGACGTGGAGACCAGACGGAAGTTCTCCGGGGTGGGCCAGCCGTCCGGCCGGGACGCGAGGTGGATCTCCCGGTTCACCGTCATGCGGCGTCCCGGACGGTCAGGGTGGTGTCGATCGCGCCCCGGGTGGCGTTGGAGTACGGGCACACCTGGTGGGCCCGGGCGACCAGGTCCTCGGCGACGGCACGCGGCACCGACGGCAGGTCGACCACCAGGCCGACGGTGAGGGTGAAGCCGCCGTCGCCGTTCGGGCCGATGCCCACCTCGGCGTCCACCACCGAGCCGCTGACGTCGGCCTTGGCCCTGCGGGCGACCAGGCGCAGCGCGGAGTGGAAGCAGGCGGCGTACCCGGCGGCGAAGAGCTGCTCGGGGTTGGCCGCGCCGCCGGCGCCACCCATCTCCTTCGGCACGGCCAGATCGAGGTCGACGGTGCCGTCGGAGGTGCGGACGTGGCCGTCGCGGCCGTCGCCGGTGGCGTGGGCGGCAGCGGTGTAGAGCACCTGCATGGTGGTCACTTCCCCTTGTGTCGGTGGATGGTCTCGGTCACCCGGGTGAGGGTGTCGCGGAGCGCGACCAGCTCGTCGGGGGTGAGTCCGGTGGACGCGGCGACCCGGTGCGGCACGTCGCAGGCCCGCTCCCGCAGTGCCCGGCCGGCGGCGGTCAGCTCGACCTCCACCCGTCGTTCGTCGCGGGCGGCCCGGCGGCGGACCAGCAGCCCCACCCCCTCCAGCCGCTTGAGCAGCGGGGAGAGCGTGCCGGAGTCGAGCCGCAGGTCGGTGCCGAGTTCGGAGACGGTCGGAGCGGCCTCGCCGCGTTCCCAGAGCACCAGCAGCACCAGGTACTGCGGGTAGGTCAGCCCCAGCTCGTCGAGGATCGGCCGGTAGACGTCGGTGACCGCCCGGGAGGCGGTGTAGAGCGCGAAGCACACCTGTCGGCGCAGCACCAGGTCGTCGTCCACCCGGAAAAGGTAGCGCGCAATTCGATTGCGCACAACTCAATTGGCTGGACGGGACCCGGCCCGGTGGGTGCCGGGCCGGGGTGCCGGGTCAGGCGTCGGCGAGCACGCGCAGCGCCTCGGCCACCGTGAACGCGCCGGCGTAGAGCGCCTTGCCGGCGATCACGCCTTCTACGCCGACCGGCTCCAGGGTGGCCAGGGCCCGCAGGTCGTCCAGGGTGGAGACACCGCCGGAGGCGATCACCGGGGCGTCGGTACGCGCGCAGACCTCGCGCAGCAGGTCCAGGTTCGGCCCGCGCATGGTGCCGTCCTTGGTGATGTCGGTCACCACGTACCGGGACGCCCCCGCCTTGTCCAGCCGCTCCAGCACCTCGTAGAGGTCGCCGCCGTCGCGGGTCCAGCCCCGCGCGGCGAGGGTACGGCCCCGCACGTCCAGCCCGATCGCCACCCGGTCGCCGTACTCGCCGCAGACCCGGTCGCACCACTGCGGGTCCTCCAACGCGGCGGTACCGATGTTGACCCGGGCCGCACCGGTGGCCAGGGCGGCGCGCAGCGAGGCGTCGTCCCGGATCCCGCCGGACAGCTCCACCTTCACGTCCAGCCGCCGCACCACCTCGGCGAGCAGCGGGGCGTTCGACCCCCGACCGAAGGCGGCGTCGAGGTCCACCAGGTGGATCCACTCCGCGCCGTCGTTCTGCCAGGCCAGCGCCGCCTCCAGCGGGTCGCCGTAAGTGGTCTCGCTACCGGCGGCGCCCTGCACGAGACGGACGGCCTGCCCGTCGGCGACGTCCACGGCGGGCAGCAGGGTCAGACTCAACGTGTTCTCCTCGGATCAGGTACGGCGGTCCAGGGCGATCACCACGATCGCCGGGAGTACGAGCAGTAGTAGCACCATCAGCAGCACCCGCAGCGCGGGATCGGGCACCAGCGTCCAGATCGACCCCAGCACGGCCAGGGTCAGCACCACGATGCCGGCGCGCTCGGCCCGGCTCCGGCGGGCCAGCAGGCGGCCGGTACGCCGCCGCCCACCCGGCCTCAGCCGGCGCAGCAGCGCGCGACGGCGTTCCCGCCGGGCCACCCGGCGGGCCCGTACGGCCCGGTCCCGTTCCCGTTCGGCCTCCCGGGCGGCCCGCAGCCGGGCCCGTTCCTTGCTCACCGGCCGACCCGACCGTGCTCAGCCATCGCCGGTCACAGCGTGCCCAACCAGTTGCGCAGCAGCAGGGCACCGGTGTCGGCCGACTTCTCCGGGTGGAACTGGGCGGCCGAGAGCGCGCCCCGCTCCACGGCGGCGACGAAGTCGTCCCCGTGCCGGGCGGTGGTCACCACGGCACCGGCGGCGGTCAGCGCGGCCACGTCGGCGACGGCGTACGAGTGGACGAAGTAGAACCGTCCCCCCTCCGGCAGCCCGGCGAAGAGCGTCGATTCGGCCGGCGGGCGCAGCGTGTTCCAGCCCATGTGCGGCAGCCGGGTGGCGGCCAGCCGGGTCACCCCGCCCGGCAGCAGACCCAGCCCCCGGGTCACCACCCCGTGCTCCTCGCCATGGGAGAAGAGCACCTGCATGCCGACGCAGATGCCGAGCACCGGTCGCCCGGCGGCGACCCGGTCGGCGATCACCGGGCCGGCACCGAGCGCCTCGATCCCGGCCATGCAGGCGGCGAAGGCCCCGACGCCCGGCACCACCAGCCCGTCGGCGGCGGCCGCGGCGGCCAGGTCGGCGGTGACCGTCACGTCCGCACCGGCGCGCTGCAACGCCCGCTCGGCGGACCGCAGGTTGCCCGACCCGTAGTCGAGCACCACGACGCGGCTCACGAGGTCACCACCGGGATCAGCCAGAGCACGCCCCCGACGCCCGCGAGCAGGGCGAGCAGGGCGGTCACCACGACCACGCCCCGGGCGGCGCCCTGCCGGTGCAGGGAGACCGCCCCGCCGACCAGGAGGCCGGCGAGGATCAGCAGCAACGAGGGGAGCACCGTGTCCATCAGCGGCACCCCGTTGCGGCGGTCACAGCGCCCCCTTGGTGCTCGGCACCACGCCGGCCGAGCGCGGGTCGACCGCGGTGGCCTCGCGCAGCGCCCGGGAGACCGCCTTGAACTGCGCCTCCACCACGTGGTGCGCGTCCGGGTGGCCGCCGGGCCGGGCCGCCCGGAGCACGTCCACGTGCAGGGTGATCCGGGCCGCCTGCCCGAACGACTCCCAGATGTGCCGGGTCATGCTGGTCGGGTAGACCGGCCCGATGTACGGGGTGAGCAGCGGCTCGTCGTGCACCACGTACGGTCGGCCGGAGAGGTCGACGGCGGCGCGGACGAGCACCTCGTCCATCGGGACGGTCGCCGAGCCGTACCGCCGGATGCCGGCCTTGTCCCCCAGCGCCTGGTCGAACGCGGCGCCGAGGGCGAGCGCGGTGTCCTCCATGGTGTGGTGGGCGTCGATCTCCAGGTCGCCGACGGTCCGCACGGTGAGGTCGAAGCCGCCGTGCCGGGCGATCTGGTGCAGCATGTGGTCGTAGAAGCCGACCCCGGTGCTGATCTCCGCCGCGCCGGTGCCGTCGAGGTCGATCTCGACGAGCACCCTGGTCTCCTTGGTGGTCCGCTCCACCCGGGCGGTCCGGCTCATGCTGGGTAACCTCTCGTTCGCGACTGCGGGGCGCACGCTGTCCTCACCGGATCTCCTCCATCGCGGCCAGGAAGGCGTCGGTCTCGGCCGGGGTGCCGGCGGTGACCCGCAACCAGCCGGCCAGGCCGACGTCCCGGACCAGCACACCCCGCTCCAGCAGGGCCCGCCACGCCACGGACTGGTCTCCGCCGACCTCGAAGAGGACGAAGTTGGCGTCGCTGTCGGCGACCCGCAGGCCCCGGTCACGCAGGGTGGTGACGATCCGGTCGCGCTGCACCTTGATCGCCGCCACCGTGCCGAGCAGGGCGTCCCGGTGGGCCAGGGCCGCCCGGGCGGCGGCCTGGGTCAGCGCGGAGAGGTGGTACGGCAGCCGCACCAGCTGCACCGCCGCCACCACGGCCGGGTCGGCGGCCAGGTAGCCGAGACGCCCGCCGGCGAACCCGAACGCCTTGCTCATCGTCCGGGTCACCACCAGACGCGGATGGCCGGGAAGCACCGCCAGCGCGCTGACCGTGCCGGGGCGGGCGAACTCGGCGTACGCCTCGTCGACCACCACCATGCCGCCGGCGACGTCCAGGACGGCGGCCACCACCTCGGGGTCGAGCGCGGTGCCGGTCGGGTTGTTCGGTGAGCAGAGGAAGACCACGTCCGGACGGTGCTCGCGGACCTGCGTCACCGCGTCGTCGACGGTCAGCCCGAAGTCCGCGCCGCGCCGGGCCGGCTGCCAGGCGGTGCCGGTGCCCAGCGCCAGCAGCGGGTGCATCGAGTACGCGGGCGTGAAGCCGAGCGCCACCCGCCCCGGGCCGCCGAACGCCTGGAGCAGCTGCTGCTGGATCTCGTTGGAGCCGTTCGCCGCCCAGACCTGCTCGCCGGTCAGTCCGTGGCCCAGGTAGCCGGCCAGGTCGGCGCGGAGCGCCACCGCGTCCCGGTCCGGGTAGCGGTTGAGGTCACGCAGTTCGGCGGCGAGCGCCTTGCCGATCGCCTCGACCACCGGCCCCGGCACCGGGTAGGAGTTCTCGTTGGTGTTCAGCCGCACCGCCACGTCGAGCTGCGGCGCGCCGTACGGGCGCATGCCGCGCAGGTCGTCGCGGATCGGCAGGTCGTCCAGTCGGGTCCGGGCCGGGTCGGCGGGGCCCGTGCCGACCGGCCGGTCGTCGGGGGCGGTCATGACAGGGCCTCCCCGGGGAAGCGTGCCCGCACCGCCTGGCCGTGCGCGGGCAGGTCCTCCACGGTCGCCAGGGTGACCACGTGCCCGGCCACCTCGCGCAGCGCCGCCTCGGTGTACTCCACCAGGTGGATGCCGCGCAGGAAGGACTGCACGGAGAGACCGGAGGAGTGCCGGGCGCAGCCGCCGGTGGGCAGCACGTGGTTGGAGCCGGCGCAGTAGTCGCCGAGCGACACCGGCGACCAGGGGCCGACGAAGACCGCCCCGGCGTTGCGCACCCGCAACGCCCACTCGCGGGCGTCGACGGTCTGGATCTCCAGGTGCTCGGCGGCGTACGCGTCGACCACCCGCAGCCCGGCGGCGAGGTCGTCGACGAGGACGATGCCGCTCTGCTCCCCGGTGAGCGCGGTGGTGACCCGCTCGACGTGCTTGGTGGCGGCCACCTGGCGGGTCAGCTCGCGGTCCACCGCGTCGGCCAGCGCCACCGAGCAGGTGACCAGGACGCTCGCCGCCAGCGGGTCGTGCTCGGCCTGGCTGACCAGGTCGGCGGCGACGTGCGCCGGGTCGGCGGTGTCGTCGGCGAGGATGGCGATCTCGGTCGGGCCCGCCTCGGCGTCGATGCCGACCACGCCGCGCAGCAGCCGCTTGGCGGCGGTGACCCAGATGTTGCCCGGCCCGGTGATCATGTCGACCGGTGCGCAGCGGGTCGTCCCGGCGGCGTCGGTGGTCGACCCGTACGCCAGCATCGCCACCGCCTGGGCGCCACCGACGGCGTACACCTCGTCGACGCCGAGCAGGGCGCAGGCGGCCATCACGCGCGCGTCGGGCAGGCCGCCGTTGTCCTGCTGCGGCGGACTGGCCACGACCAGCGAACGGACCCCGGCGGCCTGGGCCGGGACCACGTTCATCACCACGGTGGACGGATACATCGCCAGGCCACCGGGGACGTAGAGACCGACCCGGTCGACCGGCACCCAGCGCTCGGTGACCGTACCGCCGGGCACCACCCGGGTGGTGTGGTCGGTGCGGCGCTGGTCGTCGTGGACCCGGCGGGCCCGGGCGATCGACTCCAGCAGCGCGGCGCGCACGTCCGGGTCGAGCGTCCCCTCGGCGGCGGCGATGGCCTCGACCGGCACCCGCAGCTGTTCCGGGGCCACCCCGTCGAACCGTTCGCTCGCCTCCCGGATCGCCGGGTAACCATGCTCCCGCACGGCCTCGACGAGCGGGCGGATCCGCTCGACCGCGGCGGAGACGTCGAGCCGGGCGCGGGGCAGCAGGCGGCGCGGGTCGGTGTCGCTCCCCCGCAGGTCGATCCGATTCAGCACACCGCGAGTCTAGGCGGCCGGGCGCGCGGGGGCCGTGGGGCGTCCGAACGCCGGGACGGTGAGGCGAGCCACGCCCCACCGGATCGGGCTACCCTCGACGGCGTGACCGCACGGCTGCCGGTGTTCCCGCTCCAGACGGTGCTCTTCCCCGGACTGGTGCTGCCGCTGCACATCTTCGAGGAGAGATACCGCGCGCTGATCCGCCACCTGGTCGCGTCTCCCGAGGGTGCCTCCCGGGAGTTCGGGGTGGTGGCGATCGAGCGCGGCTCCGAGGTGGCCCCGCCCGCACCGGCCGACGGGTCGCCGCCGGGGCTGGCCGGGATGACGTTGCACGAGGTGGGCTGCACGGCCGAGCTGCGCCAGGTCACCGAGCTGGCCGACGGCGGCTTCGACGTGGTGACCGTGGGCCGGCGGCGGTTCCGGCTGGCCCGGGTCGACGAGCACGCCGCGCCGTACCTCACCGCCGACGTGGAGTGGCTGCCCGAACCGGAGGACCCCGACGAGGCCACCGGGCTGCTGGCGGCCCGGGTGATCGCGGTCTTCCGGCAGTACCTCGCGCTGATCCGACCGGATCCGGAGGCGATCGCCGAGCAGTTGCCCGACGACCCGACGGTGCTGTCCCACCTGGTCGCGGCGACCGCCGCGCTGACCGTGGCCGATCGGCAGCGGCTGCTCGCCATCGACGAGACCGCCGGCCGGCTCCGCGCCGAGCTGCGGCTGCTCAACCGCGAGGCGGCTCTGCTGCGTCAGGTGCGGGCGGTTCCGGTGCCGTTGCGGGAACTGGCGTCCCCGCCGGCACCCAACTGACCTGCTCCGGCTCCGGGCGCAGCGACGGCCACCGGGACCAGCCGGCCAGCAGGGTGTACGTCACGGCGACGGCGAACGCCGGCAGCAGCAGGTTGCCGTGCGGCACCGGCAGCACTCCGAGCACCTGGTCGACGCCGCCCGCGCGCAGGTCGACCGGTTTGTCGAAGTGCCGCCCGACGGGTGCCTCGACCAGCAGCCGCTGGAACTCCGCCAGCCCGATCCGCCGGCCGAGCTGCCAGGCGACCACGGCCGCGCCCAGGCTGCCGAGAACGCCCACGAGCAGCCCCAGTGGACCCCGGTGCCGGCGCAACAGGAACCACAGACCGAGCGCCACCAGGATTCCGAACCCGAGGCCGAGGAGGCTGAACCAACCGTCCGCCGCGATCGGCTGCTCCGGCTGGGCCTCGGCGTAGACCGCCCCGTCGGCGCTCTTGATCACCGGCGTGCCGGGGGCGAGTGCCGCCCAGAGCAGCCCGAGGGGGACGCCCAGCAGGGTCAGTAGTCCGAGCGCAGCCACCATCCGGCCGGGCGCCCACCGGGCCGGCGCGACCGGTACGTCGGCTCCGGCCGGCAGACCGACGCCACCGGGTCCGTCGACGCCGATCGGTCCGCCTGCGCCGGCCGGCAGGCCGACGCCGGTCGGAGGCGCGGCGACAGCCGGTCCGTCGGCGCCGGGATGCGGGGGGTGTGCCGCGTCGGCGGGGTCGACGGGACGGTCGGGATCGGGGCTTGCCGGGCTCACCCGGTGATCCTCTCAGGCAGCCCGACGTGGTGGCACGGCGGTGGCCGACCACGACGTCACCGGGCGAAGGGCTCCAGCATCACCGCGGCGGCGCTCAGCCACGCCTCGCGGGTCGCCGGCTGGAGCTGGTGGTACTCGATCGACGAGCCGGTCTCCAGGGCCGGGTCGTAGGGCACCACCGCGACCGCCCGGGTCCGCGTGGCGAAGTGCCGTTGCAGGTCGTCCAGGAGCGGGGAACGGTCCGGGTTGGGACAGGAGAGCAGGGTGACCGCGTTGTCGGCCAGCTCGCCCATACCGACCTCGTGCAGCAGGTCCAGCATCCAGTCGGCGCTGAACGCCGCGTCCTCCCGGGGCACCGTGGTCAGCACGAGCTGGTCGGCGGCGTTCATCACCGCCCGCCAGTTGGGGCTCTCCACGTTGTTGCCGGTGTCGACGCAGATCACGTCGTGGGTACGGCGGAGCAGGTCGAGCACCCGCTGGACGGTGTACTTGTCGAGCTTCTGGGCGAAGCGGGGGCTCTCCTCTCCGGCCAGCACGTCGTACGAGCCGTCGGAGGCGTGCCGCAGGTAGTCGTCGAGCTGCTCCACCAGGTCCGGGCCCTGGCTGATCTCGATCGTGGCGAGGTCGGCGATCAGGTGCCGGATCGTCCGGGCGTGTCGCGCGCTGCCGGCGCGCAACCCGAGGGTGCCGCGCAGCTCGTTGTCGTCCCAGGCCAGCACACCCCGCCCCCGCACACTGCCCACCGTCGCGGCGGCCAGCACGGTGGCGGTGGTCTTGTGCACCCCGCCCTTCGGGTTGGCGAAGGCGAGCACCCGGGGGGTGCCGAAGTCGCGCCGCAGGATCGCCGCGGCGTGCTCCTGCTCGCTCTCGACGGACTGCGGGCGCCACTCCAGCCGGGCCGGGTAGCTCCGGTCGACGACCGCCGGCACCGCCGCCCGCGCCACCGGCGGCGGGTACGCGGGCTCCGGCTGGCGGTAGCCGCCCTCCAACGCCCCGTAGCGGCTCTCGGCGGGGTAGGGGTTGTGCCGGTACTGCTCCAGCAGCGCGTACCGGGACTCCGCCGACGGGGCCGGCTCCCGGTACACCGGCTCGACCGGGTGGGCCGGCTCGGGCTGGTAGACCGGCTGCACCGGCATCACGTAGGCCGGCTCGACGGGGTAGGCCGGCTCCGCCCGGTAGCTCGGCTCGGCGGGGTACGCCGGTTCCGCCGGGTACGCCGGCTCGGGCTGCCGGTAGGCCGGTTGGGCGCGGTAGCCGTCGTCGGCGCGGTAGGCGTCGCCGGCGCGGTAGCCGTCGTCGGCGCGGTAGCCCTCGCCGGGCCGGTAGCCGTCGCCGGAGCGGTAGCCGTCCTCGGACTGGTAGCCGTCCTCGGCGCGGTAGCCGTCCTCGGCGCGGTAACCGGAACCCGCGCGGTAGCCGGAGTCGGCGTCGGTGCGGTAGGCGGGCTCGACGCGGTAGGTCGACTCGGCCGGGTACGCCGTTCCGCCCTGGTAGACCGGTTCCACACGGTACCCAGGATCAGCCCGGTATCCGGAGTCGGCACGGTACGCCGACTCGACCGGACGGTCGGGCTCCACCGGGTACCCCGGATCCGAGCGGTACTCCCCGCCGGACGCCGGCTCGATCGCCCGCGCCCGCCCGGCGTAGCCGTTGCCACCACTGCGCCGGGGCAACGGGTCCGGTGCCGGCGGCAGGAACGGTGCGTCCACCTCCCGGTCGGTCTCGACCTGCTCCCCGCCGCCGCGGCCACCGAGCCGAGCCCGGTCGAGCAGCGTGCGCCAACGTGGTGCTGGTTCGGCTGACCGACCCCAACCGGTCTCGGTGCCGTCCAAGGCTCGCCCTCCCCAGCGCCATCGGTCTCCGCCTGACAGGCTACGAAGCCAACCCTATTCGGACCACACCCGTGCGCGCACCTCCCCGTCGCCGGCTTCACGGTGTCGGTTCGGAACCGTCCCCGTCGATCGCCGCGGACGTGCTCGCCCCGGACGGCTCCGGCGGGACCGTGGCCGTCCCGCCCGGTCGGGGCGGGCTGGTCGGTGCCGTCGGGGCCGGGGCGCTGGTCACGGTACCTTCCGGTGTGCCGGTGGCGGTAGGGTCGCCGGTGGCCGTAAAGGACGGTGGCGCGCTCGGCAGCCGCTCGTCGGTGGGCGGGCGGACCAGGTCCTCCTGCTCGGGCAGGGGCGGGGTGAAGACCGCCCGGTCCAGCCGATCGACCTCGGGTGCCGGGTCCACCGCCCGGACGCCGGGGCGGGCCGCCACCGTCCGCAGCCGGGGCGGCTCGGCCCGCACGACCGCCGCGTACACACAGGAACAACCGGCCCGGTACGCCGCCGCCTCGGCCGCCGACACCTCGGCACCGCTGTCGTAGAGCTGGCGCAGCTCCCGCTCGCGCGGCCCCTCGCCGGTCAGCTCCGCGCTGCGGGTCCGGTAGTCGGCCGCCTCCCGGTCCTTGCGGTCGGCGAGTTCGACCATCCCGGCGCGTACGTCCTCGGGGACGCGCAGCGCCGGAATGCGCACGATCTGAGTCTGCCGTCCGGGCAGCGGCACCCGCCCGAAGACCGCGGAGACCGGAACGTCCCCGAGCACCGGGGCGAGCCGGTCCGGCGGCAGGTACTCCGCCAGGGAGACCAGCGCCCAGGTCGACCCGGCGGACGCCGACGGGGCCGGGTCGGGCAGCGCGGCGAGTTCGTCTCCGGCGGAGCGCAGGTAGCCGGGAATCGAGTCGCCCTGGCCCACTCCGACCCGGGTCACCTCGCCCACCGTCCGGTCGCCGGTCGGCGGGCGGTCGGTGGTCCAGACCGCGGTGAGCAGGACCGCGCTCACCGAGACGAGCGCGACCCAGCCCAACAGCCGAGGACGGGGGGCGCGGCCGTCCACGGCCCGGGCCAGCGACGGCAGGAACCGCTCGTCCAGCTGACGCAACAGCTCACCGGCGCGCACGGCGACCGCCCCCTCCTCGGATGGGTGACCGGTGGACCGCGCCGTGGCCGGGACGTCAGTCGCGCAGGCGTCCCAGCGCGCGATCCAAGTCGTCAGGGTAGTCGCTGACGAAGCGGACCTCGTCCCCCGTTCGGGGGTGCAGGAAGCTCAGCGCGCGGGCGTGCAGCCACTGTCTGGACAGGCCGAGCCGGGCCGACAGGGTGGGGTCGGCGCCGTACGTGAGATCGCCCACGCACGGGTGGCGCAGCGTGGAGAAGTGCACCCGGATCTGGTGGGTCCGACCGGTCTCCAGCCGGACGTCGACCAGGCTGGCCGCCGGGAACGCCTCCACGGTGTCGTAGTGGGTGATGCTCGGCTTGCCGCCGGAGACCACCGCCCAGCGGTAGTCGTGGTGCGGGTGCCGGTCGATGGGGGCGTCGATGGTGCCGCGCAGCGGGTCCAGGTGCCCCTGCACGACGGCGTGGTACTGCTTGTCGACCTCGCGGTACTTGAAGGCCCGCTTCAGCGCGGTGTACGCCTGCTCGCTCTTGGCCACCACCATGATCCCGGTGGTACCCACGTCGAGCCGGTGCACCACCCCCTGCCGCTCGGCCGCGCCGCTGGTGGAGATCCGGTGGCCGATCGCGGCGAGCCCGCCGATCACGGTCGGCCCGGTCCAGCCGGGGCTGGGGTGGGCGGCCACGCCCACCGGCTTGTCCACCACCACGATGTCGTCGTCGGCGTAGACGACCCGCAGCCCCGGCACCGCCTGCGGCACCACGGTCGGCGCGGCGGCCGGCGCGGGCAGGGTCACGTCCAGCCAGGAGCCGGCCTTGACCTTGTGCGAGTTCGCCCGGGCCACCCCGTCGACCAGGGCGTCGCCCGCGTCGACCAGGGCCGCGGCGGCGGTGCGGGAGAGCCCGAACAGCCGGGCCACGGCCTGGTCCAGCCGCATGCCGTCCAGACCGTCGGGGACCGGCAGGGACCGGTGGTCGCCGCCACCGTACGACGTGGTGCTCATGCCCGCTCCCGCTGCTCGACGTCGGTTGTCTCCCGCTGGTCCTCGACGGAGGTCGTCTCCCGCCGTCGGGGAACGTCGGTCGACTCCTTCGGGCTCCCGGCGGCCGGCGCGGAGCCGGCCCCCCGGAGCCGGGTGCCGTCGCGTTGCCGACCGGTGAGTTCGAGGACGACGGCCAGCGCCACTCCGCAGACCAGCACGCTGTCGGCGAGGTTGAACACCGGCCACACCCGGCCGTACGGGTCGAAGAGGCTCACCATGTCGACCACGTGGCCGACGAAGTGCCCCGGTGCCCGGAAGATCCGGTCGGCCAGGTTGCCGAACGCGCCCCCGAGCACCAGGCCGAGCGAGAGCCCCCAGGGCACCGACCGCAGCCGGAGCGCCATCCAGCCGATCCAGCCGACCACCGCGAGGGTGATCACGGAGAAGATCCAGGTGTGGTCGGCGCCGAGGCTGAACGCTGCCCCGCTGTTACGGGTCAGGGTGAGGTAGACCGTCCCGCCGAGCAGGCGGACCGGGTCACGGTCGTCCAGTGTGGCCAGCGCGAGGTGTTTGGTGGACTGATCAGCCAGGAAGGCGAGCCCGGCGGTGCCGGCGAGGACCACGATCGCGCGGCGTCCGGGCCCGCCACCGCCCGGCTCGGCGGTTCCGGGCCCGTCCGGCCCTGCTGCCGTCATGTGCTCCCCATCGACGCTCCGCGGTGATCGCTCACCGACCTCGGCCCGGCCGCCGGGGAGCGCGCCTCAGCGCCGCTCCTCCAGCTGCTTGCAGGTCACGCAGAGGGTGGCCGACGGGAAGGCGGCGAGCCGCTCCACCGGAATCGGGTTGCCGCACCGCTCACACCAGCCGTAACCGCCCTCGTCGAGCCGCTCCAGCGCCCGCTCGACCTGCGTGATCCGCTCCAGGATGTTGTTGGCGAGAGAGATCTCCTGTTCCCGCTCGAAGGTCCGGGCGCCGGTGTCGGCCGGGTCGTCGCCCGCCGAGTCGGTCAACCGGTCGCGCTGGAGTTCGGTGATCTCGCTCAGGGTGTGATCGTACTCGGCGCGCAACTCGTCACGCCGTGCCGCCAGGGCCGCCCGGATCTTCTCGGTCTCGGCGGCGCTGCGGGGGGACTTCGCCGTCGGTTTCCGGCCGGCGGTCCTGGTGTCTGGCTTCGCCATCGTCACTCCCTCGGCCGCGGCAGCCGCGGCGGTCCCCGGTGCCTGGACGGGGTCCGCCAGCGGTGGCGTCCCCCATGAACAAAAGGGGCGCGCGACGGTCGTCGCGCACTCCAGAGATTCAGAAGAATACGGAACGTACAGGCGTCCGACAACGTGCCGCACCGATATCCCCTATTTCATCCCCGAACAATCCTCAATAGGGGCAAAAGGACAATACCAGGTCAGTCGCTCCGGTCATCCCCACTTTCCCCGAACCACCGCGCCAACCGGCCCCGGCGGCTGACCGCCCGCAGCCGCCGCTCCGTCTCGTCCCGCACCCCGGCCGTCGCCACGATCAACAGGCTGTCCCCGACCTTGAGCCGGGTGTCCGGGCCGGGCACGAATCCGGTGCCGTCCCGCAGCACCAGGGTCACCGACGCCCCGAGCGGCAGCCGCAACTCGTCGACGTGCACCCCGGCCAGCCGGGAGCCGTCCGGCACCTCCAGCTGGAGCAGGTCCGCCCGCATCCGCTCCAACGGGGCCGTCTCCACCCGGATCTCCGCCGCCTCGGCCGGCGCGGTCACCCGCAGCCGGCGCGCGACCGGAGCCAATGTCCCGGCCTGCACCAACGTGAAGATCACCACAAGCACGAAGACCGAGTCGAAGAGCCGGTCCGCGTCGGGCACCCGGGTGGAGAGCGGAATGGTGGCGAGCACGATCGGCACCGCGCCCCGCAGCCCCGCCCAGGAGAGGAAGGCCTGCTCCCGTACCCCGAACCGGAACGGCAGGGCCGAGGCGGCCACGCTGAGCGGACGGGCGACGAAGAGCAGCGCCAGGCCCGCCACCACGGCCGGCAGGATCGCCTCGTCCAGCCGGGCCGGGGTCACCAGGAGGCCGAGCAGCACGAAGAGGCCGATCTGCGCCAGCCAGGCCAGCCCGTCGGCGAAGCCGAGGATCGCCTGCCGGTGCGGTAGCCGGGCGTTGCCGAGCAGCACCCCGGCCACGTAGACGGCGAGGAACCCCGAGGCGTGCACCGACGCCCCGACCGCGTACGCCAGCACGGTGAACCCCACCACCGCGATCGGGTAGAGCCCCGCCGAGGGCAGCGCGGCCCGGCGCAACGCCAGCCGGCCGAGGTACCCGGCGGCGAAGCCCACCGCCGCCCCGGCCGCCAGCTCGTAGCCGACCAGCAGCAGTTCGTACCACCACGGGTGGGCCAGCGGGAAGCCCCGGGACAGCAGCACCACCAGCAGCACCACCGGGGCGTCGTTCATCCCCGACTCCGCCTCCAGGGTGGCCACCAGCCGGGGCGGCAGTCGCAGCCGGCGCAGGGTGGCGAAGACCGCCGCCGCGTCGGTCGAGGAGAGCACCGCGCCGTAGAGGAGGGCCAGCCGCCAGTCCAGGCCGAGCAGGAGGTGGACGGCGAACCCGACCACCAGGATGCTCACCAGCACGCCCACGGTGGAAAGCGCGGTGGCCAGCCCGAGCACCGGACGAAGGGTGCTCCACCGGGCGGTGAGGCCGCCCTCGGCGATGATCACGATGAGCGCGCAGAAGCCGAGCATCCGGGTCAGCTCGGCGTCGTCGAACCGGATGCCGAGACCGGACCGGCCGATCACCATGCCGAGCGCCAGGTAGACCAGAAGACTCGGCACACCCAGCCGGGTGGAGAAGCGGACCGCGCCGATGGCGACCAACAGGACCGCCGCGCCGACCAGCAGCGCGACGTCCAGGTTGTGCGTCACGGGCGTCCGCCCCGGACGGCCGTCACCCGTCCGGTCCGTCGCGCAGCCGGGACAGCAGCGCGGACACGGCCGGCTCGGGGTGTGCCACCAGGAAGAGCTTGTCGCGGCTCGCCGCGCCGGCCCGCAGGGAGACCGCAGCCGGTCGTACGCCGAGCGCACGGGCCAGCGCCCGACGGGCCGCCTCGGTCGCCCGGCCGTCCACCGCCGGGGCGTTCACCGCGATCACCAGGGCCGGCCCGTGTGGACCGTCGAAGCGCCCACCCACCCGCGCCCGGGACGCGCCGGGCTTGACCCGGACCGCGACGGACACAGTCTCCTCCCCGGGCACGGCGACCGGTCAGGACGGGCGGAAGTCGGCGAGCAGGGCGGTATCCGGCGCGCAGTCCGCGCAGGGGGTGAAACCCAACTCGACGGCCTCGGAGGCGGGCAGCGGCTCGGGCTCCCGGTCGAGCAGGTGCAGACAGTCGGCGACGTGGTAGCGGGGCCGACCGTCGACCACCTGGACCTCGGTGGCGAGGCGGGCCACCCGGGCCGCGTCGGCCGGGGAGACCTCCTGCACGCCGGGCTCGTCGGCCGCTGCCCCGGGGTCGTCCTCCCGGGGCGCGTCGACCGGCGAACCGGGCGGGGCGTGCGGCTCCGGGCTGGCCACCGGCGACCCGGGCGGTTGCCGCCACCCGCTGCCACCGGTGCCGTCCGTCGCGGAGGCGAACTGGGCCGGTACGGTCGGCCCGGCGGTACGCCGGGCGTCAGTCGACGTCGTCCCGGTCGCCGCCGGCGCACGCCTACGGTCGGCCGGACGGGCGGGAGGGCCCGTCGGATCCGCCGCCGCGCGGGCGGCGGCCACCTGGCGGGCACCCACCACGAGAGCCACGGCGGCCAGGAGGCTGGCCGCGATGGAGGCGATCAGCAGGACGCTGGAGCCGCCGACGAGACCGGCCACCAGGAGCACGACGGCGACGAGGATGAGCAGGAGACTTCCCACTTTCACGGCTCACCCCCGTCGCGTCGTGCTGATCCTGATCAGCTGGTCGAGGGCTCAGTGGCCGGCTTCGAGAGCGTTGGTGCGGCTCCCGCTGTACGACCCGCCGAGACCGGCGGTCGCCAGACCACCGCTGCCGACGCTGCGGCCACCCTCGCCGCCGTTGATGTCGGCCTCGATGTCCTGCCCCCGGGCACCGAGGTCACGCAGCTGGCTCTCCAGGTACGCCTTGAGCCGGGTGCGGTACTCCCGCTCGAACTGCTTGAGTTCCTCGATGTGCTTGGACAGGGCGGTGCGCTTGGCGTCCAGCCCGCCCATCGCCTCCTGGTGCCGCTGCCGGGCGTCCCGCTCCAGCGCGTCGGCCTTGTTGCGGGCCTCGCGGGTGACCTCCTCGGCCTTCGTCCGGGCCTCGGAGAGGAGCTGGTCGGCCTCGCGGCGGGCGTCGGAGAGGTGGTCGTCCGCGGTGCGCTGGGCCATCATCAGCACCCGCAGCGCCTGCTGCTCGCCGTCCCCGGCGGGAGCCGGGCCACCCTGGGAGCGGACCTGCTCCAGCTCGGCCTGCATGGCGCGGGCGGCCTGCTCGGCGGCAGCCTTGTCCCGCTGCGCCCGGTCGAGCTGGGCCTTGATGTCGTTGAGCTCGGCGGCGAGCCGGGCGTCGGCACCGGGGCCGGCCGGGGCACCACCTCGACCACCGCGCTCCACCTGGGCGCGGAGCTCGTTGTTCTCCTCGATCAGACGGGCCAGCTCGCGCTCGACCTCGTCCAGGAAGGCGTCAACCTCCTCCTCGTCATACCCCCGCTTGCCGATCGGCGGCTTTTTGAAGGCGACGTTGTGGACGTCGGCCGGGGTCAGCGGCATCGAAACTCCTCGGGTCAGTTGCGGCCGCGTAGCGGGCTGTCACCGGGCACTCACCCGAGGATCAGCCGCCTTAACACGAACTCCATCAGCACGAACAGGATAACCAGGAGCACAAGGGAAGCCAGGTCGATGCTCACGGTACCAATCCGCAGCGGAGGGATCACCCGCCTCAACGCCCTGAGAGGCGGATCAGTGACGCTCCACACGGATTCCAGTCCCGCCGACGCTCCCCGACCGGGCTGCCAGCGGCGACCGTACTGGAGGACGGCGCTGAGCACGAAACGGGCCAGGAGGAGGAGCAGGAAGACGTACAGGATCAGGTACAGCACTTGGAGCAGGATCGACAACACAGCAGGCGACGTCCCTCGGTCGGGGGGTGTTACCCCAGGCTGAAAAAGCCACCCTCAGCGATCTTGGCCTTGTCCTCCGCGGTGACCTGGACGTTGGCCGGTGAGAGCAGGAACACCCGGTTGGTCACGCGCTCGATCGTACCCCGCAGCCCGAACGCCAGACCGGCGGCGAAGTCCACCAGACGGCGGGCATCCGCCTCGTCCATCTCGGTGAGGTTGATGATCACCGGAACGCCGTCGCGGAAGTGCTCACCGATGGTCCGGGCCTCGCGGTAGGTCGTCGGGTGCAGCGTGGTGATCTGGTAACGCTGCTCCTCCTCGGCGACCACGGTCCGCTCCCGGGGCTGGGTCTGCGGTGCCAGGGCGAGGTTGTCCCGGGTGTGGTAGGCCACGCCGGAACCCTCACCGGCGCCGGAGCGGGTGATCGAGCGGACACTCGCCCGCTCCGTCCGGTCGGCACGCTCCAACCGGTCGCCGTCCCCCCGGTCGCTCTCCGTGCGGGTGGTCGCCCGCTCGCCCACCCGGGTCCGCTCACCCGGCCGTGGCCGGGGAGCCGGCGGGTCGTCGGCTTCGTCCTCGTCGTCCTCGGCGAACTCCTCGGCGTACCGGCTCTGCCGGTACCGCGAGTCGCGGTAGCCACCCTTCTCGTAGCCGCCGTCGTCGTAGCCCCGCTCGTCGTCCTCTTCGACGAGACCGAGCCAGACCCCCGCCTTGCGCAGTGCACCCATCGCCGCGCCCTTCCGTCCGCAGTGCGGCACGCGCCCCCGTGCCCGTGTCGCGTGTCGCGTGTGGGACTCCCCTTGCCCACCGGACCGGGCCGGCAACCACAGCGGACGATTCGCGGTCGTCCGCCTGACCCCCGACGTGGGACGCCGGCCCAAACAACACTGATGTAATTTGCCTTCCCGCGAAGGCTACCGCAGCGTGGGACGCATTCCGAGCAACGCGCTGCCGACGCGGACATGTGTCGCGCCGTACGTGATCGCGACCTCCAGGTCGCCGCTCATGCCGGCGGAGAGTGCGGTGGCCCCCGGATGGACGGTCCGGAACTCCTCGGCCACCTCGGCGAGCCGGGCGAACGCCCGCCGCGGCTCCCAACCCAGCGGCGCCACCGCCATCAGCCCCGCCAGCCGCAGCGGACCGGCCCCGGCCACCGCCTCGGCCACCCGGTGCAGGCCCCGGTCCGGGTCGGCGGAATCCGGCAGCGCTCCACCCCGGCCGGGGTCACCGTCGATGCTGACCTGGACCAACGTCTCCAGTGGTTGGTCCCGCTCCCGGCTGGCCGCGGCACCGAGCGCGTCGGCCAGCCGGACGCTGTCCACCGAGTGGACCACGTCGGCGTAGCGGACCACCGAGCGGCACTTGTTGCGCTGGAGCTGCCCGATGAAGTGCCACCGGGGACGCACCCCGGCCGCCGCCACCTCGGCGGCCTTGCCGGACGCCTCCTGGTCGCGGTTCTCCCCCACGTCCACGACGCCGAGCCCGGCCAGCGCGAGCACGTCGCCGGCCGGGTAGGTCTTGGTCACCGCGATCATCGTCACCTCGGCGCGGTCCCGCCCGGCGGCGGCACACGCCTCGGCGATCCGCGCCCGGACCCGGGCCAGCCCGGCGGCGAGTTCGGCGCGGCGGTCGGGTCGTGCCGGGGTGGTCCGGTCGGTCATGGGCGCGGCTCAGGACCCGTTCTTGAGGAAGTCGGGCACGTCGACGTCGTCGAAGAGGACCCGGCGCGGCGACTGGGTGGGCGGGGGCATCGTGGTCTGCGGCGGCACCGGCGAGGGCGGGGTGGTCGGCTGGTTCTGGTTGCTCTTGCGCCCCGACTCGACCGCCTTGTACGCCGGTGCGCCACCGTCGAAGCCCGCCGCGATCACCGTCACCCGCACCTCGTCGCCGAGGGCGTCGTCGATGACCGCGCCGAAGATGATGTTCGCGTCCGGGTGGGCCGCGTCGGTGACCAGCTGGGCCGCGTCGTTGATCTCGAACAGGCCCAGGTCGGAGCCGCCGGCGATGGAGAGCAGCACGCCGCGCGCGCCGTCCATGCTCTGCTCCAGCAGCGGGCTGGAGATGGCCGCCTCGGCCGCCTCGACCGCGCGGTTCTCGCCCCGGGCGCTGCCGATGCCCATCAGCGCGCTGCCCGCGCCGCTCATCACGCTCTTGACGTCGGCAAAGTCCAGGTTGATCAGACCGGGCGTGGTGATCAGGTCGGTGATGCCCTGCACACCGGAGAGGAGCACCTGGTCGGCCTGACGGAAGGCGTCCATCATGCTGATGCCCCGGTCGCCGAGGGCCAGCAGCCGGTCGTTCGGGATGACGATCAGCGTGTCGCACTGGTTGCGCAGTTCCTCGATGCCGGACTCGGCCTGCACCTGCCGCCGCTTGCCCTCGAAGGAGAACGGCCGGGTGACCACACCGATGGTCAGCGCCCCCAGCTTGCGAGCGATGTTGGCCACGACCGGCGCGCCCCCGGTGCCGGTGCCGCCGCCCTCGCCGCAGGTCACGAAGACCATGTCGGCACCCTTGAGGACCTCCTCGATCTCGTCGCGGTGGTCCTCGGCGGCGTTCTTGCCCACGTCGGGGTTGGCGCCCGCGCCGAGCCCCCGGGTCAACTCACGACCGACGTCGAGCTTGACGTCGGCGTCACTCATCAGCAGCGCCTGCGCATCGGTGTTGATCGCGATGAACTCGACGCCCTTGAGCCCAACCTCGATCATCCGGTTGACGGCGTTGACGCCGCCACCCCCGATGCCGACGACCTTGATGACCGCCAGGTAGTTGTGCGGAGGTGTCATCTCCGGTCCTTTCCCTTCGAGATTGGCCACGCCGACCGACGGCTCGCCCCGGATCGCCGTCGACGTCAACTATCACCCGTGAAGACGAAGGGCTAACCTTCACCCTCTACTAGAGGCTTACAGTTATGTCAACTACTGATCCTCTTCCGGGCAACGTAAGCGTCCCTGCCCGATGAGCCAAGGACCTGACCGGCGTGTCGTCGTGGAGAGCGGGCAGGCTCACCCTTCCCGGCGTCCCGGATCACCGGAACGTCACCACGTCGGGTGCGCTGACGTCGATGGTGTCGGCATTCCGACCGAGCAGGGTGGTCGCCACCCGGGCCTTGTCCTCGCCCCGGGTCGCGTCACCCCAGACGATCGTGCGTCCACCGGAGAGCCGGACCGTGATCCGGGCCAGCCCCTCCACCGTGACGTCCACCAGCGCCTCGCGCAGCTGCGGGGTGAGCGCGGCGAGGACCTCCAGCGCCGCCCGGGTCTCCGGGTCGTCCGGCCCGGGGCGGGCCACCCGCGCCAACGGCAGGCCCGCCGGGCGCGCCGGTTCCGTACGGAACGCCACCCCGGACCGGTCCACCACGACGAACCGTTCCCCCTGTGGGACCACCGCCACCGGCGTCCGCTCCACCACCCGTACCACCAGGGCGCCCGGCCAGTCCCGGGTCACCGTGGCGCGCTCCACCGGCGGCAGCTCGCCGATCCGGCGGGCCGTGTCCGCCAGGTCCACCCGGGCCAGCGGGACACCGTCCGGCACCGCCGCCGCCTGACGGACCTGTACCGGGGTCACCAGTTCGCCCCCGACCACCCGCACCTCGCGGACCCCGAACAGGCCGGTACCGAGCAGCACCCAGGCGACCAGCCCGGCCAGGAGCAGCACCCCGCCCGCCAGCGCCCACGGCAGCGCGGCGCGCAGCCGACGCTGCCGGGCCCGTTGCATGAACCGGCGGGTCGACGGCGGCACCGCGTCCGTGCCGGCCCGGACCAGCTGCCACCGGCGGGCCGGGCCGCGCCGGCCCCCGGGCTCCGCGCCGGCCGTCCGCCCCCGCGCCGGGCCGGGACTCATCCGGCCGCGGGCGACGCGCCGTCCGTACCGGCGGCCGGGGCGTCCCCGGTGGCGTCGGTCACCGGGGCGGTGGTGGTGCCGACCGGGGCCCCGGAGACCGCCGGGCCGCCCGCACCGGGGGCGCCCGTGCGGGCCAGCAGCGCGTCGAGGAGCTGGTCGCCCATCAGCGAGATCGGCGGCGCGCCCATGGTGACCACCACGTCGCCGGGCCGGGCCCGGCGGGCCACCTCCACCGGCGCCGCCTCCCACGAGTCGACGAAGACCTTCCGCTCGCCCGGCAGGTCGATCGCCTCGATCAGGGCGGCCGACCCCTCCCCCGGCTGGCGCAGCTCACCCGGGCCGAAGACCTCCAGCAGCACCACCTCGTCGGCCACGGCCAGCCCTTCGGCGATCTCCGCCTGGAGGTCGCGGGTGCGGTAGAGCCGGTAGGGCTGGAACACCACGATCAACCGGCCGTCCCCGGCCACCTCGCGCAGCGTCCGCAGGGCGAGGGTGATCGAGGTCGGGTGGTAGGCGTACTCGTCGTAGACCAGGACGCCGTCGGCCACGCCCTTGCGCTCGAACCGCCGCCGGACGCCGGGGAAGGCCGCCAGCGCGTCCGTGGTGGCGGTCAGCGGCAGGTCCAGCAGATACGCGGTGAGCACCGCGGCGGCGCTGTTGAGTCCCATGTGGCGGCCGGGCACCGGCAGCCGGATCTCCCCGAGCGCGTGTCCGTCCACCTCGGCCAGGTAGCGGGCCCCCCGGGCCGACGACGACATGTCGGTCAGCCGCAGGTCGGCGTCGGGCGACTCACCGTACGTGTACACCCGGCGCCCCTCGGCCCGCAGCGTCGCGGCCAGGTCCCGGGCGGCCGGGTCGTCCGCGCAGGTGACGATGAAGCCCGCCGGGTCGGTGAGTCGGGCGAAGTCGGCGAAGGCCGCCTTCAGCGTCGCGAAGTCGCCGTAGGTGTTCAGGTGGTCGGGCTCGATGTTGGTGATCACCGAGACGAAGGGCCGGTAGATCAGGAACGACCGGTCGCTCTCGTCGGCCTCCACCACGAAGTACTGCCCGGTGCCGTGGTGCGCGCCCGATCCCACCTCGGAGATCTCCCCGCCGATGACGAACGACGGGTCCTCCCCGGCCTGCTGGAGCACCATCGTCACCATCGAGGTGGTGGTGGTCTTGCCGTGGGTGCCGGCGATCGCCACCGCCCGCCGGCCGGTCATCGCCGCCGCGAGCGCCTCGGAGCGGTGCAGCACCCGCAGGCCGCGTCGCCGGGCCTCCACCATCTCCAGGTGGTCGGCCGGGATGGCCGACGAGTAGACCACCGTGTCGACACCGTCCAGGTTGGCCGGCTCGTGGGTCATGTGGATGGTGCCGCCCAGCGCGCGCAGGCCGGCCAGCGAGGGCCATTCGCGCAGCTCGCTGCCGGTGGTGCGGATGCCCCGGGTCAGGAAGAGCCGGGCCAGGCCACTCATGCCGACCCCACCCACCCCGATCAGGTGGATGGTGCCCAGGTCCTCGGCGGTCAGTGTGCCGGCCGGGGAGAACTGCGCGGTGTTCATGAGAGGTACCTTCCCGTCGCGGTCGCCCGGCTCACCGGGCCGTTCGTGGTCGCCCTGCGCACCGGGCCGTTCGCTATCGCCCGGCTCACCGGGCTGGTCGGGTTCGGCCGGCTCACCGGGCTGGTCGGGTTCGGCCGGCTCACCGGGCTGGTCGGGTTCGGCCGGCTCACCGGGCCACCGCCTCGTGGACGAACCGGAGCAGCGCCTCGTCGCCGTCGCGCCGGCCGTAGTTGGCGGCGGCGGCACCCATCGCGGCGAGGCGATGCGGATCGCGGATCAGCGGGATGACCGTCCGCTCGATCCAGTCCGGAGTGAGTTCGGCGTCGTCCACCAGCAGCCCGCCGCCGGCCTCGACCACGGGCAGCGCGTTGCGCTTCTGCTCCTGGTTGCTGTGCGGGTACGGCACGTAGAGGGTGGGCAGACCGATCGCGGCCACCTCGGCGCAGGTCATCGCCCCGCCCCGGCCGAGCATCAGGTCGGCGGCGGCGTAGCCCAGTTCCATCTCGGACAGGTAGGGCAGGGTGACGTACGGCACCGGCAGGTCGGTGGGGACCGGCACCGGCTCGTTGCGGGCACCGATCACGTGCAGCACCTGCACGCCGTACCGGGCCAGTTCCTTCGCCGCCCCGGATACGGCCAGGTTGATCGAGCGGGCGCCCTGCGAGCCGCCGGCGACGAAGAGCACCGGCAGGTCGGGACGGAGCCCGAAGCGGGCCCGGGCGGCGTTGCGGTACGCGACCCGGTCCAGCCCGGCGATGCCGCGCCGCAGCGGCACCCCGACCACGCGGGCGTCCCGCAGCGCCTCGGCCTGCTGCGGCTGGTGCGGGAAGCCCACCGCCACGTGCCGGGTGAACTTCATGCCGAGCCGGTTGGCCACCCCCGGCGGCACGTTGACCTCGTGGATGACGATGGGCAGGTCCCGCCGCCAGGCGGCGAGGTAGCCGGGCACCGAGACGTACCCGCCGAAGCCGACGACCACGTCGGCGCGCACCTCGTCGATCACCTTGCCGGCGGCGCGGGCCGCGGTCCACATCCGACCGGGGGTACGGACCAGGTTCATGTTGACCGAGCGCGGCAGCTGGTAGGCGGGAATCGTGCGCAGGTCGTAGCCGTGCGGTGGGATCAGCTCGTTCTCCAGGCCCTTCGGTGTGCCCAGGCAGGTGATCCGGACGTTCGGGTCGTGCCGGCGGAGGCAGTCGGCGAAGGCGAGCAGGGGGTAGATGTGTCCCCCGGTGCCCCCTCCGCAGAGCACCACCGAACGCAGCGGACCCATCAGCGTCTCCTCTCACTGGCCGACCCGGCGCGGGCCCGGGTGCCCCGGGCGCCACGCGGCGCGGTCTCGTCGTCGTCCTCCCGCCGCGCTCGCGCCCGGGGTACGGACCCACGGTCGGCCGGGGGCGTCGCCGGTCGACGACGCCGGCCGGGAAGCGGCGGCAACGGGGCCCACACTAGTCGGACCCATCGGGCAGGCGGACGGGCGTGCAGGGCCCGCGCGGCGTCCGGCTCGGCTCGGGCGAACGAGGCGAGCATCCCGACCGCGGCGAGGGTGACCACCAGGGCGCTGCCACCGTCGGAGATGAACGGCAGCGGCAGACCGGTGATCGGCAGCAGCCCCACCACGCCGCCGATGTTGATCACGGCCTGGCTGACCAGCCAGGTGGTGACGGCGGCGGCGGCGAGCCGGCGGAACGGATCCTCGACCCGGCGGGCGATCCGCAGCCCGGTGTACGCGAGCACCGCGAACAGCACCAGCACCACGACGCAGCCGACCACCCCGAGTTCCTCGGCGATGACCGCGAAGATGAAGTCGTTGCCGGCGGCGGGCAGCCAGTTCCACTTGGTCCGGCTCTGTCCGAGCCCGGTGCCGAACCAGCCGCCGAGGTCGATGGCGTACCGGGCCTGGTCGGCCTGGTAGCACGGGTCGCCGCACTCGTCCGGGGGAGGCCGGTTGATGAAGTAGGTGAGCCGGGCCAGTCGGTAGTTCTTTGCGCCCTTCTCGCCGGAGCCGGCGCCGAGCGAGGCCACCGCCACCAGCAGGGCCACCCCGGCCAGCCCGAGCACCGACAGCACGGCGAAGACCCGCTTGCGGACCCCGGCCGCCCAGAGCAGGCCGATCACCAGCGCCAGCAGACAGAGCATGGTGCCCAGGTCGTTGTAGCCGACCAGGACGAAGAGCAGGCCGACGACCGGGAAGAGCGGGGTGGCCAACTCCTTCCACCAGCCCAGCTTGGCGCCCTTGCGGGCGATCACGTCGGCACCCCAGAGCACCATTCCGAACTTGGCCAGTTCGGAGGGTTGCAACTGGATCGGACCGAGGTAGAGCCAGAGCAGGTTCGCCTCGAGCGGCCCGATCTTCGGGGCGGTGTCGAACAGCGACCCGTAGGCCAGCAGGAGGTTGAGCAGCAACAGCAGCACCACCGACAACCCGAGCACCGGCCCGCCGAGCACCCGGAAGGTGCGCGCCGGCAGCCGTTGGCAGGCCCAGAAGGCGACGATGCCGATCACCGCGAAGATCGCCTGCTTGGTGAGCGCGGCGAAGGCGGTCCCCTCCTCGGCGTACGCCTTCACGCTGGTCGCGGAGAAGACCATGGTCAGCCCGATGACCAGCAGCAGACCGGCGCTGGAGATCAGCAGGTAGTAGGACGCCAGCGGCCGGGCGAGCAGGCCGCGCAACGCCGCCAGCCCGCCCACGGCGTCCAGGCCGCGCGGCGACGCGGGCGGGTCGGCGGTACGCCCCGCGCCGGCTCCCCGTGGCTGCCCGTCGACTGTCCTGCTGTTTCCTCGGTCCTCCCCCACCCGCCCATCATCGCCGCTGCCGTCGCCCGCTTCGCGCGGAACCCCCGACTCTCGGCGTGTCGGCTTGCCGCCTTAGGCGGTTGCAGGGGCCCCCGGCTACCGCTTCTTGTGTAGCAAGGGGCCCCTGCAGTCACCCGAGGAGCGGTCAGCTGACGTTGGCGAGGAACTCGCTGTAGAAGAGGCCGAGCGCGATGGCCACCCCGATCCCTGCGATGATCCAGAAGCGGACCACGATGTTGACCTCGCTCCAGCCGGCCAACTCGAAGTGGTGCTGGAGCGGGGACATCCGGAACACCCGTTTACCGGTGGTGCGGAAGGAGATGATCTGGATGACCACCGACATCGTGATGATCACGAAGAGGCCGCCGATGATCGGCAGCAGCAGCACGGTACGGGTGGACATCGCCATGCCGGCGATCAGCCCGCCCAGCCCGAGCGCGCCGGTGTCGCCCATGAAGATCCGGGCCGGTGAGGTGTTCCACCAGAGGAAGCCGACACAGGCGCCGGCCCCCGCGCCCGCGATCAGCGCGATCTCCAGCGGGTCCCGGACGCTGTAGCAGTAGTCCTCGGTGTAGTTCGGGTCGGCGCACCAGTGCCGGTACTGCCAGAACGCGATCACCGCGTACGCGGCGAGCACCATCACCGACGCGCCGGTGGCCAGGCCGTCCAGACCGTCGGTGAGGTTCACGCCGTTGGTCGCCGCCATCACCACGAAGATGAAGATGACCACCGAGGCGATCTTGCCGACCTCCAGCGCCGGGATGTCCCGGATGAAGCTCAGCGTGGTGCTGCCGACGGTCTCGACGTTGGTGATCACACCAGTCGGGTCGGTCATGCTGCTGGGGAAGTAGAGCGCCACCACGCCGAAGACCGCGCCGACCAGGATCTGCCCGAGCAGCTTGCCGCGCTTGTTCAGCCCGGCGCTGTTGCGCTTGCGCACCTTGAGGAAGTCGTCGATGAAACCGACCGCGCCGGAGAAGACCATCAGACCGAGCAGCACCAGCGCGGTGATGGTCGGCTCGACTTGGGCGATCTGCTGGTCCGGCAGCGTGGTCAGGGCCAGGTGCCCGGCGACGTACGCGATGACCGTGGCGACGATGAACACCACGCCACCCATGGTGGGCGTGCCCTTCTTGCCCTGGTGCATGATCGGGCCCTCGGCCCGGATCGGCTGTCCCGCCTTCAGTCGGGTGAACACCCGGATCGCGATCGGGGTGGTGAGGAGCGAGACCAGGAAGGCCACCCCGATGGCCACGATGACGGCCCTCATGCGGCGTCCCCACCCCCGGTGTCGACGCGCAGCGCGTCGACCACCTCCCAGGTGCGGTACCGGGAGCCCTTCACCAGGACCACGTCCCCTGGTCGTAGCTCGCTGCGCAGCACCTCTACGGCCGCCGCCTGATCGGTGAGCAGCACCGATTCTCCTCCCCAGTTTCCTACCGCTGTCGCGCCTGCTTGGATCGGTGCCGCCGCCTCGCCCACCACGAGCAGCCGGTCGACACCCAGTTCGGCCGCGAGTCGGCCGACCTCCCGGTGCCCGTCGACCTCGAACAGGCCCAGTTCGGCCATGTAGCCGAGCACCGCGATCGTCCGCCCGTCCCGACGCATGCCGGCCAGCGCGCGCAGCGCCACCGCCATCGACGCCGGGTTGGCGTTGTACGAGTCGTCGATCACCGTCACCCCGTCGGGACGGTCGAAGACGTCCATCCGCCGGGTCGAGACCAGCCCCAGCCCACCGAGCGCCTCGGCGAGGTCGGCCAGGGGCATGCCCAGTTCCCGGGCCACCGCCGCGGCGGCCAGCGAGTTGGAGATCTGGTGGCGGCCGGTCAGCCCGAGCCGCACCGGTACGGCACCCTCCGGCGTGACCAGCGTGTACGAGGGGCGCCCCCGGTCGTCCAGCGTCACATCGGTGGCGCGCACGTCGGCGTCGACCGCCTCGCCGTAGCGGACCACCCGGCCCCGGGTGCGGGTGGCCATCGCGGCGACCAGCGGGTCGTCGGCGTTGAGCACGGCGAGCCCGTCGACCGGCAGCGCCTCGACCAGTTCCCCCTTGGCCATGGCGATCGTCTCCCGGGAGCCGAACTCCCCGATGTGCGCCACCCCCACGTTGAGCACCACCGAGATCCGGGGTGGCACCACGTCGCAGAGGTAGCGGACGTGCCCCACCCCGCGGGCGCCCTTCTCCAGCACCAGGAACCGGGTGTCCGGCCCCGCCTGCAACGCCGTGTACGGGTGTCCCAGCTCGTTGTTGAACGACCCGGGCGGGGCCACCGTCGGGCCGAGCCGGGCGGTGAGCTGGGCGATCAGGTCCTTGGTGGTGGTCTTGCCGGAGGAGCCGGTGATGCCGATGACGGTCAGTTCCGGCAGCCGGTCCACCACGGCGCGGGCGAGGCGGCCCAGCGCGGCGAGCGCGTCGGCGACCAGCACCATCGGTACGCCGGGCACCTCCCGGGTGCCGAGGACGGCGACCGCGCCGTCGGCCACCGCGCGGGCCGCGTAGTCGTGCCCGTCGACCTTCTCCCCGTCGAAGGCGACGAAGAGTCCGCCGGGGGGGACCTTGCGGGAGTCGAACTCGACCGCGCCGGTCACCGTGGCGGTCGGGTCGGCGCCGACCAGCCGCCCGTCGACGGCGGCGGCCAGCTCGGCCAGGGTCAGTGTGATCACGACTGCTCCACCCGGTCGCCGAAGCGGGCGCGCAGCGCGTCCGCCAGTTCCGTACGGTCGTCGAACGGCAGCACCTCGCCGCCGACCTCCTGACCGCGTTCGTGGCCCTTGCCGAGCACGGCCACCACGTCGCCCGGCCCGGCCATCCGGACCGCCTCGTCGATGGCGGCGCGCCGGCCGGCCACGTCGAGGACGGTCGCCACCCTGCCGGCGGTCGTCTCGGCACCGGCCCGGACCTCGGCCCGGATCGCCGCCGGGTCCTCGGTACGCGGGTTGTCGTCGGTCACCAGGACCACGTCGGCTCCCCGGGCGGCGGCCGCCCCCATCACCGGGCGCTTGCCCCGGTCCCGGTCCCCGCCGGCCCCGATGACGCAGATCAACCCGCCACCGCCGGTGGTCAGCTCACGCAGCGCGGTCAGGGCGGCGACGATCGCGTCCGGCTTGTGCGCGTAGTCGACCACGCCCTTCACCGGGCCGGGCGCCCGCACCAGCTCCAGCCGCCCCGGCACGCCCAGGCACTCGGCCACCCCCGCCGCGGCGGTACGCGGGTCCACCCCGACCGCCACCAGGCTGGCGATGGCGAGCAGGGCGTTGGCCACGTTGTGCCGGCCGGGCAGCGCCACCCCGGCGGAGAGGGTCAGCCCGTCCGGGCCGTGCGCGGTGAACCGCTGGGCGTAGCCGGCGTCGTCGACGTCCGAGGCCCACCAGGTGGCGGACGGGTCGCCGGCCGCCGAGTAGCTGACCGTGGCCGGCCGGAAGAGCGATCGCAGCGCCGGGTCGTCGAGGTTGAGCACCTCGGCCGCGCAACGGCCGTCGAAGAGCCGGGCCTTGGCCGCGAAGTAGTCGGCGGTGTCGGCGTGGAAGTCCAGGTGGTCGGAGCCGAAGTTGGTGTATCCGCCGACGGCGAACCGGACGCCGCCGACCCGCCCCATGGCCAGCGCGTGGCTGGAGACCTCCATGACCACCGCGCTCACCCCGCGTTCCCGGGCGGCGGCGAGCATGGCGTGCAGGTCGGTGGCCTCCGGGGTGGTCCGCACGCTCTCCACCACGAGGTCGCCGAGGCGGGTCTCCACGGTGCCGATCAGGCCGGTGGTGTGCCCGGCGGCGCGCAGCCCGGACTCGACCAGGTAGGCGGTGGAGGTCTTGCCGGCGGTGCCGGTCACCCCGATGACAGTGAGCCCCTCGGTCGGGTCGCCGTAGACGGCGGAGGCGAGCGGGCCGAGCGCCTCGCGCGGGTCGGCGACGACCAGCGCCGGCAGCCCGGCGGCGGCCACCGCCGCCCGTCCGGCCTCGTCGGTCAGCGCGGCCACCGCCCCGGCCGCCGCCGCACCGGCGGCGAACTCCGCGCCGTGCCGGCGTGCGCCGGGCAGCGCGGCGTACAGGTCGCCAGGGCGGACCTCCTGGCTGGCGTGGGTCACCCCGGTCACCGACACGTCCGCGACCTGCGCCGGCGGCGCGACACCGAGTCGCGCGGCGAGTTCGCCGAGCCGGATTCCGATCACGGTACGGGGGCGTGGATTGCCGGGCACGGCGTCAGACCCTACCCGGTCGGTCGGCAGGGACCGCACAGCCGCCCCGGTGGTTCGCCCCCACTCACCGATGATGTCCCGGTGTGCCTGGTCAGCGCGGATAGACCGTGAACTCCGGTCGCTTATCGCCGGTCGGTGGCACCTTGAAGTGGCGCAGGGTGAAGCCCATCATGTCGCGGAAGGCCGGGCCGGCGATCGCGCCGCCGCCCCCACCCGGGGTGTGCGCGAAGACGGCAATCACGTAGCGCGGGTTCTCCGCCGGGGCCATCCCGATGAACGAGGCGACCTCACCGGGCTGCTTCTTCCCGTCGACCAACCGCCAACCGGTGCCGGTCTTGCCGGCGACCCGGTAGCCCGGGATCGCGGCCGTCAGGCCGGTGGCGTCCTCGACGGTGGTCACCGCCTCCAGGATGTGGCGCAGGGCGGCGGCGTTCTCCGGGCTGAGCACCTTCCGGGTGGCCGGTGCCTTGGTCGGGGTGCGCTTGCCGTTCGGGTCGATGGTCTCCTTGACCAGGCGCGGCTGGACCCAGGTGCCGTTGTTGGCGATCGTCGCGTAGACGGCCGCCATCTGCAACGGGGTGGCGTCCACGCTGTGTCCGATCGGCACCGACCCGTACGACGAGTCGCTCCACTCCGACGGCGGCAGCAGCCGACCGGGCGCCTCGCCGGGCATGCCCACCTCGGTGCGCTTGCCCAGCCCGAAGCGCTGCTGGTACGCGTAGAGCTTCTCCTTGCCGAGCTGGTCGGCGATCTTGATGGTGCCGACGTTGGAGGAGTAGGCCATCATCCCCGGCAGGCTCATCCGCCGCCCGTCCGCCGGATGGCTGTCGGAGAAGCGGGTGTCCCCCTTCACGATGGAGTTCTCCACCGGAAACGCCGTGTCGGGCTTGATCACGCCCTCCTGGAGCGCCGCGCCGAAGGTGATCGCCTTGTGCACCGAGCCGGGGTCGACCACGAAGCTGGTGGCCGCGTCCTCCCGGTCGGTGGGCTTGCTCTTGTCCGGAGCGGCGGCGTTGTAGGTGGGGTGGCTGGCCTGGGCCAGGATCTCACCGGACGGGATCTCGATGACGACCGCCGCGCCGGTGCTGCCGCTGACCTTCGCCATCCGGTCGCTGAGGATCTCCTGCGTGCGGTACTGGAGGTCCCGGTCGGTGGTGAGGGTGAGCGAGCTGCCCGGCTTCGCCTCGGTGGTCTCGCGGTAGCCACCGGGGATCGGCGCGCTCAGGTCGCCCTTGCCGATCTCGAAGACCCGCTTGCCGTCCTCACCGGCGAGCAGGTCGTCGTAGCGGGCCTCCAGGCCCTCCAGCCCGACCATGTCCTGGCTGGTGAAACCGATCAGGTTCGCCGCCAGGTCACCGCCGGGCACCTCGCGGCGCTCGTCGCGGTGCGCGCCGATGCCGGACAACTCCAACGCCATGATCTTCCGGGCTGTGTCGATCTCGACGCCCCGGGCGAGGTACTCGAACTCTGACTCCCGGCCGTCCTCGCGGGTGCGCGGGGCCATCCGCTCGGCCAGGTCCGAGGCGGGGATGCCGAGCAGCGGGGAGAGCGCCTTGGCGGTGGCCGGGATGTCCTTCACCCGCGTCGGGTCGGCGAAGACGTACCGGGCCTCGACGCTGTGCGCCAGCGGGTTGCCGTCCCGGTCGTATATCGCCCCGCGCGCGGCCGGCAGTTCCACCGTACGCAGCCGGTCGGCGACGCCACCCCCGGCGTACGCGGGGGCCTCCACGGCCTGGAGCGCGACGAGGCGGATGCCGATGACGGCGAACAGGGCGAGGGTGAGGACGGTGCCGAGCCGTAGCCGGCGGCGTGAGTCGGCGAGCAGCGGCGCACGGCGCGGCTTGCGCACGGGCCGTCGCACGGCGGACGCCGGCCGTGGGGTACGACGACGCGGCGGCGGGGTTTCCTCGCTCCCCGGGGCGCCAGCCGGGTCGACGGTGCGGATCACAGTGGTACGGGTGGCCGTCGCGGCCCGACGGCCGGTGCGCCCGGCCCCGGTCCGCCCTCCGTCGAGCACCTGGAGGGCCGGGCGGAACGGGTCGGCGGAGCGCCCGCCGCGCGGGTTGCGGCGCTGGTCGGCGCCGGTGGTACGGCGGGCGGCGGCGGTGCGTTCCTCGCGCTCGCTGCGGCCCGGCAGCCCGGTCTCGCGGGCGGCGCGGTCCTCCCGACCGGTCCCCCGCGCGAACCCGGCGCGCTCGTCGCGGCTCTCCCGGACGGTACGGCCCCGAGGCGTGTACGAGCGCGCGTCGGAGATCCCGCCGACGCCCGGCTCACGTGGCTCGCCACCCCGGTTGCCCGCGGCACGTGACGAACCGCGCCGGGAGCCTGTGGCGTCCCGGCGCGGTTCCTCTGGTCTCGGGGCCACGGGTCAGTCTCCCGCGCCCTGCTGGCTCGTGATGGCCGGCCGGCCGCCCGCCGGGCGGGGCACGCCGATCATCCGGCCGTCGGGCAGCTGGATGAAGGCCGGGTCGTCCGACTCGACCAGACCCAGCTTGCGGGCCTCGGCGGTCAGGTTGCCCGGTGCCTCGTGCTCGGCGATCTGCTTCTTCAGCTGCTGCTCGTCGACGTCGAGTTTGGCCTGCTGCTGCTGGAGCTTCTCCAGCCGGAAGGCGTTCTCGTTGATCTTGGTGTTGACCAGCAGGATGCCGAGCACCCCGCCGACCACCAGGACCAGGACCAGGCCCACGAAGGGCGCCCGCGGCACGGAGACCGGCGGCGGCGGGGCGACCCGCAGTCGCGGCGCGGTCGGCCGCGCGGCACTGGCGCTCCGCTCCGCCGGTCGCAGCGCGGCACTGCCCTGGGTCGGGAACTCGCGCGCCCCCCGGGCGCGAGTCTCACCCTGCCGCCGGGCCCGGTCCGATCCGGTTGCGCCGGTTCCCACCGACGCGGTCCGCGCCGCCACGGTCCGGCCCCCCGACCGCGGTGTACGCTGCCCCGCGCCGGGAAGGTCCCGGCGGTCGCGCTTGTTGACGTTCATGATCCCTCCCCCTTTTCGTCGTCCGTCGTCGTGCCGTCGTCCGGGGCTTCCCGCAGGTCCACTGTGGAACCCGTGGTCAACCCCGCCCCCTGGTGCATCGCCCTGACCCGCCGGCGGTACCGTTCGCGTTCGGCACCGCGTGGGCGTTCCGCGTCGGGATCGATCCGCTCCGCGGCACGCAGCCGCACCGAGGCGGCCCGTGGGTTCGCCGTGACCTCCGCCTCCCCGGCCAGCTCGGCGCCCCGGCTGAGCAGCCGGAACGTCGGGCCGGTGCCGGGCAGTTCGACCGGGAGGTCGACCGGACCCTGACGTCGGGTCCGCTCGGCGAGCGCCGCCTTGGTGAGCCGGTCCTCCAGTGACTGGTAGGACAGGACCACCATGCGGCCACCCACGGTCAGCGTGTCGAGCGCGGCCGGCAGCGCCGTCTCCAGCGCTGCCAGTTCTCTGTTTACCTCGATCCGTAAAGCCTGAAACGTTCTCTTTGCCGGGTGACCGCCCGTCCGTCGCGCCGGCGCCGGAATGGCCGCCTCGACCAGTTCCGCCAGCCGGGCCGTCGAGGTGATCCGCCCCCGCTCCCGTTCCCGGAGGATCGCCGAGGCGATCCGACCGGCGAAGCGCTCCTCGCCGTAGGTCCGCAGGACGCGGGCCAGGTCCGGATGGGAGTAGGTGTTGACCACCTCCTCCGCGGTCGTCCCCCGGGTCTGGTCCATCCGCATGTCCAACGGAGCGTCCCGCGCGTAGGCGAACCCGCGGTCGGGTTCGTCCAGTTGCAGCGAGGAGACCCCGAGATCGAAGAGGATCCCGTCGACGGCCGGGACACGCAGCCGCTCGAGCACCTCGGGCAGTTCGTCGTAGACGGCGTGCACGAGATGGATCCGGTCGGCGAAGCGGGCCAGCCGGGCCCGGGAGTGCGCCAGTGCCTCGGTGTCCCGGTCAAGCCCGATCAGGGTGGTCCGGGGATGTGCCTCGAGCACCGCCTCGGCGTGTCCGCCCAGACCCAGCGTGGCGTCGACGTGGACCGTCGCCCCGGGCCGGTCCAGCGCGGGGGCCAGTAGCTCGAGACACCGCTCGAGCAGTACCGGCACATGCGTGCCGCGTAGCTCCCCCATGTCGACCCCCACTGGTACCGGACCTTCTCTCTCGTGTTGTCTGTGTCGCCGCTCCGACGCCCCGTCGTACCGCCAGATCCCCATCCGCTCCCGCCCGCTCCCCGACCGCGGCTCGAGGAGACCGGATCGTGCCCCTGGCACCGGGGAAGGGGTGCCAGGAACGCGAAGCGGCTGGAGATCTCGCAGTACGTCGGGCGCCGTCACGCCCTACAGACCGCCGGGCAGCACCCCCTCCGGTATGTCGGAGAAGTCCTCCTCGCCGACCGCGCTGTAGGTCTCCCAGGCGGCCCGGTCCCAGATCTCCACGCGGGAGTACTCGCCGACCACCGCCAGGTCGCGGTCCAGGTCGGCGTAGGCCCGCAGGTGGGCCGGGATGGTGATCCGCCCCTGCTTGTCGGGAACCTCGTCGTGCGCGCTGGCGAAGAAGATCCGGCTGTACGCCCGCATGGCCCTGTTCGTCATCGGTTGCTGACGCAACTGGTCGGCGATGCGCTGGAACTCCGGCGTCGGGAAGACACAGAGGTAACGTTCTCGCCCCTTGGTGATCACGACACCCCCCGCCAGTCCGTCCCGGAACCTCGCCGGAAGGATCAACCGGCCTTTGTCGTCCAGGCGCGGAGTGTGGGTGCCGAGAAACACGGCCCTACCCCCTCGCCCTTCGACGGCGTTCGCGGCGCCGCTGACCCCCCGGGCCGGTGGGCCCTCCCGGCCTCACCATTGGGCTCCACTCTACTCCACTTCCCTCCACCTGCAACCGGAAACGACCCTTCGGCGCGTCGCGCCGGAAGACAAAACTGCACGTCAGATGGGGTGGATCGACGTGGGGGCCGGAAACGCCCCGCCACCGGCGTCCGTTTTCCGACATTGATCGACTCCATCCGGTGGATCAAGATCCACCCGGCCGGCGCGCGGGCCGCCTCCGGCCGGCGGGCCCCGCGCGTCCGCCCGGCCACCCGGCCGCCCCGGCGGGTGGGGACACCCGCCCGAACGGTTCGCCGTCGGCGGCGATCTGACGGAGTGACCGGTCCGGTAACCTCGCTCGGGTGACGGACGCGAAGATGCCCCTGCGGGCAAAGGTGGCCAGCTCCGTGTCGCGCACTGCCGCGGCACTGTCGCGGGCCGCGGGCCGCGGGGACGGCTCGGTGATCGGTGGCTGGATCGGCCTCAAGATCGACCCGGACCTGCTGGCCCACCTCTCGGCGGGGCGGGCCATCGCCCTGGTCTCCGGCACCAACGGCAAGACCACCACCACACGGCTCACCGCCGCCGCGGTCGGTGTGCTCGGCACCGTCGCCACCAACTCGTTCGGGGCGAACATGCCCACCGGGCACACCTCCGCCCTGGCCAAGGCCGGCAGCACCCCGTACGCGGTGCTCGAGGTCGACGAGCACTACCTGGCCCAGGTCATCGAGGCCACCGAGCCGCACGTGGTGGCCCTGCTCAACCTCTCCCGCGACCAGCTCGACCGGGCCAAGGAGGTCGCCATGATGGCGCAGCTCTGGCGGGCCGCGCTGGTCCGCCACCCGGAGCTGCACGTGGTGGCCAACGCCGACGACCCGATGGTGGTCTGGGCGGCCACCCCACCGGCCAGCCACGACCACCGGATCACCCCACCCGCGGTGGTCTGGTTCAGCGCCGGCCAGCGGTGGCACGACGACTCCTGGGTCTGCCCCGAGTGCGGTTCGTCCATCCAGCGCTCCGGCGAGCAGTGGTGGTGCTCCGGCTGCCCGCTGCGCCGTCCCCAGCCGCACTGGGTCGTCGAGGACGACGGCGTCGTCGACCCGACCGGCGCGTGGCATAAGGTCGTCCTCCAGCTGCCCGGACGGGTCAACCTCGGCAACGCGGCCACCGCGCTCGCCGTCGCCGCCGAGTTCGGCGTCCGCCCGGTCGACGCGGTCTCCCGGCTCTCCGGGGTCACCTCGGTCGCCGGCCGGTACGCGCAGGTCGACCGGGACGGTCGCAACATCCGGCTGCTGCTGGCGAAGAACCCGGCGAGCTGGCTGGAGGCCTTCGACATGGCCGACCACGCCCCGACACTGCTCTCCATCAACGCCCGTGACCCCGACGGCCTGGACACCTCCTGGCTGTTCGACGTCGACTTCGGCCCGCTGCGCGGCCGGCAGGTGCTGATCACCGGTGACCGGGCCTACGACCTGGCCGTCCGTCTCGACGTCAACGACGTACCGTTCCAGTACGTCCGCTCGTTCGACGAGGCGGTCCGCAGCGTCCCTGCGGGCCGGCTGGAGGTCATCGCCAATTACACCGCGTTCCAGGACATCCGAGCGGAGTTGGACCGTGTCAACTGAGAGCCTGCGCATCGTCTGGATCTACCCCGACCTGCTCTCCACCTACGGCGACCGGGGCAACGTGCTGATCCTGGCCCGTCGGGCGCAGCAGCGCGGGATGCCGGTCGAGGTGCTGGAGGTCCGCTCCGACCAGCGGCTGCCCACCGCGGCCGACATCTACCTGATCGGGGGTGGCGAGGACGGCCCGCAGGCGCTGGGCGCGCAGCGGCTGCTCGCCGACGGCGGGCTGCACCGGGCGGTCGCCCAGGGTTCGGTCGTCTTCGGTGTCTGCGCCGGCTACCAGCTGCTCGGCACCTCGTTCTTCGCCAAGGGCACCCGCTGCCAGGGGCTGGGCCTGCTCGACCTCCAGTCGGACCGGGGTCCGTCCCGGGCGGTCGGCGAACTCGCCGGGGACGTCGACCCCCGGCTGGGCCTGCCCCCGCTGAGCGGCTTCGAGAACCACGGCGGACGTACCCACCTGGGGTCGGGGGTCGCGCCGCTCGCCCGGGTCACCGCCGGCGTGGGCAACGACGGCCAGTCCGAGGGAGCCTGGCGGGGCAAGCTGCTCGGCACCTACTCCCACGGTCCGGCGCTGGCCCGCAACCCGGCCCTGGCCGACCTGCTGCTGAAGTGGGCCACCGGGGCGCACCAGCTCCCCCCGCTCGACGACACCTGGCCCGAGCGGCTGCGCGCCGAACGCCGGGCCGCGGTGGCCGCCGCCCGGCCGTGATCCCGGCGGTCCGGCGGCTGCTCGCGCAGCGGTCGGCCGTCCGGTTCGCGTCCCTGCTGCTCCTGCTGGGATGCTTCGCGCTGCTGCTGGTGCTGGTGCCCCGGCCGGAGCTGGCCGACCTGCCGGCGCACGCCGACCGGCTGGGTGCCGCCGCCCCGGTGGCCGCCATCGTCGGCGGCGCGGTGCTGCTGGTCGCCCTGGTGCCCCGCACCTTCGTCACGCTCGCCTCGGGGGTGCTCTTCGGCGCGCTCGAAGGGGCCGTGTACGCCCTCGGCGCCGCGCTGCTCGCGGCGGCGCTCGGGTTCGCGGTCGGCCGGCTCCTCGGTCGGGAGTTCGTCGCCGAACGGATCCGGGGACGGCTCGCCCGGCTGGACCGCTGGTTCGCCCGGCAGAGCGTGTTCGGCGTGATGACCGTACGGCTGCTGCCCATCTCCGGCTTCGGACTGGTCAGCTACGGCTACGGCACCACCGGCGCGCGGCTGCTGCCGTTCCTGGTCGGCAGCGTGCTCGCCTCGGCACCCACCGCCTTCGGCTACGCGGCGCTCGGCGCGGCGGTCAGCACCCCCGACGAGGTGAACTGGCTGACCGTCGCCCCCGCCGGGCTCGGCCTGGTCGCCACCGTCGTGCTCGGCCACACCTGGTGGCGGGCGGAACGTCGCCGCCGCACCGGCGGGCAGGTCAGCCCGCCGGCGTGACCAGTCCGGCGCGGTCGCGGTGGGCGGCGAGTACGCCTCCGGGCTGTTCCGGACGACCTTCACGGCGGTGCCCGCCCGGGGATCCGTGGCCGCCGCGAAGCTCGTCGTGCTGACCGCCGCCACCACGGTTCTGGTGACCCTCGGCTCGGCGATCGCCTTCGCGATCGCCCCGGGCGGTCCTGTCCGGCCGGGGTGGCATCTCGGTCGGTGAGCCGGGCGCACTGCGGGCGATCGGCGCGTCCGCGCTGCTGGTCCCACTCTGCACCCTCGTCGACACCGGGCTCGGCGCGCTGGTCCGTCACACCGCGCCCGCGATCGTCACCGCCGCGACGGTCCTGCTCCTGCTGCCGACCGCGATCGACGACAACAGACGGTGACCGCCCTGCTGCTGGCCACCATCGGCCGCAGCTCCAAACCTGTTCCGGCACGCGATGCCGGTGCCCGCGTGGCAGCGCCTGCTCGAACGGCGCGACCCGCCGCCCTGGGCGGACGTCGCGCAGCGGGCCACGGTCGGCGGCGCGTGGGCCGCCTACGCCGGCCACGCCGGGCGGGTCGGGTGGTTGCAGGGGCCCCCTGCTCGCCAAAAAGCGGTAACAAGGGTCCCCTGCAACCAACAAACCCCGTCGCCGGGTCAGGCGACCACCGACACCATCCGGCCCTTGACGACGATGACCTTGCGGGGCTCCTTGCCGGCCAGCGAGGCGGCGACCACCTCCAGAGCCGCCGCCCGCACCGCGTCCTCGGACGCGTCGGCGGGCACCTCGACCCGGCCCCGGACCTTGCCGTTGACCTGCACCGGGTAGGTGACCGTCTCGGAGACCAGCAGGCCCGGGTCGGCGGTCGGGAAGTCGGCGTACGCCAGCGAGCCGGTGTGGCCCAGCCGCTGCCACAGCTCCTCGGCGATGTGCGGGGCGAACGGGGCCAGCATCAGCACCAGCGGCTCGGCCACCTCACGCGGGGTGGCGGTCAGCCGGGTCAGCCCGTTGGTCAGCTCGATCAGCTTGGCGATCGCGGTGTTGAACCGGATCCCCTCCATGTCGGCGCGGACCCCGTCGATCACCTTGTGCAGCAGCCGGCGGGTGGCCTCGTCGGCCGGGTCGTCGGTGATCCGCAGGGCGCCGGTGGACTCGTCGACCACCGTCCGCCAGACCCGTTGCAGGAAGCGGTACGAGCCGACCACCGCCCGGGTCTCCCAGGGGCGGGAGACCTCCAGCGGGCCCATCGACATCTCGTACACCCGGAACGTGTCCGCGCCGTACGCCGCGCACATCTCGTCCGGGGTGACCACGTTCTTCAGCGACTTGCCCATCTTGCCGTACTCCCGGCGCACCTTCTCCTCGCCGTGGACGTACCGGCCGTCGACCTCGACGACCTCCTCGGCGGGCACGTACACGCCCCGGGCGTCGGTGTAGGCGTACGCCTGGATCATGCCCTGGTTGAACAGCCTGCGGAACGGCTCGAACGACGACACGTGGCCCAGGTCGTACAGCACCTTGTGCCAGAACCGGGCGTACAGCAGGTGCAGTACGGCGTGCTCCTGGCCGCCCACGTACAGGTCGGTACCCCCGCAGTCGCCCTCGCCGCGCGGTCCCATCCAGTACCGCTCGTTCTCGGCGTCGACGAACCGCTCGGTGTTGGTCGGGTCCAGGTAGCGCAGCTCGTACCAGCAGGAGCCGGCCCACTGCGGCATCACGTTGGTCTCCCGGGTGTACCGCTGCGGGCCGTCCCCCAGGTCCAGCTCCACCTCGACCCAGTCGCGGCGGCGCGACAGCGGGGTCTCCGGGTTCGAGGTGGCGTCGTCCGGTGCGAACGTCTTCGGCGCGAAGTCGTCGACCTCGGGCAGCTCGACCGGCAGCATCGACTCGGGCAGCGCGACGGCGGCACCGGTGGCGTCGTAGACGATCGGGAAGGGCTCGCCCCAGTACCGCTGCCGACTGAACAGCCAGTCGCGCAGCCGGTAGGTGACCGCGCCGGTGCCGTGCCCGTTCGCCTCCAGCCACTCGATGATCCGGGCCTTGGCGTCGGCGACCCCCAGACCGTTCAGGTCCAGGCCGCGGTCGGGCGCGGCGCTGTTGACCGCCGGCCCGTCCCCGGTGTACGCCTTGCCGTCGAAGCCCTCCGGCGGCTGAACGGTCCGGACGATCGGCAGGTCGAACGCCTCGGCGAAGTCCCAGTCCCGCTCGTCCTGCGCCGGCACCGCCATGATCGCGCCGGTGCCGTAGCCGGCCAGCACGTAGTCGGCGATGAAGATCGGGATCTGCCCGCCGGTGACCGGGTTGGTGGCGTACGCGCCGACGAAGACGCCGGTCTTCTCCTTCGTCTCGGCCTGCCGCTCGGTCTCGGTGCGGGCCGCCGCCGCCTTCCGGTACGCCTCGACCGCCGCGCGCGGGCTGGCGTGTCCACCGGTCCAGGCGTCCTTCGTCCCCGCCGGCCAGGCAGCCGGCACCAGCGCGTCGACCAGCTCGTGCTCGGGAGCCAGCACCATGTACGTCGCCCCGAAGACGGTGTCCGGCCGGGTGGTGAAGACCCGGATCGGGGCCGCCGGGGTCGGGAAGTCGATGTGCGCGCCGGTGGAGCGGCCGATCCAGTTGCGCTGCATCAGCTTGATCGGCTCCGGCCAGTCCAGCGTCTCCAGATCGTCGACCAGCCGGTCGGCGTACGCGGTGATCCGCATCATCCACTGCTTCAGGTTGCGCTTGAAGACCGGGAAGTTGCCCCGCTCCGAGCGGCCGTCCGCGGTGACCTCCTCGTTGGCCAGTACGGTGCCCAGCCCCGGGCACCAGTTGACCGGCGCCTCCGAGACGTACGCCAGCCGGTGGTCGTCGACGACCTTCCGCTGCTCGGCGGCGGTCAGCTCGGCCCAGGGGCGGCCGTCCGGGGTGGGCCGGGTGCCGGCGGCGAACTCGGCGACCAGGTCGTCGACCGGACGGGCCTTGCGTGCCTCGGGGTCGTACCAGGAGTTGAAGACCTGCAGGAAGATCCACTGGGTCCAGCGGTAGAACCCGGTGTCGATGGTGGCCACCGAGCGCCGGTCGTCGTGGGCCAGGCCCAGCCGGCGCAGCTGCGCCCGGTACCGCTCGATGTTCGCCTCGGTGGTGGTGCGCGGGTGGGTGCCGGTCTGCACGGCGTACTGCTCGGCGGGCAGGCCGAACGCGTCGAAGCCCATCGCGTGCAGCACGTTGCGTCCGGCCATCCGCTGGTAGCGGGCGTAGCAGTCGGTGCCGATGTAGCCCAGCGGGTGTCCGACGTGCAGGCCCGCGCCGGACGGGTAGGGGAACATGTCCAGCACGTAGAGCTTCTCCGCACCGGCCCGGGGGTGTCCGGGGTCGGCCAGTGGGCCGCTCGGGTTCGGGGCGCGGAACGTCCCCTCCCGCTCCCAGGTGTCCTGCCAGCGCTGCTCGATCTCGTCGGCCAGGGCCGCGGTGTACCGGAACGGGGGGATGTCGCTCGCGGCTGCCTCAGTCATCGCGTGTCCTCGCTTCGCTCGTGGCCGCCGGGGCCGAGCCTCGGCCGTGCTGGTGACGCCCCGTCGCGGGGCGTCGGTGTCTGTCGTGCCCCGTGACGGGGGCGTCATGCTGGTGACGCTCCGTCGCGGGACGGAGGTCAGGTCTCGGTTCGCCGTGGTCTGCTCGGGGCACAAAAAAGCCCCTCGCGCAGGAGGGGTCGCCGTGCTGTCGCGCGTTCAGCGCATCAGCACGGCCCGGTAAGGAGCAGCTGGAAACCGGCCATGAACGGCAGTGTACCCGCCGCCGCCCGGAGCGTGCCGCAGGCTTCCACCCGACGGGACCGCCACCGGCGACGACGGTGGCGGTCCGCCCGCGGACGGGCCACCGGCAGAATCCGCCACGCCACCGCCGCGACCGGCGGCGCAATTCCCCCGCCAGACGGTTATTCGGTGGGTAACCCGACCGTCTACCTGCGGCGTTCGGCGCGGGCGGGAAACATGGTTAGCCTGAGTTGTCAGTGATTCCTGCGGCAATAGAGGCTCGACGCGCGAACCCCACGGCGGGTCCAGGTGCTCTATACAGAGCTGCCGTCCAGGCGACGAGAGGGAGGCCCGTTGACACAACAGACCTGGGACGAGGTGGGCGGCGTCCTGCCGCACGACGAGTTCCGCGCCGCCAGTGAAGCCATCGTCGCCAATATCGAGCAGGTCATCGAGGGTAAGACAGCCACCGTGCGGCTCGCGCTGGCGGTGCTGCTCGCCGAGGGTCACCTGCTCATCGAGGACGTTCCCGGGGTCGGCAAGACCAAGCTCGCCAAGGCGATGGCCCGGTCCATCGACTGCACGGTACGCCGTATCCAGTTCACCCCCGACCTGCTCCCCAGCGACGTCACCGGGGTCAGCGTCTACAACCAGGAGACCCACGACTTCGAGTTCCGCCCCGGTGCCGTCTTCGCCAACCTGGTCGTCGGCGACGAGATCAACCGGGCCTCGCCGAAGACCCAGTCGGCGCTGCTGGAGTGCATGGAGGAGCGGCAGGTCACCGTCGACGGCGTCACCTACCAGCTCCAGACCCCGTTCATGGTGATCGCGACGCAGAACCCGATCGAGATGGAGGGGACGTACCCGCTCCCCGAGGCGCAGCGCGACCGGTTCACCGCGCGGATCGCCATGGGCTACCCCGGCCCCGAGGCGGAGCTGGCCATGCTCGACGGGCACGGCGCGGTCGACCCGCTGGACGACCTGCGGCCGGTCTCCGACGCGGCGATCGTCCGGCAGCTCATCGCCACGGTCCGCGAGGTGCACGTCGCCGACGCGGTGAAGCAGTACGCCATCGACCTGGTCACCGCCACCCGCGAGGCCCCCGAGCTGCGGCTGGGCGCGTCCCCCCGGGCCACCCTGCAACTGCTGCGCACCGCCCGCGCGGTCGCCGCGCTGGAGGGGCGCGACTACGTCCTCCCCGACGACCTCCAGGCGTTGGCGGTCCCGGTGCTGGCGCACCGGATCATCCCGACCGCCGACGCGCAGCTCGCCCGGCGCACCACCGACGCGATCGTCTCCGACCTGGTGCACCGGCTCACCGTTCCGCAGGACCGCAGGCGCTCCCCGTACGACACCCGGCCGACCAGCGGGAACGGTCGCTCGGCGTACGAGCCGCGGAGGCGGTGACCGTGCGCGACGGGCTGCGCGGGCTCACCACCCGCGGCCGGTCCTTCCTGGCCGCCGCCGTGGCCGCCGCGATCTCGGCACTGCTGCTCGGGGAGCGGGACCTGCTCCGGGTCGCGGTGCTGCTGGCCGTGCTGCCGCTGCTCGCCGCCGCGTACGTCGGGCGCAGCCGCTACAAGCTCGCCTGCGTCCGGTCGATGGACCCGCACCGGGCGCCGGTCGGGGCCAGTTCCCGGGTGGTGCTGCGGTTGCAGAACATGTCCCGCCTGCCCACCGGGACGCTGCTGCTCGAGGACCGGCTGCCGTACGCGCTGGGCAGCCGTCCCCGGGTGGTGCTGGAACGGCTCGGCGCGTTCCAGGCCAGCTCGGTGGCGTACACCGTCCGCGCCGACGTGCGCGGCCGGTACGAGGTGGGCCCGCTCGGCGTGCGGATGACCGACCCGTTCGGCCTCTGCGAGCTGAGCCGGGCCTTCCCGAGCACCGACCGGCTCACGGTGATCCCGCAGGTCACGCCGCTGCCGCCGATCCGGCTCCCCGGCGAGTACGCCGGCAGCGGCGACAGCCGGGCCCGCTCGGTGGCGGTGCACGGCGAGGACGACGCGGCGACCCGCGAGTACCGGATGGGCGACGACCTGCGCCGGGTGCACTGGAAGTCGACCGCCCGCACCGGGGAGCTGATGGTGCGCCGGGAGGAACAGCCGTGGGAGAGCCGGGCGACGGTGGTGCTGGACACCCGCGCGTACGGGCATCGCGGCGACGGGCCGACGGCGAGCTTCGAGTGGGCCGTCTCGGCCGCCGCGAGCATCGCCGTGCACCTGCGCCAGGCCGGCTACAAGCTGCGCCTGGTGACCGGCTCCGGAGCGGACGTGGACGCGACGGAGGCCGCCGGTGACGGGGTGCTCCTCGACCACCTCGCCGAGGTCCGGCTGGAGCAGCGGGGCGAGCTGACCACGCTGGTCGAGCGGGTACGGCAACGCGCCGACGGCGGGCTGATCATCGCCCTGCTCGGCTCGCTCAGCACCGCCGAGGCCCACCTGCTGGCCGCGTTGCGGGGCAACGGCGCCACCTGTGTGGCCTTCCTGCTGGACAGCGCCGGTTGGCTCAACCTGCCCGAGCGGGCCCGCGCCGAGGCCCAGCAGGCCCACGGTGCCGCCGCGCTCGCCCTGTTGCAGAGCGGGTGGCGGGTGATCGGGGTGGAACACGGCAGCCAGCTTCCGGTGCTCTGGCCGCAGGCGGCCCGCGGCTCGCAGGGGTTCGCGATGCGCGCCGCGCTGGCCGAGACGGTGGCCGGTGGCGTGAAGTGAGGGGGGACGAGTGATCGCGAACCGTGGGCTCGGCCTGGTGGCGGCGGCCGCGACGCTGCTCGCCGCCGCGCCGTTGTCGGCGATCTTCCAACGCTGGACGTGGCTGGTGCAGTCGGCCATCGCGGTGGCGGTGGTCGCCGGGGTCGCCGCGCTGCTGCGGCTGGTCCGGGCACCGCTGTGGGGGCAGGCGCTCGGCATGGCGGCCGGGCTGCTGATCGCACTGACCTGGATGTTCCCCAGCGGCAGCGAACTCGCCGCCGTGCTGCCCACGCCGGGCACCTTCGCCCACTTCGGTGAGCTGGTCGGCGGCTCGGTGCAGGACATGCGCTCGTACGGGGTGAAGGTCCCCGACACCGACCCGCTGCTCTTCATCACCGTGCTCGGGGTGGGCGGGGTGGCCGTGGTGGTCGACCTGCTCGCGGTGGGGCTGCGCCGGCCCGCCCTGGCCGGTCTGCCGATGCTCGCCATCTACTCGGTACCGGTCGCGGTCTACGTCGAGAGCGTCCCGCCGGTGCCCTTCGTGATCGGCGCGGCCGGCTACCTCTGGCTGCTGGTCAGCGACAACATCGACCGGGTCCGCCGGTTCGGCCGCCGGTTCACCGGTGACGGCCGGGACGTCGACGTCTGGGAGGCCTCCCCGCTGGCCAGTGCCGGTCGTCGGCTGGCCGTGGTGGGGGTGGTGCTGGCCGTCCTCGCGCCGCTGGCGGTGCCCGGGATGACCGGCGGACTGCTGGACCGGCTCCAGTCCGGCACGGGCGACGGCGACGGGCGGACCGGGGTCGGCGGCAGCCCCGGCCGGGTGGACCTGTTCGCCGCGCTCAGCGGCGAGCTCAACCAGTCCGAGGTGGCCGACCTGGTCAAGGTCACCACCAACGAGCCCAATCCGTTCTACCTGCGTTTCGGGGTCGCCGACGACCTGCGGCCGGAGGGTTTCCGGGTGCGTAACCCGTCCGGCCGGGCGGTCACCCGTGCCCTGCCCGACCCCACCAGCGGGGTGAGCGGGGTGCAGCAGGACCGGTACCGGGCCACCGTCGAGACCACCCGCGACCTCAACATGCCGCTGATGCCGGTCTACGCCGCGCCGGTCCGCACCGACGGGCTGAACGGCAACTGGCTGTACGACCCGAACCTCCAGATCGTCTTCTCCAACAAGGAGAACTCCCGCGGCAAGCGCTACGAGTTCGACTACGTCCGTTCCCGCTACACCCCGGAGCTGCTGCGCCGGGCCCCGTCGCTGTCCCCGTCGGACGCGATGGTGCAGCGGTTCACCGACACGCCGCCGGCCGGCGAGGTCGACGCGCTGGTGGCGGAACTGATCGCGGGACGCCAGACCGACTACGACCGGGTCCGGGCCATCTACGACCACTTCTCCGCCCGGAACGGGTTCCGCTACTCGCTGAGCACCGAGGGAGGCACCAGCGGCCGGGACATCGTCGACTTCCTCACCAACAAGGCCGGCTTCTGCCAGCAGTACGCCGCTGCGATGGCCTGGCTGGTACGGGCGGCCGGCATCCCGGCCCGGGTGGCGTTCGGCTTCACCAACGGCAGCAGCCGGGACGGGGACACCTACGTCCTGACCAACCGGAACCTGCACGCCTGGACCGAGGTCTACTTCGAGGGCATCGGCTGGGTGCCGTTCGACGCCACCCCGGCGTACGGGGTGCCCGGCAACGCCCGCTCGGACTGGGCGCCGGACAACGACGCGCCCGACCCGGTCACCCCGTCGGCCGGTGCCACGGCCGCGCCGGGCGAGACCGACCCGTCGGCCGGACCGGCCGGGCCGGAGGAGGCCAACCGGAACGTCGACGAGGGGGTCGTCCCGACCACGGGCGCCTCGACGGAGCAGGCACCGATCTGGCCGTGGTGGGTGGCCGCCGCCGTGGCGCTTCTGGTGCTGCTGGCCGTGCCGGCGTTGCGCCGGGTGACGCTGCGCCGCCGACGCGGAGCCGCGCCGGCCGCCACGCCGGTCGCCACGGCGGCCGGCGAGGCCAGCGGGGCCGGTCCGCTGGTGGTGGTCGAGGCGGACGCCGACAGCGCCCGGGCCCGCGCGCACGCCGCCTGGGACGAACTGCTCGACACCCTGGTGGACTACCGGGTCCGGGTGGACCGGACGGAGACCCCCCGGGCCACCGCCGACCGGCTGGTCCGGGAGTCCCTCGCCAAGGACGAGCCGGCCGCCACGGCGGTCCGCCTTCTCGGCCGGGCCGAGGAGCGGGCGCGCTACGCTCGCGACCCGCTGGTGGACGGTGAGCTGCACCCGGCGCTCGGGACGGTCCGCCACGCGCTCGGCGTCCAGGCGGACCGGCGTACCCGGCTCGTCGCGGCGGTCCTGCCGCCGTCGGTGCTGCTGCGCTGGCGCACGGCGGTCACCGACACCTCGTCCCGGCTGGTGACGGCGACCGGACGGGCCCGGACCCGACTGCTGCGGTGGAGCCCCCGGCGGCTCCTGGCGGGCCGAGCGGCCCGCTGACCGCAGAACGGTGTCGGATGTCAGACCCGCCCCGCGTGCACAAGGCGGTGGTCGGTGGAGCCGCCAGGGGCCAGGCCACGGGAGCAGGTAGCGCCGGGCGTGGCGGATTTCGCGTCCGCCACCGACGGGGAGCCCAGAGGCCCGGCACAGTGCCGACGCCGGCCCTGGGCGCGGTGGTACGACGCGGGAGCGGGGCGCGGTCGGCCCCGCCCTCGTCAGCCGATGGTCAGCGGTGTCCCTCCGGACGCTGCCGCCATCGGTCCTCCAGCCGGTCCAGGAGCGACGACCGGCGACCGGCACGCCCCGCCCGGGGACGCCGCCGACTGGTGGTGCCCCCGACCACGTGCAGGTCGGGCGACTGCGCCCGGCGGTGCGACTGCACCGCGAACGCCGCTGACGCCAGCATCACGACGAAACCCGCCACCGCGAGCGGCGGGGTCTTGATCACCGCGCCGTAGACCACGAGGGCCAGGCCAATGATGATCACGCCGGCAGCGACGAGCAGGCGACGCCGCGTGTGGAAACGCGGGTCGCTGGCGCGCACGGCCGAGGCGAATTTGGGGTCCTCGGCAAGCGACCGCTCGATCTGCTCGAACAGCCGCTGCTCGTGCTCCGAGAGCGGCACGGCACTCCTCCCCGGTCACGTTGGTCGGCCCGTTCGGACCGACAGACCGTGGCAGCCGACCGGCTGCTTACCCGCAAGTCTACGAGGGCCCTCGCGCGTCGGAAAGCGGGACGACCTACGGCTGGGATGGTTTTTCCCGTTGGCGCCGATCACGGCCCTCCAGAAGACTGGCCGGACCTATGACGGACCGCCCGAAACGGGCAGCCGCGGCGTCCGCCGCCGCCTCCGCCTCCCGCCACCCGTGCTCGGGAGCACCCAACGCGAGCTGCCGCGGGGTGGCCTCGGCGGCACTGAGCCCCTCGACCCGTACGCCCACCAACCGGACGAGTTGCCCCGGGTCGAGAGCGGTGTACAGCGCCCATACCGTGTCGAATATCTCCCGGGTGACGTCGGTCGGCACGTCCAGGGTCCGAGAACGACCCACCAGGGTGAAGTCGGCCAGCCGGACCTTGAGAGCCACCGTCCGCCCCACCTGGCCGGCCCGGCGCAGCCGGCCACCCGCCTTCTCGGCGAGGGCGAGCAGTGCCCGGCGGACCTGCCGGGGATCACCCACGTCGGTGTCGAACGTGACCTCCGCCCCGATCGACTTCTCCACCTGCTCGGGGCTGACCCGGCGGGGGTCCCGTCCGTGCGCCAGCTCGCGCAGGTGCGCCGCGGCGGCCTCCCCCATCGCCCGGCGAAGCATGCCCGCCGGGGCCTCGGCGAGGTCGCCGATGGTGGCCAGCCCGAGGCGGCGCAGCGTCGCGGCGGAGCGCTCGCCCACGCCCCAGAGCGCGTCCACCGGCAGCGGGTGGAGGAACTCCAGCACCCGGGCGGTGGGGACGACGAGCATCCCGTCCGGCTTGGCCCGCGTGGAGCCCAGCTTGGCCACGAACTTCGTCGGTGCCACCCCCACCGAGCAGGTCAGCCCCTGCTCCTCGGCGACCCGGGCGCGGATCAGCCGGGCGATCTCGGCGGGACGACCGAAGAGGCGTCGCGCGCCGGCCACGTCGAGGAACGCCTCGTCCAGGGAGAGCGGCTCGACCAGCGGGGTGACGTCCCGGAAGATCCGCATCACCGCCCGGGAGGCCGCCGAGTAGGCCGGGAAGTCCGGTGGGAGGAAGACCGCGTGCGGGCAGAGGGACCGGGCCCGCGCGGTGGGCATCGCGCTGCGGACGCCGTACCGCCGGGCGGGGTAGCTGGCGGAGCTGACCACCCCGCGCGGGCCGACACCGCCGACCACCACCGGCCGCCCGCGCAGCTCGGGACGGCTGCGGACCTCCACCGACGCGAAGAAGGCGTCCATGTCGACGTGCAGGATCGGGCAGTCGGTGTCGTCGGCGTCCGGGCCGAAACGCGGGTCACCGCCGCGCGGCAACGACTGACTACGCCCCATCCCCGCAGGCTAACCGGCGGGTACGACACCTCAGCCCCGGACCACCAGCAACGGGATGGTCATCTCGGTGGCGGTGTCCGCGCCGTGGTAGCCGATCAGCCGTGACTCGATCGGCTGCTCCGAGCGGGTCGCCACGATCGCCCAGGTGTCCCGGCAGACCGCCACCACGTCGCCGATCCGCTGGAGGTGCGACTCCGGCACCGGCCCGAACCAGCCGGTCGCCACCGCCTCGTCGCGGGTCAGCACCCGGGCCGCGTCGCCGAGCACCGCCGACCAGGTGTCCACCACGTCGGCGACCGCGCCGGGTGCGACGTGCAGGTAACGGACCCTCGACTCGCCGGCCACCACCCGCACGCCCGCCCGCAGCCGGGGGTCGGCGTCCAGGTCGACCCGGTGGTCCTGGGGAACGTTGAGCTGCCCGTGGTCGGCGGTGACCAGCAGCGCCGCGTCGCCGGGCAGGCCGTCCACCAGACGCACCAGCAGCCGGTCGACCTCGGCGGCGGCGACCCGCCAGGGTGGCGAGTCCACCCCGTGCAGGTGGCCCTGCCGGTCCAGGTCGGGGTGGTAACCGGAGACCAGGGTGGGCCCGTCCCCGGTGGCGAGCGCGGCCAGCATCTCGGTGGCGAGCGCGTCCGCGCCGGCCGCACCCCGGTAGTCACCGCCCCGGTTCGCGGCCACGGTCAGGCCGCTGCCGTCGTACTCGGGACGGCTGACGACGGTCACCGTCACCCCGGCCGCGCGGGCCCGTTCGAGCTGGGTGGGGACCGGCTGCCAGTGTCGCGGCTCCGGTTCGCGGCCCCACTCGATGTGGCTGAGCAGCCGGTCGGTCTCCGGCACCCGGACCCGGAAGCCGAGCACCCCGTGCGCGCCGGGCGCCACCCCGGTGCCCAGGCTCACCAGGCTGGTCGGCGTGGTCGACGGGAAACCGGCGGTGAGCCGCCGGCCGAGCAGGGAGTAGAACCCGAACAGGGTCGGGGCGTACGGACGCGCGGTGGGGATCTGGTACCAGCCGAGGCCGTCGACGAGCAGCACGGCCACCCGGCGGATCCCGTCGAGGTCGGTGGTGAGGCCGAGCGGGTCGGGGCTGCCGGGCACGCCGAGCACGGCCAACGCGCTGGGCAGCACGTCGGCGAGGCTGCCGGAACCGTAGCGGGGGGCCACCGGGTCCAGCGGTCCGGTCGGGCCCGGACTCGGCATCGCGGTCATTCCCGGGGCCGGACGGGTCGGTCGGACGGGGTCACCCGGTCGGACGGCGTCACCCGGCCGGACGGCGTCACCCGGCCGGACGGCGTCACCCGGCCGGACGGGGTCACCGGCCGGCGGGCGAAGAGGTGCAACTGGGCGGCGAGGTCACGGTAGGGCGGCTGCGCCGCCAGAGCCCGTTCCAGCTCCAGCAGGGCGGCCGGCTGGCCGTCCGCGACCGCCGCCGGGAGCAGGTCGGCCAGGACGCGTACCCCGTGGATCTCCTCGACGGTGAGCCCGGCGGCGCGCAGCAGCGCGGCGGCGGAGTCGGCATCGTAGCGTCGGCGCAGGGTGTCCCGGGGGCCGGCGCTGCCGCACGGGTCGGCGGCGAGGGTCGCCGCGGCGGTGAGGTGGCCGTTCATCGCCCGGCCGAGCACCGCGGCGGCCCGCCCGGCGACCAGCACACTCGCCGCGCCGCCGGGACGCAGCGCGGTGGCCAGGGCGGTCACCACCGGCGTCGGGTCGTCCACCACCTCGAGTACGGCGTGGCAGAGCACCAGGTCGACGCTGGCCGGCTCGACCAGGTCGGCGAGCGCGTCCCCGTCGCCCTGCACCGCCCGCACCCGATCGCCGACGCCGGCCTCGGCGGCCCGGCGGGTCAGCGCGGCGAGCGCGTCCGGGCTGGCGTCGACCACGGTCACCCGGTGCCCGGCGTGGGCCAGCGGCACGGCGAAGCCGCCGGTGCCGCCGCCGACGTCGAGCACGGTCAGTTCCTCGTCGCCGCGGCGGTCCAGCTCGGCCCGGAGCACCGACCAGATGACGGCGGTACGGGGGGTCAGCGGCGGCCCGGTGAACCGGCCTCGTGTCTGCTCCACCCGATCGAGCCTAGTGCTGCGGTGAGGCGTGCGCAGGGCCCCCTCCGCTGCCTCACGGTGTGTGCACCCCCACCCCTGCGGCGGTGCTCCCCCGCCCTGCGGTGGTGCTCCCCCGCCCTGCGGTGTGTGCAGGGGTCCCCTGCTCGACAGAAAACGTGAGCAGGGGACCCCTGCTACCACCCGGGCGGGTGGATCAGCAGGACTCCGTCGCCCCGGTCTCGTCCTCGACGACCTGAGCCCGGCGGTCGTTGGCGACCGGGCCGGCGGTGACCGGGTACTCGCGCGGTTCGGCGTGGTGGCTGGGCACCCAGCCCGCGCCGAGGCGGGTCCGGCGGGTGTTCGCGACGGCCTGGGCCGACTGGCGAATCATCATTGATCCCCCTAGTGGTAGACGAAACGGTTGCTGGTTCAGCATGATCACAAAGACCAGTCGGGTAGTTCTCCACCGGGTCGGCACTGAAACAGCCCCGGGGTGTGTTCTTCCCCGCTGGACCGGTCCTCCAGTGGCGCCCGTTGCTCGTCGTGCGTCGATGCGTCACGCTCTGCGGGTGCTCCTGTCGATCGCCGCCTTCGGCATCGTGCTCCTCGGTGCCTTCGCCCAGTCGGTGAGCGGCTTCGGGTTCGCCCTGGTGACCGTGCCGCTGCTGGCCACGGTCATCGATCCGCGTACCGCGGTGGTGGTGACCGCGCTGACCGACATCGGGTTGACCGTGGTCGCCGCCGTCCGGGAGCGCCGGTACGTGCGCTGGCGGGTGACCGGCGCGCTGACCGCCGCCGCCCTGCTCGGTGTGCCGATCGGGCTGCTGGTCCTGGTGACCTTCCCGGAACGACTGCTCAGCGCGCTGATCGCGGTCGTCGTGCTCGGGTGCGTCGCGCTGGTCTGGTCGGGCGCGCGGGTCCGCACCGGACCGGTCGGCATCGGCGCGGTCGGTGTCCTGGTGGGGGTGCTCACCGCCGCCACCGGCACGAACGGGCCACCGCTTGTCGCCGCGTTCCACTCCCTCGGGTACGACCCGCGCACCTTCCGGGCCACCCTGGCGGCGGTCTTCTCCGGGGCGGGGCTGATCGGGCTGGCCGGGTTCGCGCTGGCCGGCCGGATCGACGCCGAGGTACTCCGGCTGAGCCTGGCGGCCCTACCCGCCGTGCCGCTGGGTTGGTGGCTGGGAAACCTGCTGTTCGACCGGATCCCGCCGCTGGTGTTCCGCCGGATCGTGCTGGTCGGGCTGCTGGGCAGCGCGGGCGCGGCCCTCGCCGCCGTCGCCGGCTGAACCGGCCACCGGACCGGGTCCGGGCTCGCGCCGGGTTCAGATGAGGCCGTGGGCGAGCATCGCCTCGGCCACCCGGCGGAAGCCGTCGATGTTCGCACCGGCGGCGTAGTTGCCGGGCATCCCGTACTCCTCGGCGGTGGCGTGGCAGCGGGCGTGGATGTCCCGCATGATCTCCCGCAGCCGCTGTTCGGAGTAGGTGAACGTCCAGGAGTCACGGCTGGCGTTCTGCTGCATCTCCAAGGCGCTGGCGGCGACACCACCGGCGTTGGCCGCCTTGCCGGGGGCGAAGCGGACACCGGCCGCGGTGAAGGCACGGATTGCCTCCGGGCTGGTGGGCATGTTCGCACCCTCGACGACGATCCCGCAGCCGCCCTTGACGAGCGCGGCGGCGTCGGCTGCGGCGATCTCGTTCTGCGTCGCGCACGGCACGGCCACCTGGCACGGCACCTCCCACACGGTGCGGTCCGCGACGAAGGAGGCGTGCGGGCGGTGCGTCAGGTACGCGTCGATCCGGGCACGCCGGACCTCCTTGAGGTCCTTGAGCAGTTCGACGTCGATGCCCTTGTCGTCCCGGACGTAGCCGGAGGAGTCCGAACAGGCGATGACGGTGCCGCCGAGCTGGTGCACCTTCTCGATCGCGTAGATCGCCACGTTGCCCGACCCGGACACCACCACCCGTTTGCCGTCGAAGCTGTCACCCTTGGCGCGGAGCATCTCGTCGGCGAAGAACACCGCGCCGTAGCCGGTGGCCTCCCGGCGTACCTGTGCGCCGCCGTAGGTCAGCCCCTTCCCGGTGAGGACTCCGGACTCGTACCGGTTCGTGATCCGCTTGTACTGGCCGAAGAGGTAACCGATCTCCCGACCGCCGACGCCGATGTCACCGGCGGGCACGTCGGTGTACTCGCCGATGTGCCGGTACAACTCGGTCATGAACGACTGGCAGAAGCGCATCACCTCCCGGTCCGAGCGGCCCTTCGGGTCGAAGTCCGAGCCGCCCTTGCCGCCCCCGATCGGCATACCGGTCAGCGCGTTCTTGAACACCTGCTCGAAGCCGAGGAACTTCACGATGCCCAGGTACACCGACTGGTGGAAGCGCAGGCCACCCTTGTAGGGGCCGAGCGCGCTGTTGAACTCCACCCGGAAACCGCGGTTGATGTGCACCTCGCCGCGATCGTCCTCCCACGGCACCCGGAAGATGATCTGCCGCTCCGGCTCACAGATCCGTTCGATGATCTTCGCCTCGGCGTACTCGGGGTGCTTGGCCAGGGCGGGGGCGACGCTGTCGAGCACCTCGTGCACCGCCTGGTGGAACTCCGCCTCGCCGGGATTACGCCGCACCACGTCGGTGAAGATCGTCTGGATCTTGTCTCGTGAAGTCACCGGGGTCCTTCCGGGTACGTAGGGGCACCCTGGTTTCCGAGCCTACGACATCCACCAGCTGGGACGACTCCACCCGAGATGGTCCACCCGCCGACGGTGGTCGCCGACCGTCGGTTCACCGGAAGTCGCGGGAGGTGGGGGTGACCGGGGCGTCGATCGGGTCGAGGCGGTCGGCGGTGAGGCTGGTGACCCCCTCGTGCCGGTGCAGGATGCCCCGGACCACCAGGGCGTTGCTCGTCTTCGCCACCCGTCGGTAGCGCTGCCACAGCCCCGGTGAGCAGCTCACGTTGAGCATGCCGGTCTCGTCCTCCAGGTTGAGGAAGGTGACCCCGCCGGCCGTGGCGGGGCGCTGCCGGTGGGTGACGATGCCGCCGACCCGGATCCGCCGGCCCGGTTCGACCTGACCGAGCCGGGCGACCGGCACCGCGCCGAGCGCGTCCAGCCGGTCCCGGAGGAAGCGGGCCGGGTGGCTCTCCGGGGAGAGACCGGTCGCCCACACGTCGGCGACCAGGCGATCCACCGCGTCCATGCCGGGCAGGGTGGGGGCGGTCACGCCGGTCACCGTGCCGGGCAGCCGGTCGGGCCGCTCCTGGGCCGCCGCGCCGGCCGCCCAGAGCGCCTCCCGCCGGCTCAGCCCGAAACAGGCGAAGGCGTCCGCGGTGGCCAGGGCCTCCAGGTGCGCGGCGGTGAGACCGACCCGCCGGGCCAGGTCCGGCATGTCCCGGTACGGCCCGTGTGCCGCCCGCTCGGCTTCGATCCGCTCGGCCACCCCGTCGCCGAGGGTACGCACGCTCGACAGCCCCAGCCGGACCGCCGGCCCGCCCAGTCCCCAGGAGTGCGGCGGCTCCCCCGGGCCACTCCCCCACCGGGTGTCCGGGGCGGACTCCAGGGTCGCCTTCGCGCCGCTGGCGTTGACGTCCGGACGGCGTACCTCGACGCCGTGCCGGCGGGCGTCCTCGACCAGGGTCTGCGGCGAGTAGAAGCCCATCGGCTGGGCGTTCAGCAGCGCGGCCAGGAACGGGGCGGGGTGGTAGCGCTTGAGCCAGGAGCTGGCGTACACCAGGTAGGCGAAGCTCATCGCGTGGCTCTCCGGGAAGCCGTAGCTTGCGAAGGCGGAGAGCTTGCGGTAGACGTCGTCGGCCAGGTCGCCGGTGATGCCCCGACCGGCCATGCCGGCGTAGAGCCGCTCGGCGATCCGGGCCATCCGCTCCGCCGAGCGTTTCGCCCCCATCGCCCGGCGCAGCTGGTCGGCCCCGGCCGCGTCGAAGCCGGCCAGGTCGATGGCGAGCTGCATCAGCTGCTCCTGGAACAGCGGCACGCCGAGGGTCTTCTCCAGCGCGTTGCGCATCAGCGGGTGCGGATAGGTCACCGGTTCCACGCCGTTCTTGCGCCGGATGTACGGGTGCACCGAGCCGCCCTGGATCGGGCCGGGACGGATCAGCGCCACCTCCACCACCAGGTCGTAGAAGCAGCGGGGTTTCAGCCTCGGCAGGGTGGCCATCTGGGCGCGGCTCTCCACCTGGAACACCCCGACCGAGTCGGCCCGGCAGAGCATGTCGTAGACCTCGGGGTCGTCCAGCGACATGTCGCCCAGGTCCAGGCTCATCCCGATCATGTCGTACCCGTAGTGCAGCGCGGAGAGCATGCCGAGGCCGAGCAGGTCGAACTTGACCAGGCCGACGGCGGCGCAGTCGTCCTTGTCCCACTGGAGGACGCTGCGGCCGGGCATCCGCCCCCACTCCACCGGGCAGACCTCGATCACCGGCCGGTCGCAGATCACCATGCCACCGGAGTGGATGCCGAGGTGCCGGGGGAAGGTCTGGAGTTCGTTGGCGTACGCCACCACCTGCTCGGGGATGCCCTCGACGTCGACCGAGGCGACCGTGCCCCAACGGTCGATCTGCTTGCTCCAGGCGTCCTGCTGGCCGGAGGAGAAACCGAACGCCTTCGCCACGTCCCGCACCGCCGACCGGGGCCGGTACGAGATGACGTTGGCGACCTGGGCGGTGTGCTCCCGGCCGTACCGGGTGTAGACGTGCTGGATGACCTCCTCCCGGCGGTCGGACTCGATGTCCACGTCGATGTCGGGCGGGCCGTCGCGCTCGGGGGCGAGGAAACGCTCGAAGAGCAGCCGGTGCCGGACGGCGTCCACGTTGGTGATCCGCAGCGCGTAGCAGACCGCCGAGTTCGCCGCCGAGCCCCGCCCCTGGCAGTAGATGTCCTGCTCGCGGCAGAACGCGACGATGTCGTAGACCACCAGGAAGTAGCCGGGGAAACCCAGTGCCTCGATCATGCCCAGCTCGTGGTCGAGCTGCGCGTACGCCTCGGGATGCGCCGCGCGCGGACCGTAGCGTTCCCGCGCGCCCTCCTCGGTGAGGTGGCGTAGCCAGCTCATCTCGGTGTGCCCGGTCGGCACCGGGTACGCCGGCAGTTGCGGCGCGACGAGCTGGAGGTCGAAGGCGAGTTCCCGGCCGAACTCGGCGGCCCGCGCCACCGCGCCCGGGTAGGCGGCGAACCGGGAGGCCATCTCGGCGCCACTGCGCAGGTGCGCGGTGCCGGCGGCGGGCAGCCACCCGTCGATCTCGTCCAGGCTGCGCCGGGCCCGCACGGCGGCGAGCGCGGTGGCCAGCCGCCGTCGACCCGGTGTCGCGTAGTGCACGTTGTTGGTGGCCACCGTGGGCAGGCCGGCGACGGCGGCCAGCTCGGCGAGGGCGTCGTTGCGGTCGGCGTCGACCGGGTGGCCGTGGTCGGTCAGCTCCACCGCGACCGTCTCCGGGCCGAACAGGGCGGCCAGCCGGTCCAGCTCCCGGGCGGCGGCGTCGACGCCGGAGGTGAGCAGGGCCGCCGGCACGTGCCCCTTGCGGCAGCCGGTGAGCACCAGCACGTGGTCGCGCAGCTCGGCGGCGACCTCCTCCAGATCGCCGTAGTCCGGGCGGCCCTTCTCGCCACCGCGCAGCTGGGCCCGGGAGATGGTGGTGGCGAGCCGGGCGTACCCCTCGGGGCCGTGCGCGAGCAGCAGCAGATGCCGGCCGAGCGGATCCGGCTCGCCGCCCTGGGGGCCGGGCAGGCCGAGGGAGAGTTCCGCGCCGACGACGGTGGGCAGTCGCAGGGCGCGGGCCGCCTCGGCGAAGCGGACCACCCCGTAGAAGCCGTCGTGGTCGGTGACGGCGAGCGCGGTGAGCCCGAGCCGGGCGGCCTCCTCGGCCAGTTCCTCCGGGTGGCTGGCCCCGTCGAGGAAGCTGAAGTTGGTGTGCGCGTGCAGTTCCGCGTAGGGCACCACGCCGTCGGGGCGGGGCAGCTCGGGCGCCTCGTAGTGCGGGCGCTTCCGGGTCCAGGCGGGGGCGTCCCCACCGTCGCCGTCGACGGCGAGGGGATCCACCACGTGCAGGTGCCGCTCCCCGGGGCGGCCGCCACCGCCAGACCGCCCGGAAAGCACCCGTTCCAGCTCCGACCAGGGCAGCTTCGGGTTGTGGAAGCTCACCGGCCCCACCCGCGCTCAGTCATAGATCGCCTCCACCAGCCACTGGCCGGCCTCGACCGCCATCAGGAGGGCGGCGCCGTCGGCGAGGAGGAGTTGGAAGCGGGCCGCACGCCGGGCCTCGGCCGGAGCCCACCACCGTTCGTCGACCGGCCACGGCCCGGCCCAGCCGACGATCTCCACCGGTGCGGCGGAGTCGACGGCCACCCGGGCCGGCGCGGCGGTGAGCTGGAGCCGGGCGCTGACCCCGACCGGCTCGCCGGTGGCGTCGTGCACGGTCGCGGCGAGCGGGGCGGGCAGCACCACGGCCGGTGCGGGGGGCGGCAGTCGCCCCGGCCACGGCGGCAGTTCCGGACGCGTCGTCCGGCCACCCGGACCCGGCCGCCGCCCCACCCGGCCGCCGGTGCCGCGCACCGGAGCCGTCCGGTCCGCCGGGACGGGCTCCACCGGCCGGTCGGAGCCCGTCGGGCCGGTGGCGGGCCAGCCCGGTTCGCCGGGGCGCGCGGGAAGGCGTTCGTCGCCCCACGGCACCAGTCGGACCTGGTCGGCCGGGGAACGCCCGCCACCGAGCACCGCGGTCACCACCGCCTCCGGGCCGAGCAGGCCCTGCACCCGGCTCAACGCGCGGTGCGCCCGCTCGCGTTCCGCACCGGTGGCACCCCACAGGCCAGGCTGCAACCCGACCTGGACGAGCACCCCGTCCGGAACGAGTCGTAGCCGGATGATCCCGGCGGTCGGACGGCCCGGACGGCCGGCGCCGCCGGAGAGCCAGCCGTCGAGTTGCCAGCGGAGCCGGTCGGCGATGGCCCCGGCGGTGAGCAGGCCGTCGTGCCGCCAGACCCGGTGCAGTTCCTGGCCGTGCGCGGTGACCGCCTCGACCCCGAGCCGGGTGCAGGCCAGGCCGTGCGCGGCCAGCCGGTCGTGCAGCCGCTCGGCCAGTGCCCGGGCGGCGAACGCGGCGGCGTCCACCCGGCCGAGCGGCTCGTCGTAGTCGGCGCCGACGGTCAGGTCGGCCGGGGGCACCCGGACGGCGAGCGGACGGTGGTCCCGCCCGGCGGCGAGATGGTGGGCCAGCGCCGCGTCGAAACCGAACCGGGCCAGCACGTCCCCGGCGGGCAGCGCGGCGAAGTCACCCAACGTCCGGATGCCGAGCCGGCGCAGCAGGTCGGCCAGGGCCGGACGACCGAGCGCCTCGACCGGCAGGACGGCCAGGAACCCCGGTGTGTCGCCGGGTGGCACGACCTGCCCGGTACGGGCGGCGAGCCCGGCGGCGAAGACCCCGTCGGCGATGCCGACCTGGCTCTCCACCCCGCACGTCTGGGCGACGTGTTCGATGATCCGCTCGGCCGCCACCTCCTCACCGCCGAGATACCGGGCCGGCCCCCGGACGGCCACCGCACAAGCCCCGGGCCGGACCACCTCCACCCCGGCGACCAGTTCCTCGACGGCGGCGACCACCGGCTCGAACGCGCGGGTGTCCCGCGACGGGTCGTACTCGACCACGGTCAGCCCGGGGCAGCGGCCCTGCGCCTCCCGCTTCCGCAGACCGCGCCGGATCCCGTCGGCGCGGGCGCGTTCCGAGCAGGCGACCACCCGGTTGGCGTGCAGGACGGCGACCGCACCGGTGGCGGGAACCCCCTCGACGATCTCGGCGGCGATCACCGGCCAGTCCGGGCACCAGAGCAGCAGGGTCCGGACCGCACGGGTCACGCCGACCCGACCAGGGTCAACGGGCCCCGGCGGGACACCACGGCGGATGCGGCCGGGAGGGTGGTCGTGGGCCGGGGAACGATCCGGGTGCGGCCGTCGCCGGGAAGCCAGACGGTGATCTCCTTCGGTCGGGCCGCCGCGCCCCGGCCCCGCGCGGAGACGGTCACCTCCCGCCTGCGGAGCCGACCCCGCCCCGGTCCGATCCCCTCCCAGACACCCCGGACCACCTGCAACGTGACGTCGGCCCCCGTCCACCGGCCGTACGGGACGAGGACGCTGCCGCGCTGCCGGGCCCGGGCGGCCAGCCGACCGGCGACCGAGGCGGAGACCGTGGCGGGGACCGCGGTGACCACGACGTCGACCCCGTCGATCAGGGCGGCGACGACGGTGGCCCACTCCGGACCGGGATGGGGCACCAGGGCGAGCCGGTCCAGGGCGATACCGGCCTCGGCCGCCGCCACCGCGCCGAAGGCCGGCACCCCGACCACAGCGCACCAGGAGCCGGCCCGGGACGCCTCGGCGAGCAGCGCCAGCATCAGGGACGTCCCACCGCTGCGCCGGGGCTGGCCGGTGGCGACCGAGACCGTGCTCCCCCGACGCAGGCCCCGGTTGGGCAGCAGCCCGGTGAGTTCGGGCAGGACCGGCAGCACCCGCTGGGCGTCCGCCGGGTCGGGCGCGCTCGCCGGACGGACCAGACCGGCCAGCGCGGCGGAACCGAGCACCATCCGGCCCGCCATGGACAAGCCCCCCGTCGTGTCGTAGCTGGAGATCAGTGCTGTGCGAGGCCACCCGGGCCGGACCGGGCGGCACGGGTCAGGCGGCGAGCCCGTCGAGGGCCGGCTGGTGCGTCACACCGAGCGCCGTCTCCACCACCATGACGAACTGTTCGGCGGCGCGGAGCAGGTCGTCGGCCTCACGGGCGGTCACCACCCGGGGGATGCCGGCCTCGGCGGCGGCCCGTTTGCCGGCACCGGCGGCGAAGAAGGCGGCCCACTCGCCCAGCTCGGGGGCGACCCCGACGAGCAGGACCCAGACACTGGTGATCCGGTTGCGCCGGGCGGGTGCGGGACGGGCGCGGGCGGCCAGCAGGGCCGCCGCCGCACGCAGCGCCGCCAGATGGGCGGCGGCGTAGCGCAGACCGTCGGGGCGGGTCTGGGCGGCCTCGACCAGCCCGCGACGGGCCACGGCGAGAAGTTGGGCCGGGGTGCGGTGCGGCAGCACGTGCGCGGGCACCGTGGGTGCCGGAGCCGGGTTGGACGGCATGACTGTCTCCTCCGCGTCGCCGAGGCGACCACGCCACCGGCGGAGACGGATCCGTCCGGCGGCGTGGCCCGGGTCTGGGGCGGGTGCGGAGGAAGACGCACCTGGTACGGCCGGCCGGGTGTGGACGCTTCCCCACACCACACCCGGCCGGCTTGACCGGCGGGTTCGTCGCCCGCCGCCCGGGGGTCGTGGGCGGCGGGCGACGATCCTGCCTGACGGGACCGGGCTCGCGACTGCCCGGTGCCCGGTGCGGTCCGCGGCACCGCACCGCCCCGGGAGCAGCGCCGCGAAACACCCCTCCCGGGTAGTGGGAACCGGCGCCCGACTCAATCGAACACCCGTTCTAACCACTGCTGACAGTACACCCTGCCGCCGGGGAAAACGCAACGTGTGACACGACGCGACCTCGCCGGATCTCGCCTGCGGGCACCCCCTCCGACCTCGGTAGCCTCGCAGCGTGCGCACACCCCGTCCCGCCCTCGGCGTCGTCATGGTGCTCTGCTCGGGCGTCCTCTTCGCCGTCAACGGCACCGTCTCCAAGCTGGTGCTCCGCACCGGTATCGACGCACCGCAGCTCACCCTGCTCCGCGCGGCCGGCGCGTTCACCGTCCTGCTGGCGCTGAGCGCGCTGCTCCGCCCCGGCATCCGGCGGCTACGGGTCACCGCCGGGCAGGTCCCGCTGCTGGTCGGGTACGGACTGACCGGCTTCTTCCTGGTGCCGATGCTCTACTTCGTCGCCATCTCCCGACTGCCGGTCGGCATCGGGCTGCTCTTCGAGTACTCCGCCCCGCTGCTGGTCGCCCTCTGGGCCCGGTTCGGGCAGCGGCACCCGGTCCGACCCCGGCTCTGGGCCGGTCTGGTGCTGAGCCTGGTCGGGCTGGCCTGCGTAGCGGAGATCTGGGGGGAGTTCACGCTCGACGGCCTCGGGGTGCTGGCCGGTCTCGGAGCCGCGTTCTTCCTCGCCTTCTACTACGTGCTCGGTGCGCGGGGGGTCGAGGGACGGGACACGGTCTCGCTCTGCACCTGGGCGTTCGGCGCGGCCGCCGTGGCCGGTCTGCTCACCCGGGCGGTCACCGGCGTCGGCGACTGGACCCCGCTGGCCGGCGCCAGCCGGGGCGTGCCGGTCGTGCTGCTGCTCGGGTACGTGGTCGTGCTCGGCTCGGTGGTGCCGTACCTGCTGGTGGCCGGGGCGATGCGACACCTCCCGGCGACCAGCGTCGGGATCGTCGGGATGGTCGAGCCGGTGATCGCCTCGGCGGTCGCCTGGGTGACCCTCGGCGCGACCGAGGCACTCAACGCCGCCCGGATCGGCGGGGGCCTGCTGGTGCTGGTCGGGGTCGCGCTGGCCGAGACGGCCCGGGTCGCCCCGGGCCGGACGCCCCTGTCGTCGGAGACCGACCGGCCCGGCCCGCCGGACGTGGTCGCCGTGGTCACCGCCGGTCCGGCCGAACCCGGGCGCCGCGCCTGAGTGCGGACCGAACCCTCACCCCGGCCTGGCGTGGCCGGCGCGACGGGCGGCGGCGTACCGGGGAGAATGGCCAGCATGCAGCCACACCCCACCGTGCGGGCGGTGCAGGACGCGCGCGACGGTTCCGGCGGGCTCGCCCCGCTCGGGCATCCCGCCCTGCCGCGGATGACCGCCGGCATCCCGGCCGGGGTGGCGTGAACGAGCGCCCCGGCCGGGATGACGTGTCCGGACCGCCCTCCGGCCCGGAGCCCGTCGGCGGGCTGGTCACCCTGCACGTCTGGCAGGTGGGTCGGAGCGACCTGCCCCGGGTGCTGCCCCGGATGGCGCTCGGTCCGCGCCGGCTGCGCGCCACCGACGGGGTGCGCTTCGCCAAGCTGCTCGGCACCGGAACGGGCACCGGGTTCGGCCCCGGCGACGTGGACCCGACCCGCTGGGCCGCGCTGACCGTCTGGACGTCGGCCGAGGCGGCGGCCGGCTTCGACGACTCCCCGGTCGGCCGCTCCTGGGCCCGGCTCGCCCGCGCGAGCGTCCGGCTCGACCTACGTCCGGTGGCCAGCCGGGGTGAGTGGTCCCGCCGACGGCCGTTCGGCGCCCCGGCCGGCGGGCGGGTGACCGGACCGGTGCTGGCGCTGACCCGCGCCCGGCTGCGCCCCCGGCGGGCGCTCACCTTCTGGCGGGCCGTCCCCCCGGTGGCCGCCGCGCTGCACCACGCGCCCGGCCTGCTCGCCCGGTTCGGCGTCGGCGAGGCCCCGCTGGGCTGGCAGGGCACGGTCAGCCTGTGGCGTGATCCGGCGAGCCTGGTCGAGTTCGCGTACCGTCACCCGGAGCACCGGGCCGCGATCGCCCGCACCCCCACCGAGGGCTGGTACGCGGAGGAACTGTTCGCCCGGTTCGAGGTGCGTGCCGTGACCGGGGCCCGGGCGGTGCTGGGCTGGACCGGTGACGACACGGAGACGGTGGAGGGCGGGCGCGCATGAGGTTGGTGCGGTGGACCCCGGACGATCTCGTCCGGCGGCTGGACGACGTGGTCGCCGTCTACGGCGAGGCGATGGGGTACCGGCCGGACCTGCTGGAGTCCCGGCGCGGCTACATCGCCACCCACGTCCGCCGGCCGGGCTTCCGCGCGGTGGCCAGCCTCACCAGCGAGGGCCACCTGGCCGGCTTCGGGTACGGCTACCTCGGCACACCCGGGCAGTGGTGGCACGACCAGGTCAGTCGGGCGCTGGACCCGACCCGGCGCGGGCTCTGGCTGACCCACTGCTTCGAGGTCGTCGAGCTGCACGTCCGGCCTTCGGCACAGGGGCACGGCCTCGGCGCGGGGCAGCTGCGGGTGCTGCTGACCATGGCCGAGGGGAGCACCACCCTGCTGTCCACCCCGGAGGCCGACGAGGAACGCTCCCGTGCCTGGCGGCTCTACCGCCGGTTCGGCTTCGTCGACGTCCTGCGGAACTTCCACTTCCCCGGCGACGAACGCGCGTTCGGCGTGCTCGGTCGGACCCTTCCGCTGCCGCCACCGGCGCCCTCCGGCCCCACGGCGTCCGCCGGGCCGGCCGTCTCCGGCCCGTACCCGTCGTGAGCGGTGACCGGGCCGCATCCGCCGTAGCCGGCGGCGACCGGTCCACCGACGGACCCCGGCCCGGACGGGGTGTCGACGGGGACGCCCGGCCACCCCGGCTGAGCTGGGTGCTGCTCGGCGTCCTCGTCCTCGCCCAGATCGGCTACCCGCTGACCGGCGGGGGCACCCGGGCGGCGTTGACCGTGGCCACGGTCGTGCTCGGCTACCTCCTCTCGGTCGGCCACGCGCTGCTCACCCGGGGGCCCCGGACGGCGGCGGCGCTGGTCGCGGTCGCCACCGGCGGCGGGTTCGCCATCGAGGCGCTCGGCGTGGCCACCGGTTTCCCGTTCGGCAGCTACGACTACTCCGGTCACCTCGGCCCGAAGCTCGCCGGGGTGCCCCTGATCATCCCGCTGGCCTGGACCTGGATGGCCTGGCCGGCGTGGCTCGCCGCGGTACGGCTGGTCCGGCCCGGCGTACGGCGGATCGCGCTGGCCGCCGTCGGCCTGGCCACCTGGGATCTCTTCCTCGACCCGCAGATGGTCGCCGAGGGGTACTGGCGCTGGCGGGACGCCGCCCCGGCGCTGCCCGGACTGCCCGGCGTCCCGGTCAGCAACTACCTCGGCTGGCTGCTGTTCGGGGTGCTGATGACGACGCTGCTGCGCCCGCTGGCCGGAGCGTCGGCCGACCGGACCGGCCCGGCGGACCACCCGATGTACGCGCTGTACCTGTGGACGTACTTCTCCAGCGTGCTGGCCCACGCGGTCTTCCTCGGGCTGCCCGCGTCGGCGTTCTGGGGCGCGGCCGGCATGGCGGTCGCGGCGGTGCCGCTGGCGGTGACGCTCGCCCGGGGCCACCGACGACGTCCACCGGCCGGCACGGGGAACGGCTCCGGCCAGCCGCGGGTGGACGCCACCGCATGACCGGTCCGGTCGTCGCCGTGCTGGTCCCGCTGGCCGTGCTCGCCGCGCTGACCGGACACACCCTGCTCAACGCCACCCGCTGGTTGCGCCGACCGGCCGACCGGCCCGCCGAGGTCGGCGAACCGGTGGCGGTGCTGCTGCCGCTGCGCGACGAGGCCACCCGGGTCACCCCGTGCCTGCGGGCGCTGCTCGCCCAACGGGGCGTACCGGACATGCGGATCGTGGTGCTCGACGACGGCTCGACCGACGGCACCGCCGAGGTGGTGCGCGCCGTGGTCGACGGCGACCCCCGGGCCACCCTGCTGACCGGGGTGACCCCGCCACCGGGCTGGCTGGGCAAGCCGCACGCCTGCCACCAGCTCGCGCAGCGGGCCGACCCGGCGGCCACCGTGCTGGTCTTCGTCGACGCCGACGTCGTCCTCGCCCCGGACGCGGTGGCGGCGGCCGTCGGCGAGCTGCGCGCCGCGCGGGTGACGCTGCTGTCGCCGTACCCGAGGATCCTGGTGACGACGGTGAGCGACCGGCTGGTCCAGCCGCTGTTGCAGTGGCTGTGGCTGACCTTCCTGCCGCTACGCGCGATGGAACGCTCGGCCCGGCCCTCGCTGGCGGCGGCGGGCGGGCAGTTCCTGGTGGTCGACCGGGCCGGCTACCGCGCCGCCGGCGGGCACGCGGCCGTCCGGGACCGGGTGCTGGAGGACATCGAGCTGGCCCGCACGGTCAAGCGGGCCGGCGGCCAGATCGCCCTGGCCGACGGCTCCCCGCTGGCCGACTGCCGGATGTACGACACCTGGCCGCAGCTGCGCGACGGCTACACCAAGTCGCTCTGGGCCTCGTTCGGCCACCCGGGCGCGGCGGCGGCCGTGGTGGCCCTGCTCGGCCTGCTCTACGTGGCGCCACCGCTGCTGGTCGTGGCCGCGCTGCTGGTCGGCGCGCCGACGGTCGCCACGCTGGCGGGGACCGGCTACCTGCTCGGTGTCGCGGGTCGGGTGGTCAGCGCCCACGCGACCGGGGGCCGGTGGTGGCCCGACGCGCTCGCCCACCCCGTATCGGTCGTGGTCCTCGGTTGGCTGACCATCCGGTCGTACCATCTGCGGAAGCGACGCCGCCTCTCCTGGCGCGGTCGCCCGGTCGGCTAGGAGGGCGCGACACATGGCTCGGGTTGTGGTCGTCGGTGCCGGGGTGGGTGGGCTCGCCACCGCCGCCCGGCTGGCCGCCGCGGGACACGAGGTGACCGTCTTCGAGCAGGCCGACACGGTCGGCGGGAAGCTCGGCCGGTACACGCGCGACACACCCGCCGGGCCGTTCCACTTCGACACCGGCCCGAGTCTGCTCACCCTCCCCGAGGTCTTCACCGAGCTGTTCGAGGCGACCGGGGCGAAGCTCGACGAGTACCTGAACCTCGTCCCGTTGGACCCGATCGTGCGACACGTCTTCCCGGACGGCACGGCCCCCGGCGGGGGCACGACCCTGGACTCCTGCGCCGACCCGGTGGAGTTCACCGAGCGGATCGGCGCGGCGTTCGGGGAGCGGTCGGCGGCCGACTGGCGGGGGCTGTGGCGCCGCGCCGGCCGGGTCTGGGAGACGTCCTGGCAGCACATCCTGCGCCGGCCGGTCGACTCCCCCCGGGACCTGGCCGCGCTGGCCTGGCGGCTCGGCGACCTGGCCGCGATCGCACCCGGCCGGACCCTGCGCGGGCTGGGCCGCCGCCACCTGAGCGACCCCCGGATGCGGATGCTGCTCGACCGGTACGCCACCTACACCGGCGCGGACCCGCGTCGCGCCCCGGCCGCGCTGGTCGCCGTCCCCTACGCCGAGCTGGCCTTCGGCGGCTGGTACCTGCGCGGCGGGCTGGGCACGCTCGCCGACGCGCTGCTGTCGCGCTGCCTGGACCTCGGTGTGGTCGTGCAGACCGGCACCGCGGTCACCCAGATCGACGCGGCCGGCGGGCGGGTCCACGGGGTACGCGTGCGCGGCATCGCCGCGCCGGTCCCCGCCGACGTGGTGGTGGCCAACGTCGACGCGCTGACCGTCTACCGGGACCTGCTGCCCAGCCCCGGCCGGCTCGCCGGGCTCGCCGACCGCAGCCTCGCCGGGTTCGTGCTGCTGCTCGGGGTACGCGGGCCGACCGGCCTGGCCCACCACAACGTGTTCTTCCCCCGCGACTACGACGCCGAGTTCGACGCGGTCTTCGGTGACCCGGGGCGGGGTGTCCGCGCCCGGCCCGCGGTCGACCCGACGGTCTTCGTCACCGTGGCCGACGACGCGGTGGTCCGCCCGGCCGACCACGAGGCATGGTTCGTGCTGGTCAACGCGGCGCGACACGGCACCGCCGCGTCCGCCGTCGACTGGCGTCGCCCGGGGCTTGCCGAGGCGTACGCGGACCGGATCCTGGACGTGCTCGCCGAGCGGGGCATCGACGTGCGGGACCGGTTGCTGTTCCGCGAGATCCGTACCCCGGCCGACCTGGGCAGCGCCACCGGCGCGCCGGGCGGCGCGATCTACGGCACGGCCGGCGGGCTGCTGCGTCCGGCCAACCGCGCCCCGGCGTACGGCGTGCACCTGGTCGGCGGCTCCACCCACCCGGGCGGCGGCCTGCCCATGGTGACCCTCTCCGCCCGCATCGTCGCCGACCGGATCGGCCCGGCCTGACTCACGGCCACCCCTGCCCGGTGGTTGCAGGGCCGCCCCTGCCCGGTGGTTGCAGGGGTCCCCTGCTACCGCTTTTTGTCGAGGAAGGGCCCCCTGCATCCACGCCACGCCACGCCACACCAACCAACCACCACCCCTTCGGCACAGGCACGGGCACCGGCACCGGTGGCAGACCGGGCGGTGTCAGCGGACGTGGGCCGGACCGGGGGCGTCGGCGGCGAGCAGGGCGCGACGGACGGCGGAGAGGAGCTGCCCCAGCCCGAAACCGGCGAGCAGCACCCAGACGGCCGTCGCCAGGGTGATCGTGCCGGCGGCCAACTCGGGCCGGACCAGCCCGGTCAGCCCGGCCACCAGCAGCCCGACCAGCGCGACACTGACCCGGGTCGGCCGCTCCCCTACCGTCACCGCGCCGATCTCGCGCATGCCGGCGGCGACGGCGCGGGCGCGTACGTACTCGTGCAGCCAGGAGAGCGCGCCTCCGGCCACCACCAGTGCTCCCGGCGCCCCCATCAGCCAGAACGCCAGCAACCAGGCGACCTCACCGAGCCGGTCGGCCAGCGAGTCGTAGACGTAGCCGAGGCGGGTGTTACGACCGGTCACCACCGCCACCGCGCCGTCCACGCTGTCGGCCACCGCGGCGAGCAGGACGAAGAGCGCGCCCAGGAACGGGCCGTCGGAGGGGCGTACGGCGAGCAGCGGCACGCAGAAGCAGAGCAGCACCCCGGCGGCGGTGACCGCCGTCGGGTTGACCCGCAACCGGCCCAGCAGATAGCCAACGTGGTACGCGAAACGCAGCCAGCCGCGGACCACCGGGGCTGCCGTCCGGGGATCGAAGCCCCCGTGCAACCGGGCCCAGGCGGTCGCGTAGTCGTCCCATCTCAGCGGAGTGCCCACCACGGATCAACCGTAGGAGGGCTCGTCGGGTGTCGCGGTCGGCGGTACCCGGTCGTGGTCCGCGCCGGGACACCCGGTGCCGCTCACACCCGCGCGCCGACCTGGATGTTCCGCCAGACCTCCCGGGTGGCGGTGGAGCGGTTCAGGGTGATGAAGTGGATGCCCGGCACGCCCTCGTCGAGCAGCCGCCGGCACATCTCACTGGCCTGCTCGATGCCGAGCCGACGGACCGCCTCCGGGTCGTCGCCGACCTTGGCGAACCGCTCGGCGAGCGCGGGCGGGAAGGGTGCCCCGGAGAGCTGCTCGGAACGGGCGATGGTGGCGAGCTGGGTCACCGGCATCACCCCGGGAAGGATCGGGGTGTCGCAGCCGGCGGCGGCCACCCGGTCACGCAGGCGGAGGTAGTCGTCGGCGTCGAAGAACATCTGGGTGATCGCGAAATCGGCTCCCGCCCGGCACTTGCGGACGAAGTAGTCGGTGTCGGAGGCGATGTCCGGCGAGCGGGGGTGGCGGTACGGGAAGGCGGCGACCCCGACGCTGAAGTCACCGGAGTCACGGATCAGCCGCACCAGGTCCTCGGCGTAGTGCACCCCCTCGGGGTGCGGGACCCACTCCCCGGTGGGGTCTCCGGGCGGGTCGCCCCGGACCGCCAGCACGTTGCGCACGCCCACCCCGGCCAGTCGCCCGATCACGTGCCGCAGTTCGGCGACGGAGTGGTTGACGGCGGTGAGGTGCGCCATCGGCAGCAGGGTGGTCTCGGTGGCGATCCGTTCGGTGACCGTCACGGTGGTGTCCCGCGTCGAGCCGCCGGCACCGTAGGTGATCGAGACGAACGAGGGACGCAGTGACTCCAGCTCGCGGATCGCCTGCCAGAGCAGGGTCTCGCCGGCCGGGGTCTTGGGCGGGAAGAACTCGAACGAGAAGGTCGGCTGACAGTCGCGGATCAGCTCCCCGATCGACGGCTGGGAGTTGGGAAGGACCGAGGGAAGACCGAGCGCCACTCCACGACTCTACCGGGCGGGGGCATCTGCGGGCGGCCCCCCGACGGGCGGTCCGGTCGAGGCACGCCGGACCCCCGGTCGAGGCGCGCCAGCCCCTGGGTGGCGGACGGGTGGCGGACGGCGGACGGGTGGCGGCGGTCCCGCCGCGGCGGATTCGTCGTACCCCTCGGGTAGGCAGGGGGGCAGCACGGTGAGCCGATGGGGGTCGGTCGCCAGCCGTGCGGGGGTCCGCAGTCTGAATCGACGGCGCACCGGTCCGGGCCACCCGGCCGCCGGGGCCGCCGCGCCGACCTCCCGGAGGCCCCATGATCCCGCCCCCGTCGCCCGGCCCGGAGCTGTTCGGGCCCCTGCTCGCCCGGCTCCGGCTGGCCCGGGGCTGGAGCCAGGCCCAGCTCGCCGCCCGGCTCTGCGCCGCCGCCGGGGTAGCCACGCTCAGCCGGCACGAGGTCTCCCGCTGGGAACGGCAGGTGCGCGTGCCCGGGGAGTTCTGGCTCGGTTGGCTCGCCGTCGTGCTGGCGGTCCCCCGGGTACGGCTGGTCGGGGCCGCAGTGGCGAGCCGCCGCACCGACGCGTACCCGGTGACCGACGGGTCCCGGGAGCGACGGGCGCTGCTGGCCCTGGCCCAGCGGTGGCTGGCCGACCCGGAGGGGTCGCTGCCGCCACCCGGCCCGACGGGCTCGCGGGGCCACCCCACCTGGTCCTGGGACGACCCGACGGGCTCGCGGGGCCACCCCACCTGGTCGTGGGACGACCCGACGGGTTCATGGGACCAGCCCGCCCGGTCGTGGGACGACCCGGCCGGCTGGCTGGACCGGCTGCGCCGGCTCGACGACCTGTCCGGCGGCACGGACCTGGCCGGGCTGGGCGCGTCCCGGTTGCGGCGGGTGGCCCGCGCAGTCCGGCTGGCCGGCCCGTCCGGGCGGCGCCGACTGCTGCCGGTGCTGGGCGAGGCGGCGCAGCTCGCCGGGTGGCTCGCCGCCGACGCCGGTGACCCGGCCGGTGGGCTGGCCGCGTACCGGCTGGGGTTGCGGGCCGCCGCGGCGGCCGGTGACCGGGCGCTGGCCGGGCACGTGCTCGGCTCGGCGAGCCACCTGCTCGCCGGTATCGGTGACCCGTCCGGCGCGCTGCTGCTGGCCCGCGTCGCGGACACCGGGGCCGGTCCGGGCGCCCCGGCCGGGCTGCGGGCGGTGCTGTCGCACCGGACGGCGGTGGCCGCCGCGCTCGCCGGCCGGCACGCCACGGCCGGACAGGCGCTCACCGTCGCCCGGCGCGCCGCCGACCGGCACGACCCGCGCCGGGAGCCGCCCTGGCTCTACTGGCTCGACCCGGCGGAACTGGCCGCGATGACCGGCCGGACGCTGGCCGTGCTGGGCCGACCCCTGCGCGCCGAACCGCTGCTGCGCGCCGGCTGCCGCCCCGGGCAGCCGCGCGCCACGGCGATCTACGGAGGCTGGTTGGCCCGCGTCTACCTCGACCTCGGCGAGGTCGAACAGGCCTGCGCGGTGGCCGGAGAGGCCCTGCTCGCCACCGTCCGGGCCGGATCCGCCCGGGCGGCCGGTCACCTCACCGAGGTGGGGCGCCGGCTCGCCGCGTACCGGGCCGAACCGGCCGTACGCCGGCATGCCGCGCTGGTCACGGCCGCCCGTCCGTACCTTCCCCGGCGCGTCACACCCCCGGTGGTGCGCGGTCGTCGACGGCGACCGGCTAGCGTCGTGACGTGACCCACGCAGCTCCCGTATCCCCTGTCGACCGTGCCTGCCTGCGACAGCGCGTCGACAAGGCCCTGACCGGATTCCTGGCCACCCAGCGGGGTTGGCTGACCGGGGTCGACGAGGCACTGGTGCCGGTCGCCGAGGCGGTCGAGGCGTTCGTGCTGCGGGGTGGCAAGCGGCTGCGGCCGGCGTTCGGCTACTGGGGCTACCGGGGCGCCGGAGGGGTGGATTCCGACCATGTGGTCGCCACCCTCGCCGCGCTGGAGTTCGTGCAGGCCAGTGCCCTGATCCACGACGACCTGATGGACCGGTCGGACACCCGGCGGGGCGAGCCGGCCGTGCACCGCCGGTTCGCCTCCCGGCACCGCGCCTCCGGGTGGACCGGGGACGCGGAGGGCTTCGGCGACGCCGCCGCGATCCTCCTCGGCGACCTCTGCCTGGTGTGGTCCGACGAGATGCTGCACGGCGCCGGGCTCGACGCGCGGACCCTGGCCCGGGCCCGGCCGGTCTTCGACGAGATGCGCACCGAGGTCACCGTCGGGCAGTACCTGGACGTGCTGACCCAGGCCACCGGGGACACCTCGCTGGAGCGGGCCGGGAAGGTGGCCCGCTACAAGTCGGCCAAGTACACCGTCGAACGGCCGCTGCTGCTCGGTGCCGCGCTGGCCGGGGCGACCGCCGAGGTCGAGGCGGCCTACTCGGCGTACGGGCTGCCGCTGGGCGAGGCGTTCCAGCTCCGCGACGACGTGCTCGGGGTGTTCGGCGACCCGGCGCAGACCGGCAAGCCGGCCGGCGACGACCTGCGCGAGGGAAAGCGGACGTACCTGGTGGCGGCGGCCGTGACGGGGACCGACGACGCGGGACGGGCGCTGATCGACCGGCACCTGGGCGATCCCGGACTGGACGGGGCCGGGGTGGCGCGGCTCCGTGAGGTGATCACCGCCAGCGGGGCACTGGCGCGCACCGAGGAGCGGATCGCCGCCCTCACCGACAGCGCGCTGGCCGCGCTCGCCACCGTCGATCTGGAGACCGAGGCCCGGCAGGCCCTGGTCGACCTCGCCATCGCCGCCACCTGTCGCGCCGACTGACCCTCCCCCGGTCAGGGGCGGCGACCCAGGAGGCGGAGCAGGCGGCTGCCCTCGCCGGCGGTCGGGGTGCGCTGCACGCCCCGGCGACCGAGCCAGATCCACACCGACAGGGTCAGCAGCACCAGCGCGAAGCCGAAGACCAGGTCCTCCACCGGCGCGTACGCCAGCCGGACGCCGATGATCGCCCCGGGGTCGTACCGGACGATGTTCCGACCGGTCAGGATGCCGTTGGAGACGAGCTGGAAGAACACGATGATCGGGTAGGTGGCCCAGAAGACCGGCCGCAGCAGCAGCCGGGTCCGCAGTACGTACAGGTCGATCACGGCCGCGCCGGCCGCGCCGAGCAGGGCGGCGACGGTGTACGTCATGCCCGGTCCCCCGTCCCCGGCGTCACCGGGCCGGACGGCGACCGCGCGCCGTCCGGCACCGCCGCGGCCGGTCCGACCGGCGGGCCGGCGGGTTCGTCCCCCGCCGGCCAACGGTTGACCGCCCGTACCGCCTCGAAGCCGAGGATCGTGCAGACCGGTACGACGACGAAGAAGAGCAGTTCGTCCAGGGGCAGGTCGCCGGGGAGGAGCACTCCGGTGGTCTGCTCCGGGTCGAAGGTCCAGTGCCCGGCGGCGATCGCCGCGAGGTCCCAGAGCGCGAAGACCAGCACCACCGGCACCAGGGTCAGCAGCAGCCGACGCCAGCGGCGCAGCACGTTGACCCGGAACACCGGCTCCAGCCAGAGCGCGCAGAGCAGGCAGCCGACCAGCACCCCGAGGTAGACGAACTGCCGCACGGTCAGAACCCGAGCGCCTGGGCCCGGCGTTTGACCTCGCGGGCCAGGTCACCGCCGAGGGCCACGGCGGGGGTGCCCGGCAGGGTGTCGTCCGGCTCGTACAACCAGCGCAGCGCGGCGTCGTCGTCGTAGCCGGCGTCGGCGAGCAGGTTGAGCACACCCGGCAGGTGCTTGAGCACGGTCTTGTTGGCGACCAGGTCGACGGGGATCTTCCGGATGCCGTCCCGGCGGACCGCGACCAGTTCCCGGTCGCGGATCATCTGGTGGACCTTGCTGATCGACACGTCGAGGCGTTCGGCGACGTCGGGCAGGGTCAGCCAGGCGTCCTCGGCGGCGGGACCGGGGCCCGGGACGGCCCGGTCGGCGGGTACGGATTCACTCACCCGATCACCCTGCCACGTCGTGCCGTCCACCGGCGAACGGGATCGCCCGACGGTGCACCGAGGTGACGATCTGGCGGCACTATGGCATCCTGTTCTGCCGCCGCCCCCCGGAGACATAGACTGCCCCCCGATGGACACACAGGTCGCCGACACGTTGCTGGGCTCGCTGATCGAGGGGCGCTACCGCATTCGCGGTCGCGTGGCCCGAGGCGGCATGGCGACCGTGTACACCGCCACGGACGAACGTCTCGAGCGCACGGTCGCTGTCAAGATCATTCATCCCACCCAGGCGCCCGATCCCCGGTCCCCCCTGGCGGGCTTCGTCGAGCGGTTCACCGACGAGGCCAAGACCATCGCCCGGCTCACCCACCCCAACGTGGTCGCCGTGTACGACCAGGGCACCCACCAGGGCCTGCCCTACCTGGTGATGGAGTACGTCCGGGGCCGGACCCTGCGGGACGTGCTGGCCGAGCGTCGCCGGCTCAACCCGGACGAGGCGCTGGCCATCACCGAGCAGATGCTCGCCGCGATCGGCGCGGCACACCGGGCCGGTCTGGTGCACCGGGACGTGAAACCGGAGAACGTGCTGGTCGCCGAGGCTCCCACCGGCGGCGCGGCGAACCTGGTCGACAGCGTGGTGAAGGTGGCCGACTTCGGCCTGGCCCGCGCGGTCGAGGCGAGCGGGAGCGAGGAGCAGGGCAACCAGCTGATGGCGACCGTCGCGTACGTCGCGCCGGAGCTGGTCACCGACGGACACGCGGACCCGCGGACCGACGTCTACTCGGCGGGTGTCGTGCTGTTCGAGATGCTCACCGGTCGGGTGCCGTACGACGGTGACCGCCCGGTCGACGTCGCCTGGCAGCACGTGGACCGGGACGTACCGGCCCCGTCCACCCTGGTGTCGGGGCTGCCGAAGGTGCTCGACGAACTGGTCACCCGGGCCACCCGCCGCGAGCCGGGAGCCCGTCCGACGGACGCCGGGGCGTTCCTGGCCGAGGTGCAGATGGCCCGGGAGGACCTCGGCAGCAACGCGCACACCGCCGTGCTGCGCCGGATCACCGACGACGTCGTCCCCGCCGTCGCCCAGCCCACCATGGCCGTCGCGCCGATCCGCCCCACCGAGCGTCCCGCCTGGGCCCGGCTGCCCGAGACGAAGACCGGCCGCCGGTCGCGGACCACCGGCGCGCCGGACCGACCGCACCGGCGGCGGGCCGCACCCCAGGGGGACAACCCGTGGGCCCGGCTGCGCCGACAGCTGGCGGCGGCCCCGCCGGGCCGACTGCCGTTGATCGCCGCCGTGGTGGTAGTCGCGCTGCTCCTCACCGGCGCCGGCTGGTGGTTCGGCTTCGGGCGGTACACGACCACTCCCGAGCTGGTCAGCCTGACCAAGGCCCAGGCGGAGTCGCAGGCGTCCCGCGCCGGGCTGTCCCTCACCTACGCCAAGCCGAGGTACGACGCGAAGGTGCCCCGCGACAGCGTCCTGGCGCAGGATCCGGCGTCGGCCGACCGCATCATCCGGGGGGGCACGATCACCCTCACCCTCTCCCTCGGACCGGATCGCCTCCCGATGCCGGACGTGGTGGGCAAGGAGTACGAACTCGCCGAGGCGGACCTTCGCCACCTGGGTCTGGAGGTGGTCAAGGGCAAGGCCCAGTACGACGACAACCTGCCGGCCGGGGTGGTGCTGGACACCAACCCGAAGCCGGGCACCGAGGTGAACGTGGGCACCAAGGTCACCGTGGTGCTGAGCCGGGGACGCGCCCCGATCACGGTGCCGAACCTGGTCGGCAAGAGTGTCACCGACGCCCGGGGGGCGCTCCAGCAGCTCGGCCTGGTGCCGGTGGAGACCTACCGTGACTCGGACCGGCCGAAGGACGAGGTGATCGGGCAGTCGCCCGCCGACGGCTCCAGCGTGGAGAAGGGCGCCGAGGTCAAGCTGGAGGTCAGCAAGGGGCCGGCCCCGGTGGTCGTACCCCGGGTGGTGGACATGCCCTGCCCGCAGGGCAAGCAGGTGCTGGAGAGTCAGGGCTTCCCGGTGGTGGTGCAGTTCAACCCCAACGGCGTGGTCCGCTTCCAGAACCCGGGCGAGAACTCCCAGGTCGCCCCGGGCACCCCGGTCACCATCGGGTGCTTCTAGATGGCCTCCTGCGCCGACCGGCCCGTCGGCTCGCACACCCCCACCTCCGGAGGGCTGGCGAAGGCAGCCCTGCCGTACGCCGACGCCGCCGGCTCGGAGGTGGTGCAGGTCTACGTCTCCAACTCGCGGGGCTGGGCGCTGCCACCCGGTGACCCGGTCCAGGACGCCCTCTTCCGCGACGGCTGCGCGGCCCGGGACATCGCGGTCTTCATCCACGCGTCGCTGCTGGTCAACCTCGGCTCCCCCACCCCGGCCACGGTGGCCCGTTCGATGGAGACCCTGGACCACGCGCTGCGGCGCGGCGGGGCGATCGGCGCGCGGGGGGTGGTGTTCCACGCCGGCAGTTCGGTGGAACCCGCCCACGACGCGGCCGCGATGCGGCAGGTACGCGAGTCCCTGCTGCCGCTGTTGGACGCCGCCGCGGCGACCGGCGGGCCGATGCTGCTGGTCGAGCCGAGCGCCGGGGGCGGCCGGTCGCTGGCGTCGCGGGTGGAGCAGCTCGGGCCGTACCTGGACGCGGTGGACCGCCACCCCTGGCTCGGGGTCTGCTTCGACACCTGTCACGCCTGGGCAGCCGGGCACGACCTGGCCGCCGAGGGCGGAATGAGCGCGACCCTGGACACCCTGGTGGCGACCATCGGGGCGGACCGGCTGCGGTTGGTGCACGCCAACGACTCGAAGGACCTCTGCGGCTCGACCCGGGACCGGCACGAGAACATCGGCAAGGGCACCATCGGCGAGCCGGCGTTCGCCGAGCTGATGGCCCATCCGGCCACTGCCGGCGTCCCGGTGGTCGTGGAGACCCCCACCGAGAAGCACGTCGGCCACGCCGCCGACATCGCCACCCTCCGCCGCCTGCGCCCCTGACCCCAGTCCACCGCAGCCGGCCACGAGTCGTCCGTCGCGTGGCAGTTCACGCCCCACCCGCCCGCACAGGGCAGGCCGGGCCAGGCGGCGCGCCCGGATCAGCGGGACAGGATCCGGACCAGCACGGCGACAGCCCGGTCGATGCCGGCGTCGTCGACGTCCATGTGGGTGACCAGACGGGCGGTACGCGGCCCGAGCACCGACACCAGCACCCCCTCGGCACGGGCGGCGGCAGCCAGCGCGTGCGCGTCCAGCGACGCCTTGGTCAGGTCCAGCGGCACGATGTTGGTGCGGACCGTGGCGGCGAGCAGCCCGAACGGAGCGATCGCCTCGGCCAGTCGGGCGGCCTTCGCGTGGTCCTCGGTCAACCGGGACACGTGGTGGGTCAGCGCGTACCGCCCGGCGGCGGCGAGGACGCCGGCCTGCCGCATGCCGCCGCCCATCCGCTTGCGGATGAAGCGGGCCCGCCCGATCTGCTCCGCGCTGCCGATGACCAGCGAGCCGACCGGAGCGCCGAGTCCCTTGGAGAGGCAGACCGACAGGGTGTCGAAGAGCGCGCCGTACTCCGCCAGGGGCACCCCCTCGGCGACGTGCGCGTGCCAGATCCGGGCGCCGTCGCAGTGCAGGGCCACCCCGGCGTCGTCGGCGACCCGACGCAGCGCGTGCAGGGTGGCCAGCGGGATCACCCCACCGCCGCCCCGGTTGTGGGTCTGCTCCACGGCGATCGCCCGGGTGGGCACCGCCCAGTAGCCGTCCGGGCGGACCATCGCGGCGACCACGTCCGGATCGACGTCCCCACCGACCGCCGGCCAGGTCCGCGACGAGATACCGCCGTACGCCGCCGCGGCGCCGATCTCGTACGTGACCACGTGCGCATCGGCGTCGCAGAGCAACTCGTGGGCCGGGGGCACCACCAGTTGCAGGGCGATCTGGTTGGCCATCGACCCGGTGGGGGCGAGGAGCGCCGCCTCGTGCCCGAAGAGCGCGGCGACCTCGGCCTCCAGCGCGTTGACGGTCGGGTCCTCGCCGTAGACGTCGTCGCCGACCTCGGCGGTGGCCATCGCCTCCCGCATCCCGGCCGTGGGCCGGGTGACGGTGTCCGAACGCAGGTCGACGATCGGGTCCCCGTTCGCGCCTGTCGCCTGGTCCTCAGCCACCGTGCTGCCTTCGGCTGCCGACTGCGGGGCTCGCAAGCTCACTCCTCGCGTCAGCCACCGTGCTCCCCTCCGCTGCCGACTGCGGGGCTCGCAAGCTCACTCCTCGCGTCAGCCACGGAGCATCTCCGCCACCAGGAAGGCCAACTCCAGCGACTGCTGGGTGTTCAGCCGAGGGTCGCAGGCGGTCTCGTACCGGCCGGGCAGGTCGAGGTCGGCGATGTTCTGCGCGCCGCCGAGGCACTCGGTGACGTCCTCACCGGTCAGCTCGACGTGCAGCCCACCGGGGTGGGTGCCCAGGTTGCGGTGCACCTCGAAGTAGCCGAGCACCTCGTCGACGATTCGGTCGAAGTGCCGGGTCTTGTAGCCGTTGGAGGACTCGTGCGTGTTGCCGTGCATCGGGTCGCACTGCCAGACCACCTTCGCCCCGGCGGCGGCGACCTTCGCGACGATCGGCGGCAGCGCGTCCCGGACCTTGTGGTTACCCATCCGGCTGATCAGGGTGAGCCGGCCGGGGACGTTCTCCGGGTTGAGCTTCTCGCAGAGTTCGAGCGCCTCGTCGGGGCTGGTCGTGGGGCCGAGCTTCACGCCGATCGGGTTGGCGATCCGGGAGATGAAGTCGACGTGCGCGCCGTCGATCTGCCGGGTCCGCTCGCCGATCCAGAGGAAGTGCCCGGAGAGCCCGTACGCCCGGCTGTCGGAGACCCGCGTCAGCGCCCGGTCGTACTCCAGGGCGAGGGCCTCGTGGGAGCAGTAGAGCGTAACGGTGCGCAGCGCCTCCTCGTCGGTCATGCCGCAGGCCCGGATGAAGGCCAGAGCCCGGTCGATCTCCCGGGCGATCGCCTCGTAGCGCTCGCCGGCCGGGGAGTTCCTGACGAAGCCCTTGTTCCAGTCGTGCACGGCGTGCAGGTCGGCCAGCCCGCCGGCCAGGTACGCCCGGAGCATGTTCATCGCCGCGGCGGAGTTCGCGTACGCCCGGATCATGCGCTGCGGGTCGGCGACCCGGGCCTCCGGCGTCGCTTCCAGCGAGTTGATCATGTCGCCGCGGTAGGCCGGCAGGCCACGCGCGTCGGTGGGCAGAGACCGGGGCTTGGTGTACTGCCCGGCGGCCCGGGCGACCTTGACCACCGGCAGGGACGCGCCGTAGGTCAGCACGATCGCCATCTGGAGCAGGGTGCGGGCGTTGGCGAGCAGGTGACTCTCGGTGTTGTCCGCGAACGTCTCCGCGCAGTCGCCCCCCTGGAGCAGGAATGCCTGCCCCTCGCACACCAGCGCCAGCCGGTGACGCAACTGGTCGACCTCGTACGGGGCGACGACCGAGGGGACGGTGTCGAGCACCGTGCAGACCTCGGCCACCGCGGCCGGGTCGGGCCACGGCGGGGTCTGGGCGCGGGGAAGGCTCCGCCAGTGGTCCAGGCCGAGCGCGGCGTCCTCGGCGGAGTCCGCGGTCGGGCGGCTGGTCTGGAGTCCGGGGCCGCCGACGGCGGGATAGCTCAGCTGATGCCACTCATGGCGCATGCCCGAAAGCCTACGGCGACGACGGCGACCGGCCCCCGCCGAGGGGGCGGGTTCCGATGGTTGGGAGGCCACCGGACGACGCGTCCACCGGGGTCGGGGCACCACCCCCGGGGGTCAGGGCACCACCTTCCCCGCGGGACCGCCCTCGGGGTCCGGGCCTTGCCCGGGGTCGGAGGTGGGGCGTTCTCGGGGCGTCGCCGGGGTGAAATCCCGCCGGGCGTCAGGGCCTGCGGCGGGCGGGACCCCGCCGGGCGTCAGGGCGCCGTGGTCGGGGTGGGGGCCGGGGAGGCGCCCTCCGACGGGCCGCCCGGCGCGGACGGGTCGCCCGGGGCCTCCTCGGCGATGCACCAGTCGGCGCCACTGCGGGTCACCGTGAACAGCAGCGCGCGGGTGGTCGACCGTCCGCCGACCGAGACCGTCACGGAGGTGCCCACCTCCTGCCCACGCGATCCGGGCCGAACGTCGGTGACCGTCGCCTCCGAGACGGTGAAGTGCGCGGCGAAGTCACCGTTCGGGCTGGTCGCGGCGGCGTCGAAGGCCTCGTGTGCGGTGGCGCAGAACTGGCTGCGCCCGGCGGCGACGTCCTTGGCGACCATCGCGTCGAGGTACGCCTGCACCCGCTCCCGGGACCGGGTGGCCGCCTCCTCGGCGGGGGCCCGGTCCGGCTCCTCGGCCGGCTCGTCGTCCCCGATCCCGCACCCGGGCAGGGCGAACGTCAGCGCGGCCAGCACAACCGCCAGGGACACCGTCCCCCGTCTCACCGCCATCGGAGCCCCCTCACACGTCACGTCGAGCCGACCGAGCCGCGAGTCTGTCACATCGACCCTTCTGCATGGTGACGTCACCAGCGACCCAGGCGTCCAGCTGCCTCCGCCCGCCGTCGACGGAAGCGTCTGATGGACCAACGACGCAGCGCCCCCACCGTCGCCGCCACGACCACCGCCCCCCGTCGACGGTTCGCCCCGCCCTCCGGGTGGAAGCAGGGGTCCCCTGTTACCGCTTTTTGTCGAGCAGGGGGCCCCTGCAGACACCCGACGCGGGCGGTGGCGGCAGGTGAACCGGACGACGTCGGGGGTGGGGAGCGGACGGGCCGCTCCCCACCCCCGACGGGTGGTGCGCTCGGGTCAGCCGAGGCCGCCCTTGATGGCGCCGATGAGTTCACCGTTGCCGGTGTCGCCGGAGAGTTCCCAGAAGAACGCGCCGCCGAGGCCCTGGTTCTTCGCGTACGTCATCTTGCCGCCGATGGTGGCCGGGGTGTCGTAGCTCCACCAGTTGCTACCGCACTTGGCGTACGCCGTGCCGGCGACGGTGCCGGTCGCCGGGCAGGTGTTCTTGAGTACCTTGTAGTCCTCGATGCCCTGCTCGTACGTGCCCGGGGCGGGACCGGTGGCGGTACCGCCGGGCGCCGTCTGCGTGACGCCCGTCCACCCCCGGCCGTAGAAGCCGATGCCGAGCAGCAGCTTGTTCGACGGGATGCCCTTGCTCTTGAGCTTCTGGATCGCCGCGTCGGAGTTGAAGCCCTGCTGCGGGATGCCGGTGTACGAGTACAGCGGCGAGTGCGGGGCGGTCGGCCCCTGGGGGTTGAACGCGCCGAAGTAGTCGTAGGTCATCACCATGAACCAGTTGAGGTTCGACGCCGCGCCGGCGTAGTCGGTGGCATCGATCTTGCCGCCGCTGCTGCCGTCGGCGGTGATCGCGCTGGTGACCAGTGCCGAGGTGCCGAACCGGGACCGCAAGGCGGAGATCACGTTCTTGTACGCGTTCGGGCCGCTGGCGTCGCAGGTGAGGCCGCAGGCGTTCGGGTACTCCCAGTCGATGTCGATGCCGTTGAAGACGTCCGCCCAGCGCGGGTCCTCGACCAGCCTGTAGCAGCTGTCGGCGAAGGCGGCCGGGTTCTGCGCGGCCTGGGTGAAGCCGCCGGACCAGGTCCACCCGCCGAAGGACCAGATCACCTTCAGGTGCGGGTACATCTTCTTCAGCTTGCGGAGCTGGTTGAAGCTGCCGCGCAGCGGCTGGTCCCAGGTGTCCGCCACGCCGTCCACGCTGTCGGCCGCGGTGTACGCCTTCTCGTAGTCGGCGTAGCTGTCACCGATCGTGCACCGACCCCCGGTGGTGTTGCCGAAGGCGTACATGATGTGCGTCATCTTGGCGGCCGAGCCGCTGGTGTGGATGTTCTTGACGTGGTAGTTCCGGCCGTAGACGCCCCACTGGGCGAAGTAGCCGACCACCTTCTTGTCCCCGGTCGGCGGTGGCGTGGTCGGCGGCGGGGTCGTCGGGGGCGGGGTGGTCGCCGTGGCCGTGGGGGTCGGCCCGGTGCCGCCGCCGCAGGGCGCGCCGTTGACGGTGCAGTTGAGCGGGGCCCGGTACGCCCCGGTGCCGTTGTAGCCCCAGCTGAACGTGCCGCCCGGCGCGATGCCACCGGCCCAGCTCTTCTTGACCGCGATGTAGTGGTCGCCGCTGCGGGTGACGTCGGCGTCCCACGAGCTGCTGATGCTGGTGCCCGAGGGAAGGTCGAACTCGATGCGCCAGGTGCTGACCGGGGCGTCCGAACCGTTGGTGATGGTAACCCGCGTCTCGTGACCGGTGCCCCAGTCCTGCACCTTCGTAAAGGTGGTGGTCACGCTGCCGGCGCCGAAGGCCGAGGTCATCGGGACCGCAGCAACGGTCACGGCGACCACGGCGCTGGCCCAGAGGGCTCGGCGGAGTGATCTTCTCATGCGGCGTCTCCCTGAACAGTTAGGAAACTTTCCAAAAGGTTAATTGAGACGTTACTCACGCTGTCATGAGTTCGTCAAGATGTACGTGTATGGATTTCCCTACCGGATCTCCGCCCGTCAACGGGATGAACCCGGTCCGTGACCGGGCATCGACGCGGCGTCGGGCCGCGGCCACCCGGTGTCCACCCTCCCGGTCGGCCCGGTGCCTGCCGGCGTACGGCTACGCGACGGTAGCCTCGCCGGCATGAGCGTCTTCGACATCGGGATCAACGCCCTCGCCGGCGGTCCGGCCAACCTCTCCGACCACCGGGGGCGCGCGCTCCTGGTGGTGAACGTGGCCTCCCAGTGCGGCCTCACACCGCAGTACGCCGGCCTGCAGAAGCTGTACGACGCCTACGCCGGGCGCGGGCTGGTGGTGCTCGGGGTGCCGTGCAACCAGTTCGCCGGACAGGAGCCCGGCACGGCTGACGAGATCGGCGAGTTCTGCCGGGTCTCCTACGGGGTGAGCTTCCCGTTGACCGAGAAGGTCGAGGTGAACGGGCCCGACCGGCACCCGCTGTACACGCTGCTCACCCAGGCCACGGACGCCGACGGACACACCGGCGACGTCCGCTGGAACTTCGAGAAGTTCCTCGTCACGCCGGACGGCACGGTGGCCGCGCGGTTCGCGCCCACGGTCGAGCCGGACGCCCCGAAGTTGCACGCGGCGATCCAGCGGGTCCTGCCGGCCACGACCTGAGCCGGGGCACCCGCCCTACACCTCGCCTCGACCGGGTCGATGGCACGTCCGTCCACACTGCGGAGGCGACCACCGTCCCGCACATCGACGACCCGGGAGTGCCATGAAACCGACCAGCCGGCCCATCGGCTACTGGCTACGCCACCTGCACAACCTGATCGAGGCGCAGTTCGAGGCCGCGCTCGCCGAGGAGCGGCTCGGCCGGCGGCACTGGCAGACCCTGCACCTGCTGCACGAGGCCCCACGGACGTCCGCCCAGTTGGCGGAGGCCCTGGCCCCGTTCGGCGCGGACGGTGGCGGCACCGTGGACGATCTGACCGCACGGGGCTGGGTGGCCCGGGGAGACGATGGCCGGCTCACCCTGACCACGGAGGGCCGGACCGCCCACACGCAGGTGGCCGCCCGGGTCGAGGCGGCCCGCGACCTGCTGATGCGCGGCCTCACCACCGAGCAGTACGTGGAGACGGTACGGGTGCTCGCGGTGATGGCCGGCAACCTCGAGTCGGCCCGGTCGACGGCCGCCACGGAACGTCGGTAGCCGCGTCCACACGCAACCGGGCCCGCCGCGTCGGTACGCGGCGGGCCCGGCGCGGCGCACGGTCCGGTCAGCCCGCGATGGAGCGGAAGACCGGGTAGTTGCCGCCCGACTGGCCGGCCGCCGTCGGGTGGTAGGACACCCCGATGTCGAGGATGTTCAACGCGTGCAGCCACTTCTCGTAGTAGCTGCACAGCTGATGGCCCACGAAGGCGCTGCGCACGTCGGCAAAGCGGAAGCCGTGCGCGCCGGCCCGGCTACGGATGATGTCGTCCACCAGGTTGATGCCCTCGTTGATCTTCGCCCGCGCGGTGTCGCTGAGCCCGACGCACGGGGTGTTCAGCTGGTAGAAGACCGGGTAGCCGACGACCACGACCCGGGCCGAGGGGGACCGCGTCGTGATGCCGTTGTAGACGTTGTCCAGCAGGCGGGGCAGGTCGTTGCGCGCCTTGACCATGGCGGCGTCCACCGCGGCCACGCACTGCGTCGTGCCGTAGAGCACGCAGGAGGTCATGATGTTGGCGAAGCCGACGTCGTTGCCGGCCGACCTGGACGCTGACCAGGGTGGTTGTCGAGGTCAGTGCCGAGAGCTGGGTGTTGATGACGCTCGTGGTGGTGGCACCCGAGCAGGCGACCGAGCGGTAGGAGGCCGGCTTCACGTTGGTGGCGTACAGCGCGGGGTAGGCGTTGTTGCTGCGCTTACAGCTGCCACTCTCGGTCGTTTGACGATCTCTCCGTCCTAAAGGGCGGAGATTCCCTCCACGCTGCGCGTGGAACACGCGGCGTCCGGGCGGATTCCTGCTTCTCGACGCGAGGTCGGCCGCGGTGCCGGCACAAGTGCCGGTCTTACCCGAGTTCCACAGGCGTTTGAGTTGTCCCAGCGTCCCTGGGCCAACACGTTGATCGCCGCATTGACGTCCCGGTCGTGGACCGCGCCACACAGGCAGGCCCACGACCGGACGGACAGCGGCTTGGGTCCGTCGATCCGGCCGCATACCGAGCACGTCTGTGACGTCGGTGCGAACCGGTCGATCTTCCCGAAGGTTCGCCCCCAGCGGGCGGCCTTGTACTCCAACATGCCGACGAACGACGACCATCCGGCGTCGTGGACGGACTTCGCCAGCCGGGTCCGGCCGAGACCGACGACGCACAGGTCCTCGACGTACACCGCTTGGTTTTCGCGGATGATCCGTGTCGAGAGCTTGTGCTGCCAGTCCCGCCGGGTGTCGGCGACCCGAGCATGAGCGCGGGCGACCTTCACGACGGCCTTCTTGTGGTTGTTGCTGCCCCGCTGCTTGCGGGTCAGATCCTGTTGCAGCCGCTTGAGCTTGCGCGCCGCGCGGCGCAGGAACTTCGCCCGCGGCGACCTTCGTGCCGTCCGAGAGCACTGCGAAGTGCGTCAGGCCCAGGTCGATCCCGACCTCGGAGTCCAGCTCGGGCAGCGCCTCGGCCGTCGTGGTCACCACGAACGAGGCGAAGTGCCGGCCCGCCGCGTCCTTGACGATCGTGACCGAGCTGGGGTCGGACGGCAGGCCCCGTGACCAGCGGACGTCCAGGTCGCCGATCTTCGGGAGCCGGAGCCGGCCGTTGTCCAGCACCGTGAAGCGGGCGTTGGCGGTGAACCGGATCGCCTGCCGGTTGTCCTTCCGCGAGCGGAACTTTGGCGGGGCCACCCGGCGTCCCTTGCGCTTGCCGGTGACCGAGGCGAAGAAGTTGCGGTACGCCACGTTCAGATCGGCCAGCGCCTGTTGCAGGACGACGGCGGAGACCTCGCCCAGCCACTCCCGCTCCGGGGTCAGCTTGGCCTGGGTGATGACCTGCTTGGACAGGTCCCCGTCCGAGACGTACGGCAAGCCCTGCTCGCGGGCCTCCTGCCGTGCGCGCAGCCCGTCGTTGAACACCACCCGCGCGCACCCGAACGCCTTCGCCAGCTCGATCTGCTGGCCGGGCGTCGGATAGACGCGGAAGGTGTACCGGAGCTGCACGGACGACACTGTATCATGTTGGTTTATGGCTGATCTTGGAGGCATCCGCACTGGTAGACACTGTGTTTTCGCGATGCACGTCCACTTGGTTTTCGTGACGAAGTTCCGGCACAAGGTGTTCGCCGACCTGCACCTCTCCCGCATGGAGGCGATCATGCGGGACGTGTGCGCCGACTTCGAGGCCGAGCTGGTGGAGTTCAACGGCGAGAACAACCACGTCCACCTGCTGGTCAACTTCCCTCCCAAGGTGGCGGTGGCCCGGCTGGTCAACTCCCTCAAGGGCGTCTCCTCGCGCCGCTTGCGACAGGAGTTCCCCGACCTGACGCGGCACTACTACCGGGCCAACAAGCTCTGGTCGGGCTCGTACTTCGCAGGCTCCGTGGGCGGGGCACCGCCCAGCGTCGTGAAGCAGTACATCGAGCAGCAGAACCAGCCCGGTTAGGGCACTGCTCGGGCCTTGGCGGCCCTCCCAGCGCGGGCCTTCACCCCGGCCTGAAGGCCGGAGCACTGGCCCGCATTCCGGTAGCTGCCGGCACCGACGCCGGAGGCGTACGAGTCGCCGAGCGCGACGTAGCGGTCGGTGGCCGCCGCCTGGGCGGGAACGGCCGTCACAATGGTGGCGCCGAGAGCCGCTGTCAGGCTCAGGGCGAGGGTTACCAGGCGGGATTTCCGCACGTCGCACACTCCCGGGGGCTAGGAGAAAGATCAGCAAGAGATAGATATCACTTAATAGCCTCGTACCTGCGCGGCTTCGGGTTCCTGCTGGCGGCGTTGCTGGTCTCGACCATCCTCGGCCAGGTGGGCGACGTCATCGGCATCGTGGCGATCGCGGCGATCGTGGGCCTGGCCATCTGGGTCGTCCGCAGCTACCTCCGGTTCCGGGCCGCACGGGAGGCCGACCGGCAACGGCTGGAGAAGAGCACCGCCCGGTACCGGCGGGACCGGGACCGCTGGCGACACAGCTGGTTCTGCAGCGCCTGCGGGGCGAAGGCCGTGGAACGGAAGCCGAACCACCGTTCGCCGGCGGACTCCGGCACCACGTCGACCAGTCAGCGGGGTGACGGGCACCCGCAGCGTCCGCCGAGGTCCCGGCGGCGCAACCCACGTCCCTCGCGAGCGGACTGACGCCGACCGGAGCGGCCTGGCCAGAGCGGGCCACCCCGGTCGGCTCCGTGGTCAGGCGGAGGTGGCCATCTCCTTCTCGCGCGCCCCGCCCTTGCGCCGGCTCAGCAGGTGGTCCAGAGTCCAGCGGCCCGGGCCGAGGACCGCGATGAGCAGGAATCCCCAGCAGAACAGCACGGCGGGTTCGCCCCGGTTGTTCATCGGCAGCAGCCCCGTCGGCTGGTGCACGATGAAGTAGGCATAGGCCATCGATCCGGAGGCGAGCACGGCGGCCGGTCGGGTGAAGAGGCCGATCAGGACGAGCGGGCCCGTGATGACCTGGATCAGCGAGCCGTACCAGTCCGGCCAGAGGCCGACCGGGATGGCCTCCCCGGTGCCCGCGAAGCCCTCGAACATGCCGAAGACCGTAGACAGCCCGTGCGACGTGAACAGCAGTCCGATGACTATTCGGAACAGGTTGTACACCGGCTCGGTGAGACGGTTGGCAGCCACAAGCATCCCTTCGTCGATACATACCCACAGGCGTTGCACTGACCGGTGCCGGCTCTCGTGGCACCTACGGACCTTTCCGTCTCCTCCGCCAGCGCCTCGGGTGACACCCGGCTGCGGCCCGGCACTGTCGAAAGAGTCGAATGTTGACTCAGCAAAAATCCGCTACATCCTTTATGCGCCATTGATGCTGTTAAGTCAATAGATGCGCGGCCAGTGACGGGAGGTCCCGAACCGTAGGTGGGGCACGGCATTCCGCCGCCGACCGGATCCTCCCGCACCGATGTCTACGATGGAGGATGGCGTTCGGTTCACGTGCCGCACCGACGACTAGAAGGTTCGCCGCCGGCCAGCAGCCGATCCACGCGGCTCTCCGCCCCCGGCAGCGGGTACCTGCCCGATCTGGGTTGAGCTGCCCCGACGTGTCGGATTGGGGGATTGTCACCCCACGCGCGGGCACGGGCGAGAGTGGACATTCGCGCCGGGGCCAGCACCAAACCGGAGGGCACCGCGCAATCCGGCGTCGGACACAATGGACAGTCGGACGGACACGCCGGACGGCCAGGGGCCAGCGGGATCCGCGCCCGCCGGCTCCTGGGTCGAGCGGTGGTCAGGTGGCCTGCGCGGCCAGTTCCCGGGCCCGGTCGCGGGCCGCCTCGAGTGCGGCGAGCAGCGCCGCGCGTACGCCGTGCTTCTCCAGCTCGCGCACGGCGGAGATGGTGGTGCCGGCCGGCGAGGTGACCGCCTCGCGGAGCTTCACCGGGTGTTCGCCGGAGTCGCGCAGCATCACCGCCGACCCGATGGCGGTCTGCACGATCAGTTCGTGGGCCACCTGGCGGGGCAGGCCGAGCAGGATCCCGGCGTCGACCATCGCCTCGACCAGCAGGTAGAAGTAGGCCGGGCCGGAGCCGGAGAGGGCGGTCACCGCGTCCTGCTGCGACTCGGGCACCCGGATGGTCGCGCCCAGCGGCTTGAACATCTCCTCGGCCAGGGCGAGGTGTTCCCCGGTGGCGTGCGCGCCGGCCGAGATGGCGGTCATCGCCTGGTCGACCAGGGCCGGGGTGTTCGTCATGACCCGGACGACCGGGGTGCCGGCGGGCAACCGCCGGCTGAAGAAGCCGGTGGGCAGGCCGGCGCAGAGCGAGATGACGAGCTTCCCGTCGGGGATCCGGGGGCCGACCTCGTCGAGCAGCACCCCGGCGTCCTGCGGCTTGACCGAGATCGCGAGCACCTCGGCGTCCCGCACCGCGGTCAGGTTGTCGACCACGCGGACGCCGTACCGGGTGGCGATCTCCTCGGCGCGTTCCGGGCGACGCGTGGTGGCCAGCAGCCGGTCGGCCGGCCAGCCCGAGCGCAGCAGCCCGGAGAGCATCAGCTCGCCGATCTTGCCGGCGCCGATCACCGCGACCGTGTGCACCCCAGTCGACATCCCGCCGTACCCCTTTCGTGTCGCCTACGCCGACCCCGCGCCGCCGTCCCGGCGAGCCGGTGCGCGCGGGGCGGCGGACGCCGGAACGCCCGCCGCCCCACCCGGTCAGCTGCCGAAGAAGACCTCGGCCTCGGCGTACCGCTCCAGCGGCACGGTCTTCAGCTCGCGGGTGGCGTCGGCGAGCGGCACCCGGACGATGTCCGTGCTCTGCATGGCGACCATCTTGCCCCAGTCGCCCTCGTGCGCGGCGTCGATCGCCTGCAGGCCAAGGCGGGTGGCGAGCACCCGGTCGAAGGCGGTCGGGGTGCCGCCGCGCTGGATGTGGCCGAGCACGACGGTGCGGGCCTCCTTGCCGGTCTTCGCCTCGAGCTGCTCGGCCAGCCACTGGCCGATGCCACCGAGCCGGACGTGCCCGAAGGAGTCCAGCTCCTGGTTGTGCAGGACCATCTGGCCGTCGAGCGGCTGCGCGCCCTCGGCGACGACGACGATCGGGGCGTACTGGTGCTGGAAGCGCTTCTCGACGTAACCGGCGACCTGCTCGACGTCGAACTGCCGCTCCGGCAGCAGGATCACGTTCGCGCCACCGGCGAGGCCGGCGTGCAGCGCGATCCAGCCGGCGTGCCGCCCCATCACCTCGACGACCAGCGTCCGGTGGTGGCTCTCGGCGGTGGTGTGCAGCCGGTCGATCGCCTCCATGGCGATGTTGACGGCCGTGTCGAAGCCGAAGGTGTAGTCGGTGGCGCCGAGGTCGTTGTCGATGGTCTTCGGCACGCCGACGACCTTGACGTCCAGCTCGTGCAGCTTGGTGGCGACGCCGAGGGTGTCCTCGCCGCCGATCGCGATCAGGGCGTCGACGCCCTGCGCGGCGAGGTTCTCCTTGATCCGCTCGACGCCGTTCTCGATCTTGAACGGGTTGGTGCGGGACGAGCCGAGGATGGTGCCGCCCCGGGGCAGGATGCCGCGGACCTCCGCGATGCCCAGCGGGCGGGACAGGCCCTCCAGCGGGCCCTTCCAGCCGTCCTGGAAGCCCACGAACTCGTGGCCGTACGTGGCGACGCCCTTGCGGACCACCGCCCGGATCACCGCGTTGAGACCGGGGCAGTCGCCACCGCCGGTGAGCACGCCGATACGCATGATCTGCTCATCCTCCTGGAGCCTCGGTTAGCCCAAACAAAGCCCCAGGATATGGGTCGGATCCGACCATCGGCGCCGTTGCCGGCCCGGGGCGGGCCGTCAGAGCGCACTGTAGCCGCCGCTGTCCTGCGCCGACAGCGCGCCCCGGAAGGTGTCCACCTGCCGCCCCCGGCTGTTCACGGCTCAGTAACTGACTGTGTGGTTGCCGCCGGGCCGGGGCGTCCGGCCGGTCACCGCCGCCCGGGCGGCACCGAGCAGGTTGACCACCGTGCTGCTCGGCGAGTCCCAGTACTCGGCCGAACTGGCGTGCACCTTGATCAGCGTCAGTCCGGGCGTACCCGGGCCGTCCGGGAACCACACCCGCAGCGCCGGGTGCCAGAGCCGCTCGACGTCGGCCCGGTCGCTCTCCTCTCGGGCGGTGCCGGAGACGGAGAGCCAGGTCTGTCCCCGCTGGTCACCGAAGGCCGCGTTGACCTCCGGATTGACCCGGATCTGCCGGACCTTGGCCGAGTCCGCCCGGGTGAGGAACCACAGGTCACCGTCGAACTCCGTCTCCTGAAGCACCATCGGACGACTGACCTGCCGGCCGTCGACGGCGATCGTGGTGAGCATGCAGACGCGTGCGGCGCGGACCAGTTCGGTGATCCGCTGCCGGGCCTCGGCGTCCGTCGTCGGCTCAGAACCCATGGCGACACTCCCTCGCGTCGGTTCCGCGCGGACCGGGGTGCTCCGCCCCGCGCCGGCTCGACGAACCGGTGCCCGGGACGGAACCGCCCAAACCTGGTACGACCGACCCGACGCCAGGACGGTCGGAGATGTTCCGCCCGACACGTGGCGACCACGTCACCGCCGGTCACCGGGGCGCGCCGGTCGCCGGTGCGGTCGACTCAGTCGCCGGTCATCGCCCGCCAACGGGCGAGGTTGTGCCGGGCGTCGACCAGCGCGTCGTGCCGGGCCGCCTCGGCCGCCGGCAACGACGGACGACCCCGGTCGTCCCAGAGCTGACGAAGCTCCTTGGTGAACCGGGGGATCTCCCGGGGCAGGGTGATCATCGAGCCCCAGAGCTGGGCGAGCGCCACGTGGTCGTACGCGGCGTACCACGCCCAGAGTTCGATCTGCTCGTCCGGCCGGCCACGGACCGGTTCGACCAGGAAGTCGAGCAGGTCCGCCCGGATGCGCTCCCGGGACCGCCACGCCCTGTCGGCGGGCGAGGGCAGCTTGTCGAGCACGTTGCGACGCACCCAGGGCACCGCGCGGGTGTCGTCGAACTCGGTGGAGACCGCGTAGAACTCGCGGCCGAACTCGTCGACGACGCCGATCGACACGAGGTCGATGGTGCGGCCGTCCTCGATGAACTCACAGTCGTAGAAATAGCGGTAGACCATCCCGGTCATCCTCGCGTACCCCGGTGGCGGCCCGACCGGCGGGGGCGGCGTCCACCCCCCGGTCCACCGCGCCCCCGCGCGGTCGCCGCCCGACGCCGGACCGACCCCCTCACCATGCCATCCGCCGCAGCTCAGGATTGTCACGGAAGTGATTTCAGGGGTGTACAGCAAGCGACATGGACGTCATGATCTGATGTGTACCGCTACCGGACGCCGAACCGGTGTCAGTTCACCTCCACCCAGGGGCTGTCAGGTTCACCCGGCTGCGAGTTGTGGTCCTTGACCGGGGAGGGGTTGGGCCGTGGAAATGCGCCTGCCGGAGCCGGGTGACGCGCTCACGGGAGTGGAGATGTTCGCCGGCCTGGAGCCGGAGGTCCGTCAGCGGGTGATCGCGGCGGCGGTACCGCGCACCTACCGCAAGGGGCAGTTGCTCTTCGTGGAGAACGACCCCGGCGAGTCTTTGATCGTGCTCCGCAGGGGCGCGGTCGCGGTGTTCCGAACCGCCCCGACCGGGGAGCGGGCCGTGCTGTCGGTGATCCGGCCACCGGACGTGCTCGGCGAGGTTTCCCTGCTCGACGCCTCGACCCGCTCGGCGTCCGCCGAGGCGATCGAGGACTGCAGCGCCCTGGCGCTGTCCCGACCGGCCTTCATGGAGCTGGTGCACTCCAACCCGCGCATCCTGGACGCGGTGATGCGCTCACTGGGCGCCCTGATCCGCCGGCTGACCGAGCAGAACGCCGATCACGTCTTCCTCGACCTGCCCGGACGGGTGGCCAAGACGCTGGTCCGGCTGGCGGGGGAGAGCCAGGCTCCGATGATCACGATCGAGCTGAACCAGTCCCAGCTGGCGGAGATGGCCGGCGGCTCCCGGCAGAGCGTCAACCAGGCGATCGGCTCGTTCGCCAGCCGGGGTTGGCTGCGGACCGAGGGACGCCGGATCGTGGTGACCGACGTGGCGGCGCTCCGCCGCCGGGCGGGCATGGCCGACCGCTGACCGGCCCCGTACGGTCCCGGGCGTGGCCCCCGCGCGGTCCCGGGACGGTCGCCCCCGTACGGTCCAGGATGGCGGTTGCGGCCGGGCTACCGGGGGCGGATACGACGGTGTCCCGCGCACCGGGTGGTACGCGGGACACCGGACGCGGTGCGTCGGTCAGGGCTTCGTGCTGGTCGGCCCGACCCACTCGGTGCTCGCGTCGCCGCCCGACTTCGGGACCTCGGTGACGACACCGGCGGCCTGGAGCTCGGCCAGGGTGGCGGCGTCCACGTCGACGGTCTCCCCCGCGGCGTGGTTCACGCCGTCGCCGTCGGTCCACTCGGTGTTCAGCCGGACGTACACCATGGAATTTTCCCCCTGTGTGTTCGAATCTGGGCTGACTGAATGTAGCCGTTCCTCGCGACAAAGACACTGTCCGTAAGCCAACAGGCGGGTACCCGACAGCAGCCCGTAACCGCGATACTGAGCAGTGGACGGTCCCGGTGGGCCGTCGACCGGCCACTTTCGGTCACCGCCGCCCCGGCGTGACGCGCCCGGCCGGCTCACTCGGCTCGGATCGTCCCGGGAGGTTGGCATCGCCGCCCACTGTGTCCAGTGCGGCCGACGCACTGCGCCCGATGACCGCTTCTGCGGTGGCTGCGGTGCGGGACTGGCCCTCACCTGCGAGCACTGCGACCGGCCGCTCGCCCCGGACGCGGCCTTCTGCACCGGCTGCGGCCGGGCCCGGTCGAACCGCGACGCGCACCCGGCGGTCCGGGTCGGCGGCCCCGCCCCGACCACACCGGGGCAGGAGGACCGGCGCCGGGTCAGCGTCCTCTTCGTCGATCTGATCGACTTCACCCCGTACGTGGAACAGTCCGATCCGGAACTGGTCCGGGGGTTGCAGACCGGCTTCTTCTCCGCCGCCCGACGGGTGATCGGCCAGTACGGCGGGGTGGTGGAGAAGTACATCGGGGATGCGGTGATGGCCCTCTTCGGTGCGCCGGTCGCGACCGAGACCGACGCGCTGCGCTGCGTCCGGGCCGGGTTGGAGCTGCAACGCGTGTTGGCCCGCTTCGCTCCGGTGGGTGCCGACGGACTCCGCTTCCGGGTCGGAGTGGCCACCGGCGAGGCGCTGGTGGACGTGGCCGCCGCACACCACGGCGGTCAGGCCATCGTGGCCGGGGACGTGGTCAACACCGCCTCGCGCATGCAGTCGGTCGCCCCGCCCGGCGGCGTGCTGGTCTGCGGTACGACGTACGGGCTCACCCGGGGCGCGATCCGCTACGAGCAGCAGCCGGCGGTCACCCTGAAGGGGCGCTCGTCGCCGACCGAGGTGTGGCTGGCGCTCGGCGCGGCCCAGCGGCGCGCGCCGGACCGGGAACCCGACGCCACTCCGCTGATCGACCGGGAACACGAACTGGGCCTGCTGGTCAACGCGCTGGACCGGGCGACCCGGGAGCGGATGCCGCAGCTGGTGACGGTGTTCGGCCGGGCCGGGATCGGCAAGAGCCGACTGGTGCGGGAACTGTACCGGCACACCCGGGCCAGCGCGGACGCGTCGCTGACCTGGCGTACCGGTCGGTGCCCGCCGTTCGGCGAGAACGTCACGTTCGCCGCGCTGGCGGACATCGTCAAGTCCGAGGCCGGCATCCTCGACACCGATCCGGCCACGGCCGCCGCGCCCCGCCTGCGGGCCGCGGTGGCCGACCTGGTCGGGCCGGGCGAGGCGGACCGGCTGGTGGACGCGTTGTGCCCGCTGGTCGGCCTGCCGGGGCCGACGCTGCCGGCCGAGGAGACCCAGTCCGCGTGGCGACGGTTCCTGCTGGCCCTGGCCGCCCGCCGGCCCACCGTGCTGGTCTTCGAGGACCTGCACTGGGCCGACGAGAAGATGCTGCGCCTGGTCGAGCTGCTCGGGGCCTCGGCGCGCGACGTGCCGCTGCTGGTGCTCGGCACCGCCCGGCCCGAGCTGATCACCCGGGACCCGACCTGGGCGGGCACCATCGCCGGGTCGCTGACCATCACCCTGCCGCCGCTGCGTCCGAGCGGGATCACCTCGCTGTACGCGCACCTGTTCGGCCAGTCCGCCTTCTCCCCCGACCTGATCAACCCGCTGGTCGAGGTCGCCGACGGCAACCCGCTCTACGCGCACGAGTACGTGCGGATGCTGATCGAGCAGGGCTTCCTGCGCCAGTCGGGGCGGGGCTGGCTGTTGAAGAAGCAGGACGGGCTACCGATCCCGGACAACGTGCACGCGGTGATCGCCAACCGGGTCGACCTGCTCGATCCGGCCGACCGGGCGGTGCTGCTGGCCGCCTCGGTGGTCGGCAGCCAGTTCTGGCCCGGTGCGGTCGCCGCCGCGCTCGGGCAGCCGGTCGAGGCGGTGGAGCGGGCGTTGCGCCGGCTGGGTCAGCGGGACTTCGTCGTCGAACTGCCCGCGTCCACCATGGCCGGGCAGGCCGAGTACCAGTTCCGGCACATCCTGGTCCGGGACGTCTGCTACCAGCGGCTGCCCCGCACCGAACGGGTCGCCCGGCACGAGCGGACCGCCTACTGGATCGACGCGCTGGCCCGGGGGCGGGACACCGACCTGGCCGAGGTGCTGGCCAACCACCGCTGGGCGGCGCACGAGATCGCCCGCACCCTCGGGCTGGACACCGTCCGGTACGCCGCGGCGGCGCGCGAGGCGCTGCACCGGGCGGCGCGGCGCGCGTACACCCTGCACGCCCTGGACGCGGCGGCGCACCACACGGCCCGGGCGCTCGGCCTGGCCGACGGCGCCGACCCGGTGGACCGGCTCCAGCTGGAGCTGCTCGGCGCGGAGATCTCGTTCTTCCGCGACGGCGCGGCGTTCCTCGACGCCGGTGGCACCGAGACCCTCACCGACCTGGCCGAGCGGCTCTTCACACACGGCGATGTCGGCTGTGCCGCGCGGGCCTGGACGCTGCTCGGTCGCGCGGCGTGGATCCGGGCCGACCGGGACACCGCGCTGGGCCGGCTGGCCCGGGCGGTCCAACTGTTCGAGGGGCTGCCCGACACCGAGCAGAAGGCGGACGCCTACGCCGAGCTGGGACGGCTGCACATGCTCAACAACGAGAGCGCGGAGGCGGTGGCGGCGGCCAGCACCGCCGCCGGGATCGCCGAGCGCCTCGGGCTGGTGGAGGCCCGGGTGGACGCGCAGATCACCGCCGCCACGGCCCGCTACCAGGCCGGCGACCGGACCGGGGTGGACGAGCTGCACGCGGCGTTCGAGACCGCGCGGGCGCAGCGGCTGCTCGCCCTGCCCCGGGCGATGCAGAACCTCGCCTACGTGGTCTGCGAGGAGGGCGACTGGGTCCGCTCCAACGAGCTGCTCACCGAGGCGGCGGAGTTGTCCGGCTCCCCCGGGCTGACCACCGGGTACTCCGGCGAGGCGATGCGGGCGTACTTCGAGGGCGGGTTCAAGGCGCTGCTGGCCGCCGCGGACGCCTTCGTGGACACCCCGACCGGCCGGTGGGACATGCAGGTCCGCGGGTTGCGTGCCTGCCTGCGGATCCTCCGGGACGAGCCGGTGCCCGGCGAACGGGGCGGGTCCGGGGCGGGCGAGCGGGGCGGCCGGGCGGGCGGGCCGGGACCGGTACTGACCGCGGTGGACCCCCAGGCGCCCCGGCCGGCCGACGACGTCAGCGACGCGCTGGACACCGCGCGGCGCAGCGGGTTCCGGCGGTTGCACTGGACCACGCTCGGCATCAGCGCGCTCTGCCGGGCGTTGCAGGGCCGTACCGGCGAGGCCTCGGAGCTGCTGGCGGAGCTGGACGACTCGTGGTCGGCGGTGCCGGCGCTGCTCAGCGGTGAGTGGATCGCGGCGGCGGCGTACGCGGCGGTGCTCTGCGGACGGGACACGGCGGTGCAGGTACGCGGGATGCTGGACCGGGCTCCGCACCGGACGCCGTGGACCGACGCCGCGCGGCAGACCGTGACCGCGGCGCTGGCCGCGACCGACGGCGACCACGGTCGGGCCGGCCAGCTCTACGGTGCCGCCGCCGAGCTGTACGGGCGGATCCCGGCGGTGACCGACCGGATGCTGGCACTCGCCCTCGCCGCGAAGGAGCTGGAACGGGCGGGCGACCCGGCGGGTGCGGCCACCGTCCTGGGCGAGGTGCGCGCGTTCGCGCTGCGCAACCGCGCCCCCGGTCTGCTCCGCCTCGGCGACCCGGCCCGTCCCACCTACTCCTCCCCCACCCTGGCCTGCTGACCCCGCCCGCCCCTCTGCGGGACGGGGCGGATCAGGCGGGGACGGGGGTCGCCTGCTGGTTCTTGATCTTCTGGGCGTAGATGTCGACGTACTCCCGACCGGAGAGTTCCATCAGCTCGTACATGATCTCGTCGGTGACCGCGCGTTCGACGAAGCGGCCACCGGCCATGCCGGCGTACCGGGAGAAGTCGAGCGGGGCGCCGAAGCGGATCTTCACCTGGGCGACCTTGGGCAGGAGCTTGCCCGGGGGCTGGATCTCGTCCAGGTTGAGCATGACCACCGGCACCACCGGGGCACCGCTCTCCAGGGCCAGCCGCGCCACGCCGGTCTTGCCCCGGTAGAGACGGCCGTCCGGCGAGCGGGTGCCCTCCGGGTAGATGCCGGCGACGCCGCCGGCCCGGAGTATCGCGAGCTGCGCGTCCAGCGCCGCCTGCGCGGCCCGGCCGCCGGAGCGGTCGATCGGCAGGGTGCCGGTGCCGACGAAGAAGAGCCGGGTCAGCCAACCCTTGATCCCCTTGCCGGTGAAGTACTCGGCCTTGGCGACGAAGGTCACCCTCCGGGGCACGATCAACGGCAGGAAGATCGAGTCCGAGAAGGAGAGGTGGTTGCTGGCCAGGATCACCGGCCCGGTGGCGGGCAGGTGCGCGAAGCCCTCGACGTGAGGTCGGAAGATCAGCCTCAGCCAGGGACCGAGGATGACGTACTTCATCAGCCAGTACAGCACCGGGTGTCCTTCCCGAAGGGGTCCGTGGCGGCGCGCCGGGCGTCCGGCGCGAACGCCGGGTCGACCGAGGGCTCACGGACTGTCGTCCCTGAGCCTACGAACCGGAAGCGAGGGCCCACAACGGGCGCCCCGCAACCTTCGGGGACGGGTAGGTCACACCGGGTCTCCCGGCCCGCCGCATGCTCGCACCTCCCGCACAAACAGACAAAATTCCATGGCCGCGACCTGCGGCGGTGTCGTTGACTTTCGGCAACGCGCCACAACGCACTCCCGGAACCGGGGGCGGACGTGTCACGATTCAGGACACGGCGTGCGGGCGGGGGCGCCGGAGGACCTGCGCCGTCAGGCGCGAGGAGGAGGACGCCGGTGTCAGCGGGTGGGGCACGCCGGGGACGGCGGGACAACGGGCTCGACGCGAGCGAGTACGCCGTCGCGGGCGACGTGGATCCACGTGTCGGTGAGCACCTGCTCGACGTGCTCGCCGCGGGCGGCATCGCCGCCTACCTGCAACCCTCGGCCGACCTGAACCCGGTGACCCGGACGACCACCGTGCCCGCCCGCCCGGTGGACCGGCTCTACGTCGACCGCTCCCACCTGACCACCGCCCGGGACTACCTCACCCAGCTCAGCGACGAGGGCGTCAGCGGGCAGACCCGCCCCGGCGAGCCCGACGTGGAGGCCGAGTGGGCCCGGATCGTGGCCGGCTTCCACCGCGCCCCGTCGCCCGGTCCCTCGCCCTGGCCGGCCGCCGAGGAACTGGACGACACCCCGGAGAGACCGGGCGGCGCACTCGGTCGTACCGAGGAGGGCACCGGCCCGACCGTCACCGGTGTCCGGCCGCTCCCGTCCGCCACCGACATCTCCGGTGTCTCGGTCGGACGGCGACGGCCCGACGAGCCCTCCCTGCTGGACGGCCTGGACACCTTCGGCGCGGACCTGCCCGACGGCCCGGACGACGAGGGCTACACCCCGCCGCCGCCCCCACCACTGCCTCCGGTCTCCAAGTACGCCGTGGCCGGTGTGCTGGCGGTCGTGGTCGGCTTCGTGCTCTTCCTCTTCCCGTCGGTCCTGCCGGTGGACCGCGCGGTGGTGACCCTGCTCGGATTCACCGGTATCCTCGCCGGCTTCGTCACGTTGATCTGGCGACTGCGTCCCGGCGACGCGGAGGACCACGACCCGGACGACGGCGCGGTCGTCTGATCGGTTCCGTCCCTGACCCGGTTCCGCCGCGGCTGTCCGCATGGCGGGACATCCGGCACCCGGCCAGGGGAAGTAACAGCGGTGTAACTTACGGTCAGTAGGAATACGGTTGTAGCGTCACGTCCCCTCGCTGACTGCCCGCTTCCTCCCCACGCGGGCGGTCGACCCCGCGGCAGATCGGAACGACCGAGATGCGACAGAGTTCCCTCGTGGTGATGGCCAACCGCCTGCCCGTCGACGACAGCGTGGCGCCCGACGGTGCGTGCGAGTGGCGCCGCAGCCCCGGCGGCCTGGTGAGCGCCCTGCACCCGCTGCTGAAACACACCCCCGCGACCTGGATCGGCTGGGCCGGCGGCACCGGTCCGGCGCCCGCCCTGCCCGACGTGGACGGCGTCCGGCTGCACACCGTCCCCCTCACCCCGGAGGACTTCCGGGACCACTACGAGGGCTTCGCGAACGCCACCCTCTGGCCGCTCTACCACGACGCGGTCGAGCAGCCCGAGCACCACCGGCGCTGGTGGGAGGCGTACCAGCGGGTCAACCGGCGGTTCGCCGAGGCCGCCGCCGCGGTGACCGAGCCGGGCGGCGTGGTCTGGGTGCAGGACTACCACCTGCAACTGGTGCCCGCCCTGCTCCGCGACCTCCGCCCCGACCTGCGGATCGGCTTCTTCCTGCACGTGCCGTTCCCACCGCCCGAGCTGTTCATGCAACTCCCCCGCCGGGCCGAGCTGCTGCGCGGGATCCTCGGCGCGGACCTGGTCGGTTTCCAGCGCGCCCATGCCGCGCACAACTTCGCGCAACTGGTGGCCAAGGTCATCGGCGTGCCCGCCACCGACCGGCAGGTCGAGGTGGACGGCCGCACCGTGCGGGTGGGTGCCTTCCCCGTCTCCATCGACACCGCCGAGATGGCGGCGCTGGCCGCCCGGCCGGACGTGGTGGCCCGTGCCGACCGGCTCCGCAACGACCTCGGCGACCCGGAACACGTGATCCTCAGCGTCGACCGGATGGACTACACCAAGGGCATCGAGCAGCGGCTCAAGGCGTACAGCGAGTTGATCGCCAGCGGTGACGTCAAAGTCCAGGACACGGTCATGGTGCAGGTGGCCGTGCCCAGCAGGGAGCGGGTCGGGCAGTACCAGATCCTCCGGGACCGGGTCGAACGCGAGGTCGGGCGGATCAACGGCGAGTTCGGCCGGGTCGGCGAGCCGGCGATCCACTACCTCACCCAGCCCTTCGACCGGGCTGAACTGGCCGCCCTCTACCGGATGGCCGACGTGCTGGCGGTGACCCCGCTGCGGGACGGGATGAACCTGGTGGCCAAGGAGTACGTCGCCGCCCGCGTGGACGACTCCGGGACCCTCCTGCTCAGCGAGTTCGCCGGGGCGGCGGCGGAGCTGTCCCAGGCCTACCTGGTCAACCCGCACGACCTGGAGGGACTCAAGCAGGGCTTGCTCGCGGCCCTGCAGGCCGACCCGGCGGACGCGGCTGCCCGGATGCGAGCGATGCGCGAACACCTGCACCGGTACGACATCCGTTCCTGGGCCCGCTCCTACCTCAGCGCGCTGGACGAGAACGGTTCACTGCTGCACGAAATGATCACCGACTGAGCCTCGATCCACCGACGCGGTTGCCGCCGAACATCAGTTGTTCATTTCGGTATCGGGGGATTCGGCGGGTGTACGGGATCGCCGATCACGCGATCGGCTTGCTCCGGATGTACTCGTTCGGCGTGGAGCGGGTTGTGGCCTGTGGCCCGACCGGGCCGGACCGAACCCGATGCCCTGCTCCTGCTTGCCGTGTACCCGGCGCAGCATCGGATCGACATCCACAAAGGTCAGCACGACAGCCGACACATCCGGATCCTGGGCGCCACCGCTCACCCGACCGTGGAGCGAACCGTCCAGCCCGGACGCGACGCTTCGCCGCTGTGACGAGTGCGAGCGGGACGGTTCAGGCTGGCGGGAAGGCCCGTCATGGCCCGAAGGCGCCCTTCACCGGCCCGCAGGCTGGGCGACGGTCGCCCGTTCGATAGGTTGGGTCTGCTATGGACAGACCAACCAAAAAGCGGGGAGGACCGTTGCGCCAACCGACGGTTCGGTACCAGAACGAGGTCATGGACAGCGGACGGTGGGAGGGCTTCCCGTTCCGCGAAGGTGACATCGTGGTTTCGACCCCCGCGAAATGCGGGACGACGTGGACCCAGACGATCTGCGCCCTGTTGATCTTCCAGACACCGGAGCTGCCGGCACGGCTGGACGACCTCACCTACTGGCTCGACATGTTGACTCGCAGCCGGGACGACATCTTCGCGTTCTACGAGGCGCAGCGCCATCGCCGTATCATCAAGACCCATACGCCCATCGACGGACTGCCCATCCATGATGGGGTGACCTACGTCGCGGTCGGTCGGGATCCCCGGGACGTCGCGATCTCCTGGGACGCCCATTTCCAGAACGTCGCCCAAGAGGCCTTCGGCGCGATGCTGGCGGCCGGCGGTAGCCCGACCCAGGAGCCCGCCGATACGGCTCCGGCGCCTGCGGAGTCCGCGTACAACCGGTTCTGGGCCTGGCTGGAGGACACCAGTGTGCAGGTGGGCCTGCCGTCGATGCTGCACCACCTGTCGGGGTTCTGGGCCGAGCGGGAGCGGCCCAACGTGCTGCTGCTGCACTACGACGATCTGAAGTCAGATCTTGAAGGCCAGATGAGGTTCCTCGCCGAGCGCCTCCGAATCGAGGTGCCGGAGTCGCGGTGGCCGGATCTGGTGCGGGCGGCGACATTCGACTCGATGCGCGGCCGGGCGGAGGCGCTGACCCCGGTCACGGCGATGTGGCGCGATCCGAAGCGGTTCTTCAACCAGGGTGTCAGCGGCCAGTGGCGGGACCTGCTCGACGAAGATGACCTGCGACGATACGAGGATCGGGTCGCGAAGCTGGCCGAGCCCGACCTCATCGACTGGTTGCACCGCGGCCCCATCGTCCCCGCCCGCTGACCCTACGCCGCCCTCCTCCTCGCTATCCCGCCTTAACCAGTCGTAGTTGTGTGGTCTGGAGTATTACCAGCTCATCGGCATGATCCGTGCCGAGGTACGCCGACAGGGAAACTGTCGATGTCGATGCTACGGGTCCGGCCGACGGGGCGATCGCACTGTCGGTCTGTTGTGTTCGGTCGTCGGACGGGCAGGCTCTTGCGCTTGTGTTGACCGATGAGATCGTCCGGTGGCGGACGGGTCTGGACGACCTGCGCGGCCGGCTCGCGCACCGGTTCGGCCGCTCGGAGCCTCGCCGGCAGACCCTCAGCTATTCGGTCGGGTTGCTGTCGCCGTTGGCGGCGAAGAACGGCTGGACCCTCGCGGAGGCGGCCGGTGACGCGACTCCGGACCGGATGCAGCGGCTGCTGGGCTCCACACGCCACGCCGAGCAGAAACTGATGAGTCTCCTCCGGCAGTAGCACCTGGGTATCCGTGCAGAGCACCACCCGGATCCAGCCCGGCACCTTGTCCTCGATGACCATGAAGAAGTCCTCCGCGTCCCTGAAGGAGTCTGCGGCGACGAACGGTGTCGGCCATGGCGGCACGGACAAAGCCGGCGTCCACGGCCGTGGCGCGTCCCGGCACCTCCCGTGCCCGCCGTATGTCGTTGAAATAGCAGGACAGCGAGAGCTCGGCGCCCCGCTCCCTCCCGGCGGACCGGATCAGCTCTCCGACCTGGTCGGGGTCGTACACACCGTTGCTGTAGGCAGTCATGGACGCGGCCAGCGTGGCGCGCACCACCTCGCCGAAGGTCTCCCCCGTCAGGTCGAGCGTGACCAGGACCTCCTGCTGCAGATTGGCAACCGCGGCTCGCAGTTCGGGAACGAAACGGTTGGCGACCAACAGCCGGATCGCGCATGCGGGCAGACCGGCGAGATGGCCGAGCAGCAGGGCCACCGCGGACAGCATGACCGCGGAGGTACTGGTCCGGTACCGGTCGGCGAGCACGGGAAGTGCCATCGCCACCGCCTTGGATTCCATGGCCGCGCTGTAGAACCGCGGTGCGGACGGCTCGTCGCGGCGGTAGGGGAACATCGTGGTCGGCGCCTGCGCGAGCTGCCGCCGCCAGTACGCGTGCGACCTGTCCAGGGCCTGCTGCCCCCGCGGTGAGCGCTCGTACTCAGCCTGTTCGACGGGCTGTCGGCAGGCAGGGGGCACAGGCGCTGACTGTCCCGATACACGCGCAGACAGCAGCCGGGTCAGTTCGCTGGCCAGCAAGCGCAGCGACATCAGGTCCGCGACGAGGTGCGAGACGCCCAGGGAGGCCAGCACCGGGACGTCGTCGGACAGGATGACCAGGGACCGGAACAGCGGACCCGTCTGCAGGCTGAAGCTGCGGTGCCGCAGGCTCTGCTGCCAGGTGGCGGCCACGGTCTTCGGGTCCTCCCCGGAGCCTGCCCACCGGATGTCGGTCTCGAAAGAGCCGGTCCGCAGCACCCGTTGCATCAGCGCTCCCGTCTCGTCCCGGTGGAAGGCGGTGCGTAGCGACTCATAGCGATTCACCAGTTCCGCGAGCACGGCGATCACATCGTCCACCCCGCCCGGTCCCCGCAGCTCGACCGGGTAGACCTGGTCGTAGAACGTCGAGTCCGGCATAGCGCGCTGGATCAGCCGCCACATGTCCCGCTGGGCACAGGTGGCCGGCGCGGTGACGAAACGCCGCCCGGAGAAGGGGACTTGACGCCGGAGGGATTCGGTCATGGATCTCGTCTTTGAACATGCTGGACAAGCCGAGGCGATGCGTTCTCGCCACGCCACCTCACACCGGGACGACGGCGGGCGCGGGCTCCTTGACCAACCAGTCGAGGATCGCGTCGACCGGTTCCTGCCACCGCGCGTCCAGCATCAGGTCGTGCCCCATGCCGGGAAAGAGCAGTGGGGCCGAGCCGTACCGGCGGGCGGTGCGGGTCAGTGCCGCCGCCGGGACGACCCGGTCGTCCGGGCTGCCGAGCACCAGCACCGGCGGGCGGCCCACCGCCGGTTCGAGCGCTCCGGGGAAGAGCAGCCGCCACTGGGCACGTCGACCGGCCCGGCCCAGTCGGGCCAGGTGAGCCCGGGCGACCGTCCCCGGCAGCTCCGGGCTGAACAGCTGTCGCTGGTTGAGCCGCAGCCGGCCGCCCCAGAAGGCGGGGAGCGTACCGACCGGGTTGCGGCGCAGCGCCGCGCCGAGCGTGCCCCAGCCACCGAAGACCGGTGCGACCAGCACCCCGGCCCGCGCCGGGTAGCGGGCCAGCGCGTGCGCCACCACCAGGGCCCCCGCGCCGTGCCCCACCAGCACCGCCTGGCGCGGTAGCTCCGCCGCCACCTGGACCACGTCGTGGGCGTACGCCCGCAGCGACGCCTCCGGCGCCGGTTCGCTGCCACCGTGCCCGCGCAGGCTCAGCGCGTACGCCGGGAAGCCCCGGGAGGCGGTGTGCTCCAGCCAGTGCTCGGCGAAGGCCCACGCCCCGTGACCGAAACCCGGGACGAAGAGCAGCGGCGGCCGCCCCTGCTCCGGGTCGGGCAGTGCGCTGAGCACCTCCCGGCGGGCGGGGCGCACCGGCCGGGCCCACTCCCGACCCCGGACGATCCGCAGCCGCTCCCCACTCAACCGGACCACCTTCCGTTCACGACTGCGGGGCTCGCAAGCTCACTCCTCGCGCTCACCGAACCGCCTCCAACTCGTTCAGGGCGCGCTGGACGGCGCGCAGGTAGTCGACGTGTCCCACCTCGAACCAGTGCCGGCTGCTGTCCTCGACCCGGCCGGAGTAGCGCTTCCCGGCCCCGGCGGCGACCGCCGCGGCGAACGCCTCCGCCCGCTCGGGGCGGTACTGGCGCAGCAGCAGCAGTCGGGCGACGAGCACCGCCTGCCAGTGCGAGATCGGGAAGAGCCCCGAGTCCGGCTGGACCAACCCGACGACGGCGAGCGTCGGATGGTTCGGGGGGAAGGCGTTCAGGTGGAGCGCGGGTCGTCCGACGCCGGCCTCGTCGCCGAGGATCCGCGCGTCGAGGAACTCGAAGCGGGGCAGGTAGCCGGTGGCGAAGACGACCAGGTCCGGATCGATCTGGCGGCCGTCGGTCAGTTCCACCGCGTACGGGTGGAAGCGCCGGACGTCCGGCGTGGGGGTGATCCGGCCGTGGCCGACGTAGTAGACGAGCTGGCTGTTGGCGATGGGATGGGTCTCGTAGACCCGGTGGTCGGGTCGGGGCAGCCCGAAGCGGGTCAGGTCACCGACGGTCAGCCGCAACGTCCGGTGGTAGAGCCACTGCCGCACGCGCAGGGGCACCCGCAGCGCGAGCAGCAGGTCGTTGACCTGGTCGGCGGGGCGACCGAGGACGTACTTCGGCGCGTACCAGTAGCCGCGCCGGGTGGAGTGCCAACAGGTGGCGGCCTGCTGGGCGGCCTCCACCGCGATGTCGCAGCCGGTGTTGCCGGCGCCCACCACCAGCACCCGCTTGCCCCGCAGCTGGGCCGGGTCCTTGTACGCCGAGGCGTGCATCGTCTCGCCCCGGAACTCGGCCAGCCCCTCGTACTCCGGCAGCTTCGGCGACCAGTTGTGGCCGTTGGCGACGACGACGGCGGCGTACCGGGAGGTGCGCTCCGGGCCGTACCCGCCGGTGCTGCGGGTGGTCACGTCCCAGCGGTCCCCGGCGACGGGCTCGACCCGGACCACCTCGGTACCGAACCAGATGTGCTGGCGCAGGTCGAAGTGGTCGGCGTACCGCTCGAAGTACGCCAGCAGCTGACTGTGGTGGGGGTAGTCCGGCCACGAGTCGGGCATCGGGAAGTCGGGGAACTGGGTGAACGGCCGCGACGAGATCAGGTGGGTGCTCGCGTAGACCGGACTGCGGTCGTGCCGCCAGTTCCACGCGCCGCCGACGCCGGTCTCCCGCTCGTAGCAGTCGACGCCGAAGCCGTGCTCCTTCAGGTTCTTCACCGTGGTGAGGCCGCTGGCCCCGGCGCCGATCACACAGACGGTGTCGCCGCGGTCGGAGACCGGACGACCGTCGGGGGTGAGGGCGAGGGTCGCCGACGGGTCGTCGGGACCGTCGTGCTCGGTGGGGGTGGACACCGGGTATCTCTCCTTGGGGGAACGCGTAAGCGTGCCGGGTCGCCGCCGAATCCTCTCCACTTCGGAGAGTGTTTGTCCAGCCCTGGCCGGTGAACCGGTCAGTCGGTGACCGGCAGCAGCAGGTCCACCAGGACGGGGAAGTGGTCACTGGCCCGGCGGGTCTGCGGGGTGTCGACCACGTCGTAGTCGACCACGGTGATCCGGGGATCGACGAAGAGCGCGTCGATCCGGCGGCGCGGCTCCGCGCAGGAGTAGGTGAGCCGGTCGGCCCGGTCGGCGGCGACGGCCGCGTCGGTCAACCCGTCGGCGATCGTCCGCCAGGCGGCGCCGCCCGGCCCCTCGTTGAGGTCCGCCCCGACCAGCACCGGCCACCGCGCCGCGTCGACCTCCTCGCGGAACAGGACCGCCTGGGCGGGGCGTTCCGCCGGATCGGTCGACAAATGGGTGCCGGCCACCACGAAGCGGGCCCCGCCGACCGCGCACTCGGCGAACGCCGCGCCGCGCAGGTGCCGGCCGGGGGTGAGCGGGAACCGCTGGCACCTGGTGGCATGCACGCGTACCCGCAGACTGGTCAGCAGCAGGTTGCCCAGCGCCGGCAGCCCACCGGCGCCCACCACCAGGCCGAACGACTCGGCCAGGGCGGCGCACCTACGGCGCCAGCGGAACCGGCGCGGCCCCTCCTGCACGATCACCACGTCCGGGCCGACGGCCCGGACCACCTCCGCCAGCGCGGCCCTGTCGTCCCGTTGCGTGTGGATGTTGTACGACACCACCCGTAACGGCACGCCCGCCATCAGATGCGCCGGGCCAGGTCGGCGGCGCCGATGACGCCGGCGGTGTTACCCAGTTCGGCGGGACGCACCTCGGCCACCGGGAGGCGGCTCCGCTGCGCGAGCGCGTCGGCGAACGACCGCCGGGTCGGACCGAGCAGCAGGTCACCGGCCTCGATCACACCGCCACCGACGACCAGCACCTGCGGGTCGAGGATCTGGGCCATGTCGGCGAGGCTGGTACCCAGCCAGCGCCCGATCTGGGCGAACGCCTCGGAGGAGACCGGGTCGCCCCCCTGCGCCGCCGCGGTGACCATCGGACCGGTGATCGACTCGGCGTCCCCGCCGGCCAGGGTGAGCAGTGCGGCGGCACGCTGCGGCTCCTGCCGCGCACCGGCCCGGGCGAAGCGGACCAGCGCGTTGCCGCTGGCGTACTGCTCGATGCAGCCGAGCCGGCCGCAGCCGCACTGGTGGCCGTCCGGCACGGTGAGCATGTGCCCCAGTTCGGCGGCGATGCCGTGGGCACCCCGGACCAGCTCGCCGCCGAGCACGATGCCGCCTCCGACGCCGGTGCCGATGGTGAACATGACCATCGAGTCCTCGGCGTGGCGGGCGGCGCCGTAGCGGAACTCCGCCCAGGCGGCCACGTTGGCGTCGTTCTCCACGATCACCGGCAGGCCGACCGCGGCGCTGACGTACGCCCGAAGCGGCTCGTCCCGCCAGGCCAGGTTCGGGGCGAACAGCACGGTGGACCGGGTGGCGTCGATCCAGCCGGCCGCGCCGATGCCCACGCCCGTGATCTGGCGTCCGGCGGCCAGCTCGGTGACCACCTCGATGATGACGTCCCTGGTCTTGCCCACATCCTCGGCGGGGGTGTCCCGTCGGGTCTGCACCAGTACCCGGCCGGTGTCGTCGACCACACCGCCGGCCACCTTGGTGCCACCGACGTCGACTCCGATGGTCAGCGTCACCGCCGCCACTCCCCTCTGCTGTGCTGCCCGGACCACCGGCCGGTGGCCGGTGGCGGGATGTCGTGGGTCAGGCCCCGTCGCCTGGTGGAGCCCCGTCCACGCCTTCGGGTGCGCGCGACGCGGGCACCACGGGACGCCCTGCCGGGGCTGACGCCGGGTCGACCCCGGCCGGCCCGGCGGCGTCGACGGGCGGTTCGGCGACGGACGGGCTCGCCCCGTCCTCCGCGCGGGTCGCGGCGGACCAGACGTCCCGCGCGGGCGCCGGTTGGGAATCATGCCCGGTACGGGTGGCCTCGCGCCACACCTGATCATCGGCGACCGGGCCCGGCTCGGGGGTGGTGGTCGCCGACGCCTCGGTAGCGAACGCCCGGAGCAGGCTCGCCACACCGGCGGCCAGGTCACCCGCGCCGGTGGCCAGGCGCTCGGCGAACTCAGGACTGGGGTCGCGCAGGGCGCGCATCGCGCGACAGACCGGACAGACGTCGCATTCAGCCCCACCGGTGGCGAAGCCGTGCGGAGCGCCGGCCCCGGTGGCACCGCCCGGAGCGCCACCGGCCCCGGCTCGCCCACTGTGACCGAGGACACCGGCGAGCATCCCACCGAGCGGACCCCACGACCCGGTCGACGTGCCGGCCGCCGTGAGGCGCGCGGCGGCCAGCACGGTGGCGACCAACCGCTCCGCCTCTTCCCGGGCCGAACCCGGATCGGTGCCTCCCATGTTCGGCTCCTCTACCCCGGCGACACCGCGCCGGTCGGATCAGCGGGTCGCACCGGGTGCTTCTACCCGGTGCTTCAACTGCTTCAACGCCGTGTCCATGATCATTTTCTCGGCCTTGCGCCGGAACATCCCGAGCATGCCCACCGAGAGCTCCACCTCCAGGGTGTAGGTCACCGTGGAGGTGCCGTCGGGGTTGCCGATCACGTCGTACGAGCCACGCTGGGCGCGCTGCATCCGGGACGGGGCCACCAGGTGCCACTCGATCCGGGAGAGGTCCTCGGCGTACTCGTAGGCCAGCACGTACTCGTCGGCCATCACCTGGGCGTCGATGGTGAACCGGACCTGGCTGGCGTAGCCGTCCTCGTACTCCTCGACCACCTCGGCCCGGCGCACCGCCTCGGTCCACTCGGGGTAGCGGGCGAAGTCGCAGATGACCGCGACCACCCGGTCCGGGGGCGCGTCGATGGTGATCGACTGGGTGGAGGAGTCCGCCATGGGGGGAGGCTACCCGGCCGGGCCCGATCCCGCCCCGGTCCACCCCCGCGAACCCGGTCCACCGGGTGGCCGGGGGATGCGGGTAGGTTTCGACGAGGCCGTCCATCTGCGCCGGCCCCACCGTTGCGAGCACGAGGAGTGCAGGTGCGCGAGTTCTCCGTTCCGCCGGTCGTCACCGTCGGCGACGCGGCCAACCTCACCGATCCGGTCTGGGCGAACGCCGACGCCGCCCCGGACGCGGTGCAGTTCGCGCGCCGGGTGCCGACCGCCGACGGGACGGGCCGGGCCTGGACGGACGTGACCTGCCGGCAGTTCCGCGACGAGGTGGTCGCGGTCGCCCGGGGCCTGGTCGCGGCCGGCATCACCCGGGGTTCCCGGGTCGGGCTGATGAGCCGCACCCGGTACGAGTGGACCCTGCTGGACTACGCCATCTGGGCGGCCGGCGCGGTGACCGTGCCGATCTACGAGACCTCCAGCCCCGAGCAGGCCGCCTGGATCCTGGCCGACTCCGGCGCGGTCGCCTGCGTGGTGGAGACCACCGCGCACGCCACCCTGGTCGCCGGGGTCGCCGACCGGCTCCCCGAGCTGGACCGGGTCTGGCAGATCGACCTCGGCGCGGTGGATGAGCTGGTCACCCTGGGCGCCCCGGTCGACCCCCGGGAGATCGAGCGGCTCCGCAAGGAGGTCCGCGCCGACGACGTCGCCACCATCATCTACACCAGCGGCACCACCGGCCGACCCAAGGGCTGTGTGCTCACCCACCGCAACATGTACGCCGACATCGCCAACGCGGTGCCGGTGCTGCCGAACCTGTTCAACGCCGGCGCGTCGACCCTGCTCTTCCTCCCCCTGGCGCACGCCTTCGCCCGGCTCGTCCAGATCGGCATGGTGCACGCCCGGGCCACCATGGCGCACTGCGCCGCGACCACCAACCTGGTCGCGGAGTTGCAGGAGTTCCGCCCGACCTTCGTGCTCTCGGTGCCCCGCGTCTTCGAGAAGGTCTACAACGGGGCCCGGCAGAAGGCCCAGGCCGAGGGGAAGGGCGGCATCTTCGACCGGGCCGAGGCGGTGGCGATCGCCTGGAGCGAGGCGCAGGACCGCCCCGGCGGGCCCGGGCTGCGGCTGCGGGTACAGCACGCGCTCTTCGACCGGCTGGTCTACCGGAAGCTGCGCGCCGCGCTCGGCGGGCGCTGCCGGGACGCCATCTCCGGCGGCGCTCCGCTCGGCGCCCGCCTCGGGCACTTCTTCCGGGGCGTCGGGGTGACGATCCTCGAGGGCTACGGCCTCACCGAGACCTCCCCAGCCGCCGCCGCCAACCTGCCCGACGCCACCCGGATCGGCTCGGTCGGACGGCCGCTGCCCGGGGTCACCGTCCGCATCGCCGACGACGGCGAGATCCTCATCGCCGGTGACCTGGTGTTCCAGGGGTACTGGCGCAACGAGGCGGCGACCGCCGAGGTGCTCGTCGACGGCTGGTTCCGCAGCGGCGACCTGGGCCGACTCGACGCCGACGGGTACCTCACCATCACCGGTCGCAAGAAGGAGATCATCGTGACCGCCGGCGGCAAGAACGTCGCCCCCGCCGTCCTGGAGGACCAGGTGCGCGCGCATCCACTGGTCAGCCAGTGCGTGGTGGTCGGCGACCGGCAACCGTTCATCGCCGCGCTGGTCACCCTCGACGAGGAGGCGCTGCCGAAGTGGCGCGAGGCGGCCGGCCTGCCGGCCACCGCGACCGTCGACGAACTGCGGGGGCACGAGGCGCTGCGCGCCGAGATCCAGGGCGCGGTCGACGCGGCCAACCAGACCGTGTCGAAGGCCGAGGCGATCAAGGTGTTCCGGATCCTGCCGCGCGACTTCAGCGAGGCCACCGGGGAGCTGACCCCGTCGCTGAAGGTGAAGCGGAACGTCGTGCACGAGACGTACGCGGCCGACATCGCCGACATCTACGCCCGCTGACTACGATCCGCCACGTGTCCGCCTCCACAGCCACCCGGCTCCAGCCGCACCCGCTGGCCATTACCGCCCGCGTGGTCATGCTCGCGCTGGTCGCCGTCCTCACCCTGGTCCGTACCCGGGAGGTCGACCAGCTCTGGTGGATCGCCCTGCTCGCCCTGGCCGGTGTGCCGGCCCTGCTCGCTCCGGGCGACCGGCGGCTCGGCCTGCTCAGCCGCGCCGCCGAGGTGGTGGTGCTGGGGCTGGCCGCCAGTCAGGTCGCCGCGGCCGACACCGTCAACGGTCCGATCGGCGGGCTCGGCGCCTCGGCGGTGCTGCCCTACCTGGCCGTACCGGTCACCGTGACCGCGCTGCGCCGCCAGTTCCGCGAGGGTGCGGCGCTGCTCGGGGTCACCGCGGCCACGCTGGTGGTCAGCGGGGCGCTGACCGAGGTCGGCGGGGAACGTCAACTCGGCCAGCTCGGCTATCTGGTGGTCTGCGCGCAGTGGCTGATCCTGGCCGGGCTCGGGCTCTACGCGGCCAGCACCCTGCACCGGGTGATGGCCGTCCGCACCCAGGTCAAACCCCAGCCCCAGCCGTACGCCGAGGCGACCCGGCTGCTGACCCAGCTGCGCAGCGTCGCCCGGCAGCTCCCCGGCGCCACCCTGGACCCGGGGGGCATCTCCGAGCACCTGCTGGAGGATCTGCGCACGATGACCCGCGCCGACCGGGCCGCGGTGCTCTCCGCCAGCGGCGGTGGCCGGCTGGTGGTGCTCGCCCAGGTGGGCGTGGAGCGGGTGGACTGGGAGACCACGCTCGACGCCGACTCGGCGATCGCCGACGCCTGGGCCAGCCAGCAGCCACAGACCGCCAACCGGTCGCAGTCCCGGTCACACCGGGGCGGGGACGTCTCCGCGTTGATCGTGCCGCTGGTCGCCGGGGTCCGGACGGTCGGGCTGGTGGCCCTGGAGGCGGACGTGGCGCAGGCGTACCCGGCCCCGGTGGTGGACCGGGTGACCGCGCTGACCCGCCCGGCGGCGCTGCGGCTGGAGGCGGCGCTGCTCTTCGACGAGGTGCGCTCGCTGGCCACCAACGAGGAACGGCAACGCCTCGCCCGGGAGATCCACGACGGGGTCGCCCAGGAACTGGTGATGGTCGGCTACGGCATCGACAACGCCCTGGCCACCGTGCACGACGACACCGAGGAGACCGCCGAGAGCCTGCGCACGCTGCGCGGTGAGGTGACCCGGGTGATCCAGGAGCTGCGGCTGAGCTTGTTCGAGCTGCGCAGCGAGGTGGACCGGCACGGCGGGCTGGCCGCGGCGATCGCCGAGTACGCCCGTACCGTCGGTGCCTCCGGCGGGCTGCGGGTGCACCTCTCGCTGGACGAGTCGACCGCCCGGCTGCCCGCCGCCACCGAGGCCGAACTGTTGCGCATCGCCCAGGAGGCGGTGACCAACGCCGGTAAGCACGCCGGAGCCGCCAACCTCTGGGTCACGTGTGAGGTGGATCCCCCGTACGCGCAGATCGAAGTGTCGGATGACGGTCAGGGGATCGCCGACCAGCGCCCGGACGGGCGGTACGGCCTTGCGATCATGGCGGAGAGGGCGGAACGTATCCGGGGCCGGTTGGAGATCCGGCCGCGCCAGCCCAGTGGCACGACGGTGGCGGTGGTTCTCGGCACCTCGCCCCGACGCGATAACGTGCGCGGTAGCGCGACCGCAGGAGAAGGGGAGTAACCCGAGGATGACCACCAGTCCGATTCCGGCCACCCGTACCAAGGTCCTCCTTGTGGACGATCATGACCTGATCCGCAAGGGCCTGCGGCACGCCTTCGAGCGGGACCGGCAGTTCGAGGTCGTCGGTGAGGCCGCCACCGCCGCCGAGGGGGTCCGGCAGGCCGGTGCGCTCCAGCCCGACGTGGTGATCATGGATCTGCGCCTGCCCGACGGGAGTGGTCTGGAGGCGACCCGGGCACTGCGCAAGTCCAACGCGACGATGGGCATCGTGGTGCTCACCATGTACGCCGGTGACGACCAGCTCTTCGGGGCCCTGGAGGCCGGGGCGAGCGCGTTCGTGCCGAAGACCGCGCCGGCCGACGAGGTGGTGGCCGCCGCCCGGCACGCCGCCTCCTCCCCCAGTGCCTTCACCGCCGCCGACCTCGCCGAGGCGATGAAGCGCCGGCTCGCCCCGTCCGGTCCGCAGCTCTCGCCCCGGGAGGGTCAGGTGCTCCGGCTCCTGGCCGACGGGATGAGCGTCGCCGGCATCGCCAAGCAGCTCTTCGTCAGCGAGTCCACGGCGAAGACGCACATCTCGAAGCTCTACGAGAAGCTCGGTGCCGCCAACCGCGCCCAGGCCCTGATGACCGCCCTGCGGCTGGGTCTGCTGGAGGCTCCGGACGCGCCCAAGTTCTAAAGGCCACTGGTCGACCGGGAGGTCCACGTCCACCCGAGGTGGTGGACGCGGGCCTCCCGGTGACTTTCCGGCGCGGCCAACATGAACCCGATTTGCCGCAGTCTGGTCACTCGGGCGGTGAACGGGCAGAATACCCGGGTGGCCCACGGGGGCGACCGTTGTCGTGTACGTGTCAAAAGGGGTATGGCAATGCGGCCGGACTGGGCACCCGACACCATCGACGTCGAACGCCCCAGCGTGGCCCGCATGTACGACTACTACCTCGGCGGGTCGCACAACTTCGCCGCCGACCGGGCCGCCGCCGGGGCGATGATGGCCGCCGTCGCGGAGGCTCCGCTGATGGCCCAGGCCAATCGGGCGTTCCTGCGGCGGGCCGTGCACTTCCTGGCCGAGTCGGGCGTACGGCAGTTCCTCGACATCGGGTCGGGCATCCCGACCGTCGGCAACGTGCACGAGGTCGCCCAGCGGGTCGCGCCGGACTCCCGGGTGGTCTACGTCGACGTCGACCCGGTGGCGGTCGCCCACAGCCGGGAGATCCTCGCCCGCAACGACCGGGCCGTCGTGTTCCAGGAGGACCTGCGCCGACCGGAGCGGATCCTGGACCATCCCGACCTGCACGCCCTGCTCGACCTCTCCGAACCGGTCGCCCTGATGATCGTCGCCGTGCTGCACTTCGTCGCGGACGACGACCGGCCGGCGGAGATCCTGCGTACCCTCCGGGACGCCCTCGTCCCGGGCAGCTACCTGGTCCTCTCCCAGGCCAGTGACGTCGGCCAGTACGGCGACGCCCGGGCCGACGCGGAGCGGGTCTACCGCAACACCGACAACCCGCTCATCCTCCGCGACCGCGCCGAGCTGACCGGGTTCTTCGACGGGTTCGAGCTGGTCGAACCGGGCCTGGTGTGGGTGCCGGCGTGGCGGCCGGAGTTCCCCGAGCACGCCGAGGACGCCGCCCGGTCGGGCTTCCTGGGCGGGGTGGGGCGGCTCGGTGGGTGAGCCGGCCCCGGAGGCGGGATCCGACCCCTGTCCCGGTTCCTTCGCCCGGGCCTGGGCCAGGGCGGTCTCCGGCACGAGCTACCTGCCGATGACGCAGGAGCAGCTGGAGGTCTTCCTCCAGCGGCTCACCGAGCGGCTCGCCGCCGCGCTGCGCGCCGAGCCCTTCGATCCCCGCGTCGGCCACCAGGTGGGGGTCGACCTGGTGACCGCGCACGTCGCCTCGGCCGAAGGGCTCGGTCGGACCATCGAGGTCATGCAGCTCCGGCTGCTGCACGACCTCGGGCTGGTCGCCGACGACGCCGAGAACCGGCTGGCCCGGCTGCTGGCGACCGTCGCCACCGGGTACGCCCGCGCCCTGCGGGACCGGACACTCGACGCCCAGGAGTCGCTTCGCCGGGCCGCCATGGTGGCCCGCGCGGAGGCCGAGCGGGCGCTCCGGGAGAGCGAGGCGCGGTTCCGGCACCAGGCCACCCACGACCCGCTGACCGGCCTGCCGAACCGCACCCTGTTCACCGAGCGCCTGGCGACGGCGATCAGCCGGCCTGAGCGCGACGGCCAGCGGGTCGGGCTCTGCTTCCTCGACCTGGACCGTTTCAAGGTCGTCAACGACACGCTCGGCCACCAGGTTGGCGACTCGCTGCTGGTCTCGGTGGGCCGGCGACTGCGCGAGGCGGTCGGTGACCACCTGGTGGCCCGGCTCGGTGGTGACGAGTTCGTGATCCTCGTCGAGCGGACCACCGGCACCGAGGACGTGGTCCGGGTCGCCGAGGCGGCGCTGCGCGGGATCAACCGCCCCGCCCTGGTGGACGGACACGAGCTGACCATCTCGGCCAGCATCGGCATCGTCGAGCGTCCGGTGGCCGGCACCACCCCGAGCGACCTGATGCGGGCCGCCGACAGCACGCTGCACTGGGCGAAGGGAGCCGGCGGGGGTCGCTGGGAACTCTTCGACGTCGACCGCAACCGTCAGGAGCTGGCCCGGTACGCGCTCTCCGCCGCCATCCCGACCGCGCTGGAGCGGGGCGAGTTCTACCTGGACTACCAGCCCCTGACCTCGCTGCACGACGGCACCGTGGTCGGGGCCGAGGCGCTCGTCCGGTGGCATCACCCCGAGCTGGGCGAACTGCGGCCGGACCGCTTCATCGGGCTGGCCGAGGAGACCGGCCTGATCGTCCCGCTCGGCGGCTGGGTGCTCGCCGACGCGGCCCGCGAGGCGGAGGGCTGGCCAGCGGGCGGGCGGCCGCGCGCGCCGTTCGTCAGCGTCAACCTGGCGGTCCGGCAGGTGCACGGTCCGGGCCTGGTACGGCAGGTGCGCGACCTGCTGGAGGAGACCGGCCTGCCGCCGGAGCGACTCCAGTTGGAGATCACCGAGAGCGCCATGATGAGCACCACCGGGGAACCGGTGCACGCGCTGCGGACGCTCGCCGACGCCGGCGTCCGGATCGCCATCGACGACTTCGGCACCGGCTACTCCAACCTGGCGTACCTGCGCGACCTGCCGGTGACCGAGCTGAAGATCGCCGGGAACTTCGTCGCCGGGCTGCGGGACACCCCGGTCGCCCCGGCCAGCCACACCGACGAGCGGATCCTCGCCTCCCTGGTGGCGCTGGCGCACGCGCTGGACCTCACCGTCACCGCCGAGGGGGTGGAGACGGCCGCGCAGGCCGAACGGCTGCGGGCGATCGGGTGCGACGCGGCCCAGGGCTGGCACTTCGGCCGGCCCGGTCCGGCCGGGCAGATCCTCGACCTGCTGCACCGCGAACGTCAGGTCGCGCCCACCGTCATCGCCGCACCCCGCTAGGCGACCCCGGCGGGATCAGCCGGCGAGGAGGGCGGCCAGCCGCTCGGCCTGGGTCTCCCAACGCCACTCCCGCTCCACCCAGGCCCGCCCCGCCGCACCGAGCTGACGGGCCAGGTCCCGGTCGGCGAGCAGGGTCGCCACCCGGTCGGCGAGCTGCGCCACGTCCCGGCCGGGTACGACGTACCCGGTCTCGCCCTCCCGGACGGCGTCCGGCGCGCCGCCGGAGTCCCCGGCCACCACGGGCAGGCCGGTGGCGGACGCCTCCAGATAGACGATGCCCAGGCCCTCCACGTCCAGCCCCCGGTTGCGGGTACGGCAGGGCATCGCGTACACGTCACCGGCGGCGTAGTGGGCCGGCAGCTCGGCGGCGGGAACGGTGCCGGTGAAGACCACGTCCCGTTCCACCCCGGTCTGCCGGGCGAGCTTCTCCAGGGTCCCCCGGTACGGTCCGCCCCCGACCACCAGCAGCGCCGCGTCGGGCACCCGGCGACGGATCTGGGGCAGGGCCCAGATGAGGGTGTCCTGTCCCTTGCGCGCCACCAGTCGGGAGACGCAGACCACCACCGGCCGGTCGGTCAGCCCCAGCCGGGCCCGGACCGCCTCCCCGTCCACGTCCGGGTGGTACGCCTCCACGTCCACCCCCGGCGCCAGCCGCCGCAGGTCGGTGAGCCCGTGCAGGACCCGTTCGAGGCGTACCCGGGTGTAGTCGCCGAGGTAGGTGACGACGTCCGCGCTCCGGCCGATACGCCGCAGGGCCGTCCGGGCGACCGGCAGCGCCGCCCAGCCGACCTCGTGCCCGTGGGTCAGCGCCACCACCCGGCGGATCCCGGCCCGACGGCTCAGCCCCGGGGCGAGCAGCCCGAGCGGGGCCGCCGCCCCGAACCAGACGGTGTCGCAGTCGTACCGCCGGGCCAGCGCGGCGGCGCGGCGGGCGACCAGCGGCGTGGGCAGCAGCACGCGGGTGCGCTCCCGGACGACCTCGAACGGCTGGTCGGCATCGAACTTCCCGGCGTCGGGCCAGGTCGACGCGTAGACCACCACCGATCCAGCGGGCTGGTGCAAGGCCAGGTTGTGGACGAAGGACTGGATGCCCCCGGGGCGGGGCGGGAAGTCGTTCGTGATCAGCAGCGTACGGCTCACCGGCCGGTCTCCCTGGCGTGTGCGCGGGCGGCGGCCATCCGCTCCACGGTGGACGGGTGCGACGCCGAGTAGAGGTACTCCCAGCGGGGCGGGTCGGGGTCGGCGAGGTTCGCCCCGGCCAGCCGCCGCTGCATCGCCTCGAACGTCGCCGGGTCGCCGGTGAGCGCCATCGCGTGCGCGTCGGCCCGGGCCTCCACCCGGCGGGACAGCATCGCCTGGACCGGGGTGCTCACCACCCCGACCAGGGCGACCAGGGCGACCAGCAGGCCGAACGCCCGGGGGTCGCGGATCGAGTCGACCCCGGCCAGGCGCAACAGCCCGCCCCACGAGCCGAGCAGGTAGAGGGCGATCACCGCCGCCGCCGCGCCGAGCGCGCCGGTCACCGTGCCGACCAGCACGTCCCGGTGCTTCGCGTGGGCCAGTTCGTGGGCGACCACGCTCGTCACCTCCTGCGGCGTCGCCTCCCGCAGCAGGGTGTCGTAGACGACGATCCGGCGCGTCGGGCCGAAGCCGGAGACGTAGGCGTTGACGGCGCGGGTGCGGCGGGAGGCGTCGGCGACCAGCACGTCACGGACCGGCACGCCGTCCCGGGCGGCCAGGTCCATCACCTCGGTCCGCAGCGGGCCGGGTTCCATCGGGGTGAACCGGTTGAAGACCGGTTCGACCAGCACCGGCAGCACGAAGGAGAGGAGGAGCACCAGCCCGGCCGCGCCCGCCGCCCCGAACGCCCACCACCAGCGCGGGGCGAGCCGGAGCACGGTGTAGAACCCGAGCAGCGCGACCGCCCCGACGACCGCGCTGAGCGCGTACGACTTGAGCAGGTCGACCGTCCAGCCGCCCCAGCCGTTGGTGCTCATCCCGTACCGGGTGAGGACCGCCTGCCGCCAGGCGGCGAACGGAAGGGTGACCAGGTCGGCGAGGAGCACCACGGCGAGCCCGCCGGCCAGCGCCTGGGCGGTCCAGTGCCCGCCGAAGGGACGCCCGGCCAGTTCGACCAGGCGCGCGCCCAGCGGGGTGAGCCCGAGCAGGAGCGCCACCAGCAACCCGACGGCCAGCGCCGCCCAGCTGCCGGGGCGCAGCGCGGCACGGAACTCACGGGCCCGCTCCACCTGCTCGACGGGCAGCTCCCGCAGGGCGGCGAGCTGGTCGGCGCGGGGTGCGGGCGGACGACTTCCCGGGACGAGCAGCGCCACGGTGAGCAGGCCGGCGGTGACCAGGACGGCCAGGGTGAACACCGCCCAGCCACGCGGGCTCACCGGCGCGCCCCGCCGAGGCCGCGTACCCGAACCATGCCGTCTCCCTCTCGCCGTGACCGCCCATCCTAGGGCCCGGCCCGAGGGGGTGCGGCTCCCGGTGGAAAGTGACCCGGACGCCGTCGGTCCGCGCTACGCGGCGCGGAACGGACGGGCGGGCGTGGCCGGGGCGGTGGCGGGCAGGATCTCGACCTCGAAGCCGGCGCGGGCGAAGACCTCGACCGCGTGCTGCTCGGCGGCACCGAGCCCGGCGACCTGCTCCGGCATGTCGAACAGCACGGTGACCAGGCAGTCGGCACAGCCGCGACCCCGGATCTCGCACCTGGCGCAGTCGATGAGCATGGCTTCCTCCTGAAGCGATGCGGTGCGGCACCCGGCCCGCCACGCGGCCGGAGGGCCACACGCGACCCGGACACCGTCGGTCACCTGGACGCTACGCCGGGGGTACGACCGTTCCGGGCCGCGTCGCTTTAGGAGCGGGCCAGTCGGCGCAGCAGCGCGTCCGCGCCGAGGGGGTACGCGCCGTGCCGGCGGACGCCGTCGGCGACCTCCCGGTCGGAGGAGACCACCACGACCGGACGCCCCGGCGGCTCGGCCCGGACCAGCCGGCGGATCAACTCGTCGGCGGTCTCGCCCTTGCGGGAGAAGAGCACCCGCACGCCACGCGGTGTCGGCGGCAGCCCGTGCATCCGCTCCGCGCCGTCGAAGACCACGGTGACCTCGTCCCCGGTCTGGGCGGCGATTCCGCCCAGACCGGTGATCAGGCGCTTGCGCTGCTGTTCCAGGGACATCTCGCCGAAGCCGCGCTTGGTGACGTTGTAGCCGTCCACCACCAGGTGCGCCTTGGGCAGGGCGAGCAGCTGGTCCAGCCGGGCCGGGTCGTCGGTGTCCCGGGCGCGGGCGGACGGGCTGGCCGGGGCGGTGGTCGGTTGGTCGGCGAAGGCGTCGGCGACGAAGTCGGCGGGCAGCCGGTCCACCGGGTCGAGGGCCAGTTCCCGGCGCAGACCGAGGGCCGCCTGGCCGATCGTCTCCAGCAGCAGCCAGAGCTTCGCGTCGTCGACCGAGCGGGCCTCCTTGGCGCTGGCCCGGGCGGCCCCGGCGGCGGCCTCCACCTCGGCCAGCCGGTTCCGGACCCGGCGCAGCTCGGCGTCGGCGTCCGCGGCGGCCCGCGCGGCCCGGCCGCGTTCGGTGGCGAGCAGTTCGTTGGCCCGGCGTTCCCGGGTCTGGGTCTCTCGCAACGTACGGGCCAGCACCCGGTGTTCCTCCCGGAGCTGCCCCAGCTCGTCGCGGACCCGGGCCAGCTCGTCGCGGAGCTTCTCCGCCTCCACCCGCGCCACGGCCCGGTCGTGCTCGGCCCGGGTGGCCCGCTGTTCGGCCTCGCGGACCAGCTCGGCGACGACCGCGCTGTCCGCCTCGGCACGCACCGCCGCACCGCTGGCGTCGACCAGGTCGCGCCAGCCCACCGGCCGGGCGAGATACGCCAGCGCGGCCACCTCGACCGGGTCGGCGGCGGCCGGGGCCGTCCCCTCGACGACGGCGGCACCGAGGTCACCGGCGTCGGCCAGCACCCGGGCGGTGACCCGCTGGCGGAACAGCGGATCGGCGGTGAGCTGGGCGGCGATGGCCGGCGCGCCGAGCCGGGCGCGCCGGTTGGGGGCGAACTTGGCCACCCGGCGCAGCGGCACGGGCACCTCGTCGACGGGCAGGCCGGGCAGCACCGCCGCAGTGAGCGTGACGATCCGCTGCCGGACCGGCTCGGGCAGCACCGGCTCGGGTTCCGCGGGCGCCACCTCCGGTGCAGCCTCGTGCTCGCCACCAGCGGTGGCGTCGAGCCCCGTGCCGACCGCCCCCGCGTCGGGGGTGGGGTCGTCGTACGGCTCGGTGAGGGGCATGTGGCAAGTCTCCCACCGCGACCGGGCCCACCGCCCGGTGAGTGAGCCGATCTCTCATCCTAGTCGCGTGGTAACGGCTGGGGCACGTGTTGCGGGAGTGTCGCACCCCGGCGTTAGCGTGCCGCCCGTGACCGCAGGGGAATACGTGCAGGAGACGCTGGCCGGGCTGGGCCCGACCGGCGACGGGGTGGATCCCGCGCTCCCCCTGCACGCGGTGACCTTCGTCGTGGTCGACCTGGAGACCACCGGCGGCCCGCCGGACGGCGGCGGGATCACCGAGATCGGCGCGGTGAAGGTACGCGGCGGCGAGGAACTGGGCGTGCTCGGCACCCTGGTGAACCCCGGTCAGCCGATCCCGGCGTTCATCACCGTGCTCACCGGCATCACCGAGGCGATGCTGCTGCCGGCGCCCCCGATCGAGACGGCGCTGCCGACGTTCCTG